>NZ_BBCD01000014.1 GCF_001311865.1 Piscibacillus salipiscarius JCM 13188
ATTTAAGCAGGGGTTTATTTATATATTCCGACACTATGTATATTTATTTATAACAATTACTCTCAGTACATGGACAATTCATTACTATATGCGAACAATTATTCTTGAAATACGGACAAATTCTTATTAGATACGAACAGTTATCCTTGGAATACGAACAAATTCTTATTAGATATGAACAGTTTCAGGTGAAATATAAACAATTTCTAATCAAATACAAACAAAACAAAAACAGCCAGGCTCACCGCCTGGCGTTTACTAATTATTCTTCAATCACAAATTCGAATGCTGCATTAATATTAACTTCTTTACCAATTAATACGCCGCCAGTTTCTAATGCTGCATTCCAAGTAAGTCCGTAATCTTCACGATTGATTTTACCTTCAACATCAAAACCAGCAACCATGTTACCACCCATTGGATCTTTTGCAATACCATTGTGAACAACCTTGAAAGTCTCTTCATTAGTCGTTCCTCTAATTGTAAGGTCGCCTGTTACTTCGTATTCAGAGTCACTTACTTTCTTAACTGATTTACTTTCAAATACAATGTTAGGATGATTTTCTGCATCGAAGAAATCTGCTGATTTTAAGTGACCATTTCGATCTTCATTATTTGTCTCGATTGATGAAACATCTACGATCGCTTTAACACTAGCATCCTCCAAATGATTAACATCACCATTGAACTCGATGTCTACGTTTTGAAATTCCCCTTTTGCCTTTGAAACCATCATGTGTTTGACAGTGAAATAAACTGCACTGTGTACTTTGTCTAATTGAACTGTTGCCATTATTAAATTCCTCCTCTGAAATAATTAACTTACTTTATGTAAGTAAGTATATAATTAAAATTTAATTACGTCAAGTAACATTTAACTATTTTAAAAAGTTTCTTTTTAAGTTATAATAGGTAGAAAGAGGTGAATCATATGGCCGATACAAATATTTGCCCAAAATTTGAAAAAGCATTATCAATCTTAAACAAACGGTGGACCGGTTTAATCGTGTTTCAGCTACTGAATGGTTCACAACGTTTTTGCAATATTGAATCTGAAATTGGTATTAGTGGTCGCGTTTTATCTGAAAGGTTAAAAGATCTAGAAAAAGAAGGTATAGTCAAACGTACTGTTTATGATGAAACACCAGTTAGAATTGAGTACTCTCTTACTGATAAAGGGCTAGCACTCGAGCCAGTTTTAAGTCAAATTCAAAATTGGTCAGATAACTGGGTTCAATCAGATCGTGAATTGGTTAATTAAGAGTCCTATTTAAGGGCTCTTTTTTATTTCAATTCCCATCTGATAAATTTTTAAAACTTTCAGATTTGCTTGATTTAACCGAATTGATTTAAGCTACACTAAAAAACCGGACGCAAATAGCGCCCGGCCAACAAATCATTATTTATCTCTATCTTGTGCGCCCCACCATTCAACATTTTTTAAGCCCAGGGACGTTATCTACATGGAATGATGGATCCTTTCCTTCTTTTCTCTGCTTGGTATAATCCTTAAGAATCGCAAAAGCAATTTTACTTAATAACAGGATCGCAATTAAGTTAACCACTGCCATCATTGCCATGAATAAATCTGCCATACTCCATACAATGTCTACTTTAGCTAAAGCACCAAACATCACCATACCTAATACTAAAAAGCGGTAAACATTTCTCCAAATTTTATTATTTTTCAAGAAGTCAATGTTTGATTCACCATAATAATAGTTACCAATTACAGAGCTAAAGGCAAATAAGAAAATCGTAACAGCTAAGAAAATGGTAGCCCAGTCACCAATCTGAGCACTTAAAGCCGTTTGCGTTAACTGTATGCCATCTTCAGTTGGGCTTGCAAAATCACTGTATAATAGGATAATGAAAGCTGTAAAGCTACACACAACAATCGTGTCAAAGAAAACGGCTAGTGATTGTACTAACCCTTGTTTGGCAGGGTGGCTAACCCCAGCTGTTGCAGCAGCGTTCGGTGCACTACCCATACCAGCTTCGTTTGAGAAGAGTCCACGTTTAATCCCTTGCATTAAGGCAGCACCAACTCCACCGCCAACAAATTGTTCAAGTCCGAAAGCATGAGAGAAGATCATTCCAAATATACGTGGAACTTCAGTAATATTCATAATGACGACGACTAGTGCAACAGCAATATAAATCACTGCCATAATGGGGACAATCGTCCCTGAAACGACCGCGATACGTTTAATTCCGCCAAAATAATTAATGCAGCAAGAATAACTAAAACAATTCCTGAAACATAATGTTCAATATTAAATGCCTTTTCAACAGCTTCAGAAATTGTGTTAGCTTGAACCGCATTAAAAACCAATCCAAATGTCATTGTAATAAGTACCGAGAATAATACAGCCATCCAGCGTTGGCCTAGAGCCTTCTCAATATAATAAGCAGGTCCTCCGCGAAACCCACCTTTATCAGGTACTTTATATACTTGCGCCAGTGTACTTTCAATAAATGCGGTTGCCATACCAATTAAAGCAATCATCCACATCCAGAACACGGCACCTGGCCCACCAATTGCAACGGCTAACGCAACGCCCGCTAAGTTACCAGTCCCAACTCGAGATGCAATACTAATACTGAATGCTTGAAAGGCATTGGTCCCGCGTTTACCACTCTGTTCAACCGCTTCTTCACCAATGACCTTAAACATTTCAGGGAATAAACGAAACTGCGCAAACTTACTAAAGAACGTAAAGTAAAGACCTGCACCAATTAATAAATAAATTAAAATATAATCCCAAAAAAAAAAACGTGTTACCGTATTTAATAACGGTACTCAAAAATCCATATCATTACAACTCCCTTCCAATTCAAATATCATATACCCAAATTTTATCAATCACTATCACAAAAATAAATAATTTCATTAAAAAATGACTATTTAACTATGTCCAAATTGAACGATTGAATCATTTCTTCTTTGGTTTTCTTCGGTAATTTTTTAATATTCGCTTCGCGGCTCATGGCTTCTGATTTCGTCTCAAATACTTCATAATAAACGATTTTGACAGGAAGACGTGCACGTGTATATTTTGACGCCTTGCCTGCTAAATGCTTGGCGAGTCTATTATCCAAATTGTTTGTATATCCCGTATATAAAGATTGATCACAGCATCTTAACATGTATGTATAGTGCACTTAATCCCCCGCCCTTAATCGTTCAACACGTGAATTGATTTGTTTTAAATAAGTTTCAGACAAATGTCGTTTGCCGCCACGTACAATTTCATTTAGGTAATGATCAGGCGGCGCTATTTCTTCAAGTTTATCAATCACAATAAACGTTAACATGTTTAGTATTTCTCCATTGAAGGTCACATCCACAACAGCTGGTCTGTATAGTCCTATATAACACCTTCACGATTATATAAATACTTTAAAGCTTGTTCAGTAATTTCATAGACAATACCTTCAACTTGATGGCCAGACATCTCCACAATATCAGCTCTTCCCCCATCATCTGCACGCACTGTGAATCTTAACTCATGTTCAGGTAGTAGCCCAAGTCCAAGTGTTTTAAACTGCGTTAACATGCCCGCTTTTTCAATTCGCTCGTGATCCATACAAGATCCGTAAGCAAAATAATGAGGCGTTCCTTGATCAAGCAGTTTCTTTAAACGCCAATCTCCAAAAGGAATTTCTTCAGTATTCTGAACCTCTTTTGGATAATAATATAATAATGCTTTAAACTCACCTAAGTCACTTAGTACAAGCTGTTCGGTTCTTTGATAATGATCGGTCTCAGATATACCTTGGTACCCTTCAAGCTTATCTATTTGTTTTAACACATCATGATCAACTTCATATAGTTCACCATATACATGGTCATCATTGTCTAATAACATAGCTGGATAATCGTATCCTGTATCAATAAGTCTCCCCTTCGTCCATGCCTGCTGTGAAACTAATTTAGCATCTTCTAATAGATGATGATTTCGTTCATATCGTCTTAGCGTTCCGTAAACAAAAACTAACTGCCCCATCTAATTCCTCCCTTTTACATTGACCAAAATAAATAAAACCCGATCGACACAACGGCAATATCTGCACAATATGTAAAATCCATGAATTTAAGAAGTTATTGGATTTAGTATTTAACCAGTTGAAAATAAGTCCAACTACAAATAACCCGGCTAGTGCTAATAGGATCAGTTCGAAGTTAAACCATGTCGCAAAAATAGCCACATGATAAATCGCAAATAATGCTGAAGAAAAAATATAACCCAATACATGATAGCCGGATTGATAAAACTTTAGAAAAATAAAACCTCTAAAATAAAATTCCTCAAGAGTGAATTTCCAAATGTAATATAGAGTGCAACGAATATGTACGTTTCAAGTGTAATATTAAGCCTGTTTTGCAAATCAAGTATGATTGTTTCACCATTAATTTGATCTTGCAGTAAAACATAAGCCGCTAATATAACAATCACCGAAAGTAAACCAAGGCCCACTCCATATTGTAGTCCTTTGACATCTACTTGGTTAAGCCTTAATGATTCAAAAAGTCGTTCTTTAAGCACTACTTTGATAAATACAATAGGAACGATTAAAAACAGAAGAATTTTAGCAAGCGTCTTCATAATGTATGATAATTCTAAAATTTGCTCAACATAAAATAACGCTAAGCAGCTAAGAATGGTTAAGACAATTACTTGAGTGATATGACGTTGCTTCAACGACCCCTCCCCCTTTATAAAAACTATTCTACTAATTCTAACTCATAAATAAAACAACTTTTATGTATTTTGACGAAGTCATATAAAAAAGCTGAACTCAAGATTAAATCTAAAGTTCAGCTTTTACAATATACTATTTATTTCACCGCATCGTCTTTTAAACCTGACCAAAATGCTAATACAATTGAGATGATCACCACAATAAACGGTGCGTACGTAATTAAGAAATGATCCATCATTAATACCTCCTCTGTTCTTCACCTTTGACGTAAGTTCTATTAAATAAAAATAATCTTGCGAGTAATAAGATTGACGGAACGAGTAAGGCAAAACCTGCAATAAATGCGATAATTAATGCTTGTGCCATGGCATCGTTCGTAAAGCCGTCGTAGATTGTCAAATACGGATACAGCAAGTACGGATAATGCGACACGCCATAACCGAAGAATGCTAATCCAAATTGAATAATTAAACTCCAAAACGCTAGACTATAATATTTTCTCCTCCACAAGAACAAGACGGTAATCGCAAAAAACACTCCCGATAAAGCGAACACCCACCAAATATCCATGATATTCGCAAAGTGTAGTTCATTGTGTTGTCTTAATTGCCAAATGATGAGTCCAGCTGATAGGATCGTTGGTCCGCTCCATGCCAGTGAGTATTTTCTTAAGATCTCTCGCGCTTTAAAGTCTTCAGCCACATCGGCATACGCCGTTAGAAAGGTCGCGGATATATAGAGTACACTGACCACACTTAAAATCACGATACTCCAGGTAAGCGGACTGAAGAATAATTCTTTATATAATAACACTGGATTTTCACCTACCATTTCTACAAAACCACCTTCAGAAATGGTTAAAACAATGGAAAGTGATGCCGGAATAAGCAAACCTGCTACACCATATAAAAGAACGTAAAACTTACTATCTTTAGCTCCATAAGTTTGAAACGCGTAATAAGACCCGCGAATCGCAAGAAGTACAATCGATATACTAACTGGAACTAACAAAACGGTTCCGTAATAAAATGCCGCGCTTGGGAAGAAGCCAACCATACCAACAAAGAAAAACACTAAGAAAACATTAGTCACTTCCCACACGGGTGATAAATACCGCTGTATGATATGGTGCAGCACGTGTTTTGTGTTTGCAATCTCACTATAGGCACTGAAAAAACCCGCTCCAAAGTCGATGGAGGCAATGATGATATAGCCGAACAGAAATAGCCACAGGACGGATACTCCAATAATCGCTAAATCCATTACCTCTCACCCCTTTCAATTGCGTGATCTTCAAGTTCTCGTTCAACCGGATTTTTCTTAAACATCCGAATGAGCACGATAATGCTACCAGTACCTAACACGATATACAGACCAACAAATAACCATAGCATCGTATCAACATATGCCGCTGACGTCGCTCCCTCTGGTGTCTTCATAAACCCACGGAGAATCCATGCTGACGGCCAAACTCTGCGTAGAACCATCCCATTTCTATCGCTATGAAAGCGAGCGGCCCTGATAACACCAGAATGAAATTAAATAATTTATTTTTAATGACTTTCCATTTTCGTTTAACCGCAAGCCAGTAAAATGCTGAAATAAACGTTAACCACATTCCAATGGTGACCATTAAATCAAAGAAATAATGCACAATTAAAGGTGGGAGTTCGTCTTCTGGAAATTCATTTAACCCTTTCACTTCTGCAAATGGATCACTATGGGCTAAAATACTTAACGCATATGGTATCTTGATAGCTCCCTGCACCTCGCCATTTTCATCGAGCCAACCGAACATCATAAGAGGTGCACCCTCTTCCGTTTCAAAATGCCACTCTGCTGCAGCTAACTTTTCAGGTTGGTATTCGGCTAAAAATTTTCCGGAGAAGTCACCAACAATGACAGTTGCAATAGAAAAGATCAAACCCACTTTCATCATTAGATACAATGATTTTTTATGATAAATATGGTCTCGTCCTTTAAATAAATGAAACGCCGCAATGGATGCTAATACAAATGCAGACGTCATATAAGCAGTCGTTAATACGTGAGCAACCTTTGTTGGCGTTGCTGGGTTAAACATCGCAGCAATCGGGTCTACATTAACGAGTGCCCCATTAACTAAATCAAATCCTTGTGGTGTATTCATGAATGCGTTAACCATCGTAATGAAGAACGCTGAAAATGATGCCCCAATAGCAACTGGAATAAGAAGAAGCATATGCTTTTTCTGATTCTCAAAGCGGTCCCACGTATATAAATAAATCCCTAAGAAAATCGCCTCAAAAAAGAACGCGAACGTTTCCAAAAATAAAGGTAAACTGATCACATGACCTGCTAATTCCATAAAGTTCGGCCAAAGTAGTGATAACTGCAGTCCAATAGCTGTACCCGTTACGACACCAACAGCAACAGTAATCACGAACCCTCTTGTCCACCTTCTAGCTAATAAAATATAGTGCTCATCATTCTTTTTAATGCCAATCCACTGAGCAATCGCAATCATGAGCGGGATCCCTACACCAATCGTCGCATACAATATGTGAAATGCTAACGTTAATCCTGTTAGCGTTCGGCTAAAAAAGACCGGATCGTATTCCATCATCAGACTAGCACCCCCTATATTAGAAAAAGACGACCTAAAATCGAAATCAACATAATAATTGCTACAACAAAACTGAGGATGATCAACCATTTTTCATGTTTCTTATACATGTACATCTCCCCTTCACGCTCTATCATACCTCATTTAGTTCTTTAACAACTCATTAGTCAGTTAACGCTTTGTTACGAAGAGTTGAGGATTTTGTGAACTATTTCACAACTTGTTTATACAAACAAGCTGACACTTCATATTATACTAATGTTACTAAAATTCTAAACTTTACAATTATTAACTTTTACTTTACATTTAAGGTTGTATATCTCTATTAAACTAGTTCTCTTATTTCATATATTATATTTATTACATCAAATACCCTTTAATAACTTTTAAATTTTTATATCAATAAAAAGCCCAAACATGAAGAAAGACAATTTATTATCCGAACAAAAAGAGTAGGCACACCTACTCTTTTAACTCAATTAAGGGAGGATTTACATGAATATAGAACTGACTCGTTTTCGAGTTAAATCAGGTAAATCACAACAAGTCGACGAATGGATGGCATTTTTAAATAAGCACATGGATGAAGTGCTTCTGACCTTAGAAGATGAAAAAATGTATGTAGAAAATATTTTTCGTGAAACAACTGATAGAACTGAATATCTTTATTGGTACTCGATTGAAGGAGAAGGTGGTCAAAACGTAGAAGAATCCGAACATTGGATTGATCTTAAACACTTAGAATACTGGAATGAATGTATTGATGATACATATGAGCCGATTGACTTAAAATTAGAGGTATTGATGATTCCTGAGAGAATACGCAAACATTTAAGGTAAGGATGATTCTATGCCCAAAACTATTATAGCTTTAATAGTCATTTCGCTAACTTTGATGTTCATCATTGGTTGGTATAGTCCATTATCTAATTTAAACACCGAATCATACATCAATCATGGACCAACCATTCAAGACCACATAGAAGGTTTAAGAGCTTTAAACAGGCATGCTAGTAAACATTCTCTTGAACTTACAAACTATTATATAGAACATATTGCTCAAGAGCTTGAAGAAAATTGGGTTCAAAAACAAGAGCCTGATTATGATCAACTATTTGCGGATGTTAAACATGTTCGTATGATCTTTCAAGGTCTTGTCGGTACCGTTAACTATGGAAGTGAAGAACGTCAATACCTTGAAGATAGCATTAATCACATAAGATTAATAGAATCACTTATAAGACAAACAAAAGCAGAAAAAGTTGATGTTATGATTGACCTACCTAATTGACTGGAACATAACCGACCTTCTCAATTATTGCCTGGCCTTGATCGGACAGAATCCAATCAATTAACGAATCGACATTTGGGTTTTCCGTGCCAGCTGTAATGGCATAAAATTCAGCAGCAAATGGATACGAATCGTCTTGAATAAATTCTTTTGTCGGCTCAACGTCATTCACTTGGATTAGCTTAATTTTTCCGTTATCAACCATTTCGTTTGCGAAGAATCTAAATGAAAATCCAATTGCATTTTTACGGTTGCGATAATTCGATGTCTCCTTAACTATTCCGCCCATTCCTGAAACCACATCGTCTGTTGGAGGTTCCATTAAGTGGGAGCTATCCATCACCTTTTTAACATTGTCTGGGACCCGCTACCTTCTGGCCTTTGAAAAGCTCGGATTTCGACGTCCTCCCCTCCAACTTCTTTCCAGTTTGTAATGTTACCTGAGTAAATCCCTTGAATCTCTTCAACCTTCAGTGAATCAACTGGATTGTCCGCATGTACAAAAAAGACAAACGCCTCCCTGCCAATTGGTGTCATATTTAACGCTTTATCCTCACGTTCAAACATTTTGTTGCTCCTCAGAAGGTCCAGCTGCAAAAATTAGATCGGCCTCGCCTTTTAAAAGATTTTGATAGGCCCCAGTCGTTTGATTAGCCATGACTTCACTGTTATGTAGTGCATAATCTTTTTCGGGATAAACCATTCTAGCAAAACTAGAATATACCGGGTAAAGCGCTGTTGCCCCGTCCAAAATTGGCAAATCATCTTCAATTTGTAGCGTTGATTTTTCATCGAGCTAACTGCTTTAGTGTCATTAGCGAAAGGTTTATACTCACTTAAATCCACATCTTGAGTACTTACGACCTCTAATGAATCTAGATAATACGCATACCCTAGCTGACCGACAAATATAAGTAGACAAATGCCGAAGTAAACCGCCATGGATATCACTAATTTCTTCAATTTAACTAAATTAAACACACCTAAAATCCAAAAGACGATAATCCCTAATGCGACAAGTATAATGAGCGCAGCCATCAAATTACGACCAGTTGAGACGGTCATCAGTGTGTAGATGCCCGCAAAACTTACCATGACTACTCCAATTATAAAAATTATTGTTGCTAGAACTTTGACACCAGTCCAAATATGTTTATCCATCGTATTCCCCTTCTAATTAACCTTTATAAATATAGTGTTAAACGAATCATATCTCGGCACTGAATACCGTTCTCATAAATTTCTTCTTCATAATTTCTTATGAAAAAGTCTTGATCAATGCCCGTTATTCTAAAACCGCACTTTTGGTAGAGAGCTAATTGATGAATACTAGAGTTCCCAGTTCCGATTTCTATTTTTGATAACCCTCACGTTTGGCCTGCTCAATAGCATCCATTATCAAACGTTTACCAAACCCTCTCCCCTGATGTGATTCTGAAACGGCTATATTTATGAGCTCGATCGTACCAGTCTCAATTGGAATTAATACATAAACACCTATTACGTCACCTTCATCTTCTGCTATAAAACACTCACCTTGAACTAGATAATCGTTAACCAATTCAGGAGAAGGATCAGCTAATAGTAATAAATCCATTGGTGCAGGTTCTTCTTGAGTTAGTTTTCTAATTTTCATAATCGTTCACCTGTAAGAAGAATTTGTTTGATTTTTCTAAACATAACATCATTTTACCATAACTTGTTAATCTCGCAGTGGGATTATTTTTGCAATAATAGGCTTATGTTATGATAGTTAGAAAGAACTTTAGGAGTGATTGATATGGCAAAACATAAAATATATACGATGAGCTTCTCAAGTGTCTATCCCCCATTACATTAAGAAAGCTGAAAGAAAAGGACGCACTAAAGAAGAAGTAGATGAAATCATTCACTGGCTTACTGGTTATAGTCAGGATGAATTAGAAAAACAACTTGATCTGCAGGTAGATTTTGAAACATTCTTTGAAGAAGCACCTAAAATGAATCCTTCACGCACGATGATTAAAGGTGTTATTTGTGGGGTGCGAGTGGAAGAAATTGAAGAACCACTTATGCAAGAAATTCGTTATATGGATAAGTTAATCGATGAATTAGCGAGAGGAAAAGCCATGGAGAAGATTTTACGTAGATAATTTGTCGGTATAAAAAAGAGCATCAAATTATAGACATAATTTAATGCTCTTCTAAAAAGTCATTCTTCTTTTATTTGTTTCAATAAACTAAAAACTCGTTTGGCGTACACAATTGCTAAATATCCTGTACCAATGACAAAAATCACGCCAAAAGCAATGAATAAATGCAATAAATATTTCGGTGCTGATAAGGCAACAGTTGCAATTAACAGGCCACCAATTAATAAATACGTTAGAATTCTTGCGATCATTTGAGAATCCTCCGTCTTAAAAAAGTATTGACAAGTTAAGTATAAACGATTATATTAATATTTGTCGATTGATTTTAATTGAATATTTTTCAACAATACGACTCCGTAGCTCAGCTGGGAGAGCGCCACCTTGACAGGGTGGAGGTCGGTGGTTCGAGCCCACTCGGAGTCATAGGGTGCCAAACCTAACTAGACCCCTTTCGCTATATAGCCTGAGGGGTCTTTTCATATTTATTAAAGAATGTTATAAAAACAATATGTTTTTAAAAAACAGTTTTGTCGGCATTTTGTCGGCATTAGAATTATTCACCAAATAAAGTATCTAACTTTTTTATTGCTTCTTTTTGCATATTTGGTAATAGGTGTGCGTACGTATCGAGGGTTATTCTAATACTTGCGTGCCCAAGTCTCTCTGATATGATTTTTATATTTACATCTGCTAATAGAAGGAGACTAGCGTGAGTGTGTCTTAAATCGTGAAATTTAATTCTAGACACACCTGACTGTTCTATATGACTATATAATAATCTTAACAAGTTCCTGGGGTGGCATGGGGTTCCAATTTCAGTACAAACAACAAGATTATTATCTTGATAATGATTTTGGTTATCTACTTTTTCTAATTCAATAATTTCTTTGTGTTTAAGTAACTCTTCAATAATGTATTTATTTAAAGAAATGTTTCTCATACTTCCTTTATTCTTTGCACCACTTTCTATTTTTCCTTTGTGTGTAAGTTTTGTTGGACTGTTAGATAACTTTTTTCAAAATTTATATCTTTCCAGCGTAGACCTAATATTTCTCCTTGTCTCATACCCGTATATACTGCTAATTTATAAGCAATAGCATATCTTGAAGCACCTTCTATACTCGATATAAATTGTTTAACTTCGCTGGTACTCCATACTTTGACTTCCTTCATCGTGTTTTCCTTTGGCTTTTCTATTGAATCTGCAAAATTAGTACTCAATAATTGCATTCTAACAGCGTATTGTAAGCTAGAGCGGACAACTGAATATATTCTTTTTACTGAAGAAGAGGATAGGTTCTTATCATAAAGTGTGTTAATAAAACGTTGAATAATGAAAGGGGATAACTTATTTAATTTATACGAGCCTATACCTGGGTTTAAATGAATCCTAAAATAGGTTAAATATAACTCTTTTGTAGCTTCTGAAATATCTTTTTTTGTGTTTATCCATTGATTAAACAATTCTTGATAAGTTAAGTTTTTGTATCAGTATATGTTCCTTCCATAAAATTTCTTTTTGCTTTTATCATTGCTTCTTCAGCTTCTTTTTGGTTCTAAATCCTCTTTCTCTATATCTTTTTCTTTTCCCATTTTCATCCAAGCCTAATTCTACTTCAAAATACCATTTTCTTTCTTTTTTATATTCTTATCTTTATAAACTGGCATTATATTTCACTCCTTACCATTAGTGAATCTATTTTAACTTAAGTAAATAATATATGTTGAAAATGAATAGGGGTTGCAAAGTGCAACCCCTTTATGTATTATCTTGCTAATTAATATGTTGTTTTTGTTTCGTTTTCAAGCCACTTAAAAAATTCATTTTTCGATACTTTTATTCTTTTACCGACCTTTACATAATGGAATTGATTAGAATTTATCAATTCATAAGTTTGATTAATGCCTATTCCTAATATATTTTTAATATCTTTGACGTCTAAAACTAACGGTAGTTCATCTTTTGAACGAATTATTACGTTATTCATCTTTATTACTCCTTTTTAACACATCCTTGTGTATCACCCTTTTTAATTTAATTATTATCGTAACTTTATAAACCTCTTAATGTTTAAAGTCTCTTTCTTCTTGATAAATACTTTTAATTCTTGCATCAATACATTCAAGTACTTCATTATATATAAATATATCTATAATTCTATTATGTAGTGAGTAATTTGAGTGAAAATAATCTAAAAGTTCATTCTCACTGGCATAATAATTTTCATCCAGAATTAAACCTTCTTCAGATTGTTCTAACCTACTTATTAATTCGAGTTCATCATCTTCATACAATTGTTCCAATTCAAATTGAGTTATTCCTTCTACCATTTGAATATATCTATATCTCCCTCGTGATGTTCATTCGATATTCTTGGATAGACCGAGGTCTTTTTTATCGATATTATTATATGTATATACAATTGAGACATTTCCATCATGCTCAATCCATAAGTTCAAAGTTTCTCGTATTACTTCCATACTATCTAATTGTTCTAATCGGTTGTTATTAGACATTTACAGTCACTCCTTCTTCTGAAATTTTTTAATTCCTAGTAATGAATCTTTGTATTGTATTAAATATTTTCCAACTTACTTTCACCATTGCTAGCTGCATCAAGCACTTTAATATCAGCTAAGGATTCAATTTTATCTTTAAGCGCATATAATATAACTTTAATATATTTATCATCTAATACAAATTTGCTCATTTCTATAACCATTAATGTTTGAACAATCAAATGTAGATGTTTTTCTTATGATGATTTCCATAATTTCAAATTACGTAATATATCATTATCATTATTTTCATAAATGCTAAGGACGTTGAAGTATTCTGCAAATAATATTTTTTTCTTCTTGAGAATATTCTCTCCACTCATCTTCATCCGAAAGCAATTTACTATCAAATATAATAGGTGTAACGAGATTAAATAAGCCTTCCAAAGCGTCAATTGATTCTTCTAGAGAAATTGGATTGATAGTATATAAAATAGTATCTCCTTTATGATATTCGTAAGTGGTATATGGATAATATTTAATAGAATTATCAATAAAATTATACATACAATCGACTTCCACTTCACAATCATAATCAAAGAAGGTTTTCAAAGTTTTTGCTATTATTTCATTTATACTCACAGTGTCTAAAACATTAATATCTTTCATTTTTTATCATCCTTTCAAATGGTCTTGATTACCTATTTAAGCAACTTTATTATTACTATTAAAATAATAAGTCAAGTTCATTTTCTTTCTGATAATTATCATTAGTCTCCATATTCTCACGTATTTCATTTTCATATTCATGAGGAGATTGTGTTTCATATTCAATTTGACTTTCAATAGGAAGCCGTACAACCCTTTCTAATAAATCATATAGGCTAAATGAATGAAGTATTTCTTTAATATTCCTCTCACTTATCTGTAACATCTGTAATTGGATTGATATCTTTTCTTTTCCTAAATTTTCAAGAACCCTACTTGCGTACTTATCAAAATTGACTTCCACAAAATTCATATTCCTATCTTCGGTATTTAACTTTTCATAGACATAACTTCTGTAATTTTGCCAATCAATGATAAGCACTTCCCATATAATGTCACATCTGATAAGTTGAAAAAGCATAGTGATACAACTATAGTCATTTGTTTCAAACGTAATTATTACTCCGTTGTTATAATTAATTCCTGACAAACTATGTCCAACATCTATATAAAAAACTTATCCTTACTATTATGTTCATGTATACTGATTAATGTTTTCCAAGTAATCATTGTTGTTCCTCCTCATTTAATTTTGAAATGTGTTTGTGGATTAAAAGTGGGGAGAAGATAGAAAGATTATATCTCCTCCGATGTTATAGCTATCTATTCTTCATTAATTAATAGGTAATTCTCCTTGCTAAGGAAATCAGAAATCATTCACTTTAATATGTATTTGAGCTTCTTCAAAAAGACTCAAATTTAAAAATTTCATAACTCACATATGGGTTATAAGAATGCTATTTAAAATCAGGTTTAATTTCTGTATATCCTTCTATAATGTTCCTTTCCACACTAATGATATTGCCAGCCCAATCTCCAACGAATGAAGTTGCTTGGTTAAATTGTTCATACAATAGTTTTAACTCTGCAATAATTTCTTCTTCTTTAATTTTTGAGTTCATTTCATTTAGTCTATTTTCACAAATGGTAATTTTGTTATTTATTTCTTCATATTCTGCATTTGTATAATCACCCATACCACGACCATTGCCACTACAAGTTAATAGTGGAAGTGGGTGATTTTTTTAAACCATCTTCACTATTAGGCACTTTATTTATGTCTACATATTGTTTTTTTACAATGATTAACTATATAGGAATAACTTTGAGTAAATTTAAAACTATTAAATTCGAAAAAAGGTGTTAAACAATTAAAGTGGTCAGTTGAATAGTGATAAAGGTTATAATCTCCTTTTTCATCCATAAAACTTTCAGACTCAAATTCATCTAGATAAATTCTTTCATCCATGTAATCACCAGCCCAGACGAGTCGAGACTTATACCATGGATTTCCTTTTGAAAATAGCCTTGCTATTGTTTCTACAAACTCATTCCCTATATAACTGTGTTGCATTAGCTTTGCACCACTTCCTCTAATTGGGTATAAAAACTCTTGTCTATCGAGATTAACTGCAATAAAATATTGTCCCATTGTAAATCACTCCTATTAATAATATATTCTTCTAAACAATTTCTTTTCTTGGCATTATCCATTTCCAAATTATATATAACAGATTATAATTCTTCTATTGTAAGAAGCTTTATCTTGAATGAGGGAGCACAATTTTAGTACCTCTACAACTGACATGTCTTCCATATTAAATCTTTATAAGATAAAAACTCATAGCCCTCACCTATTAGTAACTGATACAATGTTTCATTTAAATTGATGAAATGAGAATCAATATCTATATCATCTTCAGGAAATTCCATAAAACACTTCTCTTTCTCATTATTGACACTGACAGTTTCCTCTTCTACATTAAGCAAACTATCAATTTCCTCTTGGCTAAAAGGTATAAATACATCATTCTTTATTCTCATAGCTAGGCTAACATCTGAATTATCAAGAGAAGAACTATATTTCAAAGATAAGGTACTATCTTGATAGCCTTCACATTTCAATTCACATATTAAATTCTGAACTAGGTTTTGTTCCTCTAATAAATTAAACATTCTGTACCCAGCAATAATTTGAACCTCAAAGTTATGTTCACTAATGTCTGTTTCAAAAATCTTTCTAAACATCATGCTCCTAATAGCCAAATAATAAGAGATATTCCAGCAGTTTCAAATATATTACCTTCACTAAGTTTTTACTCATTTCTATCACTCCATTGTTTGTATTTAATACGTTTAACTTATAATTTAAAAGGGGGGAGAAGGAGATAGTTACCCCTTCTATTTATAATCAAATTCCAAATCCAACTGAAAACTGAATTCTATGTATCATTCTTTGAGCACTTTCATGTGTCTCTCCATTTTGTATTGCGTGTTCATACACAGCGTCACATATTTCCTTAAGCTTCTTTTCATTCGGTTTTAATTTTGTTAGGATGCCTAATGGTCCTTTACTCATTACTTCGTATTCAAATATACATGGTAATATAATTGCCATTGTTTCGAACTCGACCGATAAGTAATAAAATATGTGTGGTTTCTGTTCGACTAACTTTCTAACCCACCGTCTTATCTCTCTAATTTCATATATTTCTCTTGAATCATAGTCATAACCTTGGAACATTAAAACTACTTTATTTTTGAATTTAGTTTGGTGTTTTTCAATTTCCGAAAAAGCTTTTAAATGCTGTTTAACATTTCTATTAGTAATTTTTGATTTGCTGATTTCTAAACAAATATAATTTGTCGTAGCTATGTTTCCACTTTTTATTGTTTCTAACGTGCTACCTTCACCAAATTGCTTCATAATTTCTAAATTATTAAACATGATTATCTCCTCCATTAATTAATTCATTAATTATTTTATTATCGAATATAGTTAAATTTAGTTTCTGGTCTTTTTACTAGGACCAACTTTACAGTATGTAGAATTTATTACTTTAAAATAATTAAGTAGCAGCAGTATTATGATAGTCGGCTAAATGCCTTATGCTTCTTTAAACCACTCACGGGAACCAATTGAACCATTTATCCCTTTAATAGGGCGACTATCAATTCTCTTAAGGTGTCTATTTAGTTTTCAAGGTTCTAAGAGTTGCGGTTTAGATTCACATTGTAATCACCCCCTTAAATAATTTTTGCATACAAAAAACCAGCTTTCCTAATGTAAGTATTTAACAATTCAATCAATAAGCTAATTTGGGCATACGTGTAGTGAGACCACGTCTAAAAATAGCTTTATTATGATTTAAAATTGTTTTTTAAACTTCGTTTAAAGGCGCAATGCACCCCTATTACGAGTTCAAAAACATACTTATCATTAGGAAAACTGGTTTGTTTTTCCAAATGTTAAATTTTACAAAACACTGAATATTACTTATGGATTTCCTCTATTAAACACCTCCAAAAATTTTAGATTGATTACATAATACTATATTACACGATAAGTTGTCAATAAATAATTTAATTATCACATTAAAAACTCTAAAAAACGAAGACAAGATTGTCTCGTTTAAATAATTATTTTTTCATTTTTTTTAAAGTCTAACAGAATTTCTGTAGCTATAGCCTTTGCGAGTAAAGGCGGTACAGCATTTCCTACCTGTTTCATCTGTGAAGTCTTTGAACCGTAAAATATAAAGTCATCTGGAAAAGACTGAATTCGTGCTGCTTCTCTGACAGTTATAGCCCTATTAAGATATGGGTGAGTAAATCTACCCGATGATGGAGTGTCAAATCTAGTAGTAATAGTTACAGAAGGCTGGTCTTCTATCATTCTTGACCATGTTCCACTATAAATAGATTTAGTTAAATGCTCCTTTGGCAGTACTTCTCGTCCCTGACCAGGTGCTATCAAGTTCATTCGTTCTATCGCCAATGTTGAATGGTTAGTTGCTTTATGGTTATAAAGTGTCTTAGAGTTTCTCCTCATCAACTTCTGATAGTTTGACTTTGGTTCAAATTTGTATTCTTGTTCTTCAACTCCTTCGCCAGAGTTCAGAAAACTTAAATCAGATATTGCATCTTTAACATTTACTTTTTCAGATATGTTTAGAGGTAAAGCTATATTTGAGTTGTATTTGCCTATTATGAATGCTCTTCTTCTTAATTGAGGAACACCATAATCATACGAATTCAGAATATCTGAATCCAATTTATAGCCAATGGTCTCAAACATTTCAAATATTTGTTTTTTGAAAATACCTTTTCCAGAAGTTAAAAGATTTGGTACATTTTCCATAATAAATACTTTGGTCGTAAATACTTAACAACCTTAAAGAAATACTTAAAAAGATAATTTCTTTCGTCATCCATGATTTTTCTAGAACCTTTTTGAGAAAAACCTTGGCAAGGAGGTCCACCGACTACTATATCTATATTCCCTTTCAAATCTCCAAAATTGAATTTATTTCAAGCTTTGTAATATCATCATTAATCATCTGTACTTTTGGGTGATTCTTAATATATGAGTTTGCAATATCTTTATCTATTTCATTTGATAAAACTACATTAATCCCTGCTTCTTGCAGTCCTAATGATAATCCCCCCAACACCAGAAAATAAATCAACAGCCTTTAACATCAACACACCTTCTTTTAATCTAAATCAATAGCAATCTGTTGTTCTAAAGTTTCTTCAATTCTATTTGTAGCTATTTTAAAATACTCTTTATCAATTTCACAACCAACAAAATTTCTATTTAACCTTTTCGAAACAATTCCTGCAGTACCGCTACCCATAAAGGGGTCTAATATTACATCATTTTCATTACTTAGAAGATTAACGAAATGTTCAAACAGAACTTCGGGTTTCTGAGTCGGGTGAATTCCATACTTTTTTTCGTTTCCACGAATAACAGATGTTTCTATAAAATCATGTATAGCTTTTCCTTTATTATTAAAAGTTCCCGTCTTCCCTTTATTAACAAAGTAAATCCAACCCTCTGTAGAATTAATAAAGTGTAAGTTCATATTTCTTGGCATAGGATTTGTTTTATGCCAAACTCCAGTTGTTTTATAATAAAACTTATGCTTTGAAGCCAATTCAACTATTGTTTTCTATTTTCATTAGAGACATAAAAATTATCATTGAACCTCTTTTTTTTCAAAACCCTAATTGGCTTCTTCAAAAAAGAATCCATATGGTTCTTCCATTCTAAATATTCTAAATCGTCCCACCCAGCTTCTCCAAAAAATTTTCACGCATTTTTTTAAATTTGTTTGTCTATCTTTCATAAATTTACCTAAATTATAGGGTGGGTCGGTTAAAATAAGGTCGATACTCTCATCCTTCAATTCTTTAAGAACAGATAAGCAGTCATTATTGTATAATTGTATTTTAATTTTACTAGTCACTAAATCACCTGCTTATTATTTTTCAACAATATATTTTAATGAATTTAAAAAAGCTTGTCTATTTCCAAGCTCTGTTAAATCAACCGTTTCTATTTTCAATCGTAGAGTACTTTGTTGATTATTAAACTTATATTCCCCAACCATTTATCATTGTTATAGGTTTTCGGATATAACAAAATTGCGTTTGTAATATTAGGAAAAGAATTTAAGTATGAGTTCATCTGGTATATATCTGACTCATCAGCAAATCTATGCACTTGCTTCCACTTAGTGTCTATAATTAACCTAGCTGATGAGATGTTTAATATTATGTCAGGTCTTAAATTTATTTTTTTATGACCTGTTTCAGTTTTTGTTAGTAGATATTGACTTCCGTATTGATATGAAACCTTTTTGTAAATTCTCTTATACATCTTAAATATAAACCTTTCGAATAATTTATTCATATCAAATAGCATTAAATCGACTTTAACTTTACCAGCCGACATTTGAATAGATTCTCCCAAAATAAATAATTTACAGTAATCTAAAATAATTTTATAGCGAATTGATTGTCTGTCCCAGTTTATTGTATCAATATCTGATATATTAATAGTTTTGAGTTCAACACCATCAAAATGAGGGTAAAGCTTACTTATTAACGAAATATTTTTTGTTGACTTACTAACCTTTTTAAAAAAATGCAATGTATATTTGATTGTTTGATTAATGATGTTATTGTTAGTGAATTTCGAATATCTACAATAAAACTTGTTTTTCAAAACAGTATTCTTTTTAATATGATTTGAGAAATCAATACTACCCTTAACAGTAGGTAAGTTTTTCTTTACTTTACTATATGAGCCAACAAGACCTGATTGAATTTGTTTTTCCAATTCTTTCAAAAATATTGATGCCAAGACATCAATAAAACCTTGACCTCCATAAGAAACATTGGCATCAATATTTTTTCTTAACGGAATATCATTTGCCACTTTCAGCATTTTTATAAGGCTATCTTTAACAATAGCTTTATTATCACTATCAGCTATTTTAGGAAGTATTTCAATTGTGATATTAGGTGTACTTATAATTCCAACCCAATGCTGCGGAGTTATATAATTACTACCCCACTTAAATATTTGTTTGCCTTGGTTAATTTCAATTCTTTTTAGGTACTCTGCGTCTTGTCTAGAGATTTGGCATCTACTCTCATTATTAACATTGGAGATGAAAATTTTTGGTGCTCAATTACTTCTAAATTCATAAATATACCTCTTTAATTAGAATAGACTTTAATAATTGAACTTTTTTTAATACTATTACTTGTATAATAACTTCTCTTATCCTCAAACTCATAATCACCCAGAAAATCAAATAATTCTGCTACTTCCAATTCCTCATGTCGATAAATAGCATCATCTTTTATTTCTCCATCTTCATCTAAATCGTTCAATATCAGTTGGATTTTTTGCAAATCATCGTAAAAATACTCTTCCAGTAAAGGTATTATTTGACTGACTATGACTTCCCTTATATCTATGAAAGACCTGACATTCATAAAATATGCATGACCAACTACAAAGTTTGAATCCAACAACACTTCAATTCTCTTATTAATCACTTCTAAAAGCTTAACTAAGTCTATTCCGTCAATATTGGTTGGCTCCAACTCAAAACTTTTTATTTTGTCTGAAAGTAAGTTAAGGTTAAAAGTTGTATTAATGAATTCAAACCTTCTTCTTAATGCAACATCAATCAAAGCAATACTTCTATCTGCTGAATTCATAGTACCGATTATGTCAATATTTTCAGGTACGCCAAATTTTTTCTTTCGAATATGGAAGGTTTACCATGAGCTGATTAACTTCTTCCAAACGTTTATCTTCTTCAATTAAAGTAATTAATTCACCAAATATCTCTGAGATATTACCACGGTTTATTTCATCAATGAATATCGCATAGCGATTATGTGAATCAGCTAATGCTTCATTACATAATTGTTTGAAAACGCCTGGTTGAACAGTATATTTAATTTCTCCACTTTCAGCCATATCCTCATCGTCAATCACGGGTCTTATTCCTTCTACAAAATCCTCATAAACAAATGATTGGTGAAATGTAACAAACTTATATCTTTCTTTTACACTTTCTTCCAAAAGATAATTCTTGTAAAACTGATAATCGTAAGATAATAGATTGTCTAACGCTACAAACCATTTGTCATCCTTCTGAGTAAATACTTGAGGTTCTTCTGGTGTAAACATACTTGAAATAATTGTTGAATGTTTATTTAATATTGATGAGACTCCTTTATTTAATTCATGTGTTGAAGGAATTGACAATGTATCAACTTTTTCTTGTATTTTATCGCTAGACATTAAATTATTTCCCTGAAGTAGAATTAAAGTAATTAATAACCATTCCTCAGATGTATCAATATAAGCATTAACTATTTCTTCATCACTGATATTGAAAACTGTATAATTAGATTTTAGTTGTTGCATCATGTATGTTTTTCCAGTTCCAGGTGGTCCGTAGTAAATGATATTTTTACCCATACTTATCCTCCAATTTTGTTACGTCTCATTAACTAAAATAATGTATCTTGATTACTAGAAATATATTTTAGACTTGGTAGTATATCGCTTGAATTCATTAAGTCATAATGACTTGGTAAATTACTTGTTGCACTATTAAAACGAGTCGGAGAAATGAATCCAATATTTAACAGGAATTCTATATGTTTAATTCTTATTTGTTTCTTTCTTGGAGCTGAAGTACTATCTCTTCTGACTCTAGCAGTTGCCTTAGAATTAATATTTGCCTCAATTCCTAAATCATTTAATACATTTGCTACTATGTCTCTAATTGCATCATTATTATAATCTAGTGCAATAAATTTAGCTGTTTTATCGTAAGAACCTCTACCATCAAAAACTCCAACTAAGAACGCTCTTTTCACACTGACATCTGAACTTAGTAATGGGTCAGTAATGTCATTAACTAGTGTTCAATATCATAACTCTCACTAGTTTGTTCAAAGAGAGTAACAACTCCCTTTTTTCCTGCATTAAATTTAACAATTGGAAAACCTTGTTCTATATAGAAATCAGTTAATTGCGTTAGGTCATCTTTGCCTAAAAACCTTGCTATTTCCTTTATGTAATTATAATGTTCTTCCAAATCTTGATAGTTATAATGTGTTGGGTTATGCCGTACAGGTGCTTGCCAATATACATTATTGTTTGATTGAGTTTGTTCATTTGCCATTAGCAGCCCTAAAAAATAAGCTGACTGATTGGTTAAAAAATTTCGTTCCTAAGTCAAGTCCTGTTTCTACTGTTTGAATACTCATCATTACTCCTCCTTGTTCTTCTACATACTTATCATTTAATTACCATTATACGATAAGTTCTTGGAAAAAGCAGGGGATTATGATAAGATTCCATGTCTTTTAATTATAACTCATCGTTATAATGACAAAATAAACTGAGCGTATAATATTTTAAAGGAGAGGGTTCTTATGCAATATCAGAAGGAATTTGAAAACTTCTTAGAAAACGAGGATAGAAGTACCAGAACCATAAATAGCTATATAGATTCACTGAGTAAGTTCGAAGGTTGGTTGAATGTAAATTATGGAATAATTGATTTAGCAATAGTTTCATTTAGAGAAATAAAAGAATATAGGGAGTATTTAAATGAAAATTATGCTCCCACCTCTGTTAATCAGAAATTATCTTCAATAAAACGTTTTATTCCTTTCTACTAATTCAAAAGTAATACAGAATAATCCTTCCTCTAAAATTAAGTTAATAAAAGTAGAAGAACACTTTGAAAACCAATATCTCACGAGGACAGAAGAACTTAGGGTTTTAGCTGTTGCAAGAGAAACTAATACACTAGCATACACCCTTGTACTTATCTTGCTAAAAACTGGGGCAAGAGTTTCAGAAATATCAAACCTCCTAATATGTGATATGTCATTGGAAGAAAACCCGACAATATTAATTCGAAACAGCAAAGGGAAAAAAAGTAGATATATTCCAATTAGTTCAGACGTAGTTGAATCATTAAATGAATGGCTAAAGGAAAGGGGAAAATCACAAAAATTTACCACAGGAGAAGTAATTACGTTTTATCTCACAACGTAGTGAAAAGTTAAGCGTACGTGGAATTCAACTAATTCTCAATCGAATTGGGGAAAAGGCAAACATTAAGCTATATCCTATTAGATTTAGAGCAAGTTTTGCTAATAACTTATTACAAAATACCACTATTCCAATAAATATTTTGGCTAACTTAATGGGTCATAGTAATGTGAATACCACCCAGAGATACGCTAGCCCGTCAATGTTAGATAAAAGGAAATATCTCGAAAAACTAAGTGAAATATAAAAGACACGCATACAAACCAGCGTGTCTTTTATGTACTCAACATAAAATTATTAATAGAATTTTAAGTAATGAGGCAAGACATCCACCTCCAGTAATTATCTTTATAATAGCTGAAAAGTTCTTCTAAGCTAATATTAATCCCACTGGCTTTCAGTCTGTCACTTCTGCTACTGAATAAACTTTTTAAGACTTCTTTCTTTTCCTCAAGCAGCCCATAATGTAGTTTTTTATGGCAGATTAAACACAAAGAAACTATATTAGCATGTATATCTAGGCTAAAATCAAAATGCTCTTGAAATGCTATAGGGATTAAATGATGAGCCTCTACATAATTTCTTTGATTAAACTTAGAGATAAAGTGTTGATGTTGGTTATTGACCTCGCATAGATAATTAGCATAAGCAACAGCCTCACTTGCATATCTAGGGTCTCTATACCACACTTTCCTATTGCTTACTGATTTATGAGTTGGCTTCTCAATAGGCTTGTCTACAATGTTTCTTATATTGTCCTTATCAGGTTTCTTATGTAAATATTGCTCAAAGTCCAATTCTTCCTTTAATAGTTCTGCTTGAAATCCCCTAGCATTACTATGTTCTATGTATCTTTTGAAATGCTTGAAAGCTGTACTATACATTCTATTTCCTTTATTGTTTTTCTTTATAAATTCAGGATTAGAAAGAATTACATCTATAAATGTAGAGTCATTCAGATTATATAGATTCTTATCCTCCAGTCCATAACCTTCTAGCTCAGAGGATATAGTGTCTATTGCTCCTGCATATCTACCTATGGAATAAGGCTTTAATTTAGCCTGAGTCTCTAAGTACCTAGCAAAATCTTCTTTGTTCATCATTATTTGAACCTCTCCCCTCACTTGCCACACCTAATTCTTACAATAAAAAGGAAAGAGCAATAAAGCTCCACCCTCACATCTTAAAAACATCTAAAATGGTAAACCATCATCCTCTAATTCATAAATTTCATTTTTAAGCTTTTCAACAAACTCTAAGAGCATAATACCTTTTGGTACTGTTTCATCAGGCATCTCACTATACATTCTATCTCTATATTCATTTGCTTTAGTATAATCTAAAGTTCCAAGAGTAGAGATTAAGTCTATGGCTTTATTCACTATTCTTGGAGATGCTATATTTAATGCCCATGAAATTGCATCATCATAAATATGAGTAGAAAAAGCCTTATCATTCTCACTAAAAGCAATTTTTAATTCATTTTTAAAGTGAGCTTTCTCCTCCTCAACTAAATATTCCATTAACTTATTTATCTGTACATCTTTGAACTGCTTACTAAGAGAAGACACTACACCTATTCTGTATGCCATTAATTTAGCATTTTTTCTCTTCATTTCTTCTACCTTATCATCTGATTTTCTTATATGTTCCAGCTCTTTGTTAAAGTTCTCTACTTCTTGCTCTGGTACACCATCGCCCCAATATTCTCTTGCATACTTAACAAATTCATCTATTCTATACATATAAAATTTTTGTGATGTTTTTTCTAAAAATTCATGAATCAAATTAGGTTGAGGTCTTTTGATACCTCTTTTATCTTTTTCCCACCAATCTTCTTTTTTATCTTCAGTAATAAAAATTATTGGAGTTGAATGTTGGTCACCTTTAGCTTTGTCAATCATTTGATTCCATAAAATTAAGTCACCATATTTTTGAGTATATTTCAATGTACCATAAGTTCTTATATTTTCTTTGTTATTGTCTTTCGCATCTTCCCATCCTGGTGGAACCTCATTATGGTATCTTTCTCCACCTTCATTTTCTATGGAATTTATCTTATCTTGGGTATATGGATGTCCCACAATTCCATCCATCAACTCCAAAACCTTTTTCTCTGTATATTCAGCTTTTGGTAACTCATTAATTTCCTCAGTTATCTTTTCTTGTACCTCATCAATTGATTTTTTCAACTCATCTATAAAATACTTGAATTTGGATATTTCTATGTAAGGATGTGAGCTTTCAATTGTCGAAAATGCTTTCTCAGCATCCTTGTTTAGTTTAAGGAGTTTTTCCTTTAAAGAGTTATATCCTTCTGTTTGCTTGGACATATTGCTTTCATAATTGTGAAAGTATTCTAATGCTACCTGATGAGGAATCCACAACCTCTCTTCAATTTTTAATCTCATTAGTATATTAAACAAGGTCTCAGATTGTTTAGATGAAAACTTATAGAAATAAATTAGGATATTGGTATCTACTACAACTAAGGCATTTTCCCACAAATTTTTAAACTCTTCATCAGAGTAGCCAATAAACCCTTTGAAATTTTCTAACACTTATAATCCTCCTATTATGCGAGTTTTTCTTTCTCCTTCCTAATTAAGGAATATTAACTACAAGTATACAATATTATACATTCAATTTAAAAAAAGGAGACATTTTCTGTCTCCTTTCCTTACTACTCCTCTGTCTGTCCTGCTTTATGGTCTCCTACTCTTTTGTACTAATGTTACCCTATACATTCGCTAAGTTAGTAACAGTACAAATAAACAAACAAAAAAACAGCCATGTTATTACGACTGTTTTACACTTATCAAGCTTTGATTTAAAGTATCCTGTATTTTCCATAACTCATCAGAAAGAATATATCCAATAAATGATTGTAATCTCTTTTTGTCTATCGTAAATACTAAATCAAAATCCCACACAAAATCCTCTCTTATCTTTTCCCCATTAGATACTACGACAATTGTGCAAGGACTATGTTTATTTCCCTTGTCGTTTTGTATAACTAGTACTGGCTTTAAAGTACCATATTTGGATGTTAATAAACCTTTTAAATTTGCTAATAATATCATTCCTCTTTTTACATCAAACTCACTCTTAGATTTCAAAATAATGCACCTCTTTTTAAATAAGATGCAAAATTATATAATGAAACCTTTTTATATCGAAATTAGGCTCATTCTTATATCTTAATTTGACATTTATCTTTATCAATATATAATGACTTAAATATTTTTAAAGTGAGTGGTGATTAAAACAATTATTTTAGCGATTGACCCAGCTTTAACAACAACAGGATATTCAATATTTCAAATTAAAAATAAAACTTATATACAATTAGAATACGGTCGGTTTAAATTAGACAATAATTTAAACTATTTTGACCGCATAATAACAGTTAAAGTGCAACTTGATAAACTACTCTCTAAATATAAAATAACCGATGTTGTTATAGAAGACATTCATTACCAAGCAAGAAGTGGGATAAAAGTTTATAAAAAGTTGGCACAAATGCAGTTTTACTTATTGTATTACTTTTTTAATTTACAGATTTGCACAAGTTTAGTTCAGGTTAATTCGTGGAGACATCTTGTTTGTAAATTTTATGGATTAGAAAATGCTAAAAAAAGTACATGGTACAAATTTATTTGTAATGAAATGATAGTTACTGACATCGATAACAATACTGCAGATGCAATTGGAATTGGTATATGGAAATATATAAATTTAACTAACCTCAGTTTATCGATAAATAAAGATATATTTGTCGATTAAATAAAGTCGTTGTTTCAAAATTTGACTTTATATAATCCTAATATATAATTCAATTACATTATTAAATACATATAAAAAACTACCTCAACGTATGGCTGTACGGAGGTAGTTAAAAGGACTAAAATTTCATATTTAGATACGTAACTATACCATATAAATAATAAAATACAAATTTTACGTATCGATGAGTCCTTTCCATTTTAACATCAGGGAAGGGCTTTTTTATATAAAACTACCGTACAAAAATAAGAGGTTGGTAGTAAGCCTCTTCCCGTTACTCGCCATAACGGAGATGTCGCACGTTAGAGGTGCATCTGCTTATATGGTGAGCAACAATTTAGATACACCATATAGGTCATAGAGTTGGCGACTTCCCTGAAGCTCCAAATTTGGAGGTCAAACCGTCCCAGTGCCATTAGGCAGGGATAGTACTAGCAGTTAGAGGGATTTTCTTTCCTACTATGTGTGGTAAAGCTGGACCAGGGCACAATATGCTAGTATGCGTTTATAACGCTGCTATACGGATACATTCGACACACTGACGGCTCCGTCGGTCATTATAAAGTATAGAACTATCTCCCTTTCGTACATAAAGTCTATTTTTATGTGCGGAGGGGGGGATATACTAGCCGTTGCACTTCTCTTCCTAACTCACCGTTTGTCATTATTTTAAAACCTAAAAGATTTACAATCATCTAAATATATATATAAACGATATACAGACTAATGAATATAAATGTTAGCATTATTGGCATCCAGCTGGAAATAACTTATAATCTATAGTAACTCTTTTGAAGGGAGAGTAATAATAATGTTTAACGAAATAGATATTATGTTGCTACTAAAGTTGCAAATATTATGTATATGTTTAATTTTATCCTTAATATCGATATATTATTTCCTCGCTGTAAATCTAATTAAGCAATCTCATCAATTTGCTAAAGAAAAAGGATTATTAAATGACCGATTAATTAAAAAATGGATTAAAGAGAATCGCTTTAATTTACAAGAACATATAGAGTAGTCACTAATAAGCGAAAATCGTTTAAACTTTAACGTTTTAAACGATTTTTTATTTATAACAATTTTTATATCAAACACCACTTTTATTTGAAAGATGCTCATTTTTTTACAATATTATATTAATACTTATCATTTATAAAGCTTTACGTGTATTCTTTATAATCAGTTCAATATTATATATTTTAGTACCAGCACTTAAGTACGTTACAACATTCAAAAACTATTAATCCTATTTAACATATAAATTTTACATATAAGATATATCTCCTATAATAGATTTGTTATATACAATAAATTTGTTATATACAATAAATCCATTATAAATAATATATACCATCTAATGCATATACCTATTCCTTGTATTTTCAATTTAATGTAGAAGTTTATTCACCTAAATCTTTGAGCGCATCAGTTAATATCACACAATTGTTCTCATCTTCATTATCAGTTATTGTAGTACTTCCTTTAATAAAACGAGTAGAATTCAATGATGCTCTGATTTTTTTAAAGTATTCTTCTGCCTCTTGGCGAGTATAAAATACCTCAGTTGAATATTCGGTAAAATCTCCCCAAACTTCTACAATAAGTTTTTTTCCATTTGTTACACCTCTTGTTTGTGATTTCATCTGTCATTTTAGCTAATATAATTTGTTTTTTATTCTACCTATTAAATATATTATTTGATTTTACAAATATAATGCTACCAGCTAGAATAGGTCCATTCAATCAAAATGATGAGGTGATAAAAATGGAATTCAATGAACTTCAATACAAACGTTGTGCATTCTATGTAAGGTATTACAATGATAAAATGAAAACTAATCAACTACTAAGCCTAATGGAATTTTGTCACGAATACGGGATTCTACTAGGGTATTCCGCATATTTCGAAGATATATGAATGACGAATATACTGAACGTAAAAACTTCTCTCAACTCATCAAAATAGCTAAGTTAGGTGAAATAGAAGTAATTGTCGTGCATAGCAGTCACTTTATTGATTTGGATTACAACCAGTTCTGCTCCCTAAAAATGAATTACATCAGAATAATGTTCAATTAATTACTTTAAGTGATATATCATAAAGGTCTGACAAATAATTAGGTGTTTTTTAATATTCTCTAAAATACCTTTATATTGTTTATATTAGACCCCTGAATAATAACTTTCCTATTATTCAAGGGTTTTTAAAAAAATTATAATCAAATCCCTATTTGGGCACTTTCATAATATTATCGTTGTAGCTTGATGTAGCTAGTCAAATATTAAAAGTTTTTTTGTAGTGACATTCAATGTTTTTAAGGATTAACAATAAAACTATCCTCTGAAAATGTAATTTCTGACTCGTTTTTTCAATTTCATTCTCTATTTTAACAACCTTATTTCTCGACATCTGATTACTAATAATTTTAATTTCTACAACATTTCGACCGTCTATAATATATTCTGATAAATCCAATGAATGGGTGTATTGATTTCTAGATTTTTTTATGTAGAACTTATAATTATCTGTTTTTGTATCATCATATACCTCAATTACATTTCTATTAAAGTCATTATTATCTATCTAATAACATTTGGCGATATATTTTCTTTATCATTAACAATATTAATTGTAGCTTCTATATTCTCCATGTTTTGCACAATTAATTCCAAAGCTATATTTTCATTGTTATCTTTAAAATTAACCTCAACAAAACTGATTTTGATTGAATGAAACTAATGTTATACAGATACCTACAAATAGTGCCAGAAAACTTATATATATTAGAGAACCATAGGGTGCTATAGTTTCTTCAATTTTTTCAGCTTTTGATACAACTTTTTTTTTTAATTTCTCTTTTTTGACAAAGAATAAAATAATAAAAAATATTAAGGCTAATAAAGCGCCAAGTATAAAATACCCTAATAAATTGGGGTCATTAAACAATTCAAAAATACCAAACAGTAGTGCTACTCCAAGTATTGCATAAGCACACTTTTTAATAGTTTTAAAGATATCATTAAATTTAATATCTGCGCTCTTATAAATTGTTTGTTTTTCTTCCTCACTTTCAAACATTTGAAAAGTTTTAAGCTCTGCATAAATGTAAAGGATTACCTTTATTATTATTGTTAATATTACTGTAAATGATATCACAGATATTATATTCTCTATACTAATAAAAGATTGGGTATATGCACTTGAAGAAAAAATATTAACCCATGATTTAAAAACATTTTTTTAGTAAAAACCAGGTTCCACCAAACATTGTTAATGTTACAATTAACCTAGTTGTTCTATCTACTTTATTATTCTCCATTTTATAAAACACCTTTTTATTTATTGTTAAGTTGTTATTTATTAGAATTTATATCGCTAAATTTCAAATTTTCATATTTACTGTAATTGAATTTTTTACCTAATTTTTTATCTGCGTACCTCTTAATTTTAGTATTGTCACTTTCTGCAGCACTTCTATTAAAAAGTTGGTTATTATAATTTATTCCACTTAATAGTTCAATAATATTTCCTCTTGAAAATTTGTCCAAATAAGGTTCTATACATCTCATAAATGTAATATCTGCTTCATCAAATGAACCACTATAACAATGATGTTCTATAATAAAGTCAAAAAATTCCTCGGAACAGTTGTGACTATTAGAAAGTTCTTCTAAAAACTTTATTTGAGGAGGAGTTATTAAATATTCCAACCTATATGGCGAGTAATCATATCGTTCTTTGTGTAGTGCAATTGATAATTCTTTAAAATGTTCTACTGGATTATCATATAAAAATGACTCTTAATTTGGAATGAGTATTTAGTTTTTACTTTTCCTTTATAAGTTGCTTTGAATGGTCTTCCAGCAAATTAAAAACTCCATCATATGTTGCAAGAAAATCTATCATTTTTCTATATTGATATTATTTCTTGAAATTTGGCTGAAGTAAGAAGTATTTTCTTTAATTATCTGAAATAAATTCACTCTATTCCGCTTAAACATAATTGTCAAAACTCTGTAATTGATAACTCTATTGTTCTTAAATTGTTCTCCATCATCATCTTCTTTTCTAAATACAAACTTCCATAATGCTTTGAATACTTTCTCCTCTAAATTTTTATTAAAGTATTTAAAATATTTTGTATCAAGATATTTTTCAAGATTATCATCTTCTTTTTTGGGAAAATATTCTTGATTTTCCGCAATATCTTCCATAAAGAAGTCAAATACATCTTTTGAAAAGATTGGTGATTTAACTAACAAACCTTCAAGCATATTACGAATGTGACTCCTTGCATTTTCCTTAGTTGGCATAAATAAAATATCAAGTTCATTAAGTACAGGGTGAGCAGATAAATGACGATGTTGTTTCAGATGTCTGATATTTTCATTAACTACATTATCTAATAAATTTGTTTTCTCAAATACTAAGTTAATCAACTTTTGTTCCCAATCAGGGGAAGTTGAAGACTTTCGTTGTTCCTCCCTAATGATTTCAAGTATTTCTTCAGCAGTATCGTCTTCGTACTTCTCATAAAGTTCTTTAAGTTTATAAACTAAATCACATACAACAACAGAATATAACATTACAACTGCTGAACGATAATTACCAGTTGTATATGAGTCGAGGACCTCTTCAAAGTATTCTTTTGTTTTTGTGATAGATATTTTCGAACATTAACTCTATTGAAGACATATTAGACAATCCTTTCTTTAACTCACTTAATCTCTATTATATAATTCTCCTGTTCTTATTTTTTCAATCAATTCCTTTGTATGTTCATTATCTGCCCAAATTGATGAATGGAGGCTTCCATAATTACCTTTAAAATAATCTGCTAATTGCATCATTATCTTCTGTATTGTCTGCTCATTTAATAGATTAGCAACTTTAATATATTCAATCTCTCCAAATCTAGCTTTATAATATGCAATTTTTTATGTTCATATGTTGATAGTTATAATCGATATCGGACATAGTTTCTATTGCAAGTTCATTCAAGAAAATAACCCAATAACTGTAAGTTATCTAATTGATTAAATTCATTATATTTGGTTGTTTTGAAATCATATAAGGTATCGTCAATAAATACATCAGCATCTGCACCATTCACCAACAATGAAGCAGCACCAAATTTCGGGTTAAATACAACTTTACTTCTTTTTTATTATTTCAGGCACGATGAAATTCTTCTCAAAAACATTTAATAGACCGTCTAGTTCATTCAACACATTTTAGTTGCTGGTTGAAACATGATGTAATTTACATCGATTTTTCTTCTCTTACTCTACTTCTTGAGAATTGTTCTAACTTAGCTAAATGAACCGCTGAGTCATAAATGGTATTTATAGAAACTGATTCGCTTTTCAAATACTCTAATACAGGATTAACTATTTTAAATATTCATCGTCATCTAATTCTCTATATCTTTTCAACTTGTCAAATCCTTTTAGAGCAACGAGGTCATAAACTGCATCATTTTTATTTATAAATTTACTAATTCTAAAGCGAGCAAGGTAATCGAATGCAGTACCCACCAAACCTGAGTCATATGTATTATTCAATTCATTTACTACAAAATAATTATAATTTCTTGAGAACGGTTCCAAACCGCTCTGTGTAAAGAAATCCTGCTTAGAAGGTGCAACCGATAATAAAATGTTTTTAAAGTGTTTATCTTTTTGATTCTTCGCATTAAGTTTGCTCGTTAATGACATGAAAACATCTCCTCGCTAGGTCATTGCTAAAGTCACTTATCATTATAGTACCATATTCTCATATTAATCCATCTATGGAAACAAAAGAAAAATCATAAAGGTTAAGTGCAAATTTGAGTTCCGTTACTTAAATTTCTTGTTATAATAATAGCAGTTTAATCATTTGTGCATTTTATATTTATAATAAATAATCCAATAGTATCATAACTATAAAATCACATTCATCCCATTTTAATATAGGAGATTCATCCGTTTGACAATTACTAGTGGTATGATTCATCGAAATTATTTACTCCCACTTAAATGTCATAACTCCCTCTTAGAATAATCATTACTTTTCTAATACTTCTATGAATATTAAAAAAATATATTATTAAAGTTACAATTAAAGAATGAGGTGAAATTCATTGAGAAAAGCTGAGCTTGGAAAATTATTAAAAGATATGTATAACTCTGCTCCTCCAAAAGAACAAGTGACATTTATTCATCTATTTGGAATTAAATATGGAACCGAAATCTTACGAAATGATTATAATATCGCTGAAATTGTTAGCATTTCAGGAATTAGTGAATCTTACAAGACAGAAGTGAGAAAAGGTGTTAATCTATCAAAATACGTTAATATAATGAAATAATATAAACTAACTCTCTAAATCTTTATTTCTGTGAAACAAATAAAGTAAGTTGCTCAACATTAGAATAAGTTGTCGGCATTTTGTCGGCAAAAAGGGAACAAGCAGAAAAACTAAAAGTGATTAAGAGGGAAATAGTACATTTACAAACACTTAAGAACGCTGATTTAAAGAGGTTTTTGGTCACTATAAATTACATCGGGTGAAAAGAGGTTGAACAATACCTCTTAATTGACAGGGTGGAGGTCGGTGGTTCGAGCCCACTCGGAGTCATAGGGTGCCAACCCCAAAGACCCCTTTCGTCGCAAGGCCTGAGGGGTCTTTTCATTTTATATACTATATAATAATGATTAAAATAAGTATGCAATTGATGACCATTTAAAAAAGAACCAATTATAATACTCTATGTTTCCATTTCATCAGTTATGAATCTTATCAATTATTTTTATTTCCCCTGTTAACAGATATTCCCATAACGGTTTAAAACCAAATTTTGAATTTAATTCTTTATATGTTTCACCTGACCAGTAAATATTAGCAAGTAGGGAAAACATTAAATATGATTGCTGAATACCTAACAAGTTCATATCTGCTCTAAAGTATTGGCTACTTTGCACAAGGTATATTGTTCCTCCACTAATATTAAGCTTAGATTTCATCCTTTCTATATCATCAAGTGTTGAAAATCCAAAAAACGACTGAAACCTGGATGGCTTGTCTTGAAAATTACTTCTGCGTACATATTCAAAGAACCATTCAGTCTGTGCATTATTACCTTGAAGAGCATTAATATATTGTAGTCCATGTTTACTAATACCCTCTTTAAATAATTCTTTAATGTGATTTGAGATCTCTTTAGAATTCGAATTAACATATATAGGATTTAGTGATATTTCTTTACCAATTTCTAAACTTCCAATTCTATCTAGATGGTAAAATTGTCTAGAATTTTTAATCTCTTCATCAGTTGATTGTATATTACCAAATTCGCTCATAATACCCCCCCCTAATCATTTTTTCGACAAATAGTAACTTTTTTCCTCTATATAAGGATAAGGGGTTAGTGGATGATATAGAAAAGTTAAAATAACTCAGGATAAGAAGGGTAAAACACGATTATTAACTGCATAGATTAATCTCAAAAATAATAAGGATAGCGTATAAGCTATCCTCTAATTAATGCGGATAATATTGGAGCTCCATTTATTTTGATTCCCTGAAGCTCTCCCCTCTTAACATGATGAATACTACATCTTTCTCGCTCATTTTCATTGTTTTTTCATTGGCTACGATGTGCTCATCTTCTCCTCCACGATCTACAATAGCGACACCTTTTTTAATTTCATTTGTAAATGTTGTCATTATCTAATATCCTCTCATTTAATAAATTATGATGGTTCAAAATGTTCAAAAGTTCTTTGCCCCATCTTCTTTCGTGTAGTTCACATCATCAGCTAAATTTAAAACAACGTCTAAAACTTCTGCATCTATTTTCGTTTCAAAATATACTTCGTGTAATTCTTTGATGGTCATTAAAAACCCTCCCTAAATGATGTTATGGAATCTGCATTACGATGTATCGTCATCTTTCAAGTGCGATGTTATTTTTAACATGAAAATTAACGTAAAACTAGATTTTAATTTTTAATATGGTATTCCATTAATAAAAGGCATACAGGAATATCTCTGTAAAAACTTATTACAAGTGTTCTGAAGGTTAATATCCCAATATATGTAGTCATGCATATAGGAATGTAGCATAGCGTTGCATAGATCGTTTCATATTACATAGTACATTCAAGTGAACATGAGATTTAATGTTACATGTGCTATTCAAAACGATATAGTAATCCATATAGGAGGGTGTTATAAGCGTTGTAATAGATGGACAATAGATATGATCTATCTTTTTTCTTGTCCTAAGTTATGGGAATAGATCGTAAAACTCATATACATGAGTTAAATTAAATGAGTGGTAGGCTTCAGTCTTTTTTCTCCTCCCCTCTTCCGTATGTCAGGGTGAAATATTATTTAATTAATGCGGACAAATAGCAGGTTAATCACTTGATTGAATCTAGTATCTAAAAAAGATGTTTATGTTAGGTAGGTGGGTAGTTCTAAAAAAGTGTGAGAGTTTAAAAAAAGCACTCAATAAAATGAGTGCTTTAAATATCAAATTCATTAATTTTAAAATTGCCTAACTTATCAATCTCTAATTCATAAGCTCCTTTTGATTTAAGGTATTTTAGAATATTGACTAACATCATGTAGTTAATACCTTTTCTCTCCATTGATAATCTGAATTCTGTAAAGTCAGGCATCTCTTCTAATGGTTTCTCTTGTTTGTAATAAGGGTCTAATTCATCCATTACTAATGATACATGACTTTGACTTATCATATTTAGATCATCCAATTCACTTTCAATCTGTTCTTGAAAGCCATTTATTAATCCAAATATAATTTTTATATCTATTATGGCCTTTTCATTAAGTATGTAGTAAATTATATAGCGAAAAAATTAGAAGGCTATTATGAGGGATAAAATAATGTACCCGTCTATTAAAATTTATTAAATAGAATTGTAGTCCCTTCATGGACGTCACGGGGCTACATCATATCTAGAAGTTATTTAAAACTGCAATGCATCCTTTTTAAAAAAATAAGTATAGAAAAAAAAAGAAAACCTGTTGACTGTTTTCAGAAGGCTTTTGTCAACAAGCTTCATAAAAAATTCTAAAAATTATTAAAACTTTTAGCTTTTTCAATCTAAGTGAGTTAGTTACAACCGATACAGAGCTAAATGCCATCGCTGCACCTGCGACCCATGGTGCCAGAAGACCTACAGCTGCAATCGGAATCCCACAACTGTTATAGAAAAGAGCCCAAAATAAATTTTGTCTTATATTACGCATCGTTTTCTTACTCAATCTAATGGCATGAGAAATATTAGATAAATCACCGCCTACTAAAGTTACATCTGCTGCTTCAATCGCAACATCTGTTCCAGTCCCAATAGCCATTCCAATATCAGCTGTTGCTAATGCAGGTGCATCGTTAATTCCGTCACCGACCATCGCTACTTTTTTACCGATATTTTGTAGCTCCTTTACTTTACCTGCTTTATGCTCTGGTAAAACTTCGGCAAAACGTGATTATTAGGAATGTCTAATTCTTTAGCTACAGCCTTTGCTGTTAACGTATTGTCACCAGTCATCATATAGACTTCTATTCCAATGCCTTGCAGATCTTTTATAGCCTGTTTTGAGGTTTGTTTGACAGTATCTGCAATTGCAATTAAAAAACGAACTTCTCCGTCAATGGCAGCAAGAACAGCTGTTTTTCCTTCTTGCTCAAAGTTCTTCATCTGGTCTTCAGCATCACTTATGTTAATTCCTCTTTCATTCATAAGCTTACGAGTACCAACGTAAACATCATAGCCATCAACTTTTGCAAAAACACCGTGTCCAGAGACTGCTTCAAACGAAGCAGGATCTATTACTGTAATTTCTCTTTCAGTTGCATAAGCGATAACCGCTTCAGCCAAAGGGTGTTCTGAACGTTTTTCAGCTGATGCAACTAATGAAAAGTCTTCCTCTTTGCCTGATAAAGTCAAAACATCTGTCACACGTGGTTTACCTTCAGTAATGGTTCCTGTTTTATCGAGTAAAACTGCTTCAATTGCTTGAGTGCCTTCTAAATACTCTCCACCTTTAAATAGGATACCTTGCTCTGCTCCTCGACCTGAACCAACCATGATTGACGTTGGTGTAGCAAGACCTAAAGCGCATGGGCATGCTATGACTAATACTGCAATTGATGCTTCAAGCGCTGATGACCATACTCCCGGGTCTACGGTGAAGAACCATACTGCAAATGTTACGATAGCAATGACTACAACTATAGGTACGAAAATACCTGAGATTTTGTCGGCCATTCGTTGAATAGGTGCTTTCGACCCTTGTGCGTCTTCAACAATTTTAATAATACCTGCTAATGCGGTGTCTTTTCCGACCTTTTTAGCAGTCATCGTGATTGTTCCATTTTTATTAATTGTAGAACCTATGACTGGATCTTTTTCATTTTTATCTACAGGTATCGATTCTCCTGTAATCATGGATTCATCGATAGACGTCGTACCTTTAGTAACCTCTCCATCAACAGGAATCTTCTCACCTGGTTTAACAATAATGTAATCCCCGACTTGCACTTGCTCATTGGTACACGCTCTTCTTTACCATCGCGCAAGATCGTTGCTTCATTTGCTTGAAGTTTTAATAAATTAGAAATAGCTGCAGTTGTTCGTCCTTTGGCTAATGCTTCAAAATATTTACCTAGAATAATTAATGTGATCAAGACTGCACTCGTTTCAAAATATAGCTTGGCGTGCATAATTGCTTCAGATTGCCATAATAATGTTTGAACAACGCTATAAAAAAGGCAGCTGACGTACCAAGTGCGACAAGTACATCCATGTTAGCACTTTTATTGACCAACGCACGATACGCACCTGTATAAAACGGCCAACCGATATAAAATTGAACAACAGCCGCAAGGGCGAATTGAGTCCAAGGATATTCTATAAATGCTGGTGCTGATAGGCCGATATCAAAAGGCATATGCCCTAGCATAGTTAACAATAATGGAAAGGACAAAATTGCTGAAAGAACAAATTTATTCCTCTTATTGCGAATTTCTTTTTCTTTATGTGATTGATTTTCATCATTATCTTCTTGTTTTACAAATGCTTCATACCCTAATTTCTTAACTTTTGCTAATAAATCGTCAATAGTTACGACACCAGGTGTATATTCTATTGTACCTGATTCTGAAACTAAGTTAATATTCGCTTGAGAAATTCCTTCCATACGTGAAAGACCTTTTTCTATACGGGTTGAGCATGCCGCACAAGTCATCCCTCTGATATCCAATTCAACCTTCTCTTCTTGTACTCCATATCCTAACTTTTGAATCCGTTCTACTATATTATTAACAGTCGTTTGCTCTTCATCATACGTCACGGAAGCTTTCTCCATAGACAGATTGACATTCGCATCAACACCATCCATTTTATTTAAAACTTTTTCTATTCTTGTTGAACATGCTGAACAAGTCATTCCTGTTATGTCCAACTGGGTTTGTTTTCTTTCTTTTTCTTCAATCCCCATGTTTTTCACTCCTATTATTTTGAGTATTGGTTAATCACTTTCATTAACTCTTCCATATACTCTTCACCATTACCTTGTTTAACTGCATTTGTCACACACATCTTTGCATGTCGCTCTAACATTTGATAGCCAACTTTATCTAGTGCTGCTTTAACAGCAGAGATTTGGACCAGCACATCAACACAATATCGACCTTCATCTACCATTTTTTGCAGTCCTCTAACCTGACCTTCTATACGTTTTTAGCCTGTTAGTAACAGCCTCTTTCTCAGAATTTGTTCGTGGAACAACAGGTTCTTCCTGGTTCACAATTTTCATATCTTTTTCTTCATTCATGGTCATCCACCCTCTCACTATATACTATACCCCCCCTTACGTATTTTTTTAACAGAATTATATAAGGGGTAAATCAATTTTCACAAAATAAATTTACTTAAGTAATCAAGGTTTATAAGAGTTATTTATATTATGTAAAATTCCCCATATGTATTTGTTTACATATGGGGAGAATATAATTATGCAACCACGTCGTATCCTTCTTCATCAATGGCTTGTTTAATTTGGTCTTCAGATGTTTTAGAATCATCAAAAATAACATCAACTTTTCCATTAGCTAAATCAACTTCTACATTAGAAACTCCATCAAGTGATCCTACTCCTCCCTTGACGGAAGAAACACAGTGACCACAGGACATTCCCTCTACATTTAATGATAATTGTTTCATTTGTTATCACCCCTCTTTTATTGACTCTAATTTAAAATTAACATACCCCAATACGGTATTCAACTTACTTGTTTTAATTTTTCTAATTTTACCCAACGATCATTATAAAAGAGATACATTAACCAGACTGCTCTGAATAAGTTATCAATTAAAATTGCTATCCATACACCAGCAATTCCCAAGCCTAACACTACTCCTAGTATATATACCCCTAATGTACGAATTAACCATATTCCTACTGTTGTTATATACATAGGTATCTTGGTGTTAGCTCCACCTTGATAGGCACCTGTTAATACTAGTACAATAGCTAAAATAGGTTGTATAAAAGCATCAATTTTTTAATGCAATAACAATTTGATTAATCACACTGAAATCCTCTGTAAATAGAGTTGCTAGAAATTCTGAACTGAAATATAGACCTATACCAACAATACTCATAAACCCTACGGCAATCCAAACACAATCATGGGCATATTTTTTTGCTTGCTTATACTCTTCTGCCCCCATCAACTGCCCAACAATTGTTGTTGCTGCTGTCGCAAACCCATAACCTATCATATAAGAAAAAATCTCTATACTTCCTGCAATTTGATGGGCTGCAAATGTTGCAGTACCAAGTGATACAATCAATCCAAAGTAAAGTACCTGACCGACTCGCATAACTAGTCTTTCACCTGCTGCCGGTGTACCTACACTAAGTAGTTTCTTCATGAAAGACCAATCAAATGAACCAAAACTCAATTTCTTTTTAACGCTTTCAGTTAATATGTTCTTTAATATAAATCGAAATAACCAAACAATCCCAATGAAACGAACAATTACGGTTGCAATTGCTGCACCAGCAATACCTAATCCGGGTATGATCCAGAATCCAAATATGAAAATATAATCTAAAAAAATATGAATTATATTTATCCATATACTTACTTTCATAGGAGTTTTCGTATCACCAGTACCTCGGATAATACTTGCTAGTACAAACGATAGTGCTAATACAACAGATGGAACAGCGATGATTTGAAAATAAATTGTACCCGCTTGAATAACTTTTTCATTAGCACCCATTAGACGCAGGATTGGTTCTGCAAATAATAATGTTACAAATCCTAAAATAACTCCCGATATTAAAGCTAAATAAATTGATTGCCACGTCGTAATTTTTAAAAGTCGTTCATTATTTGAGCCTGTAAACCTTGCAATATATATGTTGGCTGCTATTCCTATTGCCATAAAAACGGCAAAATAAACTTGTAAAATAGCATTGCTAATACCGACAGCAGAAACCTCAATAATTCCAATTTTTGCAATAAAAAAGTGTCAACAAAACCTATTACTGTTTGAAAGAAATTTTCGATTACAGCTGGTACAGCTAAAAATAAAATCCACTTCTTACCTGTCAGCTTCCTCTGTTCATTGAACATTATATACCTCCTACTAAGAGACAGGTTTTTTATCGAAAATTTGTTCTTTTGGTAAGCCAGCTGGAACCTTATCTAAACAACTACATGCAACAAAATGATTTTCTTCTTTTTGAATGAAATCTGGCGAGTGATGTTCACAATGTTCTTCTTTGAATGGACAACGGTTAACAAATATACATCCTTTTTTCTCCATCGTTGCATCCACTTCACCATCCAAAATAATGCGCTCTCTATTATCAATAAAATGATTCAAATCTGTTACGACGGAAACGAGAGCCCGTGTATACGGGTGACTTGGATAATTTATAACTTCTTGAGTTGTTCCAATTTCTACAATTTCACCTTGATACATAACTGCAATTCTATCGCACATATAGCTTGCAGTTGTTAAATCATGTGTAATGAACATCATAGTTAAACCCATTTTTCTTTTAGTTTTAATAATAAATTAAGAATACCGGCGCGAACAGACACATCCAACATTGAAGTTGGTTCATCTGCTGCTATAAAGTCAGGCTCCAATATTATTGATCTAGCAATAGCAATCCTCTGCCGTTGACCACCACTTAACTCATGTGGGTATCGATATATAAATCGTTCAGCTGGCTTTAAATCAATGGCTTCAATCGATTCTTTAACCATAGCTTTTTTTCTTTATGCGAAAGCCCTTTTAAATGAGCATTAATTGGCTCCATTAAAATATCAATAATTCTCATACCAGGGTTTAAGGTATCATAAGGATCTTGGAAAATCATTTGCATATTTGAACGAAACTTTGCTGTCTGTTTTTCATTTAATTTGCATAAATCAGTACCTTTAAAATATATTTCTCCACTGGTTTCTTTTTGTAGCCGTAATAACATTCGAGCCGTAGTTGTTTTTCCACAACCACTTTCTCCAATAATTCCTAGCGTCTCTCCTTTTTTAACTTCAAAAGATACATTATTTACCGCATGAACTGGAATGACTTTTCTATTGAAAAGATGCCTACCTACTTTCTTTGTAAATGTTTTGTTTAATAATTTAACTTCAATTAAGTTTTTATCATTCATTGTCGTCACCTTCTTCCAAAATACAAGCTACGTGATGACCTTCTTTTATTTCCAATAATGGTGGTATTTTTCTGCACAACTTTCCATTACAAACTGACACCGATCTCTAAATCGACAGCCTGATGGAGGGTGAACCAAATTGGGAACACTTCCAGGTATTGATGTAACTTCCTTATCTGGATTTAATAAATCTGGTGTTGCATTTAATAAACCTTGTGAATATGGATGTCTTGCATCTTCAAGTATTTCTTTGGTACTGGCCCATTCTATAATTTTTCCAGCATACATTATTGCAATTCGATCACAAATAGAAGTGACTAAAGGTAGATCATGAGAAATCATAATGATTGATAAATCTAGACGTTCTTGTAAGTCTTTCATTAACGCAATGACTTGGGCTTGTGTTAAAACATCTAAACCGGTTGTTGATTCATCTGATATGATTAACTTTGGATTACATGATAAGGCCATAGCAATAGCGACACGCTGTTTCATACCACCACTAAACTCATGAGGATAACTTTTCCACCGACCTTTATCAATTCCAACCAATTCTAATAAATTCTTAGTCCTCTCTAATGCTTCTTTCTTTGTTACATCCTCATGTAATAAGATTGATTCAATAATCTGATCTCCAACTGTGTAAACAGGGTTTAATGAATTCATTGCACTTTGTGGTATAACAGCAATATCTTTCCATCGAATCTTTTCCAACTCTTTATCTTTTGCTCGAATTAAATCTATTCCATCTAATATAACCTCTCCAGAAACAATTTTACCCGGGTATTCAATTAAGCGAAGGATGGATGAGGCAATTGTGGATTTCCCACAGCCAGATTCTCCTATTAATCCTAGCATTTCACCCTTCTTAACAGTGAAAGAAACATCTCCAGCAGCTTCAGCAGGACCGTCTGGAGTAGTATAATGTGTTGTTAAGTTCTTTACAGTTAAAATATCACCCATTATGCCTTCCCTCCTTTACGTAATCGTGGATCTAAAATTTCTTCCATTGAATAACCTGTAAAGGCAAAACCAATAACAAGTAAAGTGATTAATAATCCTGGTGGCAATATCCACCATAACCATGCATCAGTTAAGAACGCCCCACGTGCTTGTGCATAATATAAAACCGTTCCCCAACTTTATTGAAAGGGTCTCCTAACCCTAAAAAACTTAATGACGCTTCTATCAATATAGCTTGACTAGCCGCAAGTACAAATTGTGATAATGCTATAGGTACTACTCCAGGCAGAATGTGTTTAGATAGTATTGTTGAAATTTTAGTTCCAATTGATCTAGCAGCTTCAACATAACCTCTTGTTTTTACAGTTAACACTTGTGAACGTATAACACGAGCGGGCCCAGCCCAAGTTAATACACTAATTACAAAAATGATATTCCAAAAACTTGGTCCAATGAAAGCTGCTAATAAATCATTAATGGTAAAAATGGAATAACTAGTACTAAATCTACTACTCTCATTAAAAAAGCATCCACTTTTCCTCCATAGTAACCAGCAATAATACCTATTAAACAACCAATAGCAACAGATAGAAATGCTGCAATTATACCTATCAAAATTGAGATTCTTGTACCATATATTAATTCACTCAATATATCCTGACCAACATCATTAGTTCCTAATAAAAAATCACTACTAGGTGCTAAAAAAGGCGTACCCACTCTAGCTGCTGGATCATAGGGAGAAATTAATGGTGCACACAACGCTATAAATATATAAAAAGTAATATCGCAACACCTAACATTCCAAGATTATTATTTGTAAATACTTTTAGATAATGTCTCCATTTTGTTTATCCATTGCCTTTCCCCACTTTCGGATCTAAGAATGGGTAAATTAAGTCAGCTAAGAGGTTAGCTACTATAACACTCAGCGTAATAATCATAAATGTTGCTTGAATTAATGGATAATCCCTAGCTAAAACCGATTCAAACATAAGGCGTCCTACTCCTGGATAAGCAAAGACTGTTTCAATAACAGTTGCACCAGAAAGCATGAATCCAAGACTCAGCATAAAAACTGTAGCAACAGGTAGTAACGCATTACGCATGGCATGACGGTATTTTATTGTTTTTCCTTTTACCCCTTTAGCCTTTGCCATCTTAATATAATCTTCACCTAACACGTTTAACATCGAATAACGCATAGTCATAAAAACATTTGTTACTGAAATCAAAACAAGTGATGTCAATGGCAAAGCTAAATGCTTTAGGATATCGATTATACGGTCCCAACCAGTATAATTTGCCCAACCTGACTCAGCTCCATATACAGGAAACCACCCTAAAGTGGCTGAAAAAATAGATACTAATATCATCCCTATCCAAAAAGATGGCATAGCACTTAAAACATAAAAAGGTTAACATATTCACATCGGTACGCGTTCCCCTTTTCCACGCTGAAATCGCACCAAACATACCACCTAAAATAGTAGCAATTATTAAATTTGTACCTGCTAGTAATAAAGTCCAAGGTATTCGTTCCCCTAATAACTCTAATATAGGTCTTTTTTTGTTGGTAAGAGTATCCGAAATCACCTGTGAACATACTTTGTATATAACGACCAAATTGGACGATCATAGGATCATTTAAACCTGCATCTTCTAAAACTTGTTGTTTTTCTTCAGTTGTCATAAAGCCTACATCTTCACCAGCTAAGTAAATGAGTGGATCACCTGGCATTAGGCGTGGCAATAAAAATTCAATGTTAAAATAATAAAAATAACAATGACATATTGTGACACTTTTTGAACCATATATTTACTCATACCTGCCACCTCCAACTTACAAAATTCATAATTAAAATAAAGTGGACCGCAAGAAAGCTTGCGGCACCACCAATTTTCTAAGAGTTAGCTCCTTTTTTCTTTAAGAAAAGTAATCCTCCACCAATAAGTAATACTGCTATTAACAAGATCCATAAGGTTGAATTACTACCTCCACCAGTTGATTCACTTTCAACACTCGATGTTTCTACATTATTTCCCTCATTATCTTCTCCAGTGGTTTCTGAGTCCACCTTCCTTGTTCTTCTTCATCAGTTTTAGCCTCTTCTTCAGAATTTGTGTTTTCAGAAGTAACAAAGGACAGTTTATTAATAATCCCCTTACCTATCTGGAAAGTGTACCCATCAAACACATTTGGGTTGTAAGCATTAATAATGTTTTGGTAATATAAAGGAACATTCGGTGTTTCATTTGCAACCAAAGTTTGTATTTCATTAATTAATTGTTCTCTCTCATCTTGACTTACTGTTTCTATTAATGTTTCAGCTAACTCATCAAATTCTTCATTACTATAGCCCCCAATATTAACGGATCCTATTGAAGGATCCGAATGGAATAGTTCAGCCATTCGATCTGGGAAGAGTTGCATGGTACTTGACCACCCCCATATTGATAAATCAAAATCTCTACCTTGGCTGACATCAAACTCCGGCCATACTAATGAATCAACTGTTGTCATATCCATCGCTCGTACAGAGGTATTTATTCCTATTTCGTTCATCCACTCTGTAATAATTTCAGCTGTTCGTATCCTTGTAGGACTATTAGAATATACTAGCATTTCTAAAGTAACTTCTTCACCATTTTGGCCTTCTATAAAGCCATCTCCATTAGTATCTTCAAAACCAACATCTGTAAGAGTTTGTCTTGCAGTATCTAAGTTGTGTTCAATAGATAATTCATCATTATAAAACGGTGAGGAAGGGTGGATAAAACCAGGGCTACCTTCTTGTGCATACCCTAGTAATATAGTATCTATTAAATACTGTCGATCAATCGCTAGGGAAATAGCATTTCTAAAAGCAGTTTCTGTCATTGGATATCTATCAGCATTCAGTTGTAATAAGGTAGTAGAAAAGCCTGCACCTTGTATGATTTCTACATTTGGACTACTTTCGAATTGTTCTACCAATTCTGGTGAAACGTTAGCAGATACAGCATCCAACTCACCTGATCTTAAAGCAGTAAATAAGGCTGTAGTATCTTCAACAATCGGAAGAACAATTTCGCCAATTGGTGGTTCACCTAAGAAGTAATCCTTATTTGCTTCTAATTGATAATATTCCCCAGACCGGTGTTCACTCAACTTATATGGTCCACTTCCGATATTATTATCAGACTCATCTGGATCGTTTATTTCTGACCAAATATGTTCTGGTAAGACAGGTAAATCAGCTAGTGGCTGAATCATAAAGTTTGCCGAGGCAGAACTTAGTGTCATGGTAAACTCTGTATCACTTTGTACCTCTAGACTTTCAATTACTCCTAATGGATTAGTAAATCGAGACTTTGGATATTCCTTAAAATACTCGACTGTAAATTTAACATCATCTGCTGTTAGAGGCTCTCCATCATGGAAAGTGACATTCTCATGTAAGACAAATTCATACGTTAATCCGTCTTCACTAACACTATAATTTGAAACTAACCATGGGATTGGCAAATTTTTTCATTAAGTTGGAATAACGTATCATACATTAAATGAACTAGATCTAAACCTGGATTTCCAGTAACGTAAGTGTAAGGATTTAGAGTGTTTTCACTAGTAGAAATGCCTACCCTTAATTGTTCTACTTCTTCTTGAGCTTGTATAATCACTGGAGTATTAGTAAATAAAACAAAACAGTTAAAAACAAATAAAACACTTTTTTTAAACAAGCAAGCTCCTCCTTTGAATTTTTATTTAATTAATTCATCTAAATGGAAATTCCCTTCACGGCGAAAAGCTCAGCAAAGGCATAATGGCCATGTGTAGCTAATCCATGGTATACGTGAACGGCATGATCTAAAGCTTTATGTACCGCACGTCCTTTTTCATAATTATTTGGTAACTTTGAAAAACCAGGTACTAGATTTTCTAGATTTGAATCAGATAATGCCTCTTCAAAATGTTGACCACTAAATTCCATTTGACTTTCCAAAACACTCATTGCTTCATTTTTCAAATTCCATACATCTGATACATCTACTACAGTGTTAGGTTGATGGGGTGTCATATAATAGATTGTTGGAATTGGATGAGGGTCAAGTCCAGGTAGTTTGTCTAAAGCATACGGTCTACCAGCTAAAGCAATACCTTCTAATATAGTAATCATCGCCTGCCTACGGTCGGGGTCCAAATCGTGGAAAGAATGTTCAGGATCTTGTGTAATAATAATGTCGGGTCTAACTTCTCTAACTACCTTTATAATTTTTTCCTTCGCTTCTGAGCTAACATCAACATTTCCCATTTCAAAATCAGTAAAGTTTACTGTTACACCAAGAACATCAGCAGCTTTTCTTATTTGGGGTTTTGAATTTTCTTTAGACAACATGATTGAGGCAAATGATTCACCTCCATTTTGTGCATTTTTGGCTAGTGCACCACCACATTCAACAACTTCCATTCCATAAACACCTAAGAGTAATACTTTCTGCTTTTCACTGCAACATTCCCCTTTTTAAATATTTTAAATATACCGAAAATTTATAATAAAAATATAAGGGGGAAATTACGTTACCCCCCTAATGTATGTTGTTAAAATGTTACCCTTGTTTCTACAATAAATCAAGGGGTATTTTTAATTTTTATTAAAAATTTCTTTTTTAATATCCTCAAACCGTAACGATTTATAAATCTGGAAAATTTTTCCCTTTTTCTACCATTTTGATAGTATATATCCAATATTTTGTCAACAATATCGTATAATTTATCTGGTTCTAGTTTATCTGCAATTAATTTTCCAACTTGTGCATTTTGTCCCTTTGATTGCCCACCTATATAAATCTCGTAGTGTTCCTTCTTTTTCATGACACCAATATCATTAATTAATGGTTCACCACAACCTATTGGACACCCTGTATAAGCCGGTCTTAATGTAAAAGGAACTTCTTTCCCGGAAATTCTCCTGTTTAGCTCTTTAGCAACAGGCATCCCTTCTTCCTCCTCCCCTTTACAGAAGTTGCACGTCCTTAAACTTTTGACATAATTACCTACTTTATAATAATGTAATCCTTCTTCCTCAAATTTTCTTTTTACTTCTTCCAATTCATCTTCTGGAACTTTAACAATTAATTGTTGTAAAGTTGTTAATTCTATTTCTTGGTCCTCTTCTAAATACTCTCCTAGCACAAGTAGTTGCTTAGGTTTTAACCATGATCCAAAGCCAATACCACCGTTAACAGCTAATGGGATGTACTTTTTATTCAACGTTAAATACCCCCTAATTTAAAATCAATGTATATTGCACAAAATTATAGCATACCCCTGTAGAGTATACAACGAAAATTTTAAATTAGATACTTATGATTACCAGCGTTCAACTTTCAAATAAAAATATACCTTCATAATATTAATTATGAAAGTATATTTTAATAATATTATAGTTCTAAAATAAATCTTGGAGGCAAAACTTATGAACATTCTTATGTTTTCTTTAATTATTCTTACGTTAAATTTTTGGGTAGCTAGTTTTTAATTCGTAAACCACAGAATCAAATGGAGTCAATGGTTTCTACTATGAGTTTATGTTCCAGTTTTGGACTAGTTATCGGTTTTATCATATGGTTTCATTTTTATAACCAGCCATTAATAGCAACACTTACAGCAATTGCAGTAGGGTCAATTATGGGACTGATTATTGGGGCTAAATTTGGCCCGCACTCTCAACTTGAAGGTTTCTTTTCTGGATTGATGGCTTCCATGATGGCAGTCATGCTTTTATTTATGTTTCCTGTTAGTGAAGGGACCTTTTTAATCATGATTGGATTAGCTTTCTTGAGTGGAATTACTATACTATTTGTTGCTAAAAGCTATGAATTAAACTACAGATTTTTAATATTATCTTGTATTGTGGTATCACTAATATTCTATTTGTTCCCAAAGGATACAATAGATTCAAATAAACATGAGCCTTTAACTCATCATAAAGGACATTGATTCCCTATACTGATAAAAACACTATAATAGTTATTAATTATGATCAGACAAATCACTTAATCGCTCTTTATACTCTTCTTTGCTTATTTCCCCTTTTGCCAAACGCTCCATTAGTATATCAATCGCACTATTGGAAGGCTTTGAATTGTTATTTTTGGAAATACTTTTAAATAGGTAAACCCCTAATCCAATGATAAATGCTCAAATAATAATATCATTAGTCCGCCACCAATCATCATTGGTACAAAACTAGAAAGAGAGACTATACGTTTTCTTATGAATAATACATCTAAAAAATTATTGGAGTGGAAGAACAATCAGCAATAGAATACAAGGCTTTTACCTAATTTCGTTGTAACCCAACCTTTTCTGTCTTTCTCAATCCAACCTAGTTCTGAAAGTATAGGATTGATTCTAAATCTCGATACCTCAAATTCTCCAGCCAATTTAGTTGTAGATAAATACTTTTCATTAATGTTGTTCTCTTTAAGTTCTGAATCATCCATCACCGAAGTAGGCCATGTTATCCATTGGCGGTCACCTCTTGATTTTACTTGACCACCCTTTTCTATACCTTTTTCAGTAAGAACCCATTGATCATCAACTCTATCAATACAATTACTTCTAAGTAAACGTTCTAACATTTCTTTAGAAAGGTTAGTAGACGATAGATATTTCACTTTAGATGTTGTTCATATAAATACCTCCAAATTCACAAATAAACCTAGTAATAAAATTCGACATAAATTGTTAAATTCCTCCAAGTAAAAAAAGATACGCCTCTTTTTTATATGTGAGAGGTGTATCTTTTTTATACTGTAAAACCTTAAATAGAAAACTCTCTAAACATAATCAAGCTTCTCTGGATTCCTCATGACATAGATTTTAGCTATCTTTCCATGTCTTTGATGCAAGAATAGAGTTGCTACTGTTCCATCTGTTGTATGAAGCAATACTCCACGACCACCATTTATAGGTGCTACCTCGAAATTATAATTACCATCATAATAGGACTCAATGCCCTTCATCGTGCCATGCAGAAAATTTACTACTTGATTAGGAAACTTAATAGGATGCTTCGCTGCAACAGCTTTTCCGCCACCATCAGATTCGATAACGACGTCATCAGCTAGCATGGTCAGAAGATGATCAATATTACCTTCCTCTAAAGCCTTGAGAAACTCATTCACCTTATCTGAACCTACGTCTTCAATATCTATCATTTCTTCCCCATCACTAAGAATTCCCAACTTTCTTTTTGCCCGGCTCATCAGTTTACGACAGTTGGCCTCTTGCTTATCTAGAACTTCAGCAATCTTGGAATATTCAAAGTCTAATGCTTCACGCAGTACAAAAACTGCTCGCTCAGTTGGTGTAAGCCTCTCAACCATTACCATCATAGCGTATGACAACAAATCTTTATAAACGACTTTCTTCTCAGTCGAGTCTTTATCTTGTGTCCGAATTGGTTCAGGAAGCCACTGTCCAATATAGACTTCCCTTCTCTTACGTGCAGACTTAAGAAGGTTGAGGCAACGGTTTGTTACCATTTTGCATAGATATGCCTTGGGTTCTTCCAATTGATTAAGTTGAATGTCACTCGCCTTAACAAACACATCATGTACCGCATCTTCTGCGTCTTCTACTGATCCTGTTAATTGGTAAGCTAAAGCAAACAACAAGTTTCTATATTGATTATAAAAATCTTTCATATCTGCCTCTCCCTTGGTAGACAAATTAAATGGCGTAGGTTCACCCCTTAACCTGTAAATGGCATTGGCCCTAAACGCCCCCATGCTATAAACAATGCGAGTGTCAGATAGATTATATTCGCCACAATTGGTTTAGTATAACCATGTCGATAATGAACAATGATTGCGCCTAACATTAATAACACCCAACAAATGGCGGTTATAGGTACTAAGATTGGAGCGATATCTAGTACAGCGGGTAGAATTAATCCTGCTGCTGCCAAGAGTTCTAGAAATCCAATTGACTTAAGAAACTTCACATTGAAATCTCCAACCCAACTACCAGCAGGATGCTCTGCTAGTTTCTCTTTTGGAACACAAGATTTACTGATGCCACCAACTAAAGCTATTAAAGCTAATAAACCAGTTGCAATCCATAATGCAAGATTCATATTCCTCACCTCATTTATGGTTTACATATATAACAATATAGAGAACTGATTTGTGACGTAGAGTGAATATATTTTAGAAGGAGATTGCAGAAAGTTTATAGAAGTTATAACTCAAAACATTTTTGGAGGTAAATATGGATTCAACTAATTTATTTAAACAAATGTCATTTTGGCGCTCGTTAATTGTTGGATTATTAAATGAAATTCCAAACGATGATGGTTATAAGACACCTCAAGGATTCAATAACAATATCCTATGGAATGCAGGTCATGTTTTAGTGACTTATGAGGAGGCTTTTCATAACTTTAATGGTGCTAGCAAGCAATTAGATGATAAATTCTATTCTTATTTTTCTACAGGGACAAGTCCAAATGACTGGAACCATGATGATTTGCCTACAATAACGGAAGTTACTAATCTGTTAGATCAGCAGGTTAAGGATTTCCAGAAAAACTGGCAGGAGCGTTTAAATGAACCGTTAGTTAAACCACTTGAATTTGAAAAAACTGTAGAAGAGTTGCTCTTTTTCTTAATCAGTCACGAGTGCTATCATTTAGGTGTGATGACAAGCATGAAAAAAGTTATATAACATAACTCAATTTTAAAGATAGACCGAGAGTTGGAGCTTGGTCTATTTTTATGTGAAATAGTCCTTTGACATATGCATCTAGTAAGACTATTTGATAATTCTTAGAGCATTCTAAATTCTTTTTTTACCCTCAAATCCTAGTACTGGTTTCAACTTTCTCCATTTCTTTGTAAGTTCATATTCAATTAAAGATTTCTGATAATCAGTTCGATCAAAGTAATGAAAACTTACTTCTCATCTGTATTTATGTTTACAAGGTAAAAGATTATACTTAAAAATATAATTGATAACATAAACAAAATAAATGTATTTAAATTGAAGTAAACTACGTTAGAGCTCATGGATAAAAATGATGAAGATAGATCAGTTATAAATTCTTCATCGACAGGTTGTGACTTCTCTAAATAAGCAGCTTTTATAGCCTCGCGGTAATTTTCCTGAAATGATAAATAATGATAAACACCATAAACCCAGTAACCAACAATGACTAATAATATAGAAAATAATACACGCTTATACGGGGAAATGATTTTCAATAAATAGTTCCAAAGAAATATTAGTATGATACCAATGGGAATCAAAATAAAAAGAAAAAGTATCGCAGGATTTCCATTGCCTGATGACATTCCAGGTTCAGGAGCTGTGATATTAAATAGATAAAATATTCCCCCGCTAATCAACGTCAAGCTGATGATTAATATCATTTTAACCTTCAAATGATCACCACTCTTCTTTCATAAATTTCCATTTTGTCCCTTTAACTCATAATAATATAACTTCATCACATAAGAAAGGTAATTCGTGTTCGTTTATAGTTTTTTACCTAATATGTAAAGTGTGCTTGACAGTAAAGTTAACTTTACATTATGATGTTAGAGAAAGGGTGTTGTTCCATCCATGAAAAATCGAATGAAGGAATTAAGAAAAACGAGAGGAATTTCTCAAGATAAAATGGCGCAAATGCTTGGTGTCTCCAGGCAAACTATTATATCTATCGAACGCGAAAGGTATAATCCATCATTACCTTTAGCTATACAGATCGCTCGTTGTTTTGATGCTCAAGTTGAAGATGTCTTTATATTAGAAGATAAAGATCTTAATTAGGAGGAAATAATATGTCAAAGCAGTATGATCGTAAAATGTACATATTTTTGGGAGTTGTTATTGCATTGATGACTACCATCATTAACATCGCAACCATTACAACTGGAACGTTTCCTGCAGGGCACGATGTCATTTTAATCGCCATGACGATTATGGTGTTTTGTAATGCTTATCTTGCTCCGCAATTTATACAAAACGATGAAAGAACGAAACGAATTAAAGAACGAGGAATGTTCTTAAGTTATTTTTTTATATCGGGCTATATGCTTCTTATGATGACATTATTAAATCTTGGACTTATAACTATTAGTGCTTCACAAGCCGTTACAATATTAGCAGGTCTCACGATTTCAACTGTGTTTCTATCATTCGTCATCCTATCATTTAGATATTAATAGAAAGGGGTCATTAAATTGGACCAGTACATATTTTTAGGTGTTGGGCTATTATCAGCTATAATTCTATACTTTTGGTTAGAAACGACCGAGATGAAAACAATGCGCTAACTAAGAAAGGTTTTTATAAAATAGTAGGATTTTTTCTCGCGATTTTCATTGTTACATTTCTAATGGGATTATTGTCTAACTAATAAAGAAGACTATATTTTAAGACAAATATTCCTCAACCAGTTCATAACAACGTTCTTCTGTTAAATTTGCTAACACCGCAACATACTCTAAATGCTCCTGCGTTCCACCTTTATATTTTAATGATGCTTCTAAGGCGGTTTCATCCCTAGTGGTAATCCAAAGTCTTTGTTCCTCTCTAAGCAGATCCATTTCTTCTTTTGCGAGCTGATTTTCTAGTACGCCATAAATCTCATTTAATAAATCATCCCACAGGTCGTATCTTTTATTTTCAACGTCTTTTAAAGCATATGTAGACGAGTCGATTACTTCAAGCTGTTCGACTTCACTTTTGTATGTTGTAGCTTCTTAATAAACTTGTCTTTCTGATTGGCTATGCTTTGATCTTTAAATGAATCTACCTTTGTTCGCCTGAAGTTTGGACGTTAGTAGAATTACTCTTATTCTGATCTTCAACATTTACTTCAGTTTCATCTTGTTTATCTGACTCCGCATTTGCTGCTTCATTGTTACATGCTGGCAATAAAAGCATGGTTAACCCAAGTAAAATTAATAATGAATTTTTGTACTTCATGACGCACTCTCCCTTTAGATGTCAGTAGGTACTCTACATTATACACTAAAGGTAGATGTTGCCAATGCACTTATTTTGTTTTCTTTTCTCCATCACATCTGCCAATTGTTTTGAGTTAATCCTTTCTTCTTTATATAATTCATCAATAATATTCTGGTAATCTATTTGACTTCGATTTTGACTTAATTTATACGAGGCTTGAACCTCATTTACTTTCACTTTAAATCCAACAATACCTTTGATTTGTTTTTTAGTATCTGAAGACAGGTTTTCCCATGTCGCAGGGTTTGATCGATGGCTATCGTATTTATTTAAAAGGCGTATGAGATCTTGTTGTAACTCATCTTCACTCAATATATTAGCTTTTCCGTAAACATGAACAGCTTGATAATTCCAAGTTGAGACATCTTCTGATTCATACCATGAAGATGAAATATAGGAATGCGGACCTTGATAAATAATGAGAACCTCATCTTCTTTGTTAAACGTTTTCCATTGAGGGTTCGCATAGGCAAGGTGTCAAGTTATATAGTAATCTTTCCCGTCTTGATGTAACTCTAACGGCACATGAGTTGCAATCGGTCTTCCGTATCCTGTTGTAACAATCGTTCCAAATGAATTTTCTTGAATAAATGACTTAACCTCTTCAAAATCTGTTATTTTGTAATGTCTTGGAATGTACATAGTAGGATAACCTCTCTTTGGATATAGTTGTTGAATTGCAAATGTCTACTCTTTAAAACTTTCTTGACTTAGAAAAGTTTTTCCTTCTACGTAATCCATTTTAACCCCCAATATTAGAAAAATTTATTTATAGAATATAAAGGAGAAGGCTGATGGCTCGCTAACTCCTTTTTTAAACTTTTAAGTTTAACTATTGACTAAGTCTTTTCTCTCCAGCATCTCTTAAGTAGACTTCAACATTTATGTCTTCAAGTGAATCTTCATTCAAATGCAAAGCCTCATTCACAGTTAGTTGTTTCCATTTATTTGGATTTTCTCTAAATAAATGATAAGAAAAGCTGTATACATCCCCATCAAGCTCCAAGCCTTTTTCATACGTTCTTCTTAGGTCTTCTTTTATTTTTTCCTTTACAGACTTTATAATTTCCTTTTCAGTGGTTTCTTGAGACATTTCTATTAGGCTTCCAGCTACCTTAACATCGATCTTAAATTTGACTGCTTCATTAGATACAACAGGTTTCACATTAGTATCTCTAACTCTTAACACAATAAGACCTTTTACCTCTCCTTCTTCATTATCAATCACAATTGGTGCTCTTAATGTATCTTTTTGATACCAACGAATTCCATTAGCATCCTCTTCATGTAAAAATCCATAAAATTTTTCATCACTAAGAAGTGCTACAGATGAAATGTTAAGGTTTGTCTTTACACCTTGTTTATCAAACCAACTTGATTCATCAACATCTAATACCGGTAAAATCACTGTCCGGCCAGGCCCTCCGCGTTCAGCTACAAATCGATTGTATTTAAACGGTTTAACGATTGAGCTCTGATTATAACTTTCGAGTGGTTCGCCAAAAATGAATAGATTATATTCACACCAAGCGTTGGTAATGTGTTTAAAAGATCTCTAAAATTTTCATCAGTCGCAAAAATCCATGGAGTTGGTCTAATCTCTGAGTAGCGTGAAATTACGTCTAAAGCTCCATCAATATCATTAAATAGCACATTTTCACTAAACACAACACTTGATAGATGTCCCCAGAATATTTTCCGCTGAGTAGTCGAATATAAATCATGAACTGCATCTACAACTGTGACTCCTTCACCTAATCCAACTGTTGTTTGTGTGACTTCTCCCCCCGGACTCAGCTCCAGTTGGTAGTGATTCAAAATTAAACACCTGTGCATAAACATAATAGCGCCCTTCTTGATAATCCAAACCAATCGAGTGAATATACAACATTTCTTCAAGCTCATCAGAATCCCAACAACCACTTATAAAAAGTATTGAAGTTAAGAGGAAGTAAACGAGAAAGAAACGTTTCAAGTTACTCCCCTCCCCTCTTAGAGTCACGAACCCTAAGCATTTTAAACCTTGTCTTTTTGAGTTTTTCAGGCATATGAAATAGTGAATTTACAATGTCTTTTGGTGTAAATGGTGCCAAAGGTGCTAGGTAAGGTAAATTAAATGATCTTAAGTTTGCAATATGAATCAATACAAAAAATGTCGCTACAAAAAATCCAAATAAGCCCAAAAAAGAAGAAATAATTAAGATAAAGATTCTAATTAAACTAACGATTCCAGATAGAGATTGGTTAGATATTGTAAAAGTTGCAACTGTTGAAGTAGCTATCATCACAACATTAGCAGGGCTCGTAATACCTGCTCTTATAGCCGCATCTCCAATAATTAATCCTCCTACAACACCGAGAATTTGTCCAACTGAGAAAGGTAACCTTAAACCAGCTTCTTTAAGCAAGTCAAATAACAAAACAAGAATTAAGGCTTCTACTGGAGTAGGTAGAGGTATTCCCTGTCTTGCTTGTGAGGCACTAGATAGAAATACTAATGGTATTTGATCGGGATGGAAAGCAGCAAGAGCGACCCAGAACCCAGGTAAAGTGATTCCAATAATCATACCGACAATACGTAGTAACCGTTCAAATGAATTAAAGAGCCAAGGATATTCGTAATCTTCACCAGTTTTAATAAAAAAGGAAGGTTAACTGGGCCAATTAAAGCAATCGGTGAACCGTCTATAAGTATTAAAAATCGCCCTTCTATTAAAGATTGTATAGCAAAATCTGGTCGTCCTGTATAATGCATCATTGGTAAGACGCGGAAAGGTGTTTCATCTAATAATTCTTCAAGCTGGTTATTATTTACCAATGCATCAATATCAATTTTTCAATTAATGATTGGATATGATTAATTGTTTCCGAATGTGCAATATCTTTAAAATACAAGAGGCCGACCTGTGTTAACGAACGTTTCCCCACTTTAAAGGTTTCAAATGATAAAGATGATGTTTTTAATCTTCTTCGAATAAGTGCAACATTAATATCTATTGATTCTACAAATCCATCACGTGGCCCTCTTACCGTTACTTCAGCGCTTGTTTCCTCAGGTTGTCGATTAGGTGGGTCTCCTAGCTCGAAAGAGTACACATTTTTTTTCATGTTGGATATAAAGTATTAACTCACCTGAAAAAACTTTTTCAATAATTTCTTCTTGTTTAGATAGCTGCTGATAATTAACCTTGTTATATCCTTTTAGAATATTAGATTTATTAAGCTTTTCTGAGATGTGTTTTTCTAATGTTGGTATAAATTCATCCATAAGAAATTCTTTATCACATAATCCCTTACAATAAATACACATAATTTTTATATTATAATCGAAAGTAAATTCTATAAATTTTACATCTTCAGATCCTTGAAACATTAATTTTAATTTAGATTGATCTAGGTTCATTTAGGGTTCTTCCCCTTTCCTTTGATCACTATTAAAATAAATAAAATTAACGATAATAGTGAAAGGAAGATTAAATTAAATGGCAAATATATATTTTTTATAAATGAAACGAATAGAAGGTCATTGATTGGTAACAAGGTTACAATCACAATTAGTGAACCGACAACTAGTAAAAATCTTCTTCTTTTTTTCTTGTCATCAATTTGAAGTACTTCAGCTAAAACATATAGAGTTAGAGATATTCTAATAAGCGCTCCAGATAACCATTGGTATATAGAAAAGAAATCCAAATGTTCTATGAAGCGGCCAATTGATACTAGTTGCCACTGTATGTATGCCGGAAAGCGTTCCTTTATGACTGCATCAGGGCCAAATGCTGCGATCCCTCCCATGACTGGACCAAGACCTAGTAAAATTAAGAATAAAGTAACGATGACCAATCCAACATAGTTGATTTTATTTTTGATTTTGTGCTGTAAAAATAGGATCATAAATACTTCAAGTATGCAGGCCGTTGTAAATATCATTCCAGTTAACATAGGGCGAAAGCCGTCAACAAATACTGGTAATAATAGTGAATAATCTTTATTTGGCATATTCGTAGTTGCTACGAAAATTCCTAAAAAATAACTATTGGAAGTAATATTGTATTGACTATGACAATAGTTCGGATGTTGTTAATGCCAAATAAACACAAATACTAATAAAGATAAGAATAATGACAAGCTTGGGTGTTTGAGGTAAATAAGTAATGTTTGTCCAAATAATTAAATCATTAGTCGTAACCGTAGCCGTCAAAAAAGAAATACAACAATGAAAAACATTAATGGGTATGCTAAAGCTTTAGGCGAGTTGGATTTTATCCATTTAGCTAATGTTGTTGCTGTGTTCTTCTAGCTATAAAAGGAATTACTAATAGCCAAGGTAATACTAAAAAGAATGTAAAAATCACTGATAACCAAGAGTCACGTCCCGCTACTTCATATAACGTTGGTATCATAATGACATGATTGATCAAACCAACAGTTGTAACAAGTAAAAGAAGAACATATATAAACCCAACTTTGTCATTACTGTTCATATGGTCCCTCCTGGTTAATAAATTATTATTAGTCTAGGTGTATAAGAGCATTTTTATTCTCAACACTGTAGCTTTCAATAGTTCAAAAACAGCATTTTCAATAACTAAATGAACAACTCATGTATAAAATATACATAAATTTTTTATGGACCAATATGTTTATCGCTAATTTGTCTCTTTAGCACTAATGTAAGCTATGTTTTAGAATCCCAATAATAGGAAAAATTAAATTATAGAATGGATCAAGTAGGAGAGATGGTATGACAGAGGAAGAGAATCAAACTAATGCGCAACATCAGTCGCGCGAAGATTACATTGATGAACAAATGCAACAACACAAACGTTTTTACAAAAAGATCTATAACGTCCTTTATACACTTAATGACTTTACGGTGGCATTTTGGTTTTTAATCGGAAGTATATTCTTTTATTTCGAGTCGTTAAAAACTTGGGGTGTCACGTTATTTGTCTTAGCCAGCTTTCAGTTTGCGATTAAACCAACCATCAGGTTAATTCATGAAATTAAAGCTCGTGGGCATTATGGTAGGGAATATGACCAACAGAATCAGGATTAAACCAGCGCTTGAATACTTTGGTAAAAAGGTATTATTAATATTATTAATTATTACCAAAGGTGGATTTAAGAGCGTAATGAATAACAAACTTATTAATTTTATCTATTTAGGCGTAGTAACTTTTTTATATATTGCTTACATTTACATTGATATTAAACATTTTTTACCACTCCAAGCAGCTTATAACAAAAGAAAAAACTTTCATCTAAAGAAATAGAACACATTAATCAAATAGGGACTCTATTAACTAGTATTAGTAACTTGATATCGGTTGCGTTTATCACTGTTTTAATTATCGGGTTAAAGTTTGTTTCATCAAAACACAATTTCTTGAATCACTTTTTAAAGGTTAATATTATTTATCTAGTAACAGTCATTATGGCAGGACTAATGATCAATTCACTCACTAGCTTACCAATCGGTAATTCTATGCAGTTTGCATTTATTCCTCTTTCCTTGGTTTTAGGGCTAGCAGGTTATATGATCATTAAAAACTTTTCTCATTTAAAAAGAGCTCTATTAATCCTTCTTAATAGAGCTCTTTACTAATTTATTCGGTCTTTTCTTTGTGGTATGGTAGCTTCCTTTCACCGATTTGCTGCTGAATTAATGTTGCTTTTCCTTCAATAATCGGCTGAGATAACGTAATGACCCACTTATTGGATAAGAACCAGACCATTGTACCTGCAATAACCGCGAGCGGGATGATGTCTAGGTTCTGATTCAGTTGCAATAAATCCTCTCGTCTTATGAACTGAATAAATAGTCCATGTAATAGATAGACGTATAGCGTATATTGCCCTAAGTTGGTAAAGCTAAATCGTTTTTTCGGTATTAAAATGACTAATGAAAATACAATTAATAGGCTCAAGCTATATAGTCCTAAACGGTTGATCATGCCTGTTGAAACCATATTTAAGGCTTCATAAGAATAGGATCCAAACATGAGCTCTGCTGGAATAACAGGTTTAAAGTAACTTACAACTAATGTTACGGCCACAACACTCACAGCAGCAAATTTATATTTTACATTCTTCATTGGTAGATTTGACTCTGACTAATCCAATATCCCATTATGAAGAATGGAAAAAAGACAAACGTTCTGGATAAGCTGAATTCATGGCCTATAAATGGCACAAACCCTATAAACGTCCCCATTAAGAACGCTAGAATAATTCCCGGAACAGCTGGTATTTTTTAAACCAAATTAGTAATACATGCCAGCTAAATAAGCTTAATAAGAACCACAATGACCAATGTGGATCTATTAAAGTTTGATACGGTCCATTACTTAGTGCTGTCACAACCGTATATATAAGCTGAAAAATTAAATATGGCAATAGTAGTTTCTTTGTAAGTTTTTCAAATATTCCTTACTACCTGCACCACTTGCAAAGAACCCACTAATAAATACAAACGCTGGTATATGAAATATATAGATCCACTGATATAAGGCATCAGCAGTCTCAAAGTTCCCTTTCATTGGCTGAATTAAATGGCCAAATACAACAAAAAAAATGAAAAGGAGTCTTGCATTATCGAAATAAGCTTCTCTCCTCATACATATCTACTCCTAAGACACACTTTTACTATTAAACTACCCCATATATCTTTATATTGAAACGGTTTTAAACGCTTTGTTATGGGATTGTTAACACTGTGTAACTATTAAAATATGCTTTTAATAAGGAAAATTTATTGATAAACTGTTATTATCTCTTATGAATATGTATATAATGAGTATGAACTATCTAAAGGAGATGGCATAATGAAACGTCAGCATGCCTTCCGGTTTGTATTTTTAACAATCTTAACTGCATTTCTAATCGGAAACTTTAATGGAACAATTACAGATGGCCTTCCAGTTGATTTACCAAATAACGTTACTGAAAATAGTGAAGCACATTTTTTTTACTTCTGGATTAAACCATAATGATTTTTCAAAAGTAACTTTCTTTACCAATGCGATTATTATATTTATTCCGATTATCGGATACACTTTTTCATTGATTCCAACATGGTATTACCAATTAAGGAAAAGGCGACTAACTCCTGTCTTTTATAGGAGTTCCTATTTAATTCAATTTCCTAGTTATTGAAAACTAAATAACTAGGAGGGATCAGATGTTAATTTTTAGATTTATGATGATTGGGTTATTTTCATTAACTGCCTTGAGTCTATTTTCATTTCAAGGTATAGAAATTTATCATGCTTTTCTCGATCTTTTCAAAAATAAATAAACACTGCTGGGTGCATAGTTGCTAAACTATGCACCTTATCAACTTAATGACTCGTTTAATCCCTTCATTAATTGCCCGTAATTCATACGATTAAAAAGCTCGACTAACTTCTTTGCCGTAATTCATCGCATAGTTAAGAGTAAAATAAAAAGAATGAGTTATAGTTTCCTGTTTCCAGTTAAAACATGTTAACTGGTTCTTTTTTTGGGAAAATATCTACCCCATCTTCGGATTTATCTAACCCATTTTGAAATATATCTACCGCGAAATTTGTCGACGAAGTAAAAAACATCAATTTATCCACCCCTAAAATCAATTTATCTAACCTTACAGAACAAAGACTTAGAAAACTCCCTCTTTGGAACTCTCCATGTCTTTTACTAATCATTTCCTTGGAAATCAATCATTCTCAAGCAATCAGGGCGCTTATACTGCTTTCGTTAGATTTAAAGTTTCCTAGATATGTTGATATAATGGTTTTTATCATTGATTATCAAGTTTGCTTTAAAAGAAAGGGTGACAGTTTTGGAATTTAGAGATTTTACAGTAGCGCAAGTTAGAGTGGCGAGACCCACTGATCAATTAAAAGAAGTGGTGCGTTTCTATAAAGAAGGACTCGGACTTAGTGAAATTGGACATTTTGAAGGTCATCGGGGATATGAAGGTGTCATATTAGGATTACCTGGTACGGATTATCATCTGGAGTTCACACAGCATGTAGACGGTAGTCCGTGCCCTGCCCCATCAAAAGATAATTTATTAGTCTTCTATATCGAGAATAAACAAGAGATCGATAAATTAGCTAACCGCCTAGAAGGCATGGGTTATCCTGAGGTTGAACCTGAAAATGACTATTGGAAAGAACAAGGAGTTACCATTGAAGATCCAGATGGTTGGAGAATTGTGTTAATGAACCGTTCGTTTGTATAAACAAAAACTACAGTTTTTTACTGTAGTTTTTGCTCAATCAATCGATTCACTTCCTCTTTAGTTGGCATGCCAGCTTGTGCACCCATTTTTTGAACAGACAGCGCGGCTGCAGCATTCGCAAACTGTACCGCTTCAGGTAGGCTGTTCCCCTCTCCAAGTCTGACGGCAAGTGCTCCATTAAACGTATCTCCAGCGCCTGTTGTATCAACGACTTTGACATTATAAGCTGGCATAAGTTGCTTTTTTCCATCTAAAATAAATTCAGCTCCACCTTTTCCTTTCGTCACAATTAATGATTCGATTTGTTCTCCATTAAATAATTGTGCATGTTCTGTCTCATTAGGTGTTACATAGGTAACCTTTTTCCACCATTCAGAAGGTAACTCCATAGCTGGTGCGGGATTCACAATCAGTGGAATGTCATATTGATGACATAACTCTATGCAATACATAATTGTGTCTTTCGGAATTTCAAACTGCAGCAAGACATAATCACTGTTTATAATGGCTTCTTTAGTTTGATCTAAATAATCCGTTGAAACATGTTCATTGGCTCCGCCGATAATAATAATCCGGTTATCTTGTTCACTTAAAATAATATTGGCAAGCCCCGATGATGTATTTTGAATACGTCTCACATTGCCAGAGTTGATGCCTTCTCGTTTTAAGTTACTTAGAAGCTGTTCACCAAACTCATCATCCCCAACACATCCAATCATTGTTACATCAGCTCCAAGTCTTGCAGCCGCTACTGCTTGGTTCGCCCCTTTTCCACCTGGAATCGTTTGGAACTCAGATCCTCTTACCGTTTCTCCTTGAACTGGGAATTGGTCTGTCATAGTGACAAGATCCATGTTAATACTGCCAACAACAGTGATTTTTGGTCGTTTCAACGTACTTCCCCCCCTCTCTAGCCTATGAATATGATGCAACACTTTTTTCTAGTAAGGTCCAAAACTTCGAAGTATTAGCTTCAGTTGCAAAATGAACATTGGGTTCTTTTCCAGTCACACCAAGCCTGTCCACTGCTGTCATCCCATACGAATGCTCGCCCTTTGTTTCGATGTCGACATGAACATGTTTAAACGTGAAGATCGATGGGTCAATCAAATAAGCAATCGTACACGCATCATGAATAGGAGCTCCTTCAAAATCAAACACGTCTTGGTACGTTTTAGTGAAGAAATGTAGTAATTCAACGACAAATTCAGATACATTATTATTAATGTTTTGTAGTTTAGCAATCTCTTCATTTGTTGCGAGTACTTGATGAGTAACATCTAGGCCAAACATACATATTGGTATACCACTTTTGAACACCACATCAGCCGCTTCTGCATCTACATAAATGTTAAATTCTGCTGCTGGCGTCCAGTTGCCGAACGTTCCCCCGCCCATTAAAACAATCTCGCTAATCTTTTGTTTTAGTTCAGGCTCTTTAATTAAGACCATCGCAATATTTGTAAGTGGTCCTGTTGCAACTAACGTAATCGGCTCATCCGTATTATGTAAAATCTCTAAAATCAAATCCACAGCATGAGTGTCAATAATTTGCTTTGTTGGAACATCTGGTAAATTTGGGCCTTCTAAACCTGATTCACCATGAATACTCTCAGCCACTTCAATATCTTTAACTAACGGCCTTTTAGCCCCTTTCGCAACAGGCACTTGCTCTAGTCCGATAATATCGCATATTCTAAGCGCATTAAGCGTGTTTTTCTCGACTTCCACATTACCGCCAACTGTTGTGATGGCTTTAATATTTAATAAGTCTTGATTAGATGCTGCTAAAATCATCGCTATCGCATCGTCATGTCCCGGGTCGCAATCGATGATAATGTTGGTTTTTGTCATGAAGCGTCACCTCTAAATTCTCTATATATACTGTTATTTTATCAGTAATTATGTTCCGACTCTAAGAAAGTGTCTTCCTTACACAAATTACATTTTTTTTCATCTTGCTGTATAATAAAAGTTAACTTTTATACTTAATGGGGAATGGAGTAATTGTTACATATAACTTAAGGAGGAACTGTTTTGATTTTTGCCATCATCGCACTTATACTTGTCTCATTTTTCTTCTCTGGAAGCGAAACAGCATTAACAGCTACTAACCAAGTTAGACTTCGATCTAAGGTTAAAAATGGTGATAAAAAATCTGAGAAGCTTTTAAACCTCGTGTCTAAACCTAATGAGTTTATCACATCCATTTTAATCGGTAATAACATATCAAATATAATTTTGCCTACACTTGTGACAACAATGGCTATCGAATACGGGTTTGATGTAGCCATAGCGACAGGGATTTTAACCATTACCATCATTATTGTAGCCGAAGTCATTCCAAAGTCTGTCGCAGCCGCTTTTCCAGATCGTATTTCTTACATGGTATACCCCATTATTAGAGCTGTCGTTTTTATATTAAAACCTGTGACGCTAGTTCTTAATTGGATGACAGATTCGATTACTAACAGGCTATCTAAAGGCCAACAACAGGAATCCTCTTTTTCAAAAGAAGAGTTTAAAGCGATGGTCGACATTGCGGATTCTGAAGGTACTTTCCTTGATGAGGAGTCATCTCGAATTAAAGGTGTTTTAGATTTTCAAAATTTAAATGTTAAAGATGTCCTTCAAACACCAAGAGTTGAAATTGTATCACTGAAAGCAGATGCGTCATTCGAAGAAGCCCGAGATATCGTCATCAATAATACGTTTACAAGATATCCAATTATTAGTGAAGACATTGATCATATTATAGGAGTCTTCCACTCTAAATATCTGATTCAATGGTCAACTCAGCCTGATCAACCATTAAAAGCATTTAGCGACATGGACCCTTTAGTCATTTATGAATTTCAATCTATTGAACATGTCTTTCGTGAGATGACCAGACATAAGAAACACATTGCGATTGTGCTCGATGAATATGGTGGTACAGAAGGCATTGTGACCCATGAAGATATTATTGAAGCGATGATTGGACTTGAAATTGAAGATGAAATTGATGCTGAAAATGATTCGATGGTTGAGAAGTTAACAGAAACAGAAATCATTTGCGATGGAAAAATTCCATTAAGGCGTCTAAATAGTATATTTAATACTGAAATCCCTGAAGAAGAAGATGTTCTATCAGGTTATTTACTTAGTATTTTGAACGATTTCCCAGATGAAAATGAAGTGATTGAACAAGAAAATTTAACTTATAAAGTACTTGAAGTGAATGATCGTACGATTAAAAAGGTTCAGATTGTTAAGTAACATAATTGGGCATGATTAACAAAAGTTGATCATGCCTTTTATTTAATCAATGGTATTTTGATTTTAACTAGAAACTTTTCATCTTTATGCACGAAGTCCAAAAAGCCATCGTATTTCTTAACAATGTCTTTAATAATCTTAGTCCCTAACCCTTCATGAGTCTCCCCTTTAGTTGTAACACCATAATCAATATATAGCCGATCTAATATTTTGGCTGGAATTGTTACACTATCATTTTCACACGTTAATATGTATAATCCGCTTCTTTTATAAAAGTCTAATGTGATTAATGCTTGTTTTCCTTTTTCAATTTGCCAATGTTCACATGCATCAATTCCATTAGATAGTAAGTTACCCACCAATGACACAATATCACGATCAGACATAGGTAATGAAGATATAGGCACATCTAGACTATAATCTACCGAGATTCCCAATTCCTTAGCTCTTTTATATGATTGATGTAAGCTAGCGGCTACAACTCCAGTTTCCCCTTTAATAGATAAATTAGTTTCTTCGTAGCTATCTACTAATTGATCTAAATAGAATTTAGCTTCTTCATGTTTATGACTTTCTAATAAAAAATGGATGGCTGAGATATGCTTTAAATAGTCATGTCGTTCGCTTCTAACTGTCCGAAACGTATTATTTAGGTTTTCACGCTCTCTCTCATATTCTATAATTTTATTATGTGTGTCTTTAAACTGTTTTATAATGATATGTCTGAACCACTCTAGACCAATAAAAATAATAAATAAAGAAAGAGATCCCCAGACCGTTTCAGATATAAAATTAATAAATAATATAACTAATTGAATACACCCTAATATCACTCTCCATAATATTGGGCCTTCCTTAGTTTCCAAATTAAATTTTCGACTAACCAATGCTACAATAACAACAATGACTAATGTCGTAATGAAATATGATAAATTTATAGAGAAACTTTTCATTAATTCTTGTATATGTAAACTAGTAAATAAAATAATCATTATCCAATAGATGATGTTGAACAACTTGTTCACCTCTAAAATAGTTCTCTTGTATGAATTTAACTTTATCTTTTGTAATCATTGCCTGTTCATCACGATTTTCAAAATTTACTAGATATGAGTTCTTAGCATAAAGATTAAAGTTCTTTACATACAAAATATTAATTATAAATGAACGATGAGAACGTATAAAATCTCTTTCTCGTAACTCCCCTTCTAATTCATTTAATGTTAGATATGTTTTAATTTCTTCATTTTTTGTATATATAGTAGTTGATCTTCCTGAACGCTCAATGAAAATAATATCTTGCTTTAGTATAATATGTATATCATTCTTATGCTTTATGAATAGTCTACCTTTCATTTCAGTAGATTGATGTTTTTTAATTAATTTTTTGAACAGACTGGACAAGCCTTTCTTTTGGATAGGGCTTCATAATATAATCATGTACATTCAGTTCAAAAGCATTAACCGCATAACCACTTGATGCAGTAACAAAAATAACCGCAATATCAAGAGCGTGAGAATGAATAATATCAGCCAGTTCAAAACCTGACATATTAGGCATCTCAATGTCTGCGATCAATAAATCAAGCGCTTCTGATTTTATTTGATTATAAGCTTCTTCAGCTGATGTTGTTCTAAAAGTAATATTAACTTCTTCTATGGAAGACACAATAGCATGCATCTTATCTAAGTCAATTTCTCGATCGTCTACTAATCCTACTTTCACAGCCATCCCCCCATAAATATCAATTCATTTTAACTAAATATTAACATACATCTAATAATCTTTTGACTTTTTCGCGACATAAAATGGAACATTCACGACATAAGTAAAGAAATCATTAGTCATTATATATATGATTAAATTAACAAGTTTAAGGGAGGACATAAATATGATTGAAGTGACAGATCTTACTAAGAAATTTCAAGACAAAAAAACATATATAACCGCACTAAAGCATGTTTCTTTTAGTGTTGAAAGCGGAGAAGTCGTAGGTTTACTTGGAGAAAATGGCGCAGGTAAAACCACTTTATTAAGAGCCATTGCAACTCTTGTTCAGCCAACAGAAGGGGTTATTAGAGTAGCTAATTATGACACCCTTAAAAATCCTAATGAAATAAAGAAAAAAATCGGTGTCTTATTTGGTGGCGAAACAGGGTTATACAATCGCTTAACAGCACGAGAAAACTTAGAATATTTTGGGGCACTCTATAATCTTAGTCAGCATGAAACTAAAGTTCGAATTGATGAATTAAGTAGAATGTTCGGAATGAGAGATTACTTGGATCGTAAAGTTGAAGGGTTCTCTAAAGGAATGAGGCAAAAGTTAGCTATTGCTAGAACTATAATTCACCAACCTGACATTATTTTATTTGACGAACCGACAACTGGCTTAGATATAACTGCAGCTAATGTGTTTCGACAGTTGGTTCATCAACTGAAACAACAAGGGAAAACTATAATTTTCTCAAGTCACATAATGGAAGAAGTACAAATGCTATGCGATTCTGTAGCTATGATACACAAAGGTGAATTAATCTATCACGGAAGCATTGAAACATTATATGAAGAAGAAAAAAGCGAAGATCTTAACTATATATTCATGAGTAATTTAGTAAGGGGGAGTTAATATGTTTTTTACAATGTTTATTAAAGAGCTTAAAGACTCATTTCGCGACAGAAGAACTCTACTATTAACTGTAGTATTACCATTGATTATGATGAGTGCTCTTGTATTCTATTATGAAAGTCTAATCTCAGATAGTTCCGATTCTGAAACAATAAATCTAGCGGTAAATGTAAATATGGATAGTCAACTCAAAGAATTGTTTTCTTCAAACAATTTTAATGTTATTGAGTCTTCTAATCCTGAATCGTTGTTAAAAGATGGTGAAGTTCAGGCAGGAGTAATGTCAGAGAGTCAGTTTGTTGAGAAAATTAATTCACATAAACAACCATCAATTACCGTTATGTTAAGAGATGAATTTAGCCAAGACTCCTCCGTGAGCACAATAGTCATGTCGGCTTTACAACAATATAAGCAATCAATTGTTAATGAACGTTTATTAAATGCAAACTTAGAACGTGAGATGATTAATCCTTTTCAAATAGAACAAACAGAAATCAGTGAAACGAATGCTGGGATGGCTTTATTAGGAACACTCATTCCATTAATACTTGTGCTAGCTATTGGAATTGGTGCAGGTCCATCTGCAGCTGATTTGTTTGCAGGTGAAAAAGAAAAGAAAACAATGGAAGCATTACTTATGACTCCTGTTAACAGATTCACCATTATTATGTCTAAATGGTTAACTATTTCTGCAATCGGAAGTATTTCAGGTGTTGTGACATTAATAGTGGTCGCATTAGAAATTCAGTTTATGACCGAACATTTAAAAGATGCACTTTCCAATACAGCAAACATTGGTTTAATTGTAGTAATTATTACTGCTATTACTATAATTTACGCTATGTTTGTTGCATCGATATTAATGGTTACAAGTATCATGGCTAAAACGATTAAAGAATCTCAGAGCTACAGTACTCCTATCATGATGTTGGCTATATTTCCGGTTATGGTTCTTACAAGTGTTGGTGTAAATGAACTTGAATTTCATCACTTCGCCATACCAATGTTTAATATTTTTAGTAGTTTAAAAGAATTGTTGCTAGGAACTATTGATTGGGAACATATTGTAATTACTTTAGGTAGTAACATTATCGCAATTTTAATTATCTTTGGGGTCGGTAGAATGATGTTTTTAAAAGATAAATGGGTGATGAATTAAAATTTTATACTCAATAAGGGAGAGATCAAATGAATTTTTCAAAATTACTTTTTGTTTATAGTATGGTATTTATACTTGCCGCAGTTCCATTTTTAGAAGGACCCATCATTGCACCAGTAGCTGTATTAGCTGGTTTGTCATTTTGGCCTGTATTCATCCTTGCAGTCATTGGAAATTTAATAACTGTTTATTTATTAATTATTTTATTAATAAAGTTAAAGAGTGGCGCCGCGCGAAAAGAAAGAAAAACAAAGCAAGCGTGAAACTAGAGCTAAAAACTTATGGGACAAATACGGTTTGCCAGGGTTAACATTGATTGGACCATTTTTGTTGGAAGTCACGTCACCGCATTTTCAGGTATATTACTTGGAGGGAGTAAAAAGAAAGTAGCTTTTGGATGTCTGTCAGTATTACCGGATGGAGCTTATTATTCTGCGTTTTAGTGTTGTATGGTTTTTCTGATGTACATGAAACTAATCCATTTGTTGATCGCTTAATGAAAGTGTTTGAATCATGAAAGAATAAACAAAAAAGAACCCGAAAACTAGTTCACACTAGAATTTGGGTTCTTTTAGCACTAAGTTAATATTTTCCTATGAACTCTTTTTCCACTGTAACTAAATAGTGCCTCTTCATCTTCGACAACTGTTTGAAGGTGAACGGGTCTACCCCATAAGTGATAAACATAAGGTAACGTTCTTTCTATATATTTAACATCTAACTCTGATCCTTCATAATAATGTTTTAATAGCAGTTCTCCTTGGCGAAGATAATCGCCATCCTCTACTAGGATAAAAGGAAATCCACCATTTACTCTCGATTGTATCAGCTGATCGCGGACATTTTCCCAGTCTTTATCAACAATCGTATAGTTATGACCTTGTTTTTGAAATAAATACAGGTCTAATTCTTCGACGAGGTCCTTCGTGAGATAGTTCCTAAGGAAGGAAATGTCACCTTCAATTTCCCTCACTTCAAATAGTTTATCCCTACCTTGGTTTGGAACCCTTCCGTAACGTTCTTGTTCTTCTTCTGTTGGATGGTCCCAACGCCTTTCTATGTCTTCAAACATTTTATACCCGAGATAATAAGTTGATGCTCGTTTTGGATGGCTGAACAACTGATGCGTTAAGTTTAGCGAATTCAATTGTTTCATCTTCTGTTAAATCCATTTCTCTTAAAATCCTAACGTGCCAGTAGCTAGCCCAGCCTTCGTTCATGATTTTTGTCTCAAGCTGTGGCCAGAAATAAAGCATCTCATCGCGCAGAATCGTTAATACATCACGTTGCCATTCTTCTAATTCTGTGCTGTATTCTTGAATGAATAATAGAACGTCTTTTTCAGGCTTTGGCGGAAAAGGTTTACGTTTCCTTTCTTTTGTTAATGACTCATTCTCATCTGGGGTTTCATCTAATGCCCACAAATCATCATAAGGACCTTGTTTTTTAGTCATTGACGATGGCTCTTCACTCATTTGTTCATTAAACTGACTTCTTAATAAAGAAGGGTCAATATGTTCTTGTATCGCAATGGCGGCATCTAATAGATCTTCAACTTCTTGCTTTCCATATTTCATCTCATAAAACCTAATTCGTTCTGCACTAGCGGACATGCTTTCAACCATATCACGTGACGTTTTCGAGAAACGAACATTATTTTTAAAGAAATCACAGTGGCCGAGTACGTGTGCGACAATTAACTTATTTTGAATTAAACTGTTACTTTCAAGCAAGAATGCGTAACAGGGATTTGAGTTAATCACGAGTTCATAAATCATGCTTAGCCCAAGGTCATATTCTAATTTCATTCGGTGGAATGCTTTTCCGAAACTCCAATGAGAAAAACGGGTCGGCATTCCGTAAGCCCCGATTGTGTAAATAATATCAGATGGACAAATTTCATATCTCATAGGGAAAAAGTCGAGACCAAAACCCTCCGCAATTTCCGTGATCTCATTGATCGCTCTCTGTAGTTCTTGATGTTCTTTTAAGGTCACCCACTCTCCCTCCTAGCTAACTGCTTCGTTTTTACTTGAAAAGAAAACTTTTAACGCATCGTACACTTCGCCTTTTTCCCGAATAACTGCGTGACGGAATCTTGGGTCATTGATCGATCTAAAGACAGACATTAACGATGATGAGCTATTACGATACTGGTTGACTTCACAATAACCAAACATGTTAGAGACTTGCATGAGTTGTTTAACTAATTTTAGACTTTTTGATTATCAGAAGACGTATTATCTCCATCTGATATATGAAAAGGATATATATTGTATCGTTCTGGTGAATAACGCTCTTCAATTAACTCTAAGGCTTTTAAATAAGCCGATGAACAAATGGTTCCTCCACTTTCACCTTTTGAGAAGAATTCTTCTTCATTGACTTCTTTCGCTCTTGTATGGTGCGCCACGAAAGCAATTTCAACATTTTCATATTTCGTTCTTAGAAAACGAACCATCCAGAAGAAGAAACTTCTTGCGATATATTTTTCAAAATACCCCATAGAAGCCGATGTATCGAGCATTGCAATGACGACTGCGTTAGAATGGGGCTGTATTTCCTCTTCCCACGTTTTAAACCGTAAGTCATCTATTGTAATATTGAGTAAATCATCTTTGTTTTCTAACGCATTCCGTTTAATAGCTTCTAGTAATGTCCTCTTCTTATCAACATTCCCCATTAAACCCTTTTTCGGATATCATTAAAACGAATATCGTTCACTTTAATTTGGTCTCGCTCTTTTTGTTTTAAATCGGGGAGTTCTAATTCTGAAAAAAGGATCTTCTCTAGCTGTTCGAACTCAACTGCCGCTTCATAATAATCTTCACCAGGCTGATCGCCTGCACCTTTCCCCTTTCCTTGCCCTTTTCGGGTGTGCCATCGCGGGCAACTACATCTCCTACTTCACTGTCACCATCCCCTTGCCCTGTGTGTTGTTTTGTTTCATGATTAAATTTAAATTTATATTCATCCAATGAACGAATTGGAATCTTAATAATGTCACGCCCATTGGACATAATCACGCTTTCTTCTGTCACTAAATCTGGCAAGTTATCTTTAATGGCTTCTTTAACCTTTTCCTGATGTCTAGTCTGATCTTCATACCCTTTGCGATGGAGGGACCAATCATCTTGAGATAAAACGAAATTCGGCTTTTGTTTCAACAGAAATCCCTCCTGTTTATTTGACCTATCGATTTAATAAACTACCAACATATCTCAGTAAGTCATTAGCTGAAGCAGCTGTATAACCATGCTCTTCTACTAATCGGTTTATAACTTCATTTATTTTCTTAAGCTGATTTTCATCAGGAGTTTTAGTCGAAGTCGTAATCTTAACGACATCTTTTAAGTCGGCAAATAATTTCTTTTGGATTGCTTCGCGTAAACGTTCGTGAGAATTATAGTCAAATCTCTTTCCTTTTCGTGCGTAAGCTGAAATTCGAATGAGGATCTCTTCGCGAAACGCTTTCTTCGCATTTTCGGAAACGCCGATTTGTTCTTCAATCGATCTCATGAGTTTCTCATCTGGCTCAATCTCATCTCCAGTTAGTGGATCTTTCATCTTCTGCTTATTACAATAGGCCTCCACGTTATCGAGATAATTATCTAATAACGTCTTAGCCGATTCGTCATAAGAATACACGAATGCTTTTTGGACTTCTTTCTTAGCTAAATCATCATATTCCTTACGTGCTACTGATATAAAATTAAGGTATTTCTCTTTTGTTTCGTTCGTGATAGATGGGTGTGAGTCTAAACCATCTTTAATCGAACGTAACACATCTAATGCGTTTATATAATTATGATCTGTATTGATAAGAGCACTGGATATGCGGTTAATCACATATCTTGGGTCGATTCCTGACATTCCTTCATCAGAAAATTCGTTGTGGAGCTCTTCAACATCTGCAAGCTTAAAGCCTTCAACTGTTTTACCATCATAGAGCTTCAACTTTTTAAGCAAATCAATTCCTTGTTTTTGGATTCTTTTAATCTGGTGAGTATGGAGAAAATAGCTGCGCTCCTTAACGCATGCGGGGCAATGTGCAAGTTTCCTAAGTCACTTTGTTTTATAAGTTTTTGATAGATTTTTTCTTCTTTTGATACGGATAAATTGTATGGAACAGGCATGACAATCATTCTAGATTGAAGTGCTTCATTCTTTTATTACTAATAAATGACCGATATTCTGATTCATTGGTGTGCGCAACGATTAATTCATCCGCTGAAATGAGCGCAAAGCGTCCTGCTTTAAAATTACCTTCTTGAGTAAGGGATAGCAAATTCCACAAGAATTTCTCATCACACTTTAGCATTTCTTGAAACTCCATTAAACCACGATTGGCTTTATTTAATTCTCCATCGAACCTGTAAGCTCTTGGGTCTGATTCTGAGCCATATTCGGCAATCGTCGCAAAGTCAATACTTCCTGTTAAATCCGCAATATCTTGTGACTTGGGATCAGACGGACTAAACGTCCCAATTCCAACGCGTTTATCTTCAGACAGAAAGATCCGCTCAATTTTGACTTCCTCAACTTTACCGTCGTATTCTTTTTCTAACATGAGCTGACAAGATGGACACAGGTTTCCTTCAATTTTCACACCATATTCTTCTTCAAAATCACCACGAAGTTCATTTGGTATTAAATGAAGTGGTTCCTCGTGCATCGGGCAACCTTTAATCCCATATACTGCTCCCTCATCCGTACGTGAATACTGCTCCAAACCTTCTTTTAGCATGGTCACAATAGTTGATTTACCACCACTCACTGGCCCCATTAATAGCAAAATTCTTTTCCTCACATCAAGCCGTTTAGCAGCTGAATGAAAATAGTCTTCAACTAATTGTTCGATTGCTCGATCTAAGCCATACAACTCTTTACTGAAAAACTTATACTCATTCGTACCCTCTTCGCTTTTCCCCACCCCTGAACTCTTAATCATGTTATAAACACGAGAATGGGCAGTGCCTGCAACCTCAGGTGTTTCGTTAACGATATTCAAATAGTCTGCAAAAGTCCCCTCCCACCGCAAACTCTCTTCATGTGCGCGATGTTCGGAAATTCTTTTTAAAATGTCCATGATGGCCTCCTCTCAAAATTCATGAAAAAAAGAGAAAATTTAAACGGCAGTTTTTGTAAATAATATATGCTTTTTCATTTTTCAAATGAAATCTATTACGATTAGTACAGTTTATGCGGACAGGAAAAATTAAGACACCAAAAAGGTTGTACAATATTAAATTGTTGAAATTTTTATTTTGGGTTTGTATGGATCCCTTAAATTCTGTTTTTCTCTTCTACTCATAGTTGACCCTTACTTAAACTGTTGAATGAATTTTACCGATAAACTCATAATATGGAGGAAATTTCATTTGAAAGGAAGGTCAATATATTGAAGAAATTACTCATTCTTATCCTCATGATAAGCTTGTTGCCTGGATTAACTATACAGGCTGAGGACAATCAGAACGAAGAAATAAGTCAAAAGCAGGTCCAGTTCCAAAACGATTTCCGCAGATTATGGATTGATCATGTATTATGGACAAGCAATTATATTACAAGTGCAACAACTGCAGGTGCAGAGGATCAAAAAGAAGTTCTAAACAGGTTACTCAGAAACCAAGTCGAAATTGGAGATGCGATTAAACCTCTTTACGGTGATGAAGCTGGTACTCAATTAACAAATTTATTAACTGAACACATCGAAATTGCAGGTCGGCTTGTGAATGCTGCTATAAACAATGAAGATAGTTCAGTTGAGGATTTAAACAAAGAATGGTATCGGAACGCTGTTGATATAGCTGCATTTCTAAGTAGCGCTAACCCTAATCTAAGTCAAGATGAATTAGATGACTTACTTGAAACTCACTTGGAGTTAGTAGCTGATGATCTAGAAGCTAGTATTAACAAGGATTGGGATGCTAGGATTGATTCTATTGATGAAGGGGTCACCCATATCATCATGATGGCCGACACCATCTCTGAAGCTGTGATCAAACAATTTCCAGACCAATTTTAAATTCAAAACAAAAGGAGCCAACCATTTGGCTCCTTAACTATAATCCTTAATAAAGTTTAATGTTTCTTTAATAATTAAATCTTGATCATGATCTAATGTCGCAACGTGATAGCTGTTACTTAACTGAACAAGCTTTTTGTCTTCTGATTTAATCTTTTCATAAATGTCTTGCGAATTTCTAGGTGGCACGACGTGGTCTTCCTCTGAAACTAATATAAGAGTTGGTACCTCAACCTCTTTTAGTTTTTCTCTTACTTGTTTCATTAATTGATTGATCTCACCAATTGATTTAACCGGTGTTTTCTCATAGGCTAGTTCTTCAACTCCAGGCTTTTTAATGTCAGAGCCGATCGCATCTAGGAAACGTACATCTTCTTCTATCTCTGCCATAGCTGGGATATCAATTGCAGCATTAATTAGGACAATCCCTTTTTAAGTCAGCATGTTGTTGCGCCATATCAAGTGTTAACGTGCCTCCCATGGATAAACCCGCCATATAAATTGAATCACAACGTTCTTTTAACCATTCATACCCTTCTTGAATGGAGTTCTGCCAGTCTTGATAAGTCGTTTTTCTCCATATCTTCATAATGAGTGCCATGCCCTTTTAGCCTTGGCATGCAAACGGTATAACCTGCCTCAATTAATGCTTCACCTAATGGTCTCATGCTTTGGGTGGTACCAGTAAAACCGTGAGATACTAAACAACCTACGTGGTTCCCTTTCGCATATAGCTCCTCTGCACCTTTTAGAACTGGATGGTTCTCTTGCGTCATCTGAATGACCTCCTTTTATTGAAGATAATTCGACGCTAGAGACTTTTTTATCCTTTACCTATTTAAAAAGCTGAGCCCTTCGTTTGTAAATTGACTAATAAGCTTTGCCATTTCTTTTGGACTCTTGTCTAAATCATTATCGAGCCAATCTTTAATGACATTAATAGCACCACTCACAACGAAAGTACTCAAATAGCGAGAATCGCTTTGTTCTACGTTATGTTCATTCATCCAATTAAACATGATAAATCGTTTGGCAATATTCATCATTCTTTTCTCAAACATGGGGTCGGCATTTTCATTTAATAAAATTTCAAACATATATTGATTGTTGGTGATGTATTCGAGTAATTTTTGCGTCATTTCGATAGATTCTTCTTCAATAGACAAACTATAACTGTTTAAGTACTGAACGAGGTCATCTGCGATTTCTTCTTCTATTTTTTCTAATAAATCGAATTGATCATTATAATGCGTATAGAAAGTTGACCTATTTATATCAGCTAGTTCGCAGATTTCTTTTACCGTTACAGATGAGATGGGTTTATCTTTTAAGAGTGAAATGAGGCTCTCTTTTAATACTTTCCGTGTGTACCTCTTTCGTCTGTCTAATCGTTCAGACATAAACGCGCTCTCCTTTGTGACATTTTTGTTATAAATCAACATATTAACTAAAGGTGTTGGTTAACTAACAAACCTTATCATACTGTTTGTTGATTATCCAACACGGTGTCCATATAATGATAAAGTGTGATTAGGTTTTTGGCAAGAGAGGATGAGACTTATTGGACCTAGCTGACAAAATTATTAAGCATAAAAAACTAGTGGTTGCGACTTTTATCATCATTACACTAGTTAGTGCAGTTGCCCAATTTGGTGTTGGTGTCAACCACAATATGGTTGATTATCTTCCTGAAGACACACCTTCTATGGAAGCAACTGATTTAATGGAAGAAGAGTTTGATGAACCGATTGAAAATGCCAGAGTCATGATTAGAGACGTTTCCATCACAAAAGCTCTTTCTTATAAAAATGAGCTTGAAAACATTGATGGCGTGACCCATGTTACATGGCTTGATGACGTCATAGATCTTAAAACACCTTTAGAACTTGCTAATGAGGATACAATAGAGTCTTATTATCAAGAACAAAATGCTTTGTTTTCTGTAAGCATATCTGAAGGAGACGAAGTTGAAGCTACCAATCAAATTTATGATTTAATTGGAGAAAATGGTGCAATTGCTGGGGATGCATTAGATACGGCCACATCACAGAAAATGGCTTCATCTGAAACACTAAATGCAGCAGCACTTCTTGTACCAATTATTATCATCATTTTAATTATATCGACAACGTCCTGGATGGAACCAATCTTTTTCCTAACAGCGATTGGGGTTTCTGTTTTAATCAACATGGGAACAAATATCTTCCTTGGTGAAGTATCGTTTATAACCCAGTCCGTTGCGCCCATTTTACAGCTTGCAGTTTCTCTAGATTATGCGATTTTCTTACTGCATAGTTTCCAGGATTATCGTAAGCAGGTTGACGATCCTAAAGAAGCCATGAGTCTAGCAATGAAACAATCGTTCCCTGCGATTATCGCAAGTGTTAGTACGACATTCTTTGGTTTTATGGCATTAGCTTTATGGATTTCGGTATAGGTGCAGATCTAGGAATTAACTTAGTTAAAGGTATTTTATTAAGCTTCCTAAGTGTCATGATTTTCTTACCTGCATTAACGTTACAATTTTATAAATGGATTGATAAAACTCAGCACAAACAAATCGTTCCTGACTTTAAAAATGTTGGTAAGCGAGTGATTAAGTTTAGAATTCCTGTATTATTATTAATTGCTTTAATGATCGTTCCAGCCTTTTTAGCTCAAAGTCAGACGCAATTTTTATACGGTTTTGGCGACCAGCCAGATTCTACCCGGGCAGGGCAAGACCAGCGTGCAATTGAAGAGGAGTTTGGCAAGAACACACCTATGGTAATTTTAGTACCTAAAGGTGATGTGGCTAAAGAAGAAGAATTAGTTCACGAACTTGAAGATTTACAATACGTATCAAGTATTTTCGCATACGTCAATACGGTGAGTTCAGCAATCCCTTCTGACTATTTAGATGAATCTGTGACAGAACAATTCTACTCAGACGATTACAGCCGAATCACCATTTTCACCAATACTGACCCTGAAGGAGACGTAGCCTTTAACTTAGTTAAGCAGGTTCGGGATACAGCTAATGGCTATTATGATGAAGTTCATCTATTAGGAAATAGCGTTACGCTCTATGATATGAAACAAGTTGTGGAAGCAGATAATAAATTAGTCAACCTATTAACTGTTGCGACAATTGCACTCGTCTTACTGATTACTTTTAAATCGTTATCGGTTCCGGTTATTTTACTACTAACGATACAGTCAGCTGTTTGGATTAATTTATCCGTTCCATACTTTACGGATTCGCCGCTTGTTTATGTCGGATACTTAATTATTAGTACAGTGCAATTAGCTGCAACAGTCGACTATGGTATTTTATTTACCGAGTATTATATGAAGGTTCGGCAGAAGATGCCTGCCCTTAAAGCTATTAAGAAAACAATCGATGATAAAACGTTTGCGATTTTTATATCCGCTTCGATATTATCAAGTGTTGGATTTATACTCGGTCTAACATCTTCAAACCCAATTGTATCGTCAATTGGACTATTGTTAGGTAGAGGGGCTTTATTAGCTTTCTTATTAGTCGTCTTCTTCCTACCTGCCATGTTATTGGTGTTTGATAAATTGATTGAGAAAACGACTTTTAGAGCAAACTTCTATAAACAGAAAGGGTGATCAAGATTGAAACGAATGATAGCTGTCATGACAGCAATTGTTCTTGTTGTACCAACTTTTCTAGTATCTGCAACGACTCAGAATCAGTCACCTGACGAAAAACCTCAAGGTGATGGGTCATATTCAGAGAAACACGAAGTCGTCTATGCGACGTTAGATTCGTCTGGTAACCAAGAAAGTATGTATATCGTCAACAATTTTAATATAGAAAAAACAGGTAAAATAATCGATTACGGCCCATATACATCTGTTCAGAATTTAACCAACTTATATGAATTAAAGAAGGATGGAAACAAAGTTGAGTTAATTGCAGATGAAGATCAGTTTTACTATGAAGGAACAATAAAAATAAACAGCTGCCATGGAACATTGATGTTAATTATCAACTAGATGGTAAAGGCATTGCAGCCAGAGAATTAGTAGGTCAGGATGGGCATGTGACCATCCATATAAAAACTGAAGCAAACAGAAAGACTGGTCATGAATACTACAACAACTATTTATTACAAATAACAGTTCCGCTTAGCACCGATCATTTCAGTAATATCGAAGCACCAGATGGAACTGTTGCTACTTCTGGTAAAAATAAACAAGTTACCTTTACCGTTATGCCAGAGAAGGATGGAAACTTTACGGTTGAAGCAGATGCCAAGCAGTTTGAAATGGACGGAATCCAAATCAACGCCATGCCATCTTCCATGTCAATCGATTCACCAGATACAGGTGAGATGACCAGTGACATGAAGTCGCTGTCTGATGCAACTTCAGAAGTCAATAATGGCGTTGGCGATTTGAAAAACGGAATTTCTGAGTTAGCTAACGGGATACAAGATCTGCAAAGCGGTTATAAAGATTATCAAAATGGAATCAATCAACTATCAGTGCGTTCTTCAGAGATTATAAATGGATCCAAACAGATTCAAGGCGCTCTTAATGAGATTAATGGATCATTAAGCAGTGAATCAGGAAATATGAACGTTGGCAATTTAAAAGAATTACAGCAAGGACTCTACAAAATGGCAGATGGACTTAAACAAACAGAAAACGGATTAAACGAACTGAACACAAACTATCAACAGGCTTACCAAGCGTTGGATGGTGCCATAAATGAAATTCCGGAGCATCAGATCACTCAAGAGCAAATAAAGAAACTATATCAAAGTGGTGCTGACCAAAAAGTAATTGATCAGTTAGTAGAAACTTATAAGTCTGCACGAAAAGCTAAAGGAACATATAAAGAAGTACAACAAGCATTCGCTGCGGTTCCATCAACTTTAGATTCAGTAACAGGCTCACTTAGTGAAATGAGGACGAATCTGAGGGCAATGGCAGATGAATTAGGAAAGGGCCTTGAGCAAATGGATGTGGCTAAATCTATTCAACAGCTTCAAAATGGCCTAAGTCAACTATCTTCTAACTACGAAGCTTTCCATTCAGGATTAGTGAAGTATACAGATGGTGTCTCTCAGCTTGCTCACTCATATGGTGACTTACACGGAGGGATGACGCAGTTGGCAAATGGTGCTCATGACTTAGAAGATGGTGCGCAAGAACTTCATAATGGTACAGCAGAACTCGCACAGTCAACATCAGATTTACCTGACGAAATGCAAAACGAGATTGATCAAATGATTAATGAATTTGACAAATCTGATTTTGAACCAACCTCTTTTGTTTCACCTAAAAACGAAAAGGTTGAAACCGTGCAATTTGTAATTAAAACGGAAAACATTAAAACCAAATGAAGAAGAAACTAAAAGAACCTGAAACGAAAGAAAATAAAAGTTTTTGGGATAAGTTATTAGATTTGTTTAGATAAGTTAAAGGTTCCCTGACATTCAGGGAACCTTTTTTAATTCTACAATCACGAGATATTGTATGCAGCATTAGTTTGATATTTTTGTCGAAAAATGTAAAATTATTTTGAATTTCAGAGTATTTTGTATTGATTTTTATTTCGGCACACGATATAATTTTTCTCGGAGTCAAAAATTTCAAGCACATAAAAGGGAGGGAGTTTCATGCGTTATTTAGTCATTTTATTAGCATCATTAATGTTAATTCTTGCAGCATGTGGAAGTAACAACTCAGAATCTGAAGAATCTACAAGTGGTTCTAATCAAAATAACGAAGAAACTGAAAACACAGAAAAGGACTCTGAAGAAACAGCTGAGGCTAGTGATGATGAACTAGTTGAAGAAGCTATGAATTCTTATAACGAAGCGATGGAACAGTTCCAAGCGGACTATGTTGATGGTTCACAAGTTAAAGAATTCACTTCAGTAGAAGAAGTGACTAACTACTTCTTAGAAAACGCACCAACAACAGAAGCTTTCGCTAACAGCATTGCTGAAAAAACTGTTGAAGAAAAAGATGGTAAGCTGACTTGGTTAGAGCGTGATTACACCGTTACGCTTGAAGCTGAAGAGTTTAACATTTACTCAATGGGTGACACTCAAAAGTTCTATAACTTTAGAATTGCTGGAGACGCTAAGGAAAACCGTGGTGACTACACTTACGAGCTTCTAAAAGAAGACGGAAAATGGTTAGTTGATGAATTTAACTTCGGTTATTTAGATGGGGAATATCCAAAAGAAGAATCTGAAGAAGACGCTGAGTAATAAAACAAAACCTTGGTCCACGAGTAGAGTGGATCAAGGTTTTTTATTGGCTAAAATCAATCAATTAAGCTGTACTAAACGACATTCTCGTCTGTTCAAACAAAAAATCTCAGCCCATT
>NZ_BBCD01000015.1 GCF_001311865.1 Piscibacillus salipiscarius JCM 13188
AAAAAAGGGACGAATTCCTCGCCCCTCCTTCAAAAACTATTTAACTTTTGCTCCGTTTGGTAGTGTTTGGTCAACAGATGCTAATGATAAGTTTCCATTGTCATCCTCACCTGCTAGAATCATTCCTTGTGATAATTCACCACGAAGTTTAACTGGTTTTAGATTAGCAACTAAAACTACTTTTGTCCAACTAACTCTTCTGGTTGATAGTACTGAGCAATGCCAGATACAACTTGGCGTTTTTCATCTCCGACATCGAGCTGAAGCTTAAGCAGCTTATCTGCCTTCTTAACCTTCTCAGCTTTAACCACTTCAGCCACTCTTAGGTCTACTTTAAAGAAATCATCAATGGTTATTTCGTTTGATTCTTCTTCTTTTTCTTCGGGCTTTTCTTTTGGCGTTGCCGTCTTCGCCATCATATCTTTAATGGCCTGAACTTCTTCTTCATTATCAAGACGCGGAAAGATTGGTGTTCCTTTCTTAACAACTTTCCCATCTGTAAGGACACCAAAGTCACTTAAGCTATCCCAACCTTGTAAGTTTGATCCTCTACACCTAATTGATCAAATATTTTTTAGGAGTAGATGTTAAGAAAGGTTGAAGCATAACCGCAATTTGACGTAATGATTCGACTAAATGAGCCATAACGTTACCTAAACGGTCTTTCTTCGCTTCATCCTTAGCTAATACCCAAGGTTCATTCTCATCAATATACTTGTTCGTACGGCTAACAAACTGCCATAACGTCGATAACGCAACAGAGAACTGCATGTTTTCCATCGCTTCTTCAACATCATCTCTTGTTTGTTTCGCTATTTGCTTTAAGTTCTGGTCATACTCTGTTTCATCTAATTTAATTGATGGAATATTTCCATCAAAATACTTATTGATCATGGCAACCGTACGATTTAGTAAGTTACCTAAATCGTTCGCTAGGTCATAATTGGTCCGTTCTACGAAAGCTTCTGGCGTAAAGACACCATCAGACCCGAACGGTACTTCACGAAGTAAATAGTAACGTAATGCATCTAACCCATAACGATTAATTAAATCGACAGGGTCAACAACGTTCCCTTTAGATTTCGACATTTTACCGTCTTTCATTAATAACCATCCGTGCGCAAACACTTTCTTCGGAAGCGGAAGATCTAGTGCCATTAACATAATTGGCCAATAAATCGTATGGAAGCGCACAATTTCTTTACCTACTAAATGGACGTCAGCTGGCCAATACTTTTGGTAACGTTCGTCATTGTCTGTGTTGTACCCTAGTGCCGTAATATAGTTAGATAATGCATCAATCCAAATATAAATAACGTGTTTAGGGTCACCTGGAACTTTAATTCCCCAATCAACAGTTGTACGCGATACAGCTAAATCTTCAAGTCCAGGCTTAATAAAGTTATTTAACATTTCATTCTTTCGCGATTCAGGTTGAATGAACTCTGGATTTTCATCGTAAAACTCAACCAAACGATCCACGTATTTACTCATTTTAAAGAAGTAAGATTCTTCTTTTACTTTTTCTACTGGACGTCCACAATCTGGGCAATTACCATCCTCTAATTGACGATCCGTAAAGAACGATTCACAAGGCGTACAATACCAGCCCTCGTATTCATCTAAATAAATGTCGCCTTGTTTCACTAAGCGATCAAAGATCTTTTCAACAATCTCTTTATGACGATCTTGAGTTGTTCGTATAAAATCATCGTGGGAAATATCAAGCTTCTCCCATAAATCTTGAATGCCGGACACTATGTTATCTACATAGTGTTGCGGTGTAACGCCATCTTCTTCAGCTTTACGCTGAATTTTTTGACCATGTTCATCGGTACCAGTTAAGTACATAACATCAAAGCCTCTTAGTCGTTTATAGCGAGCCATCGCATCACCAGCAACGGTCGTATAAGCATGACCTATGTGCAAGTTACCACTAGGATAATAAATAGGCGTAGTGATATAAAACGTATTCTTTTCTTGTGGCATGGTAAGATCCTCCTTAATTTGTGGTAGTATTTTGAAATATTTTTGTTTTCTATTTTTCAGATATTTGGTAAACTATTGTACAGATGCTAGATACTATTGTAACGATATCAATTTATTATTTCCATAAGTAAGGGAAATTTCTGTTGTTACAAGCTATATTAAAGAGATATTAAAATATGGTAACAATGGAATAAATTAAATTGACTTCCAAAATAATCAATGGTAATCTATCATCGTTAAGATAGCGAATTATATGATCGAGAGGAGAGAAAAATGAAATCAACTGGTATCGTAAGAAAGGTAGACGAGTTAGGTCGTGTCGTCATTCCTATCGAACTTCGCCGTACACTAGATATTAATGTGAAAGATTCGTTAGAAATTTACGTTGATGACGATAAAATCATCCTTAAAAAGTACAAACCTTACATGGCATGTGACATTACTGGGGAAATCTCTGATTCAAATGAACCAGTAGGTAATGGCAACATTGTCTTAAGTAAGGAAGGCGCGCAGCAACTAATTGATGAACTTCAAAAGAAATTTAATATTAAATAATACCTAGGTTACAGCATTGATGCTGTAACCTTTTATTCATGATAAGCTTGATAGACTTTGTTTTTGCTTGCCCTCGCTCTTTAGCTACCTTCTTAATAGCATCTTTGGGCGAATCCCCTTGACGTACGTAATGATCAACATGCTCTTTTACAGATAACTCTTCCCACCAGTTATTCTGCTCATCTTCAAATTCTAGTCGCCCCTCTAATACGATGCAAAACTCCCCTCTAAGTTCAGCATCTTCGCTTTTCATATATAGGCTGACCTCATCTAAGCTTCCGTAAACGTATTCCTCAAACTTTTTTGTAAGTTCTCTAGCAACCACAACTTTTCGGTCTGAAGAGTACACCTCATTCATCACCTCAATCGTATGTTTAACTCGATGTGGTGATTCGTAAAATATTAATGTATGATTCGCTTTCCCAAGTTCCTCAAAAACCTCTTTTAATTCCTTTTTCTTTCTAGGTAAAAAGCCGTAAAACGTAAATGAACCTGAGGTGATCCCAGAACCTACTAATGCGGTTAAGGCCGCATTCGCACCTGGAAGTGCAGTTACATTTACTCCCTCTTCTCGCACTCGCCTGACTAATTCAAACCCAGGATCAGAGATAATGGGCATTCCTGCATCACTTACGAGTGCAATTGTTTGTCCATCTTTTAAAAGGTTTATTAGCTTTTCTTCTCTCTCAAACTTATTATGTTCATGATAACTGATGAGTGGCTTTTCTATATTAAAATAATGAAGAAGCTTCTTTGTTTGTCTCGTATCTTCACAAGCAATCATATCGACACTTTGTAAGATTGAAACGGCTCGATACGTCATATCATCTAGATTACCAATGGGCGTGGGCACAATGTATAAGCCTGGCTCCTTTGAATCAAAGCTCTTTTGAATCTGAACCATGAACCCTGCTCCCTTCTTCACCGTATAAAATCTTCGCAACCTTCTCCGTGTAATGTCCATCTTCATCATGGATATAAATTGGAGGAAGGACTTTTAGGTCAGGTTTTCCATCGCGAATATATTCTATTAATATAATGTTGGATTCTTTGTGACTTTTAGGGTGTACAAACTGTATTCTCTTGGGTTCCAATTTATACTTTCGGCCGAATTCAATTAACTCCGTTAAACGTTTTGGTCTATGAACTATTGAGACCTTCCCGCCCGATTTAACTAGTTCACTACATGATTTTAAGACATCATCTAGTGTACAGTAAATCTCATGACGAGCAATCGCTAAATGCTCATTGTCATTCCGTTTATCCAAATCTTCTGTTTTGAAGTAGGGCGGGTTACAGGTAACTAAGTCGTAACGATGATAGCCGATCTTTTTTGCTAATCCGATTAAGTTTTCATTCATCATATTAATTTGGTCTTCTAAGTCATTTAGCTTAACATTTCGAACAGCCATATCATAAAGACGCTCTTGAATCTCAATACCTGTCATCGGGACTTTAGATTTCTTTGATAAAAATAATGGAATAACACCATTTCCTGAGCACAGGTCGATAATTTTCCCTTTTGTTATTGGAAGATATGTAAAATGCGCGAGTAAAACCGCATCAATAGAAAAGGCAAAAACAGACTCGCTTTGGATAATTCGGCGCTTATGATCTGCTAATAAGTAATCAATTCGCTCATCGCCTCGTAATTCTACCATTATAGTGTTTCCTTTCAGTATAAAATAAAACGAAACACACCGTGCGTTCTAAGGCGACGGTGCGTTTCCCCAATTGTTATGTTTCTATCCTAACCAAAGAATTTTAAACAAAAGATACAATCTTCTTCCTCACGAGGAGTCCCAAAATAGACATGACATATATGAAAGCCCTCTTCGTATATTCTCGCAAGATTATCGTATCCTTCTCCGACAGAAGCGTCATTGGACTGTTCGCTCGAGTCATGACTCGACCGGTCTTGTTTAGCAGAATCTGGCGTTAACTCATCTAAACGTTGACGCAAATGGTGGTTTTCATGCGCCAATTGATGGTTCTCTTCAACAAGTTGTACCAAATCTTTTTTCAACGTCCCAAAGTCTTCTTGGAGTTCTTGGAATCGTTTTTCTAATAATGAAAACCGTTCTAACATTTCTTTCTTGTTCAAAACATCCACCTCATTATTCTGTGGCTGGAACAGAAATCGCCCCTTCTTCAATTAGCTCATCTAATGTATACTCAACAACTCTTTCTAACTCAAAAAGTTCAACTTGAACGAGTTTCTCTAACATATTTAATCCAACGACTTTACCTTTTCCGTTGTCTGTCACGATTACTTCCCCTATATCTGGAAGTTCACGTTTAGCTTCTTCATATTGGTCATTTTCATACTTTAAGCAACACATTAGACGACCACATAAACCTGAAATCTTAGCAGGATTTAGTGATAAGTTTTGATCTTTAGCCATTTTAATCGAAACTGGTTCGAAATCTCCTAAAAATGTAGAGCAACAAAGCATACGACCGCATGGACCAATTCCACCTAGCATTTTAGCTTCGTCACGAACACCGATTTGTCTTAACTCAATTCGAGTTTTAAAAATAGAAGCTAAATCTTTAACTAATTCACGGAAATCGACTCTTCCTTCTGCAGTGAAATAAAATATAATCTTATTCCGATCAAATGTAAACTCTGCTTCAACTAAATTCATATCTAGACTGTGGTGCTTAATTTTATCCTGACAAACTTGAAAGGCTTCTTCTGTTTTCTCTTTATTTTCAGTTACAGTCAGTTTGTCCTTTTCATCTGCAACCCGAATGACTTTTTAAGTGGTAGGACGACATCCTCTTCGTCTACCTGCTTATTCGCAATGACGACTTTTCCGAACTCAATCCCTCTAACTGTCTCCACGATGACATAATCATCTGTCGTCATCTGAATTTCACAAGGGTCAAAGTAATATATTTTACCCGCTTTTTTAAAGCGAACACCAATAACTTCTACCAAAACGTTCACCTCACCTTTGTAACTTAAGGATTAAATATTCCATTGCTAATGTCGGATGTACGTTTTGTGCTAGTCTTCGTCTTGTATTTAAAATTTCATATATTAGGCTTTTGGCTTCCGACAACGATACAACATAATGGAACTTCTCTAATCGTTCTAATTGGTCAATCAAAACGATTGAATCTCGTTTATCTAAATGGAGCGATACAAGGTCTTGGAACCAAACGAGCAATAATTCCAAACCATATTCTAGTGACTCTCGCCCCTGAAAATGTTTTAAGTATGTTTGATGCAAATAAAGGTATCCTTCTTCACTAGAATTCATAACCTTATCCATTAATTGTACCACTATTTTTCTAGCTTCGGCAAACCAATCATCCTCATGAATTTCAAGTGCCTTCTGTGAGTCCAACTTCATGGCTGCAAACAGTTTAGAAGTCGATTCTGGTAAACCTTGTTCAACTAACTGTTGCTGCAAGTGATGATCTGTTAAGCTATGAAACTGAATCCGCTGACACCTTGAGACAATCGTATCAAGCATTTGTCCAATATGTGCTGTAAGTAGAATGGCAACTGTTTCACGACTCGGTTCTTCTAAAAATTTCAACAATCGATTCGCTGCATTCACAGTCATTTTTTCCGCTTCTTTAATGACATATACTTTCTGGTTTGATTCAAGTCCCGTGTATGTAAATTCTTTTTGTAAATACTCAATTTGCTCTTTTTGATGGACTGCCCATCAGGCTCAATCCAATGCAGATCTGGATGGTTTCCCGTTTGAATTCGTTTACAAGATGCACATTCATAGCAAGGGTTTGCCTCACCTTCATGTTTATTCTCGCAAAAATATCTCATCGCAAATAAGAGACTGGCTTCGTGCTTACCAGTCCCTGGTGGCCCATGAAATAATAGGCATGAGCAATTCGGTTTCTCGTTATACTATTTTGAAGCATCTTCGTCGCAACTGGTTGAGATTGTTCTAATTGAGCCCATGACGTCATCGCCGTTCATCCTAACTATGCCTGTAAATTAAGCAGAAGACCTTTGATCTCTCCAATCACATCCAATATTTCGATTGAAGATTTTTGCTCATTCAATAAATCTTCTGTTAATTGAATGAGGTTGTCATCGATTTGTTTGATTAGTGTTAGTTTTGTTGATTCCCATTCATGCTCCAATTTCTTGATTGCTCAAGAGTTAAACCGTTTGCACAGCTTCATCAATAAATTGGCGTACCATACGCTTATACTTTGCTAAATCTTCAAAAGAACGAAACCGAGCAATTTTCTCCCCTTGGTCGGTTAGGTTTTTCATTAATTGCTGAAGCTGAGATTCTCTCAGTTTACCTTTCTCCTGATTAACGGCTTGCTGAAAGGATACTTGAGAGCCTTTTCGCCCTTGCGTTTGTATTTTATTAGGTTCAATAGTTGATTTAACATCCTGATTAATCTTCATAAAAGGTGCACCTCTTTAAAAATGATGGAAGGCATCAACTGGTAAAACAAAGACAGTTGCTCCTCCGACTTCAACTTTAACCGGCTTTGGAATGTAAGAATCGGCATTCCCACCCATCGGCGAAATCGGTGCCACCATCTGCTCTCGTTTACTACAATTATCACGAATAATTTCAAGCGCAGCATCAACGTACTCATCATCTACACCGACCATTAAAGTCGTATTACCTTCCTTAAGAAATCCGCCACTTGATGCTAACTTTGTTGTTTTAAAATCCTTCTCCGTTAAAGCATCTTGCAAACGGTTCACATCTTTATCCTGTACGACAGCAAGGATTAGTTTCATCCTTTTCCTCCTTCAAACGTCTTTTATACTATTATAACAAGTTGTCAGACGATTTAGCAGTAATTTAGTCTAAAATCTACAATTATTAAAGATATTCTTTTACAATCTTTAAGCATTCTGATTGAACAGCTTCTTGAGACTGTTCAGCATCTACCGTTTTAATCCGGTCATGAAACCGATCTTTAAGAATTTGGTAAGCTTCAGCAACTTTTTCGTGAAAAGTTAATTTCTCAAGGTCGAGCCTATTTTGCTCCCTGCCCTTATTGTCTGCAATTCTTTTTAAACCAATTTGAGGGTCTAGTTCAAATAAAATAGTTAAATTCGGCATACAGTCATCAATTGCAAATTCGTTAATTTTGTAAACCTCATCAATGCCTAAGCCTCGTGCATACCCTTGATACGCCAAACTACTATCTACAAAACGGTCACATAACACAATTGTCCCTTTGTTTAAAGCTGGGATGACTTTTTCAACTAAATGTTGCCGTCTAGCTGCAGCGTAAAGTAGCGCTTCTGTTTTTCCATCCATTGCTGTATGATCTTTATTTAAAATGACTTCTCGAATTTTTTCTGCAATTTCAATACCGCCGGGCTCGCGAGTGTGAATGACATCATACCCTTCTTCTTTTAAATACTCATAAACGTATGTCAAAACGGATGATTTCCCCGCTCCTTCAACACCTTCAAATGTAACAAATAATCCTGACACGTTGATAAACCCCTTATTTTAATAAAATTTCAATCCCTTTTGATAAATCCTTACCAGAATACTGGATATATTGTCCACGACTAAAAGCTTGTTTAATCGCCGCGATATGATATTGATTAATACGTTCTCCTTTTAATAACAAAGGAACACCTGGTGGGTAAGGAATCACAGCTTGAGCCGCGATTTCACCTGCAGCTCTCTCCCAGTCCACCCACTTAGCCTTAAAACTTTTCAGTTCATTATAGCTATAATCTAACGATTTTATAGTCGCTTGTTCCAAAGTTATTGTATCACGTTTATCAAGTTTTCTGATGTTATTTTCTCTATTTTTAATTTGGTCAATCCAGTCTAGCTGAATAGGATTAAGATCTAAACCAGCCATAAACAACATTTGATTGTTTTCAACCATTTCAGGAAAGATGTGATGATGATTTAAAATGCCTTCAAAATGGTGAAGGTTATACTCATTCGATGAGACAATTACTTTTAACGGATCATCCATTCTGTTTTCTACCTTTTTAGTTCGTAAATATGGCAGTTCGTTAATTTTGATTCTTAATTCGTTGATATTTTTAATAATGGTAGATACGTTCGTCTCGGTTAATTGAGAAACAAATTGCCTAGCTAAATCTAACGAAGCCATAATTGGATAAGATGGACTGCTGGATTGAAGCATTTGTAGGTAATTTTTAACTGTTTCATGTGAAACTTTAGAGCTTTGAATATGTAAAAATGAACCCATCGTCATAGCTGGGAGTGATTTATGAGCTGAGTGAACAACTATGTCAGCTCCTGCTTCAAGTGCTGATTTAGGGAACTGATCACTGAGCGGGAAATGCGCTCCATGCGCTTCATCAACCAAGACAGAAATCGAGTTCTTATGGGCAATATCAACAATGGACGATAAATCATAAGTCGTTCCAAAATAATCCGGATGAGTTAAGACTAATGCTTTGATTTCAGAATAACCTTCAATCGCTTGTTTAATATCATTGGAATCTATATAAGAGTAACGCTCCGTTCTCTGATCAAATTTTGGTGAGATAAAGATCGGCCTTGCACCTGCTAATTCTAGTGCATTAAAGATTGATTTATGGCTATTTCGCTGGACTAAAACAGCATCCCCCTGCTTACACACGCTTAAGACCATAGCTAAATTCCCAACCGTCGAGCCATTTACTAGAAAAAAGTCTGATCTGTTTGATAAAGGTCTGAAGCTAGTAATTCGGCTTGTTTGATCGGTCCCTCTGGCTGATGTAAATCATCCAAGCCTTGAAGTTCTGTCAAATCATAAGGTAATAAACTATGAAACGACTCAGCTTCACTAGTAAAAACCTTTCCGCTTTTGTGCCCTGGTACATGGAAGGACACAGAATTATGTTCTGTATGTTTTTTCAAAGCCTCAAATAAAGGCGCTTGATTTTGATCCATCATCATTCTCCTCTTCAATTATCTTACCATGATGGGAGCTAGGTCATAAAGGGTAAGCAAGCCTGAGGAGTGATTCTATAGATGATGATGCAAGCTCTATGAGTGTGTTTTCTATTTCTATGGGTGAATATCCCTTTCCTATGGGCGTTAGTTTCATTTCACTTATTAAAAGAAAAAAGAGCAACCAACCGGCGCTCTTCAGTTAAATTATTGTATTAATAGATTTGAAACCTGACTACGTTTTAATCGATCCACATAATATTGATACCGTTCATCTTGTGGGTCCGTTTCTAACATTTCCTTCTCGCAACTCGTACAAATAAATGAAATAAGTAAATAAATGCCGTCTTCCTTCCACTCTTCACAAACCTTACATTGTTTCATAGATTTTTGTGCCAAGTTTCTCACCTCCATCAACTAGGATGGACAGATGAATCTAGTTTTATACTTAAATCTATGAAAAAAACTAAGATTTTTTCACTACGGGAATAAAAATATCAAAATGTGGGTCGTTTGGATCCTGGTCGATTGGATAATATTCGTGTTTAATCGGCATATGAGGATCGTAATAAGTGCACCCTTCTTCCTTTAACACTTCGTAGTCACTTTCTGCCAACCAGTTATGTAGATAGTTATAAGTTTGTACAACATCATCACCTTTGTGATGTGCTGTGTACATGTAAGACCATTCAGGCACTTGAAGCTCAACCATTCCAACTGGAACCTCTTGCTCATCTGAAACTTCAAAAACCGAGTAATGGGCAAAACCATCTTCAACTGTATGATAGGATAACCCCAACTGAACGGATGGATTGATCTTATACTCTAACTCATAAGCACGACCTTTCATGTCCTCTATGACACGCTTTAAACTTGGAATCTCTTGAAACGTTCCTTCCCATTTCAGTCCTACGGAACGGTAACTAGGTTTAGTGACAATGCTCCATTCTTTCATACTATCATCTCCCTAATATTTCTATCTTTAATCTTTTCTCTATATAATGTTAGTTTTCCTGCCAAAAATAACCGTAGACTTTTGTCTACGGTTTAACTACTTATTATGGGAGAATCATCAAATGAATTAAGATTAAGGCTCCTACCCCAAAGAAACCTAAAAACCCAGCAATCGCTGATGTAATGAGGTTAATCGGAATGTGGAGACCGAACATCGCCCCAAATACATTGGCGAAAAAGATAAATAATGCGCCAATCACAATTTTGATAACACCGAATGATGTTAATCGTATAATTTTTAAAGGCCTACCAAAGAAAAGCAATAATACCATTAAAGCAACAACGGCTAAAATGACAACTATTGGATCCATACCGAAACTCCTTTCGCTTGTCCTACTTTAACGTATGCTTGTAAGCGTTATAGTAGAACTAGGAAAGGAATTTTTACTTTATAAATATCGTCTACCTTCTAATGCTTTTGATAATGTAACTTCATCAGCGTATTCTAAATCTCCGCCAACTGGCAGACCATGTGCGATACGCGAAATCTTAATCCCCGAAGGTTTGACCAAACGAGAAATATACATAGCCGTTGCTTCCCCTTCAACATTGGGGTTGGTTGCTAGAATTAACTCTTGTACTTCGTCATCTTTTAACCTTTCAATTAAGGATGAAACATTGATATCTTCGGGTCCAATACCATCCATTGGAGAAATAGCACCATGCAGAACATGATATTTACCTTGAAAATCTTTCATTTTCTCCATAGCAATAACGTCTTTAGGATCTTGAACCACGCAAATAACAGATCCATCCCGTTCAGTGTCACCACATATACGGCAAGGGTCTGTATCAGTAATATGACCACACACACTGCAGTGAGTCAATTCACGCTTAGCATTAACTAGATTTTTTGCAAAATCAAGCACATCATCTTCTTTCATGTTTAACACAAAAAAGCCAGGCGAACTGCCGTTTTCGGCCCTATACCTGGCAATTTGGTAAAACTGTCAACCAGTTTGGAGATCGGTTCTGGATAATACATGGTGCAAGCCTCCTAGAAACCTGGTATATTCATCCCTTGTGTAAATTGCCCCATTTATCATTCGTTGTTTGATCAACTTGACCTAATACGTCATTCGTTGCAGCGATGATTAAATCTTGAAGCATATCCACATCATCAGGATCTACCACTTCTTCGTTTATTTCAATATCTGTAATTTCCTTTTTACCATTTGCAACGACTTTTACCATTCCGCCACCAGCAGTAGCTTCGAACGTCATTTCGTGTAACTCTTCTTGAGCCTTCATCATTTTCTTTTGCATTTTTGCATTTGTTTCATCATGTTATTCATGTTACCCATTCCTTTCATAATTAAGTCCTCCTAAAAATAATCATTATATTTAACTTAGCTTATTCCTTTATTTCTAAAAGCTCATCACCGACTAACTTTCGAGCCTCTGAGATAAACGGCTCCTCTTCAGATTCAGAAGCATTAGACTCCTTTGTTTCCTCAGAAGATTGTTGACTTAGAAAATCCTCTCTAATACTTTCCCACTCAGTATCTGGAATCGGTATAATGGTTAGCCTTTTTCCTATAAACTCTGATAAAGCATTTTCAATCATCTCTTGATTTTCTAAAACTAATGCACAATGAATTTCATATTTAAAAGATAAAATGAGTGATTTAGGCGAAGCTGCTCTTGGAGTACTATCAACTAGCTTTGCCCTTGCAGGAGGACTAGTTTGTTTTAAACTATCCATAAAAGTCGCCCAGTTAGACTTAACATTTCTCAAATCATCTTTTGTTGCCTCTGATAATGTATGACGCACTTTTTCATAAGGTACTTTGTATTTATTACCTCGTGACTGTGGCGCCTTACGCTTAGGTGCAGACTCTTGAGTTTGTGCAGTCACACCTTGTTCTTTAAGCTTGTTTAGTTCTTTTTCTAATTGCGAAATTTGTTGTACGAGTTCAGCTGACACCGAACCTTGGTCACTTGAAGTATGTTGTTTAGCTTGTAATTCATTGATATTTAATAATGCAATTTCAAGTAGTACCTTTGGGCTGTTTGTCCATTTCATGTCTTGCTGCGTCTGATTCAGGATATCGATGGACTGTTCTAGCCAATCATTCGTCATTTCCCTAGCAGTATCTTTAAACTGTTCATCAGGTATAGCGCGCACTAACACATCTTGCATATTTTGCGAGCTTGAATACATATATAAGTCACGCAAGAAATGGATAAAATCAAAAATAAAACGGTTAGGATCTTTACCTTCTTGCATACTTTCTTCTAAATGATTGAGCGCTTGTTTAGCCTCTCCATGACGAAGCGAATCTACCATAGATAATAGTCTTTCCTGAGAAATGGAACCTGTTACAGCTAACACATCATCCATGTCGATATGAGTGTCATCACTGTAGGCAATCGCTTGATCTAACAAACTGAGTGCATCTCTCATACCACCTTCAGCTGTTAGAGCAACATGAATTAAAGCGTGATCATCGTACTGAATATCTTCTTCATCTAATATATGCTTAATTCTTTCAACAATAACTTGATGTGTGATTCGTTTAAAATCAAAACGCTGACAACGTGAAATAATGGTTAGTGGAATTTTATGTGGTTCCGTGGTTGCCAAAATAAAAATAACATGCTTTGGCGGTTCCTCGAGTGTTTTTAATAAGGCATTGAAGGCACCTTGAGACAGCATATGAACCTCGTCTATGATATAAACTTTATAATCCACAGCACTCGGGGCATATTTAACCTTATCTCGAATCTCACGAATATCATCAACACCGTTGTTAGATGCAGCGTCGATTTCGATAATATCCGAAATAGAACCATCTTGTATGCCCACACAAGCGTCACATTCCCCGCAAGGTTCCTTGACAGGTGCTTGCTTACAGTTGATAGCTTTCGCAAAGATCTTCGCTGCACTTGTTTTACCTGTACCTCGAGGGCCAGAAAACAAATAGGCATGAGCGACTTTTTGCTGGGACATTGCATTTTGTAGAGTTCTTGTTATATGTAATTGTCCGACAACATCTTCAAATTTCTGAGGTCGCCACACACGATATAATGCTTGATATGCCATGGACAAACTTCTCCTTCTAAAGTCTCTATTTTATTATAACCGATTCAGAAGTATGATTTCAAAATTAATTAATGAAGATTATGAAACATAGAATTGAAGTAAGAAAGCAATGGTTTCGAAAGATCTGGTTTGAGAGTGGAAATACCTTGAGGTAATATAATATGTAACTGTGCACCTATCTTCGATGAAGTGATTCATAAGCGTTACGTAAGATCACAGCTCGATTTAGGCTATCCTACGACACACAAGAATGACCGCTTACTGCTGCTTCCTTCCGGACCTGACAGGGTTCACGGGTTCTCGTTGCATAGGACCCAAATGTCAACACTGCTCACTTACGGCAGACCTTAAAATCACTTCACCTTAGATAGGGATTCAGCCCCACTTTAGCGGATTGTGGGTTACAGGGCACCGCTACCTCCCCACCTAGCACAGCAATTACAAGTATAGTACGTTTTTATCTAAAATGCAATCATGATTTAGTTCCATATTATGTAACACTTCTCTAATAAAAATGTTATAAAAGTTTATAAGCTAAAAGATAGGGTATAAGACAAATATACTAGGCTGCTGTAGTTTGTTAGACTTGCATAATCTTATTAAATACGTTACATTCGCAAATGTGCTTTTTTTAAACCCACCATATATACTCTATTCAAGAGAGTGGAACATCTAAGTCGTTTAGATGTTTTTTTACGTCATTATGTCAGTCATGAAAATTTTACAAAATCTAAAAAAGGGAGAGTTTAATTTTTATGAGAGAAAATCCTAAAGGAATTACTTCTTTCAGTGGAGCGATTAAGACACCTGCATTTATAGTGTCCGTTATTATCGCTCTCATTTTCCTAGCTTTCGGCGTTTTTATGATAAATTTGGTACGTATGTTGATAAGACCTTTACTTGGGTCGTCGAAACGTTAGGTTGGTCATTTATTTTAGGTGGCAGTATTTTCTTAATTGTTGCCATATACTTAATGATTAGTCCTCTTGGTGAAATTAAATTAGGGGATGATCACGAAAAACCAGCTTATTCCACACCTGCATGGTTCGCTATGTTATTTAGTGCTGGTATGGGTATTGGTTTACTATTCTGGGGCGTTTCTGAACCTATTAACCACTACATGTGGCCACCACATGGTGAAGCAGAAACACCTGCAGCCGTTCATAAAGCATTGCAATATTCATTCTTCCATTGGGGCTTACACCCATGGGCAGTCTATGCAATTGTAGCAGCAGCATTAGCTTACTTTTCTTATCGTAAAAATTTACCTATGCTATTAAGCTCAACGTTAGAACCATTACTAGGACGAAAAAGGCTTAATGGGTTCTGGGGTAATACGATTAACATAATTGGTGTTATCTCGACTCTATTCGGTATTTCGACTTCACTTGGTTTAGGTGTTATGCAAATCGGTGGTGGTTTTGAACAATTATTCGGAATACCTAATGACACAGGACTTTGGTTAATGATTATCTTGGTCGTTACAGGTTTAGCGATTCTATCAACTACTTCAGGTATCGATAAAGGTATTAAATGGTTAAGTCAGGCAAACATTGGTGTTGCTGGTTTACTACTTCTATTCGTTTTAATTTTAGGGCCAACATTATTTATTCTGGAAGCATTAACACATTCTACTGGTGGTTACATTCAAAACATCTTTAAGATGTCATTTGGAATTGATGCTGCCGGTGAAGGAACTGAAGGTTGGTACGATGCTTGGACAATTTTCTACTGGGCATGGTGGATTTCATGGGCTCCATTCGTAGGAGCTTTCATTGCACGTGTGTCTAGAGGGCGTACGATTCGTTCATTTACAATGGGAGTCCTATTAGTTCCAACTGTTATTAGTATTGTTTGGTTCAGTGTATTTGGTGGTGCTGGTTTATTCTTAGAACACTTTAAAGAATCAAGTATCTGGAATGCAGTTAGTGAAGACGAAGCACAAGGTTTCTTCGCTTTACTTGATACATTCCCATTCTCTAGTGTACTAATTATCATTGCGATGCTTTCGTTAACGGTATTCTTTATTACATCAGCCGACTCAGGTACGTATGTGATTGGAATGCTTACATCTAAGGGTAATGAAAACCCACCTCTAGGATTACGTATTATTTGGGGTATAATTGAAGGTGGGTTCGCTGCCGTTCTACTACTTGCTGGTGGTTTAGGTGCCTTACAAACAGCTGCTGTAGTGGGTGGTTTCCCATTCATGCTAATCATGTTCCTTATGATTGGTTGTTTAATTTACGCACTAAATCGAGAACTAAAAGACGGTTCTTTACCACAAGAACGTGCTAGAATTTATGCAGCTTTAGAAGATCTTAGAGAAGAGAAGAAAATCCGAAAAGGCATCATCCAGGATCAGAGTACAGATAAATCAGACAAAAAGAATAAATTAGACGAATAAAGCTCCTGCAAATTTATTGCAGGAGCTTTTATTTGTTTCTCAATTTTTTAAAGAAATCTTTTAATAACTGTGAGCATTCTTCTTTTAAAATCCCTTCTTCTACAGTTGCTTGGTGGTTAAACCTTGTTTCTTGCATTAAATTTATCAATGTACCACCACAACCTGCTTTGGGATCGCTTGCCCCAAACACGACATGAGGGATTCTCGATTGGACAATCGCACCAGCGCACATTGGACAAGGCTCAAGAGTAACATATAGGGTGCACTCCTCTAAACGCCAACTACCGATATGCTCATTCGCTTCTTTGATCGCTATCATTTCAGCGTGGGCATCACTTCGTTGTAAAGTCTCGCGTTTATTATACCCTCTAGCAATAATGTTTCCTTCATACACAATCACAGCACCTATGGGTACTTCATTAATTTCTTCGGCTTTTTTAGCCTCTTTGATTGCTTCTTTCATAAACTCTTCATGCATCATTGTCACCTCTTACCAATAGTATCATACCATAATCATGGATAGCATAAGCCTAATTTTTAATCATACATTTAAGTTAGGTAAAGTTAGAAAGGAGTGCACAACGTTGTTAATTCATATCGTTGAGCAAGGCGATAGCATCTACTCGATTGCTAATCAGTATCAAACAACCATTGATGAACTAGTTCAAGTTAATGGCTTAGACCGACCGGAGGATTTAGTCATAGGTCAGGCATTAGTTATACCAACAGACATTTATACTGTGCAACGAGGAGACAGTTTTTACTCAATAGCAAACCGCTTTGATACAACACCACAAGAGCTAGCTAACTATAATAATCTAAATCCCAATACACCATTACAGATCGGCCAAGTACTAGAAATCCCACAACCTGAAAAGACGGACATTACAAGTAATGCGTATATTGAGCCGATAGGAGATACCGTTAGCGAAACCCTTCAGCAATCTGCAAGAGCCAGAAGTCCATACTTAACTTATTTAGCTCCGTTCAGTTATCAAGTTAATCGTGATGGAACGCTCATTCCCCCTCCATTAGATGACTTTCCAGCAATCGCAGCTGAAAATAATGCAACATTAATGCTAGCGGTCACTAATATTGAAGACGGGCAATTTAGTGAAGATTTAGGAAGATTGATTGTCACTGATGAGAATGTACAAAACACATTACTTGATGAAATTATTCAAACAGCTAACGAAGTCGGTTACCAGGATGTTCACTTTGATTTCGAATTTCTACCAGCGGATAGTAGAGAACAATATAACCAATTTCTAAGAAAAGCCAAAGAACGTCTGAGCGCCAATAATTTGATGATTTCAACTGCCTTGGCTCCGAAAACAAGCGCGGAACAGACCGGGCAATGGTACGAAGCTCATGATTATCAAGCACATGGAGAAATTGTAGACTTTGTCGTGTTAATGACTTACGAATGGGGATATAGCTACGGACCACCGATGGCTGTTTCGCCAATTCAACCAGTAAGAGGTGTGGTTGAGTATGCCTTAACAGAAATGCCAGCTGAGAAAATTCTACTCGGGCAAAATTTATATGGGTATGACTGGACATTACCATTTCAAGAAGGCGGAGATCCTGCAGAAGCGTTAAGTCCTAACCAAGCAATTCAACGAGCAAGGGAATATAATCAGGAAATTGAGTTTGATCAAGAAGCTCAAGCACCATACTTTTTCTACTGGGATGAAAATGGTAATCAACATGAGGTATGGTTTGAGGATGCAAGGTCCATCCAAGCTAAGTTTGACCTTATAAAAGAATTAGAATTAAGAGGCATTAGTTACTGGAAACTCGGTTTAGCATTTCCTCAGAATTGGTATATGCTTAATGACCAGTTTAATATTAGGAAATTAAATTAGACACAGCAGTTGAAGTGCACAATTATGTGTATTTCAACTGCTTTATTTTTTAACAATTATTAGTCAGAGATTGTAACGTTTCGGACTTGTTCCTTAGCACGCCCATATGCACTTGCTAACCCAAATTGAACTATTTCATTTTGAGTTATTTCAACATAAGGAATTGATACCTTAAAAGAAGCTTTAAATGGAAATGGACTCACCTTAATTATTTCTTCATTAATCCAGTGGGCATTCATTTGTTGGCGGAGTCCCGAAAACTTTTGCCTAAAGCCATCTTTAAACATAAATATTTCATCCTCTTTAGACGTATTCGGTTTATTTAAACAGATGTATAGTGATAAGTCATCACAAAATTGAAGTAAATTGAAATGGAAATCGACGACTTGTTCTTCTAAACCTTCTAATTCTAAACTATTTCTTAGATGATTCTGTCTGTCAATTTCCCGGGAAATAAACCGAGAAATATTAGAATCTGTCGATTTTTGTTTATAAAAACGACAGGAAATGTAGGCTGTTTAAGTAGCCTGCATAAGGAGATAATTGTTCCACTTCTGTGGCCCCATTTGTATAAGCTTTTAATTTGGGTTCTGTTGGATAATCCATAAAAGAGTGCGGAATTTCTTTTTCATCGTTCCAAATAGGTTCTTTATCAAGCGGAATCCAGGCCTTGTCATGTTCTCTTATAGCTATTTGCACATCTTTAAACCATTCATGACCTATAAATAAATCATCGCGCCAATACGGTACAAACTGTCCACTTAAGATTGAATGATTATGTTGAGTAAATAATTGATATTTGTCATCATGAGTGGAAACAATCATCATATCATCCCTTTTAACCTTTTTATTATTGTATGTAAAACAAAGTTTATAATTGCAAAAGGCCCAAACCTTAAGTTTGAGCCTTTTATATTTATAAGATTACTTTTCCAATACTCTTAACGTTTCTTTATTAAATGCCGGAATGTCATCTGGTTGCCTGCTTGTAATCAGTTGATCATGGCAAGAGACTACTTCTTCATCTTTATAGTTAACACCAGCATTCTCCATATCAACACGAATGGATTTAAAGCCTGTTGCCATTCTACCATCTAATGTCTTTGCAGTGATTAATAACTGCGGTCCGTGACAAATGGCAAAGACAGGTTTGTCGTTCTCCATGAAATGTTTTGCAAACCAGACAAAGCGTTCGTCACCACGTAATATATCAGGTGAAAAACCACCAGGGATAAACAATGCATCAAATTCTTCAGGTTTAACCTCATCTATTCCAGCATCGATTTCTACCTCTGCCTCACCTTGTTTACCTTCAACAATTTTACCTTTTTCCTTTTCAATGGTTACGACCTCGTGCCCTGCTTCACGGTAAGCATTAGCCGGCTCCGTATACTCACTGTCTTCAAACATATTTGTAATTAAGCATGCTATTTTTTACCCATGTTCAATGCCTCCTTTAGACATAATATAGGATTCAAATGTTGCTTACATTTTTATGCATTCCCGCTACAAATAAGATTAAACATTTAATCGTTCTTAGGTAAAAACTGCTGAAAGATCTGCGATTTTTGAGTGTTAAATCTCATCTCACCTGTTAGATCATTAATGATCTCCATATTGCGCTGAACCGCAAGACCTAAATTAGTTGCGGCAGTGCCATGAGAGTGTTCTAAGTTGGTGACAATATAGAATTTATTCTCTTTAGGTTCTTTAAAAGTTAGTTCATAATTCCGCTTAACTTTGAACAGTTTTTCATCTTCCCAAACAACCTCATCTTCATATCGTTTCATAAACCAGTCAGGAATATTAGGTTTATAACCGGTTGCTAGAATCACTTTTTCAGTTTGATAATCAAATTCAGTTTCTTCCTGCCATTGTTTACTTTTAAGTAAATAGCCTTGATCGTTTTTCTCAATGCGCTTTACTTCAGTTAATGGCTGAATCGTTATTTTCGGGTCATGACCGCCAACAGAATAATGATAAAGCATTTCATAGATGCCATTTAGTGTACTATAATCAATCCCATTTCTTAAAGGGTCTAGCGTATCTAAGGCTTCTTTACGTTTTTTAGTGGAAGCTGGTGAAAATAATCGACATAGTCAGGCGCAAAGAATTCTTGGCCAATTTTGCCGCTTCTAATTGAAAAATCCCCTCTGATCTCGTGAGCCAGCTCAAATGAAACTCATAGTTTTCACGTTCTTCTAGTAAATCATAAAAAATTTCAGCTGCACTTTGACCTGAGCCGACAATGGTGATGTGATCAGATTTCATTAATGCTTCTTTCTCAAATAAATAACGACTCGTATGAAGCACATCTTCATTCGGAAAACCTTGCATGGACTCAAGCACTAAAGGTTCACTTCCAGTCGCCGTGACAATATGCTTAGCAAAATAAGAATCCGTTTCGTTCGTGTCGGTATCTAGAATAATGAGCTCATAGTAACTTCCATGGTCGTCTGAATGATCAATGGCATCAACCACTTTCTTACCGAAATAGACCCCGCTTATTTGATCCGTTGCCCACTGCAAATAATCATTGTATTCATTTCTAGGAACCTCTAACTTTTGAAAAAAGAAAAACTTATAAAGCCGATCGTGCTCTTTTAAATAATTTAAATAACTGAACCGGCTTGTAGGATCTGCAAATGTTACTAAGTCAGCCATAAAAGGCACTTGTAAATCGGCCCCTTCAATTAACATTCCAGGGTGCCACTCCATCTTAGGTGTCTGGTCGAAAAAGATCCGATCAAGATCTTCCATATCTTCTGTTAAAGCTGCTAAGCTTAAATTATAAGGTCCTACTCCTATCCCAATAAAATCATAGATCTTTTGTTCCACTCCATCACCTACTTATATCAGCATATTTATATTATGTACTTGCTTGTTTATTTCTATCTTCATTTTTCCATATTTGTTCTAAAAATACGGCCAATACTGTACCAACTAACATCCCGTTACTAATCACTTGTCTTACCGTTCCAGGTAACTCTGCAAATGCTTCAGAAGGAATAAACATCAACCCCGAACCTAGAAGCAGAGAAATTGTAATAATGGTTAATCGTCTATGATCAAGTCCATCTGCGAATAGATTTCTTAGTCCTAATCCCATCAATTGAACGAAAGTTGCAAGTAACGCAGCATTAGCTACAGGCGATGGAATTCCAGCTAAGAAGGATATGATAGGTGGGAAAAATGCAACTAAAATTAATAACATCGATGCCCACATAAATGGACTTTTACGCTTTTCGCCTGTTAATTGTATAAAACCCGCTGATGATGCTAAAGGAACAACTGCTACACTTGAAAAAATTCCTGAAATTCCATGGTTCACACCAAGCATAAAACTTCCACGATTCATCTGGCTGACAGAGAAGTTTGACTTTCCTTCAATGACTTCCGTAGCAGCTGAAAGTGAAGCTACAATATTGGATAATAAAATAAGTCCGGTTAACACCGCTACTGGTACAATACTCCAATCAAACTGAGGTGTTCCCCACGCAAACCATTCAGGCATTGATAGCCAATTTTGTGTCGTAAGCTTAGTTGTTGAATCTTTAAACATGACAAATAAAATCCAGCCTAACCCAATGCCTAATAGCACAGCATAGCTCTTAACCCAGCCATTAAAGAAATTAGAAAAAACTAAAACTGCAATAAATGTGACCATTGCAATCAGAAAGCCATCTAATTGCGCCGTCGTCACTTGGTCAGATAAACCAAACATTCCCTGAAGGAAGGTGCCACTTAATTGAAATGTTAGTAAAGTCAGAAAAACCCCTGTTACTAAAGGTGTAAAATATGAAATAACTTTACCTGATATCTTAAATACCCCAAATAAGATTAGTAAAACACCGGTTAAGATCATCCCCATCTCAAGCATTCGTAACGCCTCTAACCCTGCAGCACCTGTAGAGCCCACACTCGCCGCAAATACAGCAAACGTACTTACCCATAATCCTGCAGGCCCATCAACATTGGTAACTTATGCCCTAGCCACCCTTGTAAGAAACACGCTATGCCAATGACAAAAAGGTTCTTTGCATAAGTAGCATAATGGCCATTGTATCCATTTGAAAGATTGATCCAATAACGATTGGAATGGCCACTGCATTGGCCAGTAAAAATATAAACCACTGAATAATTGAAAACATAACATCACTGCTTTCTATCTTGTTGTTCATTAATTGAATTATAAACGATTTACGGTGATCAACCAAAAAGAGTGCCCTAATTTTTTTAGGACACCCTAACATAATCTTATTCTTCTAATGTAGACGTATCACCTTCAGGCAAGCCTAGTTCGCGAGCTTTTAACAGACGACGCATAATCTTACCACTACGCGTTTTTGGAATTGAATCTGTAACATCCATTTCACGAGGTGCTGCGTGTGCTGCTAATCCTGTTTTGACGAATTGACGAATATCTTCTAGTAATTCATCTGATTCTTCATAGCCTTCATTTAATGAAATGAACGCCTTAATAATTTCTCCACGTTCAGGGTCAGGTTTACCAATAACACCTGCTTCTGATACCGCTTCATGCTCAATTAACTTACTTTCGACCTCAAATGGTCCAACACGTTCACCTGATGTGTTAATAACATCATCTAAACGACCTTGGAACCAGAAGTAACCATCTTCATCAAGATAGGCACTATCACCAGATACATACCAACCATTTAAGAAGTAGCTTTCATATTTTTCAGGGCGCTTCCAAATCGCACGCATCATGGCTGGCCAACCTTCTTTAATCGCAAGGTTCCCCATACGATTAGGTGGTAATTCATTTCCTTGATCATCCACGATCGACGCCACTACTCCTGGAATTGGTTTACCCATGGAACCAGGGCGAATTTCCATTGTCGGATAGTTACAAATGAGCTGAGCACCAGTCTCTGTCATCCACCATGTATCATGAATACGGCGATCAAATGCTTTTAAGCCCCAATAAACGACTTCTGGGTTTAACGGTTCGCCGACACTTAGAATATGGCGTACCGTTGATAAATCATACTTTTTAGCAACCTCTTCTCCCGCACTCATTAATTTACGGAAAGCGGTAGGTGCAGAGTACCAAACAGTGACTTTATATTGATCCAATGCTTTATACCAAGCATCCGGCGTAACGTCCTCCCACTACAACGTTAGTAACTCCGTTTAACCAAGGGGCAAATACACCGTAACTCGTACCAGTTACCCAGCCCGGATCGGCTGTACACCAGTACACATCACCTTCTTGTAAATCTAGAACCCATTTTCCTGTTTGATAGTGCTGAATCATAGCGTTATGAACATGGAATACCCCTTTAGGCTTACCAGTGATCCAGATGTATAGTGAATGACCATTCCATCTTCTAGATCAACCCACTCAATATCGAAATCGTCACTAGCATTTTTCATTTCTTCATGATAGTCAATATAACCATCTTCAATATCTTTAGAATCACCGACTAGTACAACCTTCTTTAAATCAGGTAACTGATCTTGTGGTACACGATAAAGTAGGTCAGGTGTCGTAATAAGCATAGTCGCTTCACTATCTTCAAGGCGGTCATGAACAGCTTGCTCCATAAACGCTTCGAATAAAGGACCAGCAATTGCACCTACTTTTAGAATTCCTAGAAAACTAGCATAGAACTCAGGTGATCTCGGCATAAACAAGAAGACACGGTCACCTTTTTCAATGCCTTGCTTTTTCAATACATTTGCGAATTTATTACTCTGCTTGCTAAGTTCTTCAAATGTTAATTTTCTTCCCGATCAGGTGCTACATAATGAAGAGCAACTTGATCTTTCTTATTAGGGTTTTCTGCATGTCGATCGATAGCTTCATAGGCAATATTAACTTTTCCTGTGTCATACCATGAGAAAGCTTTTTTTGCTTCTTCCCAGTCAAAGTTTTCATAAGTTTGTTTGTAGTTGTCCAAGTTGTGTTGTCCATTTGATCCTTGTAATTCTTTTACTTCTTCTGCCATTCTATCACCTCAACTATTTTTTAATTTAAATAACAATTTCCTTAAACACATAACTTAAAACAAAATTTTCATATTATGTGAAAATTCTGTTACTAACTATTGTATATGAGAAAGCGCTTTTTTTAAAGTGATAAAATTTCCACCATATAATCTGATGAAAAAATTGATTTTTTCTAAATATTTGGTAAATTTATATACATTAAAATAAATATTTTTACATCATGGAGGGAGCTTACTATATATGAAATTGTATATGTCTGTGGATATGGAAGGTATTACTGGTTTACCCGATTATACGTTTGTAAACCCTCAATTCCATAACTATGAACGTGCAAGGCGGATTATGACCCAAGAAGCTAACCACGTTATTGAAACCGCTTTTAATAATGGCTGTGACTATTTTTAGTTAATGACAGCCACTCTAAAATGAATAATTTACTTGTTGATGAATTATATGAAGAAGCTGAGCTGATCACAGGCGGTGTTAAGCGTTACTCTATGGTGGAAAGCCTGGATGATTCTTATCAAGGAGCTATCTTTCTAGGCTATCACGCCCGTGCTGGACAACCTGGAGTCATGTCTCATTCGATGACTTTTGGTGTGCGTAATTTCTACGTCAATGATACGGCCGTTGGAGAATTAGGTTTAAACGCGTACGTTGCTGGTTACTATGATGTACCTGTCATCTTAGTTGGTGGTGATGATTGTGCATCTCATGAAGCAGAGCAGCTTATACCTAATGTCGTAACAGCACCTGTTAAGTATTCAATTACGAGACAGGCCGTAAAATCATTGACACCGAAGAAATCTGGAGAACTTTTAAGAGAGAAAACCATTGAAGCTATTAATCTATTAAATCGAATTGACCCGTTAACTCCTCCAAAACAACCAACTTTCAGAATTGAATTTAATAACTATGGTCAAGCGGAGTGGGCTGCGATTATGCCCGGTACCGAAATCGAACCAAATAGTTGTATCGTAAAATTTGAGGCTAAAGATATATTAGAAGCATACCGTGCCATGGTGGTCATGACAGAATTAGCCATGAATTCAACATTTAATTAAGGGGGGAGTAAGTTGTTTCGATACATAATCAAGCGTTTTTTAATGGCACTTTTAACTATTTGGATTATTGCCACACTGACATTCATATTAATGATGTCCATTCCTGGCTCCCCGTTTAATAGTGTTGCAGATAAGACTTCTAATGAAGCAGTGCAAGAAAATTTAAAGTCTCACTTTAACTTGGATGACCCACCAGTCGTTCAATATATGCATTACTTAAAATCGATCGCTACGTTTGACTTTGGGCCGTCAATCAAAAAGCCCAATTCAACAGTTAATGAATTGTTAGGCCGAGGGTTTCCAATCTCAGCAGAACTTGGGATTATTTCTGTTCTAGTTGCCTTAGTTTCAGGTATTGCTTTAGGGGTTTTAGCAGCTTTAAGGCATAACGGGATTATTGACTATATGGCTATGACAATTGCTGTTTTAGGTATTTCAATTCCTAACTTTGTTTTGGCAACATTACTCATCCAACAACTAGCTGTAAATTATAACATTTTTCCTGTTGCGACATGGAAATCTCCAATGCATATGGTGTTACCAACCATTGCGCTGGCAACTGGACCAATGGCTATTATTGCTAGGCTAACTCGGTCAAGCATGCTAGAAGTGCTGACACAAGATTATATTAAAATGGCGCGAGCAAAGGGCCTTTCACCTTATAAGGTCATTATTAAACACGCATTAAGAAATGCTTTAATGCCAGTTGTAACCATTTTAGGGACGCTACTTGCCGGTGTTTTAACGGGGACATTTGTCATTGAAAAAATCTTTGCCATTCCTGGAATGGGACAATATTTCGTACAAAGCATTAATGAACGTGACTATCCCGTAATTATGGGGACAACCGTATTCTACAGTGCCTTTTTAATCTTCATGCTGTTTTTAGTCGATATTACCTACGGCATTTTAGATCCGAGAATTAAAATACACGATGAGAAAGGGGATTAGAATGGATCAACAAGTTAAACACCAAAACAATCAGCTTAATCCTAAGGAAATCCCCGTAGAATGGTTACAACCTCTTGAACAAAAAGAGCTTAATCAGGAAGAAGTTGTTCGTCCTTCCTTATCATATTGGCAAGATGCGTGGCAACGTTTAAAGAAAAACAAAATGGCTATGGGAGGATTGTTCTTCTTAGTTTTACTAGGTATCATGCAATCTTTGGTCCATATATGACTCCTTACACGGTAAATGGACAAAACCTTGCCGTGCAAAACCAAGCACCATCTGTTAATCACTGGTTTGGGACTGATGACTTGGGAAGAGATGTCTTTACTAGAACTTGGTATGGTGCAAGAATCTCATTATTTGTGGGGCTTGTTGCGGCTTTTATCGACTTCTTTATCGGTGTCATCTATGGAGGAATTTCAGGTTATAAAGGTGGAAGAACCGATAATATTATGATGCGAATTGTAGAGATCCTTTACGGTTTACCTTATCTATTAATCGTTATTCTGTTACTTGTCGTTTTAGGTCCTAGTTTATTTACGATTATTCTAGCTCTATCTCTTACTGGATGGGTTGGAATGGCAAGAATTGTTCGTGGACAAGTCTTACAACTAAAAACACTAGAGTTTGTCCATGCCTCTAAATCATTTGGAGCTAAAACGAGCCGAATCATTCGGAAAAACCTCTTGCCCAACACGATGGGACCTATTATTGTCCAAATGACCTTAACGGTTCCAACTGCCATATTTGCCGAAGCATTTTTAAGTTTCTTAGGTCTTGGTATCTCAAGCCCCTTTGCAAGCTGGGGTGTGATGGCCAATGATTCACTAACAACGATTATATCTGGACATTGGTGGCGCTTGTTCTTCCCAGCGTTTTTCATTTCAGCAACGATGTTTGCTTTTAACGTACTAGGAGACGGTCTTCAAGATGCCCTTGATCCAAAACTAAGGAGGTGACACCTATGAAAAAATACTTGAAGTTGATGACCTTCATGTTTCATTTTCTACATACGGCGGTGAAGTCAAAGCAGTACGCGGGGTATCTTTTGATTTATATCAAGGGGAAACGTTAGCAATTGTAGGTGAATCAGGCTGTGGTAAAAGTGTAACCGCCAATAGCATCATGCAATTAATCCCTAAACCTGCTGGAAAAATTCGTAATGGCCGGATTGTTTTTAAAGATCAAGACATTACGCACTATAACGAACGGCAGATGAAGGAAATTCGGGGTGTGGATATTTCGATGATCTTCCAAGACCCTATGACAGCACTTAACCCTACTCTAACGATAGGTGATCAGTTAACTGAAGGTTTGATTCAACACGAAAAAATATCTAGAAGCAAAGCTAAAGAAAAAGCCATTGACATGCTCAACCTTGTAGGGATTCCAAGTCCAGAAGAGCGGTTAAAACAGTATCCCCACCAATTTAGTGGTGGAATGAGGCAACGTATTGTTATTGCCATTGCTCTTATTTGTGAACCTGATTTACTCATTGCCGATGAGCCGACCACAGCTCTGGATGTTACTATTCAAGCGCAAATTCTAGAACTATTTAATAAGATTCAACAGCAAACTAATGTTGCGATAATTTTAATTACACACGACTTTGGTGTTGTTGCAAAAGTTGCAGATCGAATCGCGGTCATGTATGCAGGGAAAATCATTGAAACTGGCTTTAAGAAAGAGATTTTCTACGAAGCTAAACACCCTTACACAAAAGGTCTACTGCATTCTATTCCACGGTTAGATCAAAAAGATGAGAAACTGATTCCTATTGATGGAACGCCGCCAGACCTATTTTCACCACCAGTTGGCTGCCCTTTTACAGCAAGGTGTCCACATGCCATGGTGGCTTGCGAAAAGGTTTATCCTATCCGTCATGAAAATAGCGAGTCACATTACGTGGAGTGCTGGCTTTATGATGAGAGGGTCCAACATATGAAAATTAATATAAAACCAAAGGAGGAATACAAATGAATAAAAAGTGGTTACTGGCTTTAATGGTCACACTACTGACCATGCTACTCGTTGCCTGTACAACATCAACGGGTGAAGGTGAAGATGAAGAAAGCAATAGCGAAAACAACACAGAAGAAAATGAAAGTTCAAATGAAAATGAGGGAGACGAAGGTGACAAAAAGATACTCTATTTAAATAATGCAACTGAACCAACATCGTTCGACCCACCAGTTGGGTTTAACTCCGTTTCCTGGAACACTTTAAACAACTTACTAGAAGGATTAACACGATTAGATCAATCCCATGAGCCTAAGCCTGCCATGGCTAAGGAATGGGAAGTATCTGAAGATGGCCAAGAGTACACATTCTTCTTAAGAGAGGATGCCAATTGGTCAAACGGTGACCCCGTGACAGCACAAGATTTTGTTTATGCTTGGAGACATTTATTAGATCCTGAAACAGCTTCATCAGCTGCTTTCTTAGGTTACTTCATTAAAAACGGTGAAGCATTTAACGCTGGTGAAGCATCTGCAGAAGATGTTGGCGTTGAAGCAGTTGATGACAAAACATTTAAAGTTACACTTGAATCACCAACTGGCTTCTTCTTAGACTTAGTCTCAAATCCTGCATTCTTCCCGGTTAACCATAAGGTTGCGGAAGAAAACCCTGATTGGCATGCAGAAGCTGATACTTTTGTTGCAAATGGACCTTTTTCATTAAAAGAGTGGAACCACGATCAAAACATGGTTTTTGAGAAGAACCCTGAATACTGGGACGCTGATACTGTTAAGTTAGATGAAGTTCATTGGGCTATGGTCAATGATACTAATACTGAATACCAAATGTACGAAAGTGGTGAGCTAGATACATCGGGCATTCCTTCTGATTTAGCTGACCAACTTTTAGAAGGTGATGATGTTACAAATGAAGAACAAGCAGGTGTCTACTTCTACCGCTTTAATGTTAATGAAGAACCGTTCCAAAATAAGAAAATTAGAAAAGCATTTGCTTTAGCTGTAAACCAACAAGAAATTGTTGATTACATTACTAAGAACTTAGAAAAACCAGCATATGGTTTCGTATCATACGGCTTTACAGATCATAATGGTGAAGATTTCCGTGAGGTAAACGGAAATTTAATCGAAACAAACGCAGAAAAAGCTAAACAATTATTAGAAGAAGGTATGAAAGAAGAAGGTTATGATGAGTTACCACAAGTGACATTATCGTATAACACAAGTGAAACTCACAAATCGATTGCAGAATATTTACAAGAAACATATAACAAGGTTTTAGATGTTCAAGTTGAGTTAGAAAACACAGAATGGAATGTTTTCTTACAGGATCAAAAAGACCTAAAACACCAGTTCTCACGTAGTTCATTCTTAGCCGATTATGCAGACCCTGTTAACTTCTTAGAAAGCTTTGTGACAGATTCATCTATGAACCGTACAGGCTGGTCAAATGAAGAATACGATCAACTAATCGCAAATGCAAAAAGTGAAACGGACGAAGCAAAACGTTTTCGAATATTTATATGAAGCAGAGAAGATTTTATTTGAAGAGATGCCACTCTTCCCAATTCACTTCTATAACCAAGTCAATTTACAAAACCCAGATGTATCTGGCATTGTACGTCACCCAGTTGGTTATTTAGAACTTAAATGGGCAGATAAGAAATAAAATGTATTAAGGTAAAGGGCATACCGAGCTATGCCCTTTATCCAAATTAAAGGAGTTTAATCTATGATTCTACCAAAGGCATTACAACCAGGAGATACTATTGGTGTCATAGCACCTGCTAGCCCACCTAATATAGAGAATCTGAAAAAGGCCATTCCTTTTTTGAAAACATTGGATTTAAGGTTCAACTAGGTCACTATGTCGAAGAAGTACATGGTATTTAGCAGGCACAGATGAACAGCGTTTAAAAGACCTGCATGACATGTTTAGAGACGACAACATCAAAGCCATTATTTGTGCTGGTGGAGGTTATGGAACAGGTCGAATAGCAGCTTCCATTGACTATGATTTAATAAAAAAACATCCCAAGATATTCTGGGGATATAGTGATATTACATATTTACATACAGCCATTAGGCAACAAACAGGTCTTATTACATTCCACGGACCTATGCTGGCATCAGATATAGGTAAAGACGATTTCCACGAGCATTCAAAGCAAGCTTTCAATCAATTATCTCAACCTACACCCATGATATATGATCATACATATTCTGAACTAAAAGTAATTTCTAAAGGTGATGCTAACGGGGAAATTGTTGGTGGAAATTTATCTTTAATCGTTAATTCATTAGGCGGCCCTTATGAAATAGACACGAATGGAAAACTACTTTTCATAGAAGATGTTGATGAGCCACCTTATCGTATTGATTCTTTCTTATCTCAGCTTAAACACGCCGGAAAGCTTGATGATGCAGCAGGTATTATTGTTGGTGACTTTAACAATGCTAAACCGAAAAAAGACCGGCCATCCTTTACGTTAGAACAAGTATTAAATGATTACTTAAGTACATTAAATAAACCGGTCATAAGCGGTTTTAAAATCGGCCATTGTCAACCACATTACGCCATACCGCTTGGCGTTCAAGCTAATCTATCAACCGAAGCCAAACGTTTATCCATCGAGCCAGGTGTCATAGGAGGATCATCTTGAACATAAAGCAAATCGAAACTTTTCAAATTCGAATACCATTAAATAAACCTTTTAAAACTGCTTTAAGAACCGTGACTGAAGCGGACACCATTTACGTTAAAATTACTTTAGAAGATGGAACGATTGGTTATGGGGAAGCACCACCAACTCTTGTCATTACAGGCGATAGTTTAAGAAGTATTAAGTATTGTATAGAAGAGGTCTTTAAACCCCTTTTAATAGGGCAATCCATTAAAAACATACATCAATTACTAGAAAAAATTCACAGAGCGATCGTACGCAACACGAGTGCTAAAGCTGCTATAGATATGGCGTTATTTGACTGTTTAGCAAGGTCAGCTAACCTCCCTCTTTATCAATTACTAGGCGGTTATCGAAATAAAATTGAAACAGATTATACCGTAAGTGTTAACCGTCCTGACGAGATGGCTCAAGATGCTCAGGAGTATGTTAGCCAAGGCTTTTCAATATTAAAAGTTAAAGTTGGTAAAGATCAAATAGAACAAGATATTAAACGAATAAAAGCCATTCGAGAAAGAATAGGCACTTCAACTACCATTCGTTTAGATGCCAATCAAGGCTGGTCAGTTAAAGAAGCCATTTATGCGATTAATAAAATGGAAGAGCTCGGCTTAGACATTGAACTAGTTGAGCAGCCTGTGATCGCTAATGACATTGAAGGTTTGAAAGAAGTCACAACCCAAACCCACACTCTGATCATGGCAGACGAAAGTGTTTTCTCACCGGTTGATGCTAGAAGAGTGTTAGAAACAAGAAGTAGTGATCTAATCAATATAAAACTAATGAAATCAGGCGGTATCTACCACGCACTAAAATTAACCATATGGCAGAAACATTTGGGATTCCTTGTATGGTCGGAAGTATGATTGAAACGAAATTAGGCATCACAGCAGCTGCACATTTTGCTGCAAGCCAGCCTAATATCACCAGGTACGACTTTGATGCTCCGCTCATGTTATCAGATGATACGATTTATGGTGGAGCCCAGTATACGCAAAATATTATGACGTTACCTGATGAACCTGGTTTAGGGGTTAAGACGATTAATAAAGCCTACATTCTTTAACTGAAAGGATTATGTAATATGAGCCAACAACAAGCTAATATATGGGTTTGTAACGTTTCTGTGGCAACGATTTGGACAGATTCGGAATCACCAAGAGTCATCGATCAAGTTGGCTTAACAAAACCTGTATTATTACAAAATGGTACGACGAATTAACCAAAAAACAAAGAGATCATCTATGCTATGAGAAACGAGTACAATCCCAGCTTCTCTACGGTGAAGAAGTCATTGTCGATCAAATTGAAGGTAAATGGGCTAAAATTATTGCCGTCAATCAACCTTCTAAAAAGGATGAACGGGGCTATCCTGGGTGGGTTCCTCTTACTCAGCTCAAGTTAGTTAGTCAAGACTGGCGTGAACCACCTATTGCTTTAGTAACCAATGAACAAACCATTTTATACGATTCTAATAAATTACCGTTTCTAGAGTTAAGTTACGGAACCTATTTACCTGTTTTAAAGCAGCAAGAGAGTTGGATTAAAGTTCGAACACCTGAAGGCGAGGGTTGGTTTCAAGCAAAAAACATAAAGGTTTACAATTCAATTAAAGATTTACCTCAAGGTAATGGTCAATCGATTGTTAAGTCAGCAGAACAATTTTTAAAGCTCCCATATTTTTGGGGTGGGATGAGTGCATTCGGTTATGACTGTTCTGGATTTGCTTACACCATGCATAAGATGAACGGGTACAGGATCCCCCGTGATGCATCAGACCAAGCCTTACAAGGCAAGCAAGTTGCGTTTAATGAGTTAAAGATAGGCGATTTATTATTTTTTGAAGGTGACATAGGTAAAGGTAACATTAATCACGTCGGTATTTACTATGGAAACGGACAAATGATTCATTCATCTATTTCTAGTACTGGTATTGAAGTTATTTCGCTTGCAGGTTCTAGATATGAATCTAAATTATGTGAAGCAAGAAGGTACTACCAGGAGGAGTCTACATGACAAAAGATTTATTAAGAGTAGAGAACTTAAAAAAATATTTCAAAGTTGGGCGAAACCAAACGTTAAAAGCTGTTGATGATGTAACATTTTCGATTAAAGAAGGTGAAACATTTGGTGTTGTAGGCGAATCAGGTTGTGGAAAATCAACAGCGGGAAGAACGATTCTAACCTTATATGAAAAAACAGGTGGTAACGTGATTTATGATGACGTTAATGTCCACGATATCCCTGAACAAGAACGCTTTAAGTTATTTAGGGATATGCAGATGATTTTCCAGGACCCTTATGCCTCACTAAATCCAAGGTCAACAGTCAAGGAGATTATCTCAGAACCAATGGAGGTTCATGGCCTTTATAAAAATAATAAAGAAAGACTCAAGAAAGTATATGAATTACTTGAAGAAGTCGGACTGAACAGAGATCACGCTAACCGTTATCCTCATGAATTTAGTGGTGGGCAAAGGCAGCGTATTGGAATTGCCAGAGCTTTAGCGTTAGAGCCTAAATTTATTATTTGTGACGAACCTATTTCAGCACTTGATGTTTCAGTACAAGCACAAATCATTAATCTGTTAGAACGTCTTCAAGAGGAAAAAGGTTTAACTTATTTATTTATTGCCCACGACCTTTCAATGGTCAGACATATATCAGACCGGATTGCTGTTATGTATTTAGGACATATCGTAGAACTTACCGAAAGTAAAACATTATATGATGAACCGCTTCATCCATATACCAATGCACTCTTATCAGCTGTTCCAATCCCAGACCCTGACATAGAAGAAAATCGTTCAAGAATTGTGTTAGAAGGAGAATTACCAAGTCCAATTGATCCACCGTCAGGATGTGTTTTTAGAACTAGGTGTCCGCTTGCGCAAGATATCTGTGCTCATAAAAAGCCAAAACTGACAGAAGTTGAGGACGGCAGACACGTTGCCTGTCACCTGTACGACCCAGACATTTACGAAATGGATTCAACACAATTAACACAAATGCATAACTCATAAAAGATCTGGCTGTAGCCAGGTCTTTTAATATACAAAAAATATAAGAAAAATAAAATACTAATAATGATCGTAAAAATTGACACTAACCAAACGACCCGATTAGACGGCTGAAACGTTTGTTCATTGATTTGCTTCTTTTTAACTAAATAACTATAAGTCGCGAACACAATAATGATTAGCCCTAAAACCACCGAGAATATGCCAATCATTTGAGCAAATTGATCAGCTGCGGCAGAGGTTTCATTCAACGAAAAATGGATATTCACAATTAAGAAACCTATACCAACCATTGCTAAAGCTGTACGGATCCATGCTAAATAAGTTCTTTCATTCGCTAAGTGTTGTTGAATATAATTAGAATCAATGGTTTTCTCCATATTTACACCTCACTCTAACTATTAATTAATTTAACCTAAATTAACGAATAAAAAACCCACCTGGCTAAAGGTGAGTTTAACTGATTCCTATAAAAAGTCTAGCCAAATTTTAATGGCAGATGCCAAGATTAATCCAGCTAAGATGATGTGTAAATATTTTGTATTAATTTTCTTACCAGCATTGGCTCCTAGTGGTGAGGCAATTAAACTTGCGACAATCATAATGATAGCCGGAACAAGTAATACTTGTCCTGTCATGATCTTACCTGCCGTTGAACCAATTGAAGAAATGAACGTTATCGCTAATGATGATGCAATCGTCATTCGTGTTGGAATTTTAAGCACGATCAGCATGATTGGAACTAACACAAATGCCCCTGCAGCACCCACGATTCCAGCACCAATACCTACAATAAATGCTAAGCTTGATGCCAGCGTTTTATTAAAGGTGACTTGATCTAGTGCAACATCATCTAAACCTTTCTTCGGCATAAACATCATAATAACGGCAATCGTCGCTAAAATCGCATAAACGAAATTAACAGACCCTTCGGATAAGAATCTAGATCCAAATCCGCCTATAAAGCTACCGATTAGAATGCTAATCCCCATATATAAAATAAGGGACTTATTTAGATAACCACCTTTTCGGTAAGCCCAGACACCACCAATGGTCGCAAAGAACACTTGAACAGCACTTATACCTGATACTTCATGGGACGTAAATGCTGCAAAACCTAATAGTGGTGGTATATATAATAACATTGGATATTTAACTATTGATCCACCGATTCCGACCATTCCAGAGATGAATGATCCAGCAAACCCAATAAGAAATAATACTAATAAAAACAATATACTATACTCCACAGGAAAACCCCCCTTGGTATCTCATTCATAAACTACCCTAGTTCAAAAAAATAATGAGGGAAATAAGGTCATAAACCTTATCCCCCTATTATTTATTACTTAACCGCACAACGGTTAGGACCAATTTCCATTTCACGTTTCTTTTCAGTTTCTGGAGAAATTTTACCCATGTTCGTTTCACGGATTTCTTGATATGCGTTTGGTTGTGGTGGTAAGTTTTCTGTAACCATACGACGGAATTCTTGCTCATCGTCCACATTTAGTCCGTGGTTATCTTGATATAATTCACCTAATTTTTTACCTACTGAACCATCTTCATTTAATTCATCATTTGTCATATAGTGTGCTGGTAATACTACTAGTTCATCAGAAAGTTCTTTATAACGTTTATAAAGTGTTTCACGTAAGTCACCTACCAATCATCAGCTAAACCAGCTAAGTCTGGGCGACCAATTGAATCTACGAACAGAATGTCACCTGACATAAATATTGGTCGTCAACGATAAATGATGTTGAACCAATTGTGTGTCCAGGTGAATATAATGCTTGAACACTGATCTTAGAAGAACCGATTTTAACATCTTCACCGTCTTCTAAAGGTTTGTATTCAAATTGTACTTCTGTCGCATCTTTTGGTGGTAACCAATAAGTTGCACCTGTTTTCTCAGCAATTTCGCGTCCACCAGAGATGTGGTCTGCGTGTAGGTGTGTGTCAAATGCGTGAGTGATTTTAGCACCTTTTTCTTCTGCAAAGTTAATGAACACATCGGCCATACGTACTGCATCAATCGTTGCTGCTTCACCGTCAGAGATCACCATATATGATAGGCAACCTTTACCTAGGCGTACGAACTGGTATAATTCACCACCATCTTTTAAGTCAGCAATTTTAACTGGCTCTAAGTGTTCACTCCAAGCCTTCATACCGCCTTCTACTGAATAAACATTGTCAAAACCAGCTTCAACTAGTTGATCCGCAACGAATTCAGATGAACCACCTTTCGCACAAACAACCGCTACATCACGATCTTTTGGTACTTTATCTTGAATAGGTTCAATTCCTTCGATTAAATCGAAGTAAGGTACGTTTAGATAATCAAAGTTGTCGCCTTCAATTTTCCAATCTTCAAATGCATCCTCATTACGTACATCTAATACGAATAAATCTTCTTTGTTGACTACTCGTTTCGCAATATCTTGAACATTCATTGTTTTTACTGACATCTTTTTATACCCCCTATGGTATTAATTTTGTGTTAATAAAAGAACTTGGAACGGACCAAGTCCTCTTTAGCTACAATTTCACTAACTACTACTTAATTACTTACTTTCAACGTCTCCATCCCATTCACTCATACCAGGGACTACGTTATATACTTTACTAAAACCTTTTTCACTTAATAATTGTGCTGCCATATCACTACGGTTACCAGTACGGCATACAACATAAATCTCATCGTCTTGACTTAATTCACTAACGCGATTCTCTAATTCACCGAATGGGATTGAGATTGCATTAGGAATATGACCAAATGCATATTCAGCTGATTCACGTACGTCTAAAACCGTTACACCATCAGAATTAACTTTTGTTTTAAATCATCATTATTAACCTTATTGTCAAAAGAAGGTTGTTCTCCTGATTCACCTTCAGAAGCTTTGCGAACATAGTGCTTTAAGACATCTCCTTCTTCAACTGTGCCTAAATACTGATGACCACTACGCTCTGCCCAAGCTTTTAAATCAGCTTTTGAACCTTGATCTGTAGCTTCAATTAAGAGACTTTGCCAGGCTCTACGTTTTCAATTTCTTTACGTGTTTTAACAATTGGCATAGGGCATGCTAAGCCTTTTGCATCTAACACATGATCTGCACTAATATTAGTCATTCAAGATCCCTCCTATTATTACTTCTCAACTGGACCTTCCCAGCTAAGCATTCCGCCTTCCATGTTCGTAACGTTATAACCTTTGCTTTCTAGAAATTGTGTTGCTTGACCGCTACGTCCACCAGAACGGCATACCATAATATACTCTTGATTCTTATCTAATTCATTCTCACGAAATTCAATTAGACCTAGTGGAATGTTTACCGCACCAGGTATTTTACCTTCCTGAACTTCCTCAACTTCACGAACGTCGATCAAGTTTAAATCTTCACCTTGATCTAATTTCTCTTGTACTGTTTTTGAATCAATTGTTTTCATAGTTCATACCTCCAAGATTAAATGAATAGGTTAATAGCGCCATCTTCACCTTCAGCAATATAAGCTGCGACACCACCGTATTCAATACCATCTAAAAGTTCTTCTTTCTTAAGACCTAATAAATCCATTGTCATCGTACAAGCTAGTAACGTAATATCCTGCTCTTTAGCCATATCGATTAAATCTGGTAATGGCATAGCATTATGCTTTTTAACAACACCTTTAATCATTTTTGGACCCATACCTAAAAATTGCATTTTAGATAGTGGCATGTTGTCTGCCCCACGAGGCATCATTTTACCAAACATTTTCTCCATAAATGATTTTTTGGTTGTACTTTTTCATCTTTACGTAACGCATTTAATCCCCAGAAAGTGTGGAAAATTGTTACATCGTGATCATAAGCAGCTGCACCATTGGCAATGATATAGGCTGCCATTGTTTTATCGTAATCACCGCTGAATAGGATGATATTCGTCTTTTTCTTTTCAGCCATTGTATAACTCCTCCCTAATTGTTGGCTTTTTGTAGAGAGATGATCAATCTGATGATCATCTCTCACATTACTTATACCCGTATAGGTATTTGTTAAACTAAAAAATTATCCTTTTTTAATATAGAAAGTAAATACGCCGTCATCTTCATTCATGTCAACTAACTCATGACCTGAAGATTTGCACCATGCTGTTAGGTCACTCTTAGCACCTGCATCTGTTGCAACTACTTCTAGAATCTGACCACTTTCAACGTCCTCAATTGCCTTTTTAGTTTTTACAATTGGCATTGGGCATGCTAGACCTTTTGCATCTAAAGTTTTATTAATATCCATAAATAATTCCTCCTAAGAAATTGTTTTAGTATTTTTAATACCCTATGGGGTATATTAACTTATAAAATGAAATCCGTCAACAGCTTAGTATAAATTTTTGTTAACGGCTTTTAACTAATAAATTAACAGCTTCTTTAACTTTATCTTCTGTGTCCTCATCATTTTCATTTGCATCTTGAACACATTCGATTAAGTTATTGCTCACGACTACTCCTATGGTCCGATCAATTGCTGTTCGGCTTGCAGATAACTGGGTAATCACGTCTTTACAATCTGCTCCTTCTTCCATCATACGAAGAACCCCACGCAATTGACCTTCCAAACGTTTCACTCTATTTTTAACTTTTGCATCGTATTCCATCATGATTACCTCCTCTCAATTACAATGATACAACGCAAAACGAATATTGTCATTTATGACGTTACGTATTCATCATATACCCCTATAGGTATTTTGTCAAACATAAAAAACTGGCACCGTAAAACGGCACCAGTCATGGATGATTAATCGTCGCAGTGGGCACTTGCGCCACCGCCACCACCTGAATTACGTCTCCACTCAGATACAGGTAATGCTCTTACTGGATCTAAGCAAGCAATTGCCATAAACTCACATAAATCTACAGTGATACAAATACCTGTGCGTTGAAAGTCTCTTATACTATTTCCAGTTGGTGGAACAAAATCACATAAATCTTCTCCACCCGATCCAGGTGTTTGACCACCTTCGTTTACTGGTAATAATAACTCTAATTCAGCACAACAATTCTTTTTCACCTTGCTTACTCGGAAAATTGGAGTTTCGATACAATTGTAAGCTACCATATTATTACCAAAAGGATTAGCAACTACACTTCTGCCAATAAACTCTTTGCAATCTCCTTTACAGTATAAAACGAATGGAACTGTATCGTTAGTAGTACTCGGTCCAGTAGTTGGGGATAATAAGTCATTGATTGACTGTTTACATCCCGTTTCACATCCTTGACCTCTTCCCGCTACTTCATCTTGTGCAGCAGCAATTTTAGCTACAGTTTTACATACACATTTGTTGTTTTTACAATCCAATTCATTGCAATTGTCTTCAAACATTATTCTCACCTCTCTTTTCTTGGTTACACTATAAAATATGTCGATGAAATAAAAGTGTATAGGTCTTTGCTAGATATTTTTGGATTTTTAAAATGTCTAGAAAAACACCCACTTTAGAGTCGAAATTTGTTATCATGGAATAATAGAAAAGATATGTTATTGGAGGAGTTTTCATGGGGGAATACCATGTACCTTTTATTGCTGTAGAGGGCCCCATCGGCGTCGGGAAGACTCATTGTCAAACAAAATTGCACAACATTTCTACTTTCACTTACTTAAAGAAATTGTCGAAGAAAATCCATTCTTAGGTAAATTCTACGACAACATTGAAGAGTGGAGTTTTCAAACGGAAATGTTCTTTTTGTGTAATCGATACAAGCAACTAGAAGATATTGAAAAGCATTATTTACAACAAGACAAGCCAGTTGTGTCTGATTATCATATATATAAAAATATGATTTTTGCTAAACGAACGTTAAATGACAAACAGTTTAATAAGTATGAGCAGATTTTCCACACATTAACGGATGATATGCCTAAACCAAATGTCATGATTTATTTACATGCCAGTCTTGATACATTATTAGAACGAATTAGAAAACGTGGTAGAGAAGTTGAGAAGAATATCCAAGCGGATTATTTAAGTCAATTATCAAAGGATTATGATCAGTTCATGGACGAGTTTGAAAGGAATAACCCTGAAATTCCTGTGATTCGTTTAAATGGTGATGATCTTGACTTTGTTAAACATCAAGAGGATTTAGCTTATATATTATCGATTGTTGAGAAGCATATACAAAAAGGAGAAGTTGTTACATGAACGTCTATGACCGTTATGGAATTCCTAGTGATGCTGTTATTACCATCGCAGGAACAGTTGGAGTAGGGAAATCAACAATGACGAATGCCCTGGCTAGTACTTTAGGTTTTCGTACATCCTTTGAGAAAGTTGATGGCAACCCTTATTTAGATAAATTTTATAAAGATTTTGAGCGTTGGAGTTTTCACCTTCAAGTTTATTTCTTAGCTGAGCGTTTCAAGGAACAAAAAGAATCTTTGAATACGGTGGAGGGTTTATCCAAGACCGATCCATTTATGAAGATACAGGTATTTTCGCAAAAATGCATCGTGAAAAAGGTACGATGAATGAGACGGATTATAATACTTATAAAAGTCTATTCGATGCGATGGTCATGACTCCTTACTTTCCGCATCCAGACTTATTGATTTACTTGGAAGGTTCATTTGAAGATGTACTAGACCGTCTAAAAAGTAGAGGCCGTCAAATGGAGCAAGATACACCAATCGAGTATTGGCGAGAAATGTATGATCGCTATGAAGAATGGGTTAATAACTTTAATACTTGTCCTGTTATGAGGATTAATATTAATGACTATGATTTATTTAATAATGAACAGTCGATTGAGCCGATTCTAGAAAGAATTGGCCATTTCATTCAGACTTCTCGCCATTATATTAAAGCATAAACTAGTTGAGCCGGTACGTTTATTTCACGTACCGGCTCTTTTATTCATTAAATGCATTTTGTAAAAATGTCATTAAAGGAAAGGGATCTATATGCTTACCATTCTTAATGACCTCGTAATGTAAATGAACCCCTGTACTTCGACCTGTTGTGCCCATTGAACCAATCAGCTGGCCCTGCGTGACTGACTCTCCTTTTTTAACCTTTACTTCATTAAGATGACTATAGCGAGTTTTATATGAATTTCCATGGTCAACTAAGATTGAATAACCATAAGCGCCTTGATAGCCTGCAAATTCAATAATCCCATCTCCTGCCACATAGATATCAGTCCCTAAAGGACCTGCTAAATCAATTCCTGAGTGGAATGAACCTGTATTTGTGAATGGATCAGTTCTGTAGCCAAAGTGAGAACTTACGGTTTCAGAAGCAGCTGGCCAGTGGATTGGTGTCTTCTTAAGATCTCGATTAACCTCTTCTAGTTGACTAACGGCCATTTGATAACTAGCCACTAATCCAGAAACCTCTTGCTTGATTGCTGAATACGGACGATTAATTTTAAGTTCTGAAGATTTAACGAGACCCACTTTGTCCGGCACATTATTGCTTGATAAAGACGCTGCACGGTCCACGTTCAATTGATTAATAAGTTCTATCATTTGTTCCTCTATGGATCTTAATTCAGCGAGTTGCCGTTCAATATCACGACGGTCTTTTTCAAACGTTAATTGCTGGGTATTTAATTGTTGATTTAGCTCATTTACTCTGGATTGCAGTCTTTCATTTCATTGGCTTTCTGAATCATAAAGAAAGCCATCACCCCTATCATTATTAGGGATATAGTTAAAGCCAACCATATAATAGGTTGTTTTGATGATATAGGCTCTTCAGAACGCCATTCTCTTGGATGCATAAACTCTCATACTCCCTACGCACTTTTTTATATTAGGGTTTGATATTTCTGCTAAATTATCCAAAAGAAGGCATAAAATGGCTACATCTCTGTAACCATGATTGTTTGAAATATGTATATGGCGGAGGAGGAGGGATTCGAACCCCCGCGGGCCGTGAAGCCCCTGGCGGTTTTCAAGACCGCTCCCTTCAGCCGGACTTGGGTACTCCTCCGTGTAAGCTGACAAAATAAATATATCATACGATTCGACAGCGTGCAACATTTTTCTATAGATTTTTTTATTTTCTGTTATTTTAATAAATGAAGAGTTCCTTATAAATAAAGAGGCGCGCTCAACGCGCACCTCTTCTTCTAACGTTCAATACGTTTTTTATTACCCATATATGGACGTAATACTTCCGGGATGGTGACAGAGCCATCTTCTTCTTGATAGTTCTCTAAGATTGCAGCAACCGTGCGCCCTACGGCAAGTCCAGATCCGTTTAATGTATGAACAAACTCTGGTTTAGCCTTTGCATCACGGCGGAAACGGATTCCGGCACGGCGAGCTTGGAATGCTTCAAAATTAGAACAAGAAGAGATTTCACGGTACGTATCACTACTAGGAAGCCAAACCTCAATATCGTACTTCTTAGCTGCTGTGAAACCAAGGTCCCCCGTACACATACTCATAACCCTGTACGGCAATTTAAGAAGCTGTAGAATCTTCTCAGCGTGTCCTGTTAGCACTTCTAATGTCTCATAAGAGTCTTCAGGTTTGACTAAATGAACAAGTTCAATTTTATTAAATTGGTGCTGACGAATTAATCCTCTCGTATCACGTCCAGCAGACCCTGCTTCAGAGCGGAAGTTAGCGCTATAAGCCGCAAACTTTTTAGGTAAATCATCAACAGATAAAATCTCATCACGATGATAATTCGTCACAGGGACTTCAGCTGTTGGAATTAAGTAATAATCCCAGTCCTCAAGCTTAAAGACATCCTCTGTAAATTTAGGGAATTGGCCTGTGCCTTTTAGGCTTTCGGTGTTAACCATTTGCGGAGGCATCATTTCTTGATAGCCATGCTCATCCACTTGATAGTCCATCATAAAGTTGATTAAAGCACGTTCAAGGCGAGCACCTAATCCTTTATAAAATGCAAAACGGCTTCCAGTAACTTTTGATGCACGCTCAAAGTCAACAATATCTAAATCAGTAGCAACATCCCAGTGAGGTTTTTCATCAAAGTTAAACTCTCGAACCTCTCCCCATTTGCGTACTTCTACGTTGTCATCCTCATCTTCACCAACAGGAGTTGATTCATGAGGAACGTTAGGAATTGATAGTAATAACTCGTTTAATTTCTCTTCAACCTCTTTTAGGTTCGTATCAATTTCTTTAATTCGATCTCCAACTTCACGCATTTCTTTAATTAAATGATCGGCATCTTGTTTTTCTTTTTTCATTTGAGAAATCTCTTTAGAAACCTCATTACGACGTGCTTTTAACTCTTCTGATTCTTGAATATACTCACGTCTTTTTTTGATCCCATTCTTGAAAATGATCAAGGTCTGTTAAGTCTTCACCACGATGTTGTAGCTTCGCTTTAACGTCATCAAATTTTGTCTTAAGTACTTTAAATCAAGCATGATACTCCTCCTTATGTTTTAACGAAATAAAAAACCCGTCCCTCAAGAAAAGGGACGAGTTGTATACCCGCGTTACCACCCTTGTTGAAAAAGCCAACACTTCTTCCAACTCGGAAGCTTTAACGGCGCATGACCGGATTAGCTTACTCTTTGTTTCGGCTAACCTGCTCAGGGATGGATTCATTAACGTCTTTTACTGGTTTGCACCTACCACCAGCTCTCTGGAAAAAGATCTATAATTACTATTTCCCGTCTGTGCATTTAACTATTTGTATTATAATATAACTGTTTTTTTACTGGGCTGCAAGTTTTAACTTACTTTTTTTCACAAGTTCAATAAAATATTGAGTTAATCGGTGATCATCCGTTAATTCCGGATGAAAGGCAGCAGCTAAATAATGTCCTTGTTGTGCGGCTACAATTTGGCCATCATAAGTTGCTAGCACTTCGGTATCCTCTTTCACATTCACAATGTGGGGTGCTCGAATAAACACGGCTTCAAAGTCCTCAGCTACACCTTTTACTTCAAGTTTTGTCTCAAAACTCTCACGCTGACGTCCAAATGCATTGCGTTCGACCACCATGTCCATAAGCCCTAGATGCGCATGACTTTGACCATTGATTTCTGATGCTAAGAGTATTAATCCCGCACAGGTACCAAAGATTGGCTTACCAGACTTTCCAAACTCTTGCAGTGCCTCAAAGAAATCATAACGGTCAATTAAACGTCTCATCGTGGTACTCTCACCACCAGGAATGATTAGGCCATCAACCTCATCTAGCTGTTCTTTTTTCTTTACGATTAATGCTTCCTGGCCACAAGATTCAATCGAGTGTTTGTGCTCTCTAAATGCACCTTGTAACCCTAATACACCAATTTTAAGCATTAGGATTCTCCTCTATTCACTGCGGTCCTGCATACGATCAGAATCCGTTAGTGTCGACATTTCAAGTCCTGGCATCGCTGTGCCTAAACCTTTCGATAGTTCACCGATTAATTTGTAGTCATCATAATGAGTCGTTGCTTCAACAATGGATCTTGCAAAACGTTCAGGGTTATCCGATTTAAAAATACCTGAACCAACAAACACACCATCAGCACCTAGTTGCATCATAAGAGCCGCATCTGCAGGAGTTGCAATGCCGCCTGCAGCAAAGTTTACAACAGGTAGGCGTCCGCTTTCACGAATTTCAAGTAATACTTCATATGAAGCCCCGTTTTCTTTCGCATAAACCATTAGTTCATCTTCCGCCATATTCGTTACTTCTTTAATTTGTTTTTGCACTTCACGCATATGACGGACTGCTTCAACAATGTTACCTGTACCAGGTTCACCTTTCGTACGAAGCATGGATGCACCTTCACCTATACGGCGCACAGCTTCACCCAGATTACGGCAACCGCACACGAAAGGTACGGTATAATCACGTTTATTAATATGATAAAGCTCATCGGCTGGCGTTAATACTTCACTCTCATCAATATAATCAACACCCATTGCTTCTAGGACGCGAGCCTCTACAATATGACCTATACGTGCTTTTGCCATCACAGGAATTGAAACAGCATTCATTACTTCCTCAACGATGGTTGGGTCTGCCATACGGGCAACGCCACCTGCTGCACGAATATCTGCTGGTACACGCTCTAAAGCCATAACAGCAACAGCACCCGCTTCTTCTGCAATTTTAGCTTGCTCTGCATTCACAACGTCCATGATGACGCCGCCTTTTTGCATTTCGGCCATACCTCTTTTGACACGGTCTGTACCTATTTGACTCATATAAAACTCCCCCTATTTGTTTATCTTTAGTTAAATAAACCTTTTATACTACCAAATAAATCAACGAAAAAATCCCCTATTGCTTGTAACATTAATACAAACCAGTTGGATTTTTCAACCCCATCAGAAGTTACAAGCGGTACAGATATTTGATCGCCATCAACTAAATGACCAAAATCCTCTTCACCCTCGTAAGTTAAAACAACCTTACCTACTTCAGTACCCGCTTCTATTGGCGCAACTAACTCACCATTGTCATTTAGAGCCTCTTCACTAACTTCGAATTTAGCCGAGTAGTTCTCTTCTTCGCCTTCTTTAATTACTTTTTCAATAGCTTGACCAGCCTCAACAGAAACTGATTCCTCTTTACCTTTAGCTACAGGAATAGAAGATTCACCTTCAACTTGGTATCCTGCTTCAACTAATGTAGTTTTACTGAAGTTATTAAAACCATAATCTAATAATTTGGCTGTCTCAAAAAAGCGCGCTCCAATACTATCTGTGCGCATAACAACAGAAATTAAACGCTGACCATCTCGTTCAGCTGTCCCCGTAAATGTATAACCAGCTAAATCTGTATGTCCCGTTTTTAGTCCATCTAAACCTTTATAAGAATATTGTTTAAAGTTCTGACTTTCGTGCCCAGGTAACATCCAGTTCCAGTTAATCATAGTGTTACCTTCAAATTCTTTTACAGGAATACTAGATACCTCTAATACTTCTCGGTAATCTTTTACTAAATGATAAGCTAATTTAGCTGTATCACGAGCGGACATCATGTTCTCTCCATTAGGGTCCGTTCCTTCTGGGTAATTTTCACCTAATGAACTATTATTTAAGCCTGTGGAATTAACAAATTCATAATCTTTCATGCCAAGTTCTTTAGCTTTAGCATTCATCATTTTTACAAATTCACCTTCAGAACCTGCAATTAATTCAGCTAATGCGATAGTCGTTGCGTTATCTGAATTAATCACCATTGCGTCGTATAAATCTTTAACTGTATATGGGTGATCTAAGCGCAGTCCAACTCCAGAGAAACTATTATCAGCTGAAATACTGTAAGCATATTCACTAATTTGCGTTTCAGTCTCCCAAGTAATCTCACCATTTTAATTGCCTCTAATACTAAATATTCCGTCATCATCTTTGTCATACTAGCAGGAGGCAGTGATGTATCTGCATTTTTAGCAAATAACACATCTCCTGTCTCAAAATCTACTAAAATAGCTGACTCAGCATTGACATCAAATGAACTTGCACTTGAAGCAATTGGTGCAATATATAATGAGCTTAATGCTAATACAGCAATCATGATCCATAATCTTATCGTGTGTAGCGTTCTCTTCATTCTGTCTTCCCCCATTGAAATTCTTTTACGTTCCTATTATACATGATTTCTAGCACGTTCACATTGGAAATTTAGACAAATTATTTAAATTGAAATAAATTAGTCCTTGTTACCTAATGAAGTAGAATCTCAGTTCTCTAATCATCCATTATTTACAAAATACTCTAGTTTTTAAAGATATCCAAAAAAATAGCATTGAACCGATTCATTATTCGGCTCAAATGCCTGACTTAATAAACATTAACTGTTCTGTTCAATAGAAAACCTTTTTAGAGTAACAGTAACTCATATTACAAGTGAAAAAATGAAGAATTCAAGAGCTTATAATTTCTTCGATATATAAATCTTGATGATTTACAAGCTGAATAATTTCATCATTCGACTCACTTTTAACCATAGGTCTTGTCGGATGACGTTCATCAACAAATACGATCTCACCTATTTCATTATTGGTTAATCTAACCCTAGTGCCGTTCGAGAAATAAACAATGGATTGAACTAATGCTTCAATAATTTTTAAATCTAGTTTCCCTAAAAATTCATTCATCATCTCTTCAATCACTTTAAAAGGAGATTGTTTTTTACGGTATAACCTTTCTGAAGTCATCGCATGGTACATGTCACTTACTGCAATGATTCTCGCAAAAGAATGAAGTTTGTCTTCTTTGACACCAAGTGGGTAGCCAGAGCCATCTAATCGTTCATGGTGCTGCAATACAGCTAGTTTGATATTTCGGCTTAAGAACGGCTCATGTTCAAGCATACGATAAGAGACAATCGGATGTTTCTGCACTTTTTCATACTCTGCCTCAGTCAAAACACCATCTTTCTTATAAAAATAGGCACCTTCCTTAATCATTCCGATGTCACTTAAATAAGCAGCAAGGGCAACCTGCATGCAATCTGAATGATCGTAGTTCAGTTTTTTAGCAATAAATCCTGAAATAATAGAATTGGCCACCATATGGTGATAAATATAATCATGTTTGTCATTGTAGTGATGCAATTCAAGTAACATTTCAATCGATAGATTCACTTCTTGCATAAATGGTGCTACGATCTGACGAATTTTATTTAAGTCAAGCTGCGGATGTTCCTCCCAGTTTTCAAACAGATGCTTTGTTTGTTTAACGGCATGAACATAATAATCAAAAAAGTATATTCTTTTGGTTCTTTTTGCATTTTTGAATGATTTTGTTCCTGTTTTATAGTATTTGGGTCAACCTCAGGCGCTTGAAAAGTATCGCCATTCACTAGTCTAGAGGCCACTTCAACGTAAGGGACCTCAAAATCTTTTAAAACTTTAATATGGATTGGTTCAACCACTGTATTTTTTGGCACGATTGGATGAATCGTTTTACCTTGAACATCCTTAAGGAGCAGACATCCTGGCACCAAATTTTCCGGAAGAACTTTCAAACAAATTCCCCCTCTCCCCAAATGAACTTATATTTAATAGTGAGAAGAAAACTCGCCTACTTAAAGACGAGTTTTCTAGTTGTAAAATGTTTATTCTTCAGTTGTCTCGTCACTATTAGTTGAATCAGTATGCTCTTCTGTAGCCTCTTGATCTTCAATGTCATCTTCAGGCTCTTCTTTCTCTACTCGTGCTACAGTTGCTACTTCTTCCTCTTCCGCTAAACGGATTAATTTAACACCTTGTGTATTACGGCCCGTTTGTGAGATTGATTCAGAAGACATTCTAATCAATACCCCACTTGCCGTCATTAACATTAGGTCTTCATCACCAGTAACAGGCTTAACTGCTACAACTGAACCATTCTTCTCACTTAATTTACAAGTGATAATTCCTTTACCACCACGTTTTGAAGACGATACTCATCTTCGTGCGTTCGTTTTCCAAAACCTTTAGACGTTACAGTTAGAAGATCGACCCCTTTATCAATGATTTCCATTGATACGACCTCATCGCCTTCTTTTAGCGTGATGCCTTTAACGCCTGAAGCCGTACGTCCCATTGAGCGTACATCAGATTCATGGAAGCGAATCAGTAAACCATTCTTCGTTGCAATCATCATATTTTTATCGCCATCCGTTAAGCGAACGGATATGAGTTCATCATCTTCACGAAGATTAATTGCTCTTAAACCACCACGGCGAATATTAGCAAAGTTCTCTAGAGATGTTCGTTTTGATAGTCCTTTCTTGTGGTAAAGAATAAGAACCAATCAGAATCGAATTCTTTAACACTAATGACCGCATTGACCCATTCATCTTTTTCCACTTGAAGAACGTTAACTAACGGAATACCTTTAGCTGTACGGCTAAACTCAGGAATTTCATAACCTTTCGCACGGTACACCTTACCTTTATTTGTAAAGAATAATAAAGTGTCGTGGGTGGATGTTGATAATAGATGTTCGATGAAATCATCATCATTCGTCCCCATCCCCTGTATACCTCGGCCACCTCTTCGTTGCGCACGATAAGTTGTGGCAGGTAGGCGTTTAATATAACCCCTGTGCGTCAAACTAATGATGACCGTTTCTTCTGGAATTAAGTCTTCATCTTCAATAAAGTCTGTACCACCAATAGTAATTTCAGTGCGGCGAGTATCATTAAATTTCTCTTTAATTTCAAGAAGTTCCTCTTTAATGATATCTAAAACCTTTTGTTCATCAGCTAAGATCGCTTTTAACTCAGCAATTAATTCTTTAACCTCTTTGTAGTCATTATCTATCTTATCACGCTCTAAGCCTGTTAGACGTTGCAAACGCATATCTAAAATAGCTTGAGCTTGTTTTTCTGATAATCCAAAACGATTCATTAAGCCATCTCTTGCTTCATCAGTGGTCTGGGAACCACGGATTAATTCAATGACTTCATCAAGATGATCTAGCGCGATTCTTAAACCTTCTAAAATATGAGCTCTAGCTTCTGCTTTTTCTAGGTCATATTTTGTCCGTCTAATAATGACTTCTTTTGGTGTTCTAAGTAATATTCAAGCGTTTGTTTAATGTTTAACACTTTCGGTTGTCCATTAACTAACGCTAACATGTTGATTCCAAATGACGTTTGCAAGGAGGTTTGCTTGTATAGATTATTTAATACAACATTTGGGTTTGCATCGCGCCTTAATTCAATGACAATACGCATTCCTTCTCGGTCAGATTCATCTCTTAAGTCAGTTATACCGTCAATTTTCTTATCCCGAACTAGTTCAGCAATTTTCTCAATCAGTCTCGCTTTATTAACTTGAAAAGGTAATTCATTAACGATGATCGTTGCTTTTCCGTTCGGTTCTTCAATAATATCTGCTTTAGAGCGAATCGTTAAAGAACCTTTACCAGTTTCATACGCCTGACGAATTCCACTTCTGCCTAAAATACTCCCGCCAGTTGGAAAATCCGGTCCATGTATATAATCGTTCATCAGTTCTTCAATTGTTATATCTGGATTTTCACTAATCGCTAATACGGCATCAATAACTTCCCCTAATTGGTGCGGAGGAATATTGGTTGCCATCCCAACAGCAATACCTGATGCACCGTTAACAAGCAAGTTTGGAAACTTTGCAGGTAAAACAACTGGCTCTTTTTCTGTGCCATCATAGTTGTCATCGTAGTCAATCGTATTTTTATTTATATCTCGAAGCAGCTCCATAGAAATCTTTGACATACGAGCCTCGGTATAACGCATCGCAGCGGCTGAGTCACCATCTACAGAACCGAAGTTACCGTGACCATCCACTAACATATTACGGAAGTTAAAATCCTGCGCCATTCGTACCATTGCTTCATAAACTGCTGAATCACCATGAGGGTGATACTTACCAATTACTTCACCAACAATACGTGCTGATTTCTTATAAGCCTTATCTGAATGCATTCCTAAATCATGCATCGCATAAAGGATACGTCTATGTACAGGTTTTAAACCATCACGAACATCTGGTAAAGCACGTGAAACAATGACACTCATTGCATAATCTAAAAACGATGTTCGCATTTCTTGACTAATATTAATTTCTTCTACTTTTGGTCGTTGTTGATCCAACCGTCATTACCTCCCTAACGGTAATGAGCGCAAGAAACTAATGCCGTACACTTGCGCTCTTACCACAACTTAGATATCTAAATTTTTAACGTATTGTGCATTCTGTTCTATGAAATCACGTCTAGGTTCTACTTGATCTCCCATTAATGTTTCAAAAATTTCATCCGCATCCATCGCATCTTCAAGATTAACCTGTAATAATGTTCTCGTTTCAGGATTCATCGTTGTCTCCCATAACTGCGTTGGATTCATTTCACCTAGACCTTTATAACGTTGGATGTTAGGTTTTGGAGTTGCTGGGATTTCAGCTAATATACGATCCAATTCTTTATCGTTATAAGCATATTGTAAATTTTATTTTGTTTAATTTGATATAAAGGTGGCTGAGCAATATAGACATAACCACGCTCTATCAGTGGGCGCATATAACGGTAGAAGAAAGTTAATAATAGTGTTCGTATGTGTGCGCCATCAACGTCTGCATCTGTCATAATCACAATCTTATGATAGCGTGATTGTTCAATATCAAATTCCTCACCAATTCCTGTGCCTAAAGCCGTGATCATCGCACGGATTTCATTGTTAGATAAAATTTTATCTAAACGAGCCTTTTCTACGTTAATAATTTTACCCCTTAAAGGTAAAATAGCTTGAAAATGACGATCGCGCCCTTGTTTAGCCGAACCGCCAGCTGAGTCACCCTCAACAATATACATCTCACTAATAGATGCATCTTTAGAGGCGCAATCAGCTAACTTACCTGGTAGGCTTGATACTTCTAGTGCGCTTTTACGTCTTGTTACTTCACGCGCTTTTTTTAGCTGCAATGCGAGCACGTGAAGCCATTAAGCCTTTTTCAACAATTTGTCTCGCCACTTTAGGGTTTTCAATTAAAAATGTTGAGAACTTATCAGAGAAGATTTGATCTGTAATTGTTCTAACTTCACTATTACCTAACTTCGTCTTAGTTTGTCCTTCAAACTGAGGGTCAGGGTGTTTGACCGAGATAATAGCCGTTAAACCTTCCCTAACATCATCACCGATTAAGTTAGGATCATTTTCTTTATACAAATGGTTCTTTCTTGCATAATCATTAATGACACGAGTTAAAGCTGTTTTGAACCCACTTTCATGAGTTCCGCCTTCAGCCGTGTGTATATTATTTGTAAACGAGTATATATTACTAGCAAATCCGTCATTATACTGAATAGCAAACTCAACCGTAATGTCATCTATATCACTTTCACCGTAAATCGGTTCGTGTAACGTTTCACGCTTACGATTAAGATGCTCAACATATTCGGCAATTCCGCCTTCATAGTAGAAATGCTCAGCTTCAGGCTCTTCTTCACGTCTGTCTTCAATCGAAATCTTAAGCTGTTTATTTAAATATGCTAATTCCCTCGTACGATGCAGTAGCTGTTCATATTCATACTCTTCTGTTTCTGTGAAAATTTCAGGGTCTGGCTTAAAGTTTGTCTTCGTACCTGTTTTATCCGTCTCACCAATAACTTTCACTTCATCATTAGGGATTCCGCGCTGGTAACTTTGGTAATATAATTTACCATCACGATGAACATAAACCTCACAACGTTCAGATAACGCGTTTACAACTGAAGCCCCTACACCATGAAGACCTCCAGATACTTTATATGTACCACTATCAAACTTACCACCAGCATGTAGAACCGTCATAATAACTTCTAAAGCTGGTTTACCAGCTTTTTTATGCATATCTACAGGAATGCCACGTCCATCATCTATGACCGTAATACTGTTATCTTTCTCGATGATGATTTGAATATGGTCACAATATCCTGCTAGGGCTTCATCTATACTGTTATCAACGATTTCCCAAACTAAATGGTGTAAGCCTCTACCACTCGTTGAACCAATATACATTCCCGGACGTACGAACCGCTTCTAAACCTTCAAGGACCTGTATTTGACTTGCACCATAATCCGTTTGTTCGTTTAAGTTATCTTCCATCGCCATGATCTCACCTTCATTTTCTTATTGAATTACTAGTCACTTGGCCAGTTACTCTTCTAGTTCATAGGTATCTGTTATATCTTCTACCTTATCTAACTTATAATCTAATTGCGCACGTCTATTTAACGTCGATACTGATAGGGAACTGAAGTATATATGATCAACGGTAATGACAATGGATTTAGCTTCTTCATACGAATTATCCGAGACATTACCTTTTTCTCTTTGTTTAAATATCATTTCTTCTACAATTGATGAGGAGTTAAACAACGTATAATCAATAATTGACACCACATCTTCAGACTGAATAACGTTTTCATCGCCTATATGTATAAACACTTTCGATCCTCACCTTTCTTCGACTAATTGTCCATTATGAATTGTATAAATCGCAGCTTGGCTTATGGTGTCATGAGCTATTCCATCAACACTCGTGTGGTAACAAAGGTTTGCACCTTCCCTTGAATCGTATTCAAGAGGTGGGATTGCCTAAAATCATCAAGTTCACTTAAGACATCATCCAATAATAAAATTGGATACTCTCCTACTTCTTCATAAATTAGTTCAATTTCAGCTAGTTTAAGTGATAGGGCTGTCGTTCGTTGTTGTCCTTGCGAACCAAACGTTTGCACATTTTTGTCATTGACATTAAAGATTAAATCATCCCGGTGAGGGCCAACTAGAGTAGTACCCCGTTCAATTTCCTTAGTTTCAATTTTAGAAAAATGTTCCTCTAAAACTATCTTTATTTTTTCCGAATCCATGTCTTCTGATACATCTACACTTGCATCGTAATCAATCGATAACTGTTCATATCCTCTACTAATTCCTTCATGGATTGGTTTTGCCCATTTTCTTAGCTTTTGCAAGAATAGAAAACGTTTGTTTAATATAACTGAAGCATGCTCTATTAATTGGTCCGTATATACTCTTAACATAGTCGGATCAGGCTGCTGCTTTCTTTGTAAATCTTTTAGTAAGGCATTTCGTTCTTTTAGTATTCGTTGAAATTGCCCTAAATGGTAGATGTAAACTGGCTGTGTTTGACCAATTTCCATATCAAAAAATTTTCTTCGTTCAGATGGGCTACCCTTTACTAGATTAAGATCTTCTGGAGCAAACATCACAATGTTCATCGCTCCGATATATTCACTTAAACGTTTTTGTTCAATGTGATTGAACTTAGCTTTTTTCCCTTTATTTGAAAAAACAACTTCAAGCGGGAAACTTTGATTTCGTTTAAAAACCCTACCCTCTATTTTACCATACTCTGCGTCCCATTGAATTAATTCTTTGTCTCTTGATGTACGATGCGATTTTGTGAAAGCTAACACGTAAATGGCTTCCATTAGGTTTGTTTTCCCTTGGGCATTTTCACCAATGATGACATTAATTTTTGATCAAATGAAACAGATAATTTATCGTAATTCCGATAGTGGGTAAGTGTAATTTCCTCAATATACATGAAGTGACTCCTCTAATGTGTATGCATTAATTCGATGCTTGTCCAACTTGAAATGTCCCGACTTCTTCAACTTCAATCACATCGTTCACTTTAAGTTTTCTGCCTCTACGATCATCTAATTCTCCATTGACATATACATTGAATTCCTTCAAAAAAATTTTGCCATGCCGCCAGAGTCAATAATATTAGCTAATTTTAAAAACTGTCCAAGAGTGATCTCTTGTGTATCTATTTCGATAATTTCAGGCATTTTTTCACCTTCTTTTCCAATCTAACATCATATATCTATTTTACTAGATATTTCACATTAAGAAAAGTACAAGGAAAACCCTTATATCTTTATTAAAAATAGTGTTATCCCTAGTTTGGCCGAATGATGAACCCGTTAACCAAAAGAATATTATTTTCTTATTACTTTAAAGTTATTAACATGTGAATAATTCAAAAAGGGGTAAGCCATCCACAGTGGATCATTTTAAATAATTTCAATCAAGGAGAGGTTGTGGAAAGTTTTAATGAGAGCATAATTAAAACCCGAGCTAAGTTTTCAAACATCTTGGCTCGGGTTTATTTTTATATTAATAAGTTCTTACTGGTGTAATTAACTGTAAAATTTGATCTTCATCTTCTTTAGGACGAATAACAAACGGGCGCATAGCACCTGTGAAATTAATTGCGACTTGTTCAGCGTCAATAGCTTTTAAAGCATCAATCATATATTTCGCATTAAAAGAGATTTTTAAATCTTCACCTTCGATTGAATCAGTAACTAATGTCTCCTCTACATGACCAATTTCAGGGGAGTGACTCGTAATTTGGATCGTATTTTGATCTTTTGTTACAAGCTTGACGATGTTGTTTCGATTATCCTTAGCTAAAAGACTAGCACGGTCAATTGAATCGATAAGTTCTTTTGAATTAACAGTAACGACTGTTTTACTTTGATTAGGAATTAGACGAGATGTCTCAGGGTAGTTACCGTCTAATAAACGAGATAAAAAGAATAAGTTCTTAGTTCTAAATAAGATTTGATTATCCGTTACACTTATCTGGATCGTCTCTTGAGTGTCACCAAGGATTTTATTTAATTCACTTAGACTTTTACCAGGAATGACAACATTATTAAAGGTTAGATGATCAGCATTTGACATAGAAATCCTTCTAGAAGCTAGACGATGAGAATCTGTTGCGACTAGTTCTAACAAATCATTTTCAAGTTTAATATTGACCCCTGTTAAAATTGGTCTAGTTTCAGACACAGAAACGGCAAAGTTCGTTTGTCTAATTAACATTTTCAATAAATCGATTTGTAGATCAAAGCTATTATCAGTCTGTAAAACTGGTAATTGAGGGAACTCCTCAGTGTCCTGACCATTTAACTTAAACTCTGCATGACCAGATTTTATTTGGATGTTTAAATCACTATCAACATTAATTTCAACTTGATGATCAGGTAATTTACGAATAATTTCAGGTAAAAATTTAGCTTGTACAACAATTTGTCCTGGTTCAAGATCGTGAATGTTAACAACACCATCTTCTTCAACCGGAATAGTAGATTCGATTGTAATATCTGAATTACTACCTGTTAGTTTGACTCCTTGCTGGTTGGCTTCAATTTTGATGCCAGATAAAATCGGGATAGTTGGTTTAGATGATATAGCCTTCATAACATTTTGGATGCTATTCATTAATGGTTCACGTTCTATTAAGATTTTCATAATGCCCTCCTGATTTGTTAGTTATATATTTATTTATTTTTAATAAAAAATTAGTAGTAATCGTAATAGGTCCTGTGAATTTGTGAATAACTCTAGATAATAGCATGAAATCAAGTTATTCACATGTGGATAAACTGTTTATGAATGTGCATAACTTATCTACATGTTCACAACTAATGAGACTTAATTGTTTCAATTAAATCATCAATTTCTCGCTGTAATTGTAGATCTTCAGCCATCATTTTAGAGATTTTTTCGTGAGCATGAATGACGGTAGTATGATCCCTACCACCAAATTCTTCACCTATTTTAGGTAACGAATAATCAGTTAATTCTCGTGATAGATACATAGCAATCTGACGAGGGAAGGCGACTGATTTGGTTCGTTTTTGGCAGCGAAATCTTCTAAACGTACATGGTATTTTTCGCCAATGATTTCTTGAATTCCTTTAATCGTAATTTCTTTAGGTTTACTATTTGGAATAATGTCTTTTAATGCACTCGCAGCTAATGCAGCATCAATATCCTCATTAACTAGTGAAGAGTAGGCAACAACTCTGATTAATGCACCTTCTAATTCTCTGATGTTAGTGTCTATTTGATTAGCTATATAAAGCATGACCTCGTTAGGAATATCTAAGCCATCTGCTTTTGCTTTCTTTCTTAAGATTGCGATACGAGTTTCTAAATCTGGCGGTGTAATATCTGTGATGAGGCCCCATTCAAACCGAGAACGCAGCCTGTCTTCTAATGTTGGAATCTCTTTAGGTGGTCTGTCACTTGAAATGACGATTTGTTTATTTTCTTCATGTAAGGTATTGAACGTATGGAAAAATTCCTCTTGAGTTTGTTCTTTCCCAGCTAAAAATTGAATATCATCAATTAGGAGCACGTCTACATTACGATATTTATTTCTGAAATCAATCGCTTTATTATCACGAATTGAATTAATAAACTCATTTGTAAATTTTTCTGAAGTTGTATAAAACGACACGAGCTGATGGGTTATGCTCTAGAACATAATGACCGATTGCATGCATTAAGTGTGTTTTACCAAGACCTACACCACCATATATGAATAGGGGGATTATAGGCTTTAGCAGGCGCTTCAGCTACAGCTAGTGATGCTGCATGGGCAAAACGGTTTCCAGAACCAATGACGAACGTCTCAAATGTATATTTAGAATTCAACATCGATTTTGATGATGAGTCATTTTGCTTAAGTTGATTCATTTTTTTAATCGGTTGTTTTTGCGGTTCATCGATGTCTTCTGTTTCTGGAATAATAAATTTAGGCTCTAGTTCTGCTCCTGTGATGTCATAAATGGTTGAAGAGATGAGCTTAGAATAACTGTTTTCTAACCAATCTCTCGCAAACTCATTTGGAGCAGCGATCACTATTTGATCGTTTTCAATGAACTTAGCCTCTGTTGATTTTAACCAAGTATCAAAACTTGGTTTGCTGACTTTTTCTCTATCTCTGATAAAGCTTTCGTCCATATTTCTGATATATTCTCCAACTAGTTCACTCCCTTAGTTCAAAAACTCCAATAAGAGGCCAAAATAAAAAACGCACATGTGGATAATTATAAACGATTGTAACAAGCTTTATGTACATGAATCGACATAATCCACAAAAAAATGTGCATAAATGTTTAAACAAGATGTGATTAACTATCCACAAACTATTCACAACCTGTGGAAAAGGTTACTTTTGTAAAAAGGTTATCCACGAGTTAAACAACATAATCATAGCAGAAAATGTCGTTTATTTCAATGCGATTTGAAACTTATCCACACCAAGAACTCCTATGTTTAAATTTTTTGTCCACAAGGGTCGAATTTGTGGGTATTTTGTCAATTCACAATGTGGATAGATTTTTTTGGTTAGAAAGTTGTTAATTGGAGTTGTGGATAAAAGGAACTTGTTTTTGATCAAAATTTATTACAATGAAATGTGCGCTATTGATTTGACAACAAGCGTTACATTTTATATACTAATTTGGACTGTTTTTAGAAGGAACGTGCAAGATCATCAGGAGGTGTTTAAGAATGAAACGCACTTATCAACCAAATAAACGTAAAAGAAATAAAGTACACGGATTCCGTGCTAGAATGAGTACAAAAAACGGACGTAAAGTTCTAGCTCGTCGTCGTAAAAAAGGAAGAAAAGTTCTATCTGCTTAGGCCACTGAAATTATATCAGTGGTCTTTTTTCTCTTTTTAGAAATAGAAGTAGAATAGTTAAACGTGATTAATAGTGTAAAATAGATGGCAACGTGTCATGCTATATACATAGATCAAGCGTAGATTGGATGAATGGATTATATGAAGAAAGAATATAGAATTAAAAAGAATGAAGAGTTTCAAAAAATCTTAAAGCATGGACATTCATTCGCTAATCGCCAATTGGTACTTTATTATTATGAGAAAGAACAACAAAGTCATTTTCGAGTAGGTTTATCTGTAGGAAAGAAAATTGGCAATGCGGTTAAACGCAACGAAGTGAAACGTTTTTTTTTTTAAGACATGCATTGATTGACTTTGAAGACCAAATTAAGCCAAATTATGATTTAGTGATTATTGCCAGAAAACCTACAAACCAAATGGGTTTCTATGAAATAAAGAAGAGCTTATCACACGTTTTAAAACGATCTAACATGTTTCGTCAATAATTGATTGAATTTCTTATGGTAAAAGGTATAGAAGAAGTGCTAAAATACTAAATAGAGTTTAATAAACTATACAAACCATTATAATGTTAGTAGTTTGCCGATTTGTTAGGAGGAAATAGAGAGTGCGCAAAAAGATTTTACTCATTGCAGCGTTAATAGGTTTAGCTATCTTTTTATCAGGCTGTATGGACGTAAACCAAGATCTCACAAATGATACTAAAGAAGGGATCTGGGAAGAGTATTTTGTATGGCCATTAATAACTTTAATTGAGTTTATAGCGGAAGATATTTTTAATCATGGTTATGGTCTAGCCATTATTATTGTAACGATTCTACTACGTACATTAATTCTTCCATTAAATATTAAACAATTAAAATCATCTCAGGCAATGCAAATGTTGCAGCCAGAGATTCAAAATTAAGAGAGAAGTATTCATCAAAAGATCAACAAACACAACAGAAATTACAGCAAGAAACAATGGCATTATTCCAAAAACACGGTGTCAATCCATTAGCAGGTTGTTTACCAATTGTAGCTCAAATGCCAATTTTGATTGCATTCTATCATGCGATTGTAAGATTCCCACCTATTAGAGATTATGATTTCTTATGGTTCTCATTAGGTGAACCAAGTGTGATTTTAGCCTTAATCACGATGGCAACGACATTTATTCAGCAAAAAATTATGATGGCTGGTCAACCAGCTAGTGTAAACCCACAAATGCAAGTTATGTTATACTTATTACCATTAATGATTGGTGGATTTGCTTTATTCTTCCCATCAGCATTAGCGCTTTACTGGGTAGTAGGTAACTTGTTTATGATCGCACAAACCATTTTTATTCGTAAACCAATGATGAAACAATTTGAAGAAAATCAAAATGGGGGATCTAAAAAGTGAGAGAGATAACGGCTAGTGGTCAAACAGTTGAAGAAGCTAAAGAAAATGCGCTTCGTCAATTAGGGCTTACAGATGAACAGGTCAACTTTGAAGTGATTGATGAGGGTAAAAAAGGATTACTCGGATTATTTGGGTCTAAAAGGGCTTACGTTAAAGCTCAAGAAAAGATAGATCTAGCTAAAATAGGGGAGCAGTTCTTAAAGAGTGTTTCTCTAGAAATGGGTGTTGAAGTAGAAGTAAAAGTTCAGAACAATGGTGATGAGCTAGTCTACGAATTAGTAGGAGATAAAATTGGTTTACTCATTGGAAAAAGAGGCCAAACGTTAAAACGCTCTACAATACCTTACACATTTAGCGGTAAATAAAGCTGATTCATCTCAATACGTGACAGTAGTTGTAGATGCTGAAAATTATCGTGATAGAAGAAAAGAGACCTTATATCAATTAGCAGAAAAGTTGGCAAGTAAAGCATCGCGTACAGGTGAAGAAGTTAAAATTGAACCAATGCCTTCATTTGAACGCAAAATGATCCATACCGCTTTACATGACCACAGCGACGTTTCAACTCATTCAGAAGGTAAAGATCCTAATCGTTATATTGTAATTAAACCAATTAAATAAAGATAAAAGTGATAGAAACATCTTGCGTGAAATCGTGAGGTGTTTCTTTTTTAGATATTACTAAAGATAATTATGGGAGTGATCATAGTGTCAGCTATTAATCATATTAGTGAGCGACTGTTAACTCAGTACGGTTTAGATATAGACGATGAAATTTTTGCTATACAATTACTTCATCGTATGAATCTTGTAAAAGCATTTGGAATTCAAAAAGGAATGAATGTATTAGAAATAGGCTGTGGTCAAGGGGAGACAACCATTGCTATTGCTGATCAAGTAGGAGAGGAAGGGCGCGTAACAGCAATTGATATGGCTAGCCGTGATTATGGTGCCCCTTTGACTTTAGGTGAGGCGACTGATCAGATTAAGAACTCCAAACTTGGTGAACGGATCCAATTTCATTTCGAAACAGATTTCTTGTCACTAGAATTACATGAAACATTCGATGCAGTCGTGTTATCACATAGTTCTTGGTACTTTAAAAATCCAAATGAGTTAAAAAAGTATTTTAGAAAGATGCAAGATGTATCAAATATGATTTGTGTCGCTGATTGGGATATTGATTTTATGGACCAATCTCAACGTTCTCATTTTTGCGCTGCAACAATCCAAGCACTCTATTCTCATTTTGTTAATCATGATGGCAATATACAAAATCTCTTTCATAAATCACAACTTAAAGAATTGCTTGAAGGTGAAGGTTTTCAAATAGCTAAACAAGATCAAGTAGATGCTACTTACTTACAAGATGTTCAGTGGGAGAAAGCTTATGCAAATGACATTCGGAAAGCATTTATGAATGAATCCCCAAAATTCAAGTTGTTAGTTAACAGTTATTATGAATTAATGAATGAGTATAAAGGAGAAGAAAAGTCTTTAAATAGCTTCATCATGTGTGCTTATAAATAACTTTCATTTTGACGAGAATTATGTTATTGTTTTAAGTTAGGAAATTATGCGATTTCCTAGTAAATATGCCTAGAAAGGGGTGAAGGTTGTGGAACAAGATACGATTTCTGCTATTTCAACACCAATTGGAGAAGGTGCCATTGCCATAGTTCGTTTAAGCGGTGAAGAAGCGTTTTTCTATTGCTAATCGCGTGTTTAAAGGTAAAGACTTAACCAATGTAGATTCTCATACGATTCATTACGGGAATATTATAGATCCCAACACGGATGAGTTGATAGAAGAAGTGATGATTACGGTTATGAAAGGTCCAAAAACCTTCACCCGTGAAGATATAATAGAAATTAACTGTCACGGCGGAATGGTGTCTGTAAACCGTGTTCTTCAGCTAATCCTAAGAGAAGGAGCTAGACTTGCTGAACCAGGAGAGTTTACAAAACGCGCATTCTTAAATGGACGTATAGATTTGTCTCAAGCAGAGGCAGTGATGGACCTCATTCGTGCAAAGACTGACCGTGCCATGAATGTAGCCATGAAACAGATGGATGGACGTTTGTCAGAGCTTATTCGAAAACTTCGTCAAGAGCTAATAGAAACTGTTGCACATGTTGAAGTTAATATAGATTATCCAGAATATGATGATGTAGAAGAAATGACGCATGACGTGCTGATTGAAAAAGCAAGTTATGTGAAAAAAGAAGTTCATAAGATTCTTCAAACAGCTAAACAAGGTAAAATTTTAAGAGAAGGAATTGCAACAGCGATCATTGGCAGACCTAATGTTGGTAAATCGTCTTTATTAAATAAATTAGCTCATGAAAATAAAGCCATTGTGACAGAAATTCCCGGTACCACTCGTGATGTCATAGAAGAGTACGTCAATGTTAGAGGTGTACCTCTAAGATTAATTGATACAGCGGGAATCCGAGAAACAGAAGACATTGTTGAAAAAATTGGTGTCGACAGGTCTCGTCAGGCTTTAAAAGAAGCAGACCTCATTTTACTCGTTTTAAATGGAAATGAAGAGTTTACGAAAGAAGATGCTGCTTTATTTGAAGCGGCGGCAGGTATGGACGTGATTGTGATCGTCAACAAAACTGATCTTGATCAAAAGATTGATATGGAAGCAGTAAATCAAGCAGCTAATGGAGCACCAGTTATTACAACATCACTTTTACAAGAACAAGGAATTGATGAATTAGAAGAAGCAATCGCGAATACGTTTTTGACGGTGAACTCGATTCTGCTGATTTAACGTACGTTTCTAATGTGCGACATATTCAGTTATTAGAACAGGCCGAATCTGCTTTAACTGATGCTCTAAACGGTATTGAAGCGGGAATGCCGCTTGATTTAGTTCAAATAGATATTACAAGAACCTGGGAGTTACTAGGTGAAATTATTGGAGATAATGTTCATGAATCGTTAATCGATCAGTTATTCTCTCAATTCTGTCTTGGAAAATAGAAAGGTTTTAAAAGGAGGTTTAAATTATGTACAATGCAGGCGAATATGATGTAATTGTCATTGGGGCAGGGCATGCTGGTGTTGAGGCAGGTTTAGCATCTGCTAAACGTGGCGCTAAAAACGCTTATGCTAACACTTAACTTAGACTTAATTGCATTCATGCCTTGTAACCCATCAATCGGTGGGCCGGCAAAAGGTGTTGTGGTTCGTGAAATTGACGCTTTAGGCGGCCAAATGGGTAAAACAATTGATCAAACGCACATTCAAATGCGTTTATTAAATACAAGTAAAGGGCCAGCCGTCCGTGCTTTACGTGCACAAGCTGATAAAGTTCTTTACCAACAAGATATGAAGAAAGTAATTGAAAATCAAGAGAATTTAACCCTTCGTCAAGGAATGGTTGATGAATTAATCGTTGAAGACGGTGTTGTAAAAGGTGTGTTAACAGAAACAAAAGCTGCTTATTATGCACCAACTGTAATCGTAACAACGGGTACGTTTATGCGCGGAAAAGTGTTAATTGGTGACATTGAGTATGAAAGTGGACCAAACAACCAACGCGCAACAGTTAAGTTATCTAAACAACTAGAGGAACTCGGCTTTGATATTGTACGTTTTAAAACAGGGACACCACCACGAGTGAATAGTCATACGATTGATTATTCAAAAACAGAAATTCAACCAGGTGATGAAGAACCACGTGCGTTCTCATATGAAACAACAGAATTTATTACAGACCAAATTCCGTGTTGGTTAACTTACACTGGAGAGTTCACACATCAAATTATTAATGAAAACTTATCTCGTTCAGCGATGTACTCTGGTGCCGAACGCGGAACAGGCCCTAGGTATTGTCCTTCAATAGAAGATAAAATTGTACGTTTTAACGATAAGCCACGTCACCAAATCTTCTTAGAGCCAGAAGGTCGCAACACTGAGGAGGTCTATGTCCAAGGACTTTCAACATCTCTACCTGAAGATATTCAAAAACGTCTGCTTGAAACCGTACCTGGTTTAGAAAAAGCTGAGATGATGAGAGCAGGTTACGCAATTGAATATGATGCCATTGTACCAACTCAATTATGGCCAACGTTAGAGACAAAGAAAATAGATGGTTTATTTACAGCTGGCCAAATTAATGGAACATCAGGTTATGAAGAAGCAGCAGGGCAAGGAATCATGGCCGGCATTAATGCAGCTGCAAAAGCACTTGGAAAAGAGTCATTAATTTTAGATCGTTCACAAGCTTATATTGGAGTGCTGATCGATGACTTAGTGACTAAAGGCACTAACGAGCCATATCGTCTGCTCACATCACGTGCAGAATATCGCTTATTGCTGCGCCATGATAATGCTGATTTACGATTAACTGATATTGGTTATGAGTATGGTCTAATTCCAGAAGAGCGTTATGGACGTTTTACTAAGAAAAAAGAATTAATTGATGCTGAAGTTAAACGCTTAAAATCTCATATCATTAAACCTAATCAAGAAGTACAAAAAATGATTGAGGAACTTGGCGGATCTCCACTAAAAGATGGTGTTCGTGCATCTGACTTACTCAGACGTCCGGAAGTAAAATATGACCATATTAAACAATTAGTTCCTAATGAAGTGGATCTTCCTAGTGATGTTGAAGAACAAGTTGAAATCATTGTTAAATATGAAGGCTATATCGAGAAGTCTATGCAACAAGTTGATAAAATGCGTAAAATGGAAAACAAACGTATTCCAGATCACATTGACTATGATGATATACAGGGTATTGCAACTGAAGCAAAAGAGAAACTAAAGAAAGTTCGTCCATTATCAGTTGGTCAGGCTTCACGTATTTCAGGTGTGAATCCATCTGATGTTTCTATTTTATTAGTTTATATTGAACAAGGGCTTCGCTCAAAAGCTTCAAATGAATAGAGGATGTATATGAAAATTACAGACTTTACAAATGAACTAAATAGCCAGGGGATACAATTAACTGAACAACAACTAAAACAATTCGAAACATATTTCGAAATTTTAGTTGAGTGGAATAAGAAAATGAATTTAACAGCCATAACTGATCAAGAGGGAGTTTATTTAAAACACTTTTTTGATTCCATTACTGCTGCATTTTACTTTGACTTTAACGAAGTGGAAACAGTTTGTGATGTTGGTGCTGGAGCGGGATTCCCTTCAATACCGCTCAAAATTATTTTCCTCATTTAAAGGTTACAATTGTTGATTCCTTAAAAAAGCGAATTACTTTTTTAAATCATCTTGCTGAACAGTTGGGGTTATCTGATGTAGCCTTTTACCATGACCGCGCTGAAAACTTTGGAAAAATAAAAAAGTTTCGCGAATCTTATGATGTCGTGATGGCTCGCGCAGTAGCAAGGACATCTGTATTAAGTGAACTATGTTTACCCCTTGTAAAAACGGGTGGTAACTTCATTATGATGAAGGCTGCCAAATTTGAAGAAGAAAAAGAACAAGGTGAACTTGCCTTAAAAACACTAGGCGGTGAATGGAAACAGATTCATTCATTTGAGTTGCCACTTGAACAGAGTGAACGACATATTGTGATCGTAGATAAAAAACGGAAAACCCCTAAGAAATATCCTAGGAAACCAGGGACACCAAATAAAGATCCAATAGAGAAGTGACATGTCGTTTTATAAGGTATTTTGACGTAAAGTTAACTCTATTATTCTACAAAATATACTTCTACTAAACAGAAGTATATGGTAAAATAGGGTTAGTGGATCACATATATAGTTAATCATAGCTATGATCAAAAATGTAATGTTTCACGTGAAACATTACATTTTTTTAAGATACATAATGAGATAAAATAGGATTCATTGAATTTTGAAGGTGGGTGCCTAAATGAGTTCGTTAAGTAAGTTATTCGGTAAAAACGAACCGAAAAGCGAAGAGAACTATAACAACGAAATAGTTGAACTACCAGTTAAAGATATTCAACCCAATCAATATCAGCCACGCACCATTTTTGACGACAAGAAAATTGAAGAACTAGCACAAACAATTCGAACACATGGCATGATTCAGCCGATTGTCGTACGTAAATCTGAGGATGATGAAAGTTTTGAACTGATTGCCGGTGAAAGAAGATGGAGAGCGGTTCAAACGCTAGAGTGGGAGAAGATTCCTGCGATCATCAAAGATATGACAGATACTCAAACGGCATCAGTTGCATTAATTGAAAACTTGCAACGCGAGGAATTAACGGTTATAGAAGAAGCAATTGCGTATGATCAACTGCTTCAAATACATGGATTAACACAAGAAGCATTAGCGCAGCGGCTTGGTAAAAGTCAGTCAACGATTGCTAACAAATTGCGCTTACTTAAGCTTCCGAGTGTCGTTCAACAATCGATCTTAAATAAAGAAATTACTGAACGCCACGCACGTGCATTAATTGCCCTAAAAGGTAATCCAGAATTGCAAGAAAAAGCGTTAGCTGAAATTATCGAAAAACAGCTGAACGTTAAACAATCAGAGGATTACGTAAAGCATCTATTAAATCCTGAAGAAGATAAATCAACCAAAAAGAAAAAACCTCAAGTAAAAGGTGTTAATAAAGATGTTCGAATTGCTTTAAATACAATTAGACAGTCGTTAAGCATGGTCAAAGATACAGGTATGGATGTTAAAACTGAAGAAAATGACTCTGATGAGTTCTATGAAATAAAAATAAAAATACCAAAAAGTAGTTTTATAACGGATATTTCCCATCTTATTTAAAGATGGGTATTTTTCTGCAATATAAATCTAACAATTCTTTAGGTAACATGATAAAATAATAGTATTGAAAAATTTTTAGATTGGGCAGGTGACATTATGGGAAAAGTCATTGCCATTGCAAACCAGAAAGGTGGAGTAGGTAAGACCACAACAGCTGTTAACTTGAGTGCATGTCTAGCGCACGAAGGTAATAAGGTCTTATTAATAGATATTGACCCACAAGGAAATGCAACAAGTGGCATTGGTATTAACAAGGGAGATATGTCCTCTTGTATATATGACGTGTTAATAGAGGAAGAAGATCCAAAGTCAGTTCTTGTTTCATCTAATGTACCTAATTTAGATGCAATTCCAGCTACCATACAACTTGCTGGCTCGGAAATAGAACTTGTTCCTACTATTTCAAGAGAATTAAGATTAAGAAAATCATTAGAAAACGTTAGAGATGATTATGATTATATTATCATAGATTGTCCACCCTCATTAGGGCTTCTAACATTAAATGCATTAACTGCTGCTGATAGTGTCATTATCCCAGTTCAGTGTGAGTATTACGCACTAGAAGGTTTGAGCCAGTTATTAAATACTGTTCGTTTAGTTCAAAAACGATTAAATCAAGATTTAATGATAGAAGGCGTTTTACTAACCATGTTAGATGCTAGAACGAATTTAGGTATTCAAGTTATTGAAGAAGTGAAAAAATACTTCCAAGACAAAGTCTTTAATTCGATAGTTCCTAGAAACATCAGACTTGGGGAAGCTCCAAGCCACGGTGAACCGATCATTACATATGATCCTAGATCTAAAGGTGCAGAAATATATTCTGAATTAGCGAAGGAAGTGATGGCAAATGGCCAGAGGGTTGGGTAGAGGTTTAGAAGAGCTTTTCGGTGTTGAAGAAGAAAGCGTACAGGAAGTAGAAATTAAACAGATACGTCCAAACCCTTACCAACCTAGAAAAAAACTTCGAAGCAGATGCAATAGAGGAGTTAAAGGATTCTATATTGCAATATGGCGTACTTCAGCCAATTATTGTTAGAAAAGCGATTAAGGGCTATGAGATTGTAGTAGGGGAAAGCGCTTTAGAGCCTCTAAAGAAGCTGGCTTAAAGTCAATTCCGGCGGTTGTTCGTGAACTAACTGATGAACAAATGATGGAATTAGCACTTCTTGAAAACCTCCAGCGTGAGGACTTGAGTCCAATGGAGGAAGCGGAGGCTTATGAACGTTTAATTCACGAATTAAATATTAAACAAGATGAATTAGCTAAACGATTAGGGAAAAGTAGGCCGCACATCGCTAATATGATGCGATTACTTTCATTACCTGAGAAAGTCCGGGCGATGATCAACAGTAAAGAGCTGACAATGGGGCATGGCCGCGCATTGTTAGCTTTAAAAGAAGATGATGAAATCATTTTAGTGGCTGATAAAATACGAAAAGAGCATCTTAATGTTCGCCAAGTAGAAAAATTAATCACACAGCTTAATGAAAAGAAACAAAAGAAGAAAAAGAAAACAACTAAGAAAGATGTATTTATATCATCTAAAGAAGCTGAATTAAGAGATTTCTTCGGAACAAGTGTTAACATTCAACAAGGTAAGCGAAAAGGTAAAATTGAAATCGAGTATTTTGATCAAGATGATTTAAATCGAATATTAGAATTAATCGCATATAAGTGATAAAACTCGCCGTATAGGCGAGTTTTATTTTAAAATGTTTCACGTGAAACATTTTTGTAGTTAACTCAAGAAGTTAGGATGATGAAATTGGCATTCATGGGCGTCATCGTTAATGGAATATGCATATTACTAGGAACCCTATTTGGATTATTTTTACTAAAATCCCTGATCGAATAAAAGATACAATTATGCACGGAATTGGTTTGACAGTCTTATTAATAGGTTTTTCAATGGCGTTAACATCTGATCGAATCATCGTTATCTTATTAAGTTTAGTGACAGGTGCCATAATAGGTGAAGGAATTGATTTAGATGAAAAATTAAATCGATTAGGTTCTCATATCGAGATAAAATTCAAAAACCTGGTAAACAATCTAGAATTGCTGAAGGCTTCGTAACAGCATCTTTAATATTTGTTATAGGCGCTATGGCTGTTGTTGGAGCACTTGATAGTGGTTTGAGAGGGGATCACGGCATTCTCTATACAAAATCGATCATCGATGGATTTGTGGCGTTAGTATTAACGACAACTATGGGATTTGGTGTAGTGTTCTCAGCCGTACCAGTTATTCTTTACGAAGGTGGAATTGCTCTGTTTGCGACGCAAATCGATCAATGGATTCCGCAAAGCATATTAGATTTATTCATTGAAGATATGACCTCAACAGGAGGGCTACTCATATTCGCGATTGGATTAAACTTACTCAAAATCACTGACATTAAAGTAGCCAATTTATTACCTAGTTTAGTTACTGTTGGATTTGTACTGTACATATACACTCAAGTACAACATGTTTTTTCATAAAAGGAGCTCAGTAATTTAAATTACTGAGCTCCTTTTAATTTAAAGATTGATGACTGATGCTTCAAATAAACATCTGTATAATATAAGCCTTGAGCTATTTGTTTTGCCATCTTGATGACAACAGACAATCTTGTGTTTTGAAGAATACTAAATTCCATAAAACCACTTACATTAACATAACCTTTTATGGATATATCACCAACTGCAGGTAACTCTTTCTGTAAAGCAGCACCAGGGAGTAAAGGACCATAAACTACATCAACAGATTTAACTTTTGACATACTAGATAATGCAGCATCAATGGCAATGACGTAAGGGTTTGAATGAGTTTGATAAATAGATTTAATAGTTTCATGCAGATTTTTGCGTGAACAGGCTGATCTATTGTGCCGTATACATGAAGCTTTGATAATGGTTTGAGTGATAGATAATGTCCAATAAATGGCCCTAAACTATCTCCAGTAGAGCGGTCAGTTCCAATACATAGTATTATGATAGGTTGATCCGCATTGATGGTTTCTTTAATAGTATTAAATAGATTTAAACAAAATGAAGTATCATCTGTTGGTAAATTCATTGAAGTAGGACGATTATTAATAGAAGTCATACTCTTAACCCCTTGTACATATTTTTACTAGTATATGGCGTCGATTAAAAAGATATACATAAGGGGTTGAAGGGATGATAGGTGGTTTTAAATGGATTGGTCTTATAGTGGCTACCATGATTGGTGCTGGTTATGCTTCTGGAAGGGAAATTTGGGAGTTTTTCGGGCATGAAAGTGGTCTAGGTATTTTATTATTTACCATTATGTTTATCATAAGTTGTGTTGTAGTCCTTACTATAAGTTACGAATTAAAATCTGAACATTATTTACCTGTGTTACAAACATTAGTGGGGAAGAGGTTTGCGCACTTTTATGATTGGGGTATTCTATTATACTTATTTACGATGTTGTTTGTTATGATCTCTGGAAGTGGGGCAACGTTACATATACTAGAATTTCCTTATTTTATTGGTGTCGTATTAATGATTGTTTTGCTAGTTGTCGTTATACCGTATGGAATGGGCGGAATCCTATCTATTAATCGTTTTTATTACCGATGTTAATACTAGGACTAGCAGTTGTTCTTATTGTATTTATATATCAAGAAAAGGTTCCATTGATTTATCAATATGTGGAACAATCTAACTGGGTGTCATCTGTTCCATTTACTTCGCTAAATGTTGTTCCATTAATTGCAGTCATCGGTGCGATTGGTAAAGAAATTGAAAGTAAAACAGAAATTTATGTGGCTAGTATTGGCAGTGGACTGATCCTAGGGACTATGTCTTATATTTACAATATAAGCTTAATCCACGTTTCCGATCAGTTGTTTTTTTATGAAATCCCGTTATTTGCGATACTAAATGGTTATCCTATTCAAATGTTTTTATTATGTCAGTATTATTATGGTTTGCTATATATACAACGGCCATCACTAGTTTATTTGGATTGATTGCTCGAGTAAAAGAATACTTTAAGTGGAGTAAAGGAGTCGTGGGGGTATTATTAATATTAGCAGCGGTTCCATTCACTCTAGTTGGATTCTCAAACTTAATTAGTTATTTATATCCTTTATATGGCTTGATTAATATATACGTATTAGCTATGATTTTATTGTTTCCAATAATTAAACGAGCTAGTGAACGAAAAAATTTGATAAAATATTCTTAGAAGACTTATTGATAGAAAGGGATGGTGACAATGGTTGATCAAAACTACGATTTAAATGATATTGTAGAAATGAAAAAACCCCATCCGTGTGGTGCTAATGAGTGGAAAATAATACGTATGGGGATGGACATTCGTATTAAATGTCAAGGATGCAACCATAGTGTGTTAGTACCTAGAAAAATTGAAAAGAAACATAAAAAAAATTATTCAAAAAAGCAAGCTAAAAAAAATGTTTCACGTGAAACATTTTTTAATTTTCTAGTCATTTTTGTTCAAACAGAGGCAAATAGGCCTTTGTTTTTTATTTTCTTAATAACTTGTGTTTTTACTTTCATAAATCTATAATTGTTATGGACTAATCTTGTTAGGTTGGGTACGGAATTGAAGGAGTGTTAGATTAATGTCATTAACTGCAGGAATAGTTGGTTTACCAAATGTGGGTAAATCAACGTTATTTAATGCGATTACGCAAGCTGGTGCTTTGTCAGCAAACTATCCATTCGCAACAATCGATCCGAATGTTGGGATTGTTGAAGTGCCAGATCATCGTCTTCAGACGTTAACGGAGATGGTAAATCCTAAGAAAACGGTGCCAACTTCGTTTGAGTTTACAGATATTGCAGGAATTGTAGAAGGTGCAAGTAAAGGTGAAGGCTTAGGAAACCAATTTTTATCTCATATCAGACAAGTTGATGCAATTTGTCACGTCGTTCGTTGCTTTGAGGATGAAAATATCACGCACGTGTCTGGTCATGTAGATCCTATTTCAGATATTGAGACGATCAACTTAGAATTAATTTTAGCCGACCTAGAGACCATTATGAAACGCTATGATAAAGTAGCGAAATTGGCTAAGCAGAAAGTGAAAGATGCTCAATATGAGTTTGAGATATTAGAGAAGTTGAAGGACGCTTTTGAAAATGAGAAGCCAGCACGCGCAATAGAATTTACAAAAGAACAAGAGAAATATGTAAAACAGCTACATCTACTAACAATAAAACCTATTTTATATGTTGCTAATGTTGGTGAGGATGAGTTATTAGATGTAGAAGATAATGAAAACGTTCAAAAAGTAAAAGAATATGCCGCGAACGAAGGGGCAGAAGTCATTGTTGTTTGCGCTAAAGTGGAATCAGAGATCGCCGAATTAGAAGGTGAAGAGAAAGAAGAATTTTTACAAGAGCTTGGCATTGAGGAATCAGGATTAGACCAATTGATTAAAGCTTCATATAATATGTTAGGTTTAGCAACTTACTTCACAGCTGGTGAGCAAGAGGTTAAAGCTTGGACATTTAGAAAAGGTATGACAGCTCCACAAGCAGCAGGGATTATTCACTCTGATTTTGAACGTGGGTTTATCCGTGCTGAAACGGTTTCTTATAATGATTTAGTAGAAGCAGGTTCGATGGCAAAAGCGAAGGATGCAGGTAATGTTCGCTTAGAAGGTAAAGAATACATCGTTCAAGATGGCGATGTTATTCACTTCCGTTTTAACGTGTAACGATTGGGTCAAATTAATAGTTGTTTAATAAGTGTATATTTGATATAATACTTATTGTGAGTAATTAGATTTACTCCTTGCTCCATATCAAATATGGGGCCGCAAAGTCCAAGAGGAGGTGAAGACGGATGACAAAATACGAAATTATGTATATCATCCGCCCAGATGTTGAGGAAGAAGCTCGTAAAGCTGAAGTTGAGCGTCTTCACAGCGTGTTAACTGATAATGGCGCGGAGATTACAAATGTTGATGAAATGGGTCAACGTCGTCTTGCATATGAAATTAATGACTACCGTGATGGTTATTATGTTGTTGTTAATTTCGAAGGCGATTCTACTGCAGTTGATGAATTCGGTCGTACAGCGAAGTTCTCTGAAGACGTACTTCGTCACATGGCAATTCGCGAAGACGATCAATAAGGAGTGTTTGATGTGTTAAACCGAGTTGTATTAGTTGGAAGATTAACCAAAGACCCTGATTTACGTTACACGCCAAATGGAGTAGCAGTTGCGAACTTTACTGTAGCTGTCAATCGACCTTTTTCTAACCAGCAAGGGAACCGTGAAGCAGACTTCATTAACTGTGTTATTTGGAGACGCCAAGCTGAAAACCTTGCGAACTATATGAAGAAAGGTAGTATGATTGGTGTTGACGGTCGTATTCAAACACGTAGTTTTGATGGGCAAGATGGGAAGCGTGTTTTTATCACTGAAGTGGTCGCTGAGAGCGTTCAGTTCTTAGAGTCGAAAGGATCATCTCAAGGTGGACAAAACATGCAAGGAAATCCAGCACCAAACACATCAAACCAAGGGTCACCAAATCAAAATCAAGGTGGATTCAATCAATCTCAACAAGATGATAACAATCCATTTGCTGAAAAGGTGAGCCGGTAGATATATCAGATGACGATCTACCATTTTAATCAATCATTGTAATCAAAGGAGGGTTATCACATGGCACGTCGTGGACGTAAGCGTAGAAAGGTGTGTTATTTCAAGTCGAACGGAATTACACACATCGACTATAAAGATATTGATTTATTAAGACGTTTCGTTTCTGAGCGTGGTAAAATTTTACCTCGTCGTGTAACAGGAACTTCTGCAAAATATCAACGTAAATTAACTAAAGCAATTAAACGCGCTAGACAAATGGCTTTATTACCATATGTTAGCGAATAATAAATACTAGGAGGCAATGCTTATAAGCGTTGCCTCTTTTTCATTATAAAAATCGGTATAAAACCATGGCTGTTTTCTTTTGCTTAAACATATGATTGAGCATAAAATGATGTAAAATAATAATATTAGGTAAGATAGATTAGTTTTAAAGTTAGAGGTGCACATATAATCATGAATTCTTCCAACGCAACAAAGATGGCATCATGTATGGGGCAATATATTTAGTCTTATTATTGGTAGCTTTTTTGTACCAGTCTTAAGCATCTTCATCCTATTTACATTACCTATACCATTTTTAATTTATACTTATAAGCATGAGTTAAGTCATTCAGTCATCATGTTTGTGATCACGATGACGATTAGCTCAATCTTTCTGCTATATATATCACTTCCGCTCACTTTATTAATGGGGTTAGGCGGTAGTGCAATCGGATATGGATTGAAGCAAAAACGCAAGTCATATGAGACATTGGCATTAGGTACACTTGGTTATTCAGTCGGAATCGTACTGGTCTATGTTCTCAGCCAGTTTTTCTTTCAAGTCAATTGGTCTCAAGAGATTCAAAATGCTATTGATGAAAGCTTGCAGACTTTTACTTCGTTCTACGACCAAGTCGGTGAGTTATCTGAAGAGGATTTAGAGCTATACCGAGAACAGATGTATTTGATGATTTACAAAATACCATCTATGATTGTGATAGCGGGTTTAGCCTTTGCTTGGATTACCCAGTGGTTAGGTCATAAAATCATTAATAAAATGGAAGGAGATAAGCTAAAATTTCCTCCATTTAGAGAATTTTCATTACCAGTATCATTGATTTGGTATTATTTTGCGGGAGTCATTCTGTTATTAATATTCCCATCACCAGAAGATTCAATGTTTTTAGTAGCGGATAATTTAACCACATTAGCTGGAGTATTATTAGCTTTACAAGGTTTATCTTTCATCTTTTTCTTAGTGCACGTTAAGAAATGGCCAAAAGTCGTACCTATGATTGTAGTCATTTTATTTATTATCCAGCCAATATTACTTCTTTATCCACTAAGAATATTAGGTATAATTGATTTAGGATTGCAACTAAGAGGTCGACTAACGAAGAAGAAATAAAGTCGATCGATTGGGAGATGAGTTCATTTATGAATGACGTTAAGGAATTAACGGAGAACAAAAGTATATGGCTCTTGTATGGTTTAGCCGGAGTCTTAACCATTATTGTGATTTATTATCAATGGTTAATTGGTTCGGTATTAGCTTTAGTTCTCGCTGTTTTAATGTATATTACTTATAGAACGGAAGCTTTAATTAAACAACGTACTGAAAATTATATTTCAACGTTGTCTTACAGAGTTAAAAAAGTTGGCGAGGAAGCCTTATTGGGCATGCCTTTTGGAATAATTCTCTTTAATGAAGAGTTTCAAATAGAGTGGGCTAACCCATTTATGAATGATTATTTTGATAGTGAACGTTCATTAATTGGGGAAGATCTAAGTGATTTTTCAGAAGCCCTTGAATTAGCTGCTAAAGATGAAGAAGATGAGAAGTGGATTACACTTGGTGAGCGTCGTTTTTCAAGCTATTATAAAAACTGAAGAGCGCTTGGTTTATTTATTCGACCGCACGGAACAAATTGAGTTAGAGACTCTACATGATAACGAACGTACCATATTAGGAGTTATTTTCTTAGATAACTATGAAGAATTAACTCAGGCAATGGACGATACCTCAAAAAGTCATTTGAACTCAGAGGTTACGTCAATTTTAAATAATTGGTCGAATGATTATGGAATCTTTTTAAAACGGACGTCACAAGAGCGGTTTATCGCTGTCATGAATAAAGAGATTCTAACGCAGCTTGAGAAGACTAAATTTGAAATTTTAGATGAAGTAAGGGAACTGATTTCTGATCAGAATGTCCCGTTAACGTTAAGTATTGGTATTGGAAGAGGTACAACGGACTTGCCTGAACTAGGTGATTTAGCCCAGTCAAGTCTTGACTTAGCGTTAGGACGTGGAGGGGACCAGGTAGCGATAAAAGATGATACTGGTCGCGTTAAATTCTATGGTGGTAAAACGAACCCAATGGAAAAACGGACCCGAGTACGTGCTAGAGTTATTTCACATGCATTAAGAGAATTGGTGCGGGAAAGTGAAAAAGTTCTTATTATGGGTCACCAAACACCAGATATGGATTCGATCGGTTCATCGATTGGTATTTTAAAACTGGCTCAACAGAATGGAAAGAAAGGGTATGTTGTTTTTGACCCTGATGGAGTTAATACTGGTGTTCATCGATTAATGGATAAGATTGGTGAGCATGAATCTTTAAAAGATTGGTTTATCACTCCAGATGATTCATTAGATATCGTTACGAAAGATACCTTGATCGTGGTTGTTGATACGCATAAACCTTCCATGGTCATGGAAGAACGTTTGTTAAATAAAACTGAGCATATTGTGGTGATTGATCATCATAGAAGGGGAGAAGAGTTCATTGAAGAACCGACCCTTGTTTATATGGAGCCTTATGCTTCATCGACAGCTGAACTTGTAACTGAGCTATTAGAGTATCAAGATGGACCACTTAAATTAGATGTATTAGAAGCAACATCCTTATTAGCTGGAATTACAGTAGATACTAAATCATTTACTTTAAGAACAGGGTCTCGTACATTTGATGCAGCATCCTATTTGCGTTCAAAAGGTGCAGATACTGTGTTGGTACAGAACTTATTAAAAGAAGATTTAGATGTCTATGTAAGACGTAGTGAGCTTGTAAAAAATGCGACAGTATATCGAGAAGGAATCGCGATCTCGAAAGGTTTACGGGATGAGAATTACGGCGCGATTATTATTGCACAAGCTGCTGATACACTCCTTACCATGAGTAATGTAAAAGCATCATTTGTCATTGCTAAACGTCATGATGGTAAAATAGGTGTAAGCGCTCGTTCATTAGGCGAAATCAATGTACAAATCATTATGGAGAAAATGAACGGGGGCGGGCATTTAACCAATGCAGCTACACAGCTTGAAGATACCACCCTTGAACAAGTCGAAGAGCAACTTAGAGGGATCATTGAAGAGTACTTTGAAGGAGGGGACGAAGAATGAAAGTAATTTTCACAAAAGATGTAAAAGGAAAAGGTAAAAAGGAGAAGTTAAAAACGTGTCAGAGGGTTATGCACGTAACTATCTTCTAAAAAATAATTTAGCCGTAGAAGCAACAAAAGGCAACTAAAACAGCTGGAAGGTCAAAAGCAAAAAGAGAAAGAAAAAGAACAGGAAATACTTAACGATGCTAAGATATTAAAAGACCAACTTGAAGATATGACAGTGGAACTTACGGCGAAATCTGGTGATGGTGGACGATTATTTGGATCTGTCACCAGTAAACACATCGCTGATGACTTAAAGAAAAACCATAACATTAAAATTGATAAAAGAAAGATTGAACTGGACGATCCGATTCGTAATCTAGGCTATACAAATGTACCAGTAAAACTCCATCCAGATGTAACTGCAACGCTAAGAGTACATGTTAAAGAAGTCTAATTGGAATTGTTCCGCGTTAAAGGGGGAACCGATGTGTCAGATATGATCGCACAGGACCGAACACCACCGCATAATATTGAAGCTGAACAATCTGTATTAGGCGCCATTTTTCTTGAACCTAGTGCTATTGTACAAGCTTCTGAAATATTAGAGTATGACGACTTTTATCGAGTTAGCCACCAGAGGATTTTTGAAGTGATGGTTCGGTTAACAGATAAAGGGGAGCCAATTGATCTAGTTACGGTCATGAATGAGTTAAGAGAACAAGAGCTGCTAGAAGAGGTAGGCGGGGTAACGTATTTAACTGAATTAGCTGAATCTGTTCCTACAGCAGCAAACTTAGAATATTACGCTAAAATTGTTGATGAGAAGTCAGTACTTCGCCAAATCATTTCGACAGCAACAGGCATTGTGACTAAATCATTTGAAGAGAAAGATGATCTATCAGAACTGATTGATTATGCTGAGAAATCAATCTTAGATGTGTCTCAACAAAAAGCATCAGGAAAGTTCCGTAATATTAAAGACGTTCTCATAAATGTTTATGATAATATCGAGCAGCTTCATCACCAAAGTGAAGAAGTAACTGGTGTACCAACAGGATTTAAAGATTTAGACCATATCACGTCTGGATTTCAGAGTAACGATTTAATTATTATCGCAGCAAGACCGTCTGTTGGTAAGACTGCATTCGCATTAAATATTGCGCAAAACGTGGCGATCCATGCACAAGAGAATTGTGCGATCTTCAGTTTGGAGATGGGCGCTGAACAGTTAGTCATGCGTATGTTATGTGCTGAAGGCAATATTGATGCACAGAGACTAAGAACGGGAAGCCTGCAAGAGGAAGACTGGGGTAAATTAACCATGGCAATGGGTAGTTTATCTGACGCAGGAATTTATATTGATGATACACCTGGTGTTAAAGTAAGTGAAATTCGTTCAAAATGTCGCCGTCTTAAACAAGAATCAGGCTTAGGGATGGTATTAATCGATTATCTACAATTAATCCAGGGAAGCGGATCTAGCCGTGAAAACAGACAGCAGGAAGTATCTGAAATTTCTCGTCAGCTAAAAGCATTGGCACGTGAATTAGAAGTTCCAGTCATCGCGTTGTCACAGCTATCACGTGGTGTAGAACAAAGACAAGATAAACGACCAATTATGTCTGACATTCGTGAATCAGGAAGTATTGAGCAGGATGCAGATATTATCGGGTTTTTATATCGTGATGATTATTATAATGATGATACAGAGAAAGAAAATATCATTGAAATTATTATTGCTAAGCAAAGAAATGGACCAATTGGAACTGTCGAATTAGCTTTTGTTAAAGAGTACAACAAGTTCGTCGATTTAGACCGAAAATATAATGAAGCGGATATTCCGCCTGCTTAGATATTTAAGCTAACACCGATTGTGACTATAAAGTCATATCGGTGTTTTTTGTTTGATCATGAAAAACCTCTATTTAAGATGAATGAAAAAACGTACAAAATACTAAAAATTTATATCAATGTTCGTCATTCATTGAATAAAAGTTAATTTGCTGATAAAATAACCTTTGGATTAAAGTTATTTCTTAATATTAGGAGGTCCTCATATGACAACGGCAGTAATAATTGGGACACAATGGGGCGACGAAGGTAAAGGTAAAATTACAGACTTTCTCGCTAGACAAGCCAATGTAGTAGCTCGGTATCAAGGTGGCGATAATGCTGGACATACTATTCAGTTTAAAGATCAAACGTATAAACTTCATCTGATTCCATCAGGTATATTTAATCCAAATAAAGTGTGCATCTTAGGAAATGGTATGGTCATTAATCCTAAGAAATTACTAGAGGAGATGAATTATGTTAAAGAAAGTGGCATGCCTGTTGAGCAATTAAAGATTAGTAGTAGAGCACATGTCATTATGCCATATCATATGGAACTAGATCGCCTTCAAGAAGAAGCCAAAGGTAAAGAAAGACAGATTGGTACTACTAAAAAGGAATTGGACCAGCCTATTCTGATAAAATCAATCGAATGGGCATTCGAATGGCTGATTTATTAGAGCCAGATACGTTAGAAGGAAAAATCAAGTATCAAGTTGAAGAGAAAAATATTTGGTTTGAAAAAGTTTACAATCATACGCCAGTAAATGTTGAAGCTGTTTTAAATGAATATTTAACATATGGGGAAGCTCTTAAGTCATATATTGTGGAAACTTCTATCGAATTAGAAAAATCAATAGAAAGAGGGAACCACGTTTATTTGAAGGGGCTCAAGGGGTGATGTTAGATATTGATCAAGGAACGTATCCTTATGTTACATCATCTAACACATCTGCAGCTGGTGTAGCTACAGGAAGTGGGGTAGGGCCAAATCAAGTTCATAAAGTTGTTGGAGTGTCAAAAGCTTACACGACTAGAGTTGGGGATGGACCGTTTCCAACAGAGTTACATGATGAAGTAGGAGAACAAATTAGAAGAGTTGGCCATGAATATGGTACAACCACAGGCCGAGCTAGGCGTGTTGGGTGGTTTGATACAGTTGTGGTTAATCATGCTAAACGAGTGAGTGGTTTAACTGATTTATCATTAAATTGTCTAGATGTGTTAAGTGGATTAGACCAAGTCAAAATCTGTGTGGGTTACGAGCTAAATGGAGAGATGATTCAATATTACCCTGCAAGCTCTAAAGAATTAAAAAAATTGCAAGCCAGTATATGAAGAGTTACCTGGATGGAGTGAAGACATAACTCACGTCAGAAGGTTTGATGAATTACCTGAAAACGCCCAAAAATACCTCAGACGTATTGAGGAGTTAATCGGGGTTCAAATTTCAATCTTTTCAGTAGGTCCAGATCGCGAACAAACAATTGTACAGAAAGAAATTTATAACTAAATAACAATTACAAGCTAGGCACGTAAACGACCTTACGTGCCTAATGTCATAATTATATGAAAAATGAAACTTTAAGTTTTTTATAGAAATAATTAAAAGAAGCTTGTCAAATTGTTTATTACTGTGATAATATTAACGCTGTCCGCATCAATTGGTCCGGTAGTTCAGCTGGTTAGAATGCCTGCCTGTCACGCAGGAGGTCGCGGGTTCGAGTCCCGTCCGGACCGCCATTTAAGTAAAGCAATCTAATATTCACGGCTCGGTAGCTCAGTCGGTAGAGCAACGGACTGAAAATCCGTGTGTCGGCGGTTCGATTCCGTCCCGAGCCACCACTAATAAGCACAGACGATCTGTGTTTTTTCTTTTATATAACAGATTTAAATTTTTACTTTACAGGTATATTACAGAAGTTGCAATTATTCAGAATATTACTATTTAAACAGTGTCATTTTACACTATAAGTTTCAATTTAAACAGAGTAATTTCAAATATTTTCTAGATTCTATACAAGTTGTTTACAATATGCTACTAAAGGTTTAATTTAATATTTTCCTTATGGTAGATTATATATGTGTATACGAGATGTATTAAGAAAGTTTCAAGAGTAGATATAAGTCGTTTTTTGGAGGAAATGGTCGTGAAAAAGATATTTGGGAGAGTCAAACGAGGCCTGAGTAAGTTTAAAGACTTATCGATGGTCAAGAAAACACTAATTATTACTTGTTTAGGCACAGGGGTTGCCTTTGGAACAGTATATGCAGATTCAATAGATAAAAGTTTCTTAGAAGTTCATCACGTATATGTTGATGGAGAACATGTTGGAACGGTTAAAGATGTAGAGAGTGTTAAAAGTTTTGTAGAATCTAAATTAGATTCTGAAGAACAAAATTATGATGGTATAGAGTTAATGCCAGAACAAAAGATTGATTATGTTGGAGAATTAGTCTTTTCTACTAAAGATGAGACGAAAGAAGTTAAAAATCATTTAGATGAAGTGTTATCGTTTAATGCTACTGCTATTAAGCTCCAAATGAAGGATCAAGTAATTGGATATGTTGGTAATCTAAATGAAGCCAATAAGGCAATTAACAATGTAGTTAATAAATATCTACCAAAAGAACTTAATCAGGAAATTCAGTTTCTGAAAATGAAAGAAGATCAAATTGTATCTCCAATATTAGAACGAGTTCCTTCAGATATTGCTAAGAATCAAACAACAAAGGAACAGAAAAAAGAAAAAGAGGATTCTAAACTCACTTTAAATGATGGTTCGGTTGTACTTGATATAGGATTAACTGAAAATCTTAAAGTTGTAAAAGAAGGCGTCAATCCTACTAAACTACTATCAGTAAAACAGCTACAAAAAATGCTGGAACGTGGTACAAAAGGGGAAGCAATACATACCATTAAGGAAAACGAAGTGCTAAGTCAAGTAGCATCGAAGTATGATTTATCTGTACAAAAGTTAATGGATATGAACCCTGATATTAATGAAGACTCAGTTGTTCAAGTAGGTCAGAAAGTTAAGGTTGAAGCTGATAAGCCATTTATTAATGTAAGCTACACAGTTGAAAAATCAGAGAAAGAATCAATTGATTTTGAAACAAAAACTAAGAGTACGGATTCATTATTCAAAGGTCAAACAAAGATCAAGCAAAAGGTGAAAAAGGTAAAAAGAAAATTACCTATCGTATAACAACTAAAAATAATGAAGTAGTTAAAAAGAAAAAAATTGATGAAGAAGTTGTAAAAGAACCTACAGAGGAAATCGTTTTAAAAGGAACGAAAGAGGTTCCGTCTAGAGGAACTGGCCAATTTGCTAAACCAACTGTTGGTGGTTTTATCACTAGTAACATGGGTAGCCGTTGGGGAAGTTACCACAAAGGAATTGACATTTCAGGTGTTAGTAACAGAACGATTAAAGCTGCTGATAATGGTACTGTAACGTTTGCTGGTTATGATGGAGCTTATGGTTATAAGGTTGTCATTAATCACAATAACGGACTAAAAACGATGTATGCCCACATGAATAGTCTTAGCGTAAATAGCGGTCAAACGGTGCAGCGCGGACAAAATTGGTGTGATGGGCAGTACCGGAAGGTCCACTGGAGTTCATTTGCATTTCGAAGTTTATAAAAATGGTGCTCGAGTAAATCCTACGAGCTACGTTAATTATTAAGTGTTTAAACCTCTAGCAAAC
>NZ_BBCD01000016.1 GCF_001311865.1 Piscibacillus salipiscarius JCM 13188
ATTCAGGCTGAGATTTTACTAATTAATTATTATAAAAGAATGATGATCCTGGACCTAAGTCGACACCTAACATCATCCATACGAATAGTAATAATGTCCAGAACACTAAGAATGCCATTGAGTATGGGAACATAACTGAGATCATCGTACCAATACCCATCTTCTTGTCATACTTCTGTGCGAATGCATGATAATCGCAAAGTATGTCATAAGTGGTGTAATAATATTTGTAGATGAGTCAGCAATACGGTAAGCCATTTGAGTTAACTCTGGTGATAAACCTAATTGCATCATCATCGGTACGAAAATTGGAGCTAACATTGCCCATTTGGCCGATGCACTTCCGATAAACAAGTTAATAAACCCAACTACTAACATAAATAGAACTAGCAATAAGAATGGCATGTCATTTAAGTTTAAGAACTCAAGGAAGTTCGCACCTAGCACACCAAGAACAATACCCATGTTCGATTCTGCAAAGTAAGCAACGAACTGACCAGCTGTGAAGGCTAGTACAATAAACATCCCCATTGATGCCATTGTGTCTGTTAATTGACTGGCAACGTCCTTATCACTTTAATATTCTTCGTCACAATTCCATAAACGAGACCCGGAACAAAGAATAAGATTGTAATAACTGGAACAAGAGATTGCATGAATGGTGATTGAATAACCGCTCCATTCTCACCACGTAACGGTGCATCACCAGGTACGATTAATAGTGATAAGAGAACAGCTGATACGACAAATGAAATAATTGCCCAAGTTAAACCTTTCTTTTCAATTGGCTTTAACCCGTTTAAATCTTCACGGTAATCACCTTTATACTCGCCAAGACGTGGTTCAACGATTTTTTCTGTAACCCACGCACCAACAAGAGTTAATAGAAATACTGATGCAATGATGAAGTACCAGTTCATTGCAATGTTAATTGTTTCTGCATACTCAGGACTAATCATCGCTGCAGCATCAATTGTTAATTCACCTAACATCGCATCTGTCGCTGATAGGAACAAGTTGGCACTGAAACCAGCAGATACACCAGCGAATGCAGCTGCAAGACCTGCAAGTGGATGTCTTCCTAATCCTGCAAAGATAACCGCACCTAATGGAGGCAATACGACATAACCTGCATCAGAAGCTACACTTGACATGATCCCTGCGAATACAAGACCTGCTGTGATTAAAACTTTTGGTATGGATAGAACAAATCCGCGTAAAGCAGCACTAATCAGACCAGTGCGTTCCGCAATTCCAATACCTAACATGGTCGCTAGTACAACACCTAATGGAGCGAATCCAATAAAGTTGTCCACCATGCTTTCAAATATATATCGAATTCCTTCAGAGCTTAGAAGACTTTTAACTTCTACTGTTTTATCTTCCCCTGGATGTTCAACGCTTACGCCAAACATAGAAACAACTGCTGATACAACAATTACTAATAATGCTAATATGGCAAATAGCGTAATAGGGTGTGGTAGCTTGTTACCAACGCGTTCTATGCCATCAAGAAAACGTTGAAACAAACCTCTACGTTGTTTTTCCATGTTGATAATTCTCCTTCCAATTTAAATCTTCTGAAAACTTAGATTTCATGTGTTTTAGTAACGAGAAATATTATAAAGGGAAATCACACTAAATAAAACACCCTTTCCAAAACTCTAACTAGGAAAATAATTCTCACTATTGTTAACCTTTCGGATTCCAAAATGCTTACGTTTTAATAAAAGAGACTGGATCATAATTTGACCCAGTCCAAAACTTACTATATTAAGTTTGGTCATATTTATTGACTTCATACAAATCAATTAGTTCTATTTCTGGATGTTGGTCTTTAAACCATTTTAACGCAAACTCATTCTTGAATAAGACTACATGGTTTCCTTCACGATCTTCAACGAGCATATTACGTTCATCAAATAAGCTTTTGTTAACTTGATCCTCAGGAAGCCATCTTGGTACTCTCTCACCTATTGATTCAAGTAATACCTCAGAGTTATACTCATTTTTCATCCGGTATTTAAATACGTCAAACTGAAGTTCGCCAACAGCTCCAATAATATAAGATTCACCTTTGTTTTTCATAAATAGCTGGATGGCCCCTTCTTGAACGAGCTGCTCTATTCCTTTTTTAAACTGTTTCGACTTCATCACATTTTTTAGCTGTAACTCTTTTATAAATTTCAGGAGGGAACTGAGGAAGTTCGTTATACTCAAACAATTCCTTACCTTCTAGTAATGTGTCACCAATTCGATATACGTTTGGATCATATATACCGATTATATCTCCCGCATAAGCCTCTTCAACATTATCTCTTGATGATGCTACAAATTGCTGAGATTGCGATAGATTAATGGTCTTCCCGGTTCTCGCTAGCTTAACACTTAAGCCTTTTTCAAACTTACCAGAACATACTCTTAAAAAAGCGACACGGTCTCGGTGTTGGGGGTTCATGTTTGCTTGGATTTTAAAAATAAAGCCCGAAAAATCTGGATTGTCTGGTTGAACGACTCCTTCTTCAGTCTTCCTAGGTGCTGGTGGTGGCGCCATTGATATAAAACGTATCGAAGAATGTTTTGACCCCAAAAGGTGCAAGTGCACTTCCGAAAAATACAGGAGTTTGTTCACCTTTTAACACGTCCTCCATTGAAAACTGATCGCCTGCTTCATCTAATAACTCAAGTTCTTCTTCTGCCGTTTGATATTCATCAGTCTTTTTGAACTCATCATACTCAGCTCTTTCTAATTCTTCATATGGAATAAACTGTTCTTGTTCATTACCATGAAATTGGACAAACTGTTTACCTTGCCTGTCAAAAATACCAAGAAACCGTTTACCCATTCCAACAGGCCAGTTCATCGGATACGTTTCAATATCCAATACTTCTTCGATTTCTTCTAGTAATTCAAAAGGCTCTCGCCCTTCACGATCCAATTTATTGATAAAGGTAAAAATAGGAATGCCTCTCATGCGACAAACTTTAAATAATTTTTGTCTGAGCTTCAATCCCTTTAGTCGCATCTATAATCATGACAACACTATCGACTGCTGTTAATGTTCGATACGTATCTTCACTAAAGTCTTCGTGTCCAGGTGTATCGAGAATATTGATTTGCAAATCTTTATATGGGAAGTTCATAACACTGGAAGTAACTGAAATTCCACGTTGCTTTTCAATTTCCATCCAGTCTGATGTAGCGAATTTTCCTGATTTTTTACCTTTTACTGTACCAGCTGAGCGAATTAAATTTCCAAATACTAATAACGTCTCTGTTAACGTGGTCTTTCCAGCATCAGGGTGAGAAATGATTGCAAAAGTACGGCGTTTTTGCATTTCTTCTGTAATTGACATTCAAAAAATCCCTTCTATTTAAAATGTAAACTGTTTTTGATATGGGATTTTATCTTACATTTGCATAATTCTCCTTTGATTTTAACTATTTTTCACCCTACTACTATACAATAAAATTAAGTATGTTTCACTCTTGGAAATTATGATGTCGTCTTCTGATCACTATGCACTTCTCCCCATTCAACCATCATGTCTAATAACGGTTTTAAGTGTCTGCCGTATTCTGTTAAAGAATATTCGACTTTTGGAGGTACATCGGGGTAAGTTGTTTTAGTTAATAATCCATCTTGTTCTAATTCTTTAAGCTGTTTGATTAATGTTTGATGCTTGATTAACGGTATACTCCTTTTAATCTCCCCAAACCTCAAATTTCCTTCATATAATTTTAGTAAAATAACTGCTTTCCATTTACCGCATACGACATCTAACGTTACTTTAATATTTTCTAAATCTTGATCCATTTTAGCTCCTCCTCCCAGTACATTAAAATATACCTCTTTTATAATATTTTTAATCCTATAAAATTAAATTAGGGAGATATATTCATTTCATATCTCTAGAAAGGAGTCTTTTATGGAAAGAAATGAGCATTTAAATCAGGCAGGGAGCCTTTTACATGACCACAACCCTGAAATCTTAAATACATTAACGACTTCCTTAAGTAACGAGGATATAAAAAGAGAATTAAAGCATCTACTTCAAATTATTGAAGAAAGAGTTCTGTATGGTGATGATTTTCTAACCTATCAAGGTGTTAAAGAGGCCGGTTATGAAAAAGGAATAAATGATTCATCCAGCTTTCTAGAATTAGTAGAACTCTTCCCTTATCTTAGTGAGGGGATCTGGAACTATGTTCATGACTTAGATAATGACTATATGCTAACTATGGACGAGCGTCTTCGTTTAACAAAAGAAATAGAATTAACCATACTTCATTATAATGCAGGTTACACAAATGGTTACGTTGATATGATTGGCAATGATCGTAACCAGACGTTGAATCTAAAACTTAATGAACTTTCCGTTCCAATTATAAAAGTTGAAGACAATATTGGCGTCTGTCCGTTGATAGGCGAAATTGATGCTAACAGAGCATCTGTATTAATGAGTAAAACTTTAAATAGCGTCTCAGAAGATCGAATTGATCATTTAATTCTAGATCTAACGGGATTAGGCACTGTCGATCAATTAGTCGCTAAGTATTTATTTGATGTTGTTAATTCAATGGAATTAATTGGGACACAAATTATTTTTACCGGAATTAATAAACAACTTGCCATGACTGCAGTGTCATTAGGAATTGATTTAGGAGATAAAAATATCCACCAAACAGTTAAAGATGCTATGAGATCAATAAATAAAACTGCCTAAGCATGAGTTTCATCTAGTTACAATTTTAGCCACTTCACTCCCAAGAAACGGTCCACTCGTGATACCTGATGCCCCAAGGCCATTTGCAATCATGATTTTAGAGTAACCGGGAAGATAGCCAATATAAGGCGTTTATTAGGAAGCATCGGCCGAAATCCGATTCGCGATTCAATAAACTTCGCATCTTCTAATCCTGGTGCAAACTTGAAGGCCGTCTTTAATATTTCATATACGCCAACAGCCGAACTTGTTGAATCAAAATCATGATTTTCTTCATGCGCTGATCCAATAAAACCTTATTGTTTTCAAAACCCACAATATATTTATTATTCGGAAGCATAATGGCTGGCCATTTAGATGGATCATCATGTATCATTTCCAGTTGTAAAATTTGGGTTTTCTGTGAAGTCACATCTAATTTAACGCCAATATGTTTAAGGAAACGATCAGCCCATGCCCCATTTGTGACAATCAATGTTTCTGCATCAAAGGTCTGTCTGCCAATACGTATAGTTGTTTCATTAACCAGTTCTGCCTCACCATGAATGACTTCTGCACCATGTTGCTTAGCACCTTCTTTGAGGGCTTTTTTCATCCAATCTCCGTTTACTCTGGCTCCACCACTTACATGAATGGCTCCCATCCGATTAGATAACATTGGAAAATTTGACTTAACCTCTTCGCCAGTCAATTTAGAAATGTCTTCTATTCCTGTAGCGTTTGTTTTTCTATCTTCTAAATCATCTATCATTTTATCTAATTTATGATCACTTTTATGTAAATGGAGGGAGCCTACCTTTTTATAGCTAGTATTGGTAATGCCATCATTCGCAAGTTCGTTAATAATAGCGGGATAATAATGAGCTCCTTTATTAATCATTTCATATAATTTTGGATTATTTTTTGTGATAACCAAGGACTAATAATTCCAGCCGCAGATCGCGTAGCCTCACCTTGGTCATGTTGATCGATTAATAGAACAGGCGCCCCTTTTTAGCTAAATGATACGCTGTAGAACATCCAAGAATTCCTGCACCGACAATGATATACGGTTTCATAGTTGAACTCCTTTAAATTTAAGGTAATCACAGTTTATCAGACCAATTAAATGTACCCAAATAATGAGTTGTTTTATATGTCATTATTCATCACCTTTCTATTTAGAGGTTTCCCCTGTTCTATTCAAACTATTTCAACATAAACTTGAGTAAAAAAGCCAACCGAGACTATTCGTCTCGATTGGCTTTTAGAAACTTTACTTATTCACTTTAATATTGGAGTAAGGGAGCTCTGCGTTTTGAATCATGAGTAAGCTACTTTTTTCCTTTGCATCAACTGGAATATCTTTTTTACTATTAGCAAGAACTTCTGTAGTATATTCTAGCTCAACTTGTTGTTCATTTGTATTGTGCTTGATCCAGCCTCCATCGTTTTCATCATACTTTCCGTTAAACCATCAAATCCTACTACTTTATACTGGAACTCACCTTCAATTCCTGCATAAGAATTGTCAACAGGTAATCCCATATAATTATCATTGTAAGAGCCACCTAAATCAATATAATACAATGGTGTCATAGCGCCACTAGCGAGGTCGTATAGTACCGAAACCTGATCACCAGTCGCGTCTCCTCCAGATAATACTCCTAAATCAATGTTAAATAAAATACTATCTTCTACTCCATCCATATCAGAATCGATGTAGATATCATATTCAATCATATTAGGTGATTCCCAACTATCTTCACTTGTTACAACAAATTCTGTAACACCTTCTTCTGAACGCGCTCCAACAGCTCTCACATCATAGTGAGTTCCTGTTTCAGCTACATCTTCTTCTCCAAATGAGAAGAAATCAACCTGAGAATCTAAATTTCCTTTATTCGTTAACTTAATAGATTTGTTATTAGAGTTAGCATCAACACGGCTCATCTTCTCTAAAACTGCTTGATATGGTACGCGTAAAGTTTCGCCATTACCTTCTAATACGATGTAACCATCTAACTCTTGTAAGCCGTTAGTGCCAACTTGATTAGCATCAATAGTGAAATCAACTCTTAACTTTTCTTTCTTACCAGCTTCAACAGTTAATTGCTCAGGTAAATCAACTTCAACTGCACCTGATTGATCTCCAAAACGGTTTTCCCAGGAAATGTTGTAGGTTTTTGATTCATCACCTTTGTTCGTAATGGTAACCGTTTCATTTTTTGTTTAGTTGTCTCATCTTCAATCGGCATATAACCTAATGAAATAGCCTGTGGATATGCGACACTTGTTGTTTCAGCGGCAACATCCACTTGTACACGCCCAGCCCCTTGACGGGATAATGGATACACCTTGCCTTCTAAATCTTCAATGGTTGTCGTCGTGTTCATCATAAGTGATTTAATTTCTTCAGCATTCCAATCAGGTCTTAACTGTTTTAATAAAGCTGCAACACCTGCCACGTGAGGAGCTGCCATAGAAGTACCACTCATTTGAGTCGCACCATTACCACTTCCAACTGCAGCAGAGCTAATCGAATAGCCTGGAGCTGAAATTTCTGGTTTGAATCCGATATCACCACGACCAGGTCCTTTTGAACTGAAATCAGTGATCGTATCCGCTAGCTGAGGTTTAGCAATTTTAATCTCATCTGATAAACTTACCTCTACCGTTTCACCATTAGCTAAAGCATCTTTAATGCTATTTCCAGTAGCTTTAGAAACCATGACGCCTGGTAAATCGACTGGGTCACCCCCCATGACAATTGGGGCGCCTTCCGCATTATTCGCAACAATGCCTGCAACTGCTCCGTTATCAAGAGCTTTCTGTAGTTTCTCCGTAAATGAACATGTTCCTCGGTCGATCAATGCAATTTTACCTTCAGGATTGTCTAAATATTCATCCGCAGAACAACCTTGCCCAACATAAACTGCATCATTCGTAATATCTCCTGATTCACTTAGTGGAGTCGTAATCGCACCTTCCACTGCTTCATATTGACCAGCAATACTTTCAGGTGAATTAACTTCAATTGCACCGACTACAATTCCATCATCAACTGAAGCAGCAACACTAATCGCTTTATCAGCTACCGCAGGAGAACCTGTGATATATGGAACATCACCAGAGTTACCAGCAGAAGCCACTACAACTACTCCCGCTTCAACAGCTAAATTAGCTGCCTCTGCAGATGGATCATTTGGGTGACCATACGGCGAACCTAATGACATGTTTACAACATCCACATGGTCTGAAACATCCCCGTCACCATTTGGATCCATTGCCTTCTCTAACGCTTGAGCTGTAACAGCAGTTGAACCGCCAGCTCCAAATACTTTGTAGGCGTATAGTTCAGCATCAGGAGCAACCCCCTGTCCAACTTCACCTTCAACTTCTAAACCGGCTACTGTCGCTCCAACGTGAGTACCATGACCATGCTCATCTAAAGGATCAGCATCAGGTTTTGGAATACGTTTTTCAGGATCATCAGAACCAGCATCATATTCAGTTCCAACAAATCCCAACCGCCTACAACTTTAGCTGTCGGAAATGTATCTTCCTCAACGACATCCGGGTCGTTAGACTGATAAGCTTCAGTTGTACCTTCACCACCAAAAGATGCATGAGTATAATCAATCCCTGTATCAATAATAGCAACAGAAATTCCTTCACCTGTTATGTTGACTCCATCAACCACTTTCTCCCATACATCTGGAGCACCAATAAACGGAACAGATGTATCGTTATGCAGTTCAACAGGTTTTACTGGATAGATCGCTGCCACTTCATCTAGCTTAGATAATTTATTCAAGTCTCCTCTTTCAACTTGAGCATATAGACCATTATAGATCTTCTCAAAACTATCAATGACTTTACCATTGTTATGAGCAATTAAAGCTTTAGCATTTTTCTTCTTGTTATTAAGGCCTTTAGCATGTTCCTTTTGAGCTTTCTGACTCATTTTATAACCTTGCTTTTTAGCCTTAGTAAATTCTTTTAATACAGGGTCACCATCAAACTGAATAATGACTTCCACTTTCTCATCCATTTTGGCACCTTTAGGTAGTAAGTCTTGTGAAATTTTACCATCAACTGATGATAAATTCACTTCCTTATAACCTTCAGGAGAAGCTTGAATCGGTGAAGACATCGCCAATAACATCATAACCGATAGAAAAACCAACCAAGCTTTCTTCGATAAATATCTCACTTCTTTCATTTCGTACCCTCCCATATAATAAACAATACTTGCAGGTTAAAATTTCAACGGGAAGGGTCTTTTTCCTCTAATTATTATCAGAAAAATCAAAATAATATAATAGTCTCAGTATGTTTTTACTATATTTGAATATATGTAGGTCATAAGCAATATTCTTTCGACAGAAAGCTACTCATCCATTTAGCAAATTCTATAAACTAAATTGAAAAAATATTGTCTAGTAAACAAGAAAGTTTTCTAGTAAATTTGCGATTTTGTCTAGTAAAATCGTGAAATTGTCTAATAAATATACAAATTTGTCTAGTAAAACCTTGAAATTGTCTAGTAAATAGTTTCACGAAATGCGCGACACAAGCTTTACTTAAGTACATTTAGACTTACCTAAATATGAAGACGAATATTAAGGATTGACTTGTCCTTAGATATTCGTCTTCTTCTAATCTCAAATTCTTTTAACCATTATTGTTCTAAATCGACTGGTTTAATCTCACCATTTTCTACTACTGCCATACTTTGAACAACATCAAAGTTACCTTCTTCTGTAATGCCTGGTATGTCATATACCTGCTTCTCTTCAGGGAGTGCTTCAATTCCTTGTTGCATTGCGTCACGAATTGCATGAGCGTCATCTACCGTTCCCGCAGCTTTCATTGCTTCAACTAATATATATGCAGAGATGTAATGGAAACCTGCTTCAGAACCTGGAACTTTGTCATACTTCTCTTTATATTTTTCAACAAATTCGTCTGTTCCTGGATAATCAGAAAATTGAAGTGGATTGACTCCGACACTTCCTTCAAATGTTTCATAAGTACCTGTAACTTCTTTCATTTCATCTAACTTCGCTTGATCCATAATAATAAATCCGCCTTCAAACCCAAGTTCACGAGCTTGTTGTGCAACCTTAGCAGTTGGTTGTGAAGGTCCACCAATAAAATAACATCTGGATCGTTTTCTAAAGCATTGGTTAAGATTGTAAAGAAGTCAGTATCCTTTGCGAAGTCGATTGAAGAGTTAAAGACGACTTCACCACCTTGTTCTTTCCAATATGGTTCTAAATGTGAAGTCCAGTCTTTGCCATATTGCGACGATGTTGGGAGTAAGGCGATTTTCTTACCGTGGTTCTCCATTGCATATTTTGTGAATGGTGCAATATAACCATCATATCTAGGTGGGATCGCAACTGTTAGACTGTTGCCTTGTTGCGTAATGGCTGGTTCACTCGTATAGGCCATAATCAAAAATTCCTCTTGCTCATTTAACACTTGCTGGGCCATGATACCACCACTATGAGGGGTAAACACTACAGACGCGTTATTTTCTTGAACTAATCTTTGAGCATTTGAAGCCGCTTCATTTGGTAAGTATTTATCATCAAGTGAAACTAAATCAATCGTGTAGTTTTGACCGTCTACATCAAAACCGCCTGCTTCATTAATCTCTTCAGCAGCCATCTCTAAACCACTATACGTCGATTCTCCATAATAAGCTGCAGGACCACTTAATGGACCAGAGTAGCCTATACTAACTTCTTGTGAATCTCCGCTACCTTCTTGTCCTTCTGCATTACATGCTGCTAAGGAAAATACTAAAGCTACCATCGCCAACAACCATGCCAGTTTTTTAATTTCATACTTTCTCCCCTTTTTAATATAAATTTTAATCAACCTTAGGCCACAAGCTTTTTTCCGGCACCACCCCTTTTAATTTAGGCTCCAATATACGCTTTTCTAACATCTTCATTTGATAAAAGCTCACCCGCTGTACCGTCAACCACAATTTCACCATTTTCAAAAACATAGCCGCGGTCAGCAATCTTCAAAGCAGCATTTGCATTTTGTTCAGCTAACAAAATCGATGTGCCAGACTCATTAATTTGCTTAATTTTCTCGAACATCTGCTCAACAATTAAAGGTGCGAGGCCCATCGAAGGTTCGTCTAACAACATATACTTTGGCTCACCCATTAGGGCCCTACCAATTGCAACCATTTGTTGCTGCCCACCGCTTAAAGAACCAGCCGATTCATTTCGTTTTTCTTGAAGAATCGGAAACATCTCATACACTTCATCTAAGAGCCTTTTCACATGTGATTTCTTCTTACGATGGACATAGCCACCCATAATTAAATTTTCTTCCACACTCATCCCTGAAAACAATTTACGTCCTTCTGCACATTGTATAATTCCTAAATTGACAATCTGGTCAGGTGGTACCCCGACTAGGTTCCGGTCGTTGAGTAATATCTCACCGCTTATAGGCTTATTAAGGCCGCTTATGGCATCAAAGGTTGTCGTCTTTCCAGCACCATTCGACCCGAGTAAGACAACAATTTCACCTGGTGAAACATCAATATTAATACTTTTTACAGCTGTAAACGCTCCATAGTTTACAGATACATTATTTAACTTCAGCATGCTGCTCACCACCTAAATAAGCCTTAATAACATCCTCGTGGTTCATGATGTCATCAGGAGTACCTTCTGCGATTTTCTTACCAAAATTAAGCACCATAATCTTTTCGGCAATACTCATAATCATCTGCATTTTGTGTTCGATTAGACAAACGGTAATCCCATGATCCACCATCTTCTTCATCATGATCGCTAATCCATCTGTTTCATCAGGATTCACGCCAGCAGCTGGTTCATCTAAAAAGACAAGTTCAGGATCAGTCGCAAGGGCAAGTGCAAAAGCAACACGTTTTTTTTTTTGTTCTTGAGTTAAATTTTCGACTACACGATGCGCATAGTTAGTAAGATCTACAAAATCTAACACTTCATAGGCTTTATTGAGGCACTTTTGTTCTTCTCTTTTGAGTCTAGGCGTTCTAAAAACCGCATCAAATAAGTTAGAACTCGTCCTTAACCTATGACCAACGATGACATTATCCAGAACGGTCGCTTTCTCAAATAAATTTGTTGTCTGAAAGGTTCTAGCAATACCTAATTTAGCAATTTTATTAGAGGAGAGATGTGTAATGTCTTGCCCCTTAAAATACACCTCGCCACTAGTCGGCGGATAATAGCCACTCACTAGGTTAAAGAATGTTGATTTACCAGCACCATTTGGGCCAATAATGGCGTTGATTTTTCCTTCTTCAATTCCAAAATTGACATCATCCACCGCTGTTAATCCACCAAACTTTTGGTTAAATTTGTTGTTTCAAGAAGCACACTATCCCTCCTCTACCTTTGTTCCCTATGAATCTCATTCGATTGAGACTGCTTTTTGATTTTCTTTTAAGATTCCAATCAATCACAAAGCCTGAGATTCCTCTAGGATCGAATATTATAAGCAGGACGAGAATTGGCCCGAATACAAGCATACGATAATCTTGTAAAAACTGAAGTTCTTGCGAAATCCACACGATAATAAATGTACCTATTACAGGTCCAGATAACGTTCCAATTCCACCGATCAACAGATAAACTAGAAAATCAAATGTCATCGTTATATTAGAAATTTCAGGACCGATAAACCTAGTAAATGATGCAAATAAGCTACCTGCAAGTCCGGCAAAAACCGTTGATAGAATGAAAGCTAATAGTTTATTGCTAGTCGTTGAAATCCCAATCGTCTTAGCTAATTCTTCACTGTTTCGAATGGCAATAAACGACCTACCTTGTAACGAATGAACAATATTGTACATGACCACAATGGTTAAGACTAAAAAGAACAATACTAGATAATAGTTTGATATTTGACTGTTAAACTCAAGTGGACCAATAGCACCTGGTGTAGGAATTCCAAGAAATCCACGAACACCACCAGTTACACTGTCCCAGTTATAGATGATTAAATAGATGATATAACCGACACATAACGTGTAAATGGCAAAAAGTGTTCTTTCGTTCTAAGGGCAATCATGCCAATTAACGTACCAACCAACGCTGTGAATATTAACGTTAAAACAAATGCGACCCAATAGCTAATGCCATATGTCACTGTTAACACTGCCAATGTGTAGGCGCCTAAAGCAAAAATCCAGCATGTGCTAAAGATAAGTATCCAGTATATCCTGCTAGCAGGTTCAGACCATAAACGACAATGGTCCAAATAAATGTTAGGATTAAGATTCTGATCATATAAGCATTACTACTAACTAAAGGAAAGATAACAGCTAACAATAGGAGGCCCGACAAGGCAACTTTTTATTTAAAAATGGTATGCTCATGCTTTGCCCCCTTTCGCAAATAGACCATTCGGTTTAACTGTTAAAATGACAACTAATAACAAGAAGGCAATTAAATCTTTATAATCACTTGAAATATATGTTGCCCCTAAGCTTTCTGTAAATCCTAAAATATAACCACCCACAATAGCACCTGGTATACTTCCCATACCGCCGATGATAATAATGACAAATGCTTTTAATATCACTAGATGCCCCATTCCTGGGAAGACTAGATTAATAGGTGACGATAATGATGCAGCAATTGCTGCTAAGGCACCAGATATAAAGAATGTAAGCATCGCAACTTTACTTGTATTGATTCCTACTAAATTCGCTCCATCTCGATTTTGCGACATTGCAATGACCGTCATACCCATGTACGTTTTCTTAAGAAACGTATATAAAGCCACCATGACTAACACAGCTGCAACGATGATGATAATCCGCTGAAACGTAAATGTAATTCCAAATACACTAACCACTTGCCCATGAGGAGTTGCCATTTCTAAATAATCGGCTCCCCATACACTGTGAGCAAATGCTTCTAAAAAGAGTAACATTCCTATGGCTGCGATTTTGTCATGGATGGGAGGTGCATGTCTTAAGTGGTGAAATACTAATCGCTCCATTAAAACACCTAACAAGCCGACTACAATAACCGAGATGAAAATTGCAATCCAATAATGTAGTCCTAGCGATTGCATCATTGTTAAGGTAATGTAACCACCCATCATATATAGCGCTCCATGAGCAAAGTTAGGTATGTGCAAAATACCATAAACTAATGTGAGTCCTAAGGCGACTAAACTGTAAACGCTTCCAATTGTAAGTCCATTAAATAGCTGCTGGAATAAAATATCCATTCCCGCACCCCCCTTTAAGCGATTAGTTTGAGATATACTGATCTTTCAATTCTCTTTTCAGAATTTTACCAACAGCTGTTTTCGGGAACTCTTCTATAAAATCAACACTCGTTGGTACTTTAAAATTCGATAGTCGTTCTTTGCAGAAGTTAATGATTTCCTCTTCAGTTGCGGATTGCCCTTCTTTAAGTGATACGACTGCCTTAATGGTCTCGCCACGATACGGATCCGGAATACCAATGACCGCAGCTTCTAAAACTTTAGGGTTTTGATATAACACTGTTTCAATTTCAATTGGATAAATGTTAAATCCACTCGCGATAATCATTTCCTTTTTCCTTCCAACGATATAGAAAAATCCATCTTCATCCATTTTGGCTAGGTCGCCTGTGTATAACCAGCCGTCACGCACTGTCTGCGCCGTTTCATCAGGCATGTTCCAGTAACCTTTCATAATTTGTGGACCTTTAATCACTAGCTCGCCAACTTCGCCAATAGGTAATTCTTCAGTTCCTGTATCAAGATCTACAACTTTTGAGTCAGTATTTGGAATCGGTATACCGATGCTACCAGCTTTTTGAACTCCTTCAACTGGGTTTCGGTGCGTGACTGGAGACGCTTCAGACAGACCGTACCCTTCAGCGATTGATGCGCCAGTTGTTTCTTCAAAATTAGTTAGAACGTCTGCTGATAGTGGTGCGGACCCGCTTGTTACGGTTTCTAGAAACCCTAAGTCAATATTGTGCTCACGAGCATAATTTAAGATCGCAATAAACATAGTGGGAACCCCAGGAAACGACGTTGGCTGTAACTCCTGCATGGTTTTTACCGTTTCTTCGACTTCAAAACGAGGTAATAAAATAAGATTGCCACCCATTCTAAACGTTAAACACATACCACTTGTCATGCCGTAGACATGGAATAGTGGTGAAATGACAAGAACACGTTCTTCACCTTTATTAATTTGAGATTCTGCTGTCGCAGCACTTTGCAATGTATTGGCTACAATGTTGTAATGCGTTAGCATGGCTCCTTTTGAGCGTCCTGTTGTGCCGCCTGTGTACTGTAATACGGCTACATCTTCTTTTGGCTGAATGTGAACGGGTTGGTATTCTAATTGGTGTTGGATGAGTTGTTCGTAGTCTGAAGGGTTTGTAAACGAAACACTATAACTGTGTTCGACAGAGGTGTCTGGTAAGACATTGTTTACAATTGGCATGAGTGGCTCGTATGCTATGATAGCTGCTGCTTCCGAATCTTTAAGTACGTGCATGAGTTCTTGTTCTTTATACATTGGATTAACTTGTACAACGGTGGCCCCAGCAAACATGGCTCCAAAATAACTGAATACATACTGCGGGCAGTTTGGTAACATTAAAGCGATCTGGTCACCTTTTTTGATTCCGACATCTTGGAAATAAGCTGCCACCTGTTTTGCGTAAGCGTAGACTGTTTGATAATCAAAGGTCTTTCCCATAAAGGTTATGGCTGTATGCCTAGGGTATTTATTTACCGTCTCTAAAAACAAGTCTCCTAAACTCAGTTCTGGAATTTGAATCTCTTTAGGATTTCCTTCTGGTATAAACTTGTGCCAAGGTTTTACTGACATCTTTCTCATCTCCCTTATTTTTATTTACGTAATTAGCCAACCACCATCAGCTAAAACATCTGAACCTGTCATGTATGAAGCCTCAGAGGATGATAAAAATGTAATGATATTCGCAATTTCATCTGGTTTACCAACCCTTCCCAGGGCTGTATGCTGCTCAATAGCTGATTGAAAACGCTCATTTTGAAGACCAGCTTCAGTAAGAGGGGTTTCAATAAATCCGGGTGAAACTGAATTGACTCTAACATGTGGTGCTAATTCTGCAGCTAAAGCTTTTGAAAAATTAATAACTGCAGCTTTAGAAGCACTGTAGTGTGGAATTCTCGCTCCAGCTTTATGTCCTGATAACGAAGCGACATTGACAATCGAACGGTCTCTTTTAAGTCCTTCTAACATTAATTCACTTAAGGTTTTAGATACTAGAAACACACTTTTCAAATTAACATCTTGGACTCGTTGCCACTCTTCACTCGTTAAATCACGAATGGATGATTTACCAGAACTACCTGCATTATTAACCAGTATATCTAATTGACCAAACTCGCTTTGAATGTAGTCTTTTAATTGATTGACCGCTTGGTCGTCCGTCACATCAGTAGGATAAACGTAAGATAAACCATTTTCCTTAACAATCTCATTACTCACACGATCTAGTTTTTGTTTTGTTCTGCCTACTAAGACAACTTTTGCACCTTCTTTAGCAAGCCTTTTAGCAACAGCAGCACCAATACCGCTTCCTGCTCCAGTAATGACAGCTACTTTATTACCGAACCTCATCTTACACGCCTCCTTTCATTCAAATTTTTCACTAGAATGTTCTATTAAAATCCTTCCATCACTCAACTCAGGCACGAGATCGTATAGATTTTTGTGCGACAAATTCTAGTACATGGTCTAATTGATGCTTTGAAAGCATTCTTCCAACAGATGATTTTTGTAATACTTGAGTGGGCTGATCCTTTAAACCTTCATAAAAGGTTAAAGCGGCAAAAGCAGAATCCGTTAAGTCATACGATGTTTCAGCCAACAGCTCACTAAGTAAATGACCTGCTCCATAAAAATCTTCTATATTGAATACACCGCCAGAGCCGGCACATACGATGACAATTGTTTGATCGGTATGATCTGTTTTGATTTTTTAGATACTGACAAATTGTTGAGTAATGAAGCACAGTAAACTTTGTGAGCAGATGCTGATTTTTTAACGGCAACGGTTCCGTTCGTGGTCGACAGGATTAATGTCTGATCTTTAACCACATCCCTTAAAGCTAATGGGTTAGGTGAGTAAAACCCATCAAGTGTTAATCCATCGTACTCACCTGCTAATATACAATCGTCATCTCCTAATTCTTCAAATGTTTGTCTAGCTTCAGCCATATCCAAGACAGGAATGACTTCTTTGGCCCCGTCTTTTAGAGCACTAATAATGGTTGTCGTTGCCAGCAGCACATCAAACACAACCATGATTTGCTCTTCACTGATTTTATGTTCATCTATTTCTTCTTTAGTTAACAGCACATGAATTTTCGGCATAAAACACCTCTAACTAATTAGCCTTTCGATTAAGTGAGTAAAGTGCATATTCAATCAAGTTTTCAACAAAGTAGTTAAGTTTTGCAAATCTTTGATCCTGCGTTTGCCCCTTTTTATAACGATAATAGATTTGCTGACAGATGACGGCTAACTTGAAATAAGCAAAGGTTTGGTAAAAGTTCATATTGGTAACATTACGGCCACTTTTCTTAGCATAGGCTTCGATAAACTCATCACGCGACATAAAGCCTGGCTGCGTGGTAATTGGTTCATTACCAAGTCCTTTTTCAATAACTCTGAATCACCTGACTCCTGCCAATAACTCATAGCTACACCTAAATCAGCTAGTGGATCACCTACTGTTGTCATCTCCCAATCAAATAAGCCAACTAATTGCGTTAAATCGTTTTGATCAAACATGGCATTGTTGAGTTTAAAGTCATAATGAATAATAGTAGATTCTTTTGTTTCTGGAATATTATGTGCCATCCATCTTGTTAATTCATCTACTCCTTGTATATCATCTGTTTTGGATCGTTCGTAACGGCTAATCCAACCATGGACTTGTCTTTCTAAAAACCCATCTGGTTTGGTCATATTTTTAAGGTTCGTTTTGGTATAATCAATATCATGTAACTGGACAAGCGTATCAACCATGGCCTCAGATATATCTCGATTGGTCTTCTCAGATAACTTAATTTCTTCAGGCATATTGGAATCAAGTACTACACCTTTTTACGTTCCATGACAAAAAATGGTTTACCTTCTTCTTCGTTAGATAGAAAAAGTACGGTTTAGGAGCTACAGGGAAATGCGGATTAATTTCTTTTAGAATGTTAAATTCTCTTTCCATATCATGAGCTTTAGGTGCAACTGGTCCATGAGGCGGTCTGCGTAACACAGCTTCCCAATCACCAATTCTTAATTGATAGGTAAGATTTGAACTTCCCAAAAAGAATTGTTCGACTTCTAAGGGATCATCACTTAATCCGCTAACATGTTCTCTAATCAGTTGTTCAACTTTATCAAGGTCTAGTTCTTCTCCTTGTCTGACTGGAATCGTATCTTTTGGACTCATCTAAAAACCTCCCAATCTATTAAACAGCTTCTATAATTGTTGCAATCCCTTGACCACCACCAATGCAAGCTGTAATTAGGGCATTGGTTTTTCCTGTCCTGCGAAGCTCGTAGATCGCCTTCGTCACTAAAATCGCGCCCGTTGCTCCTAATGGATGTCCATGAGCGATTGCACCGCCATTCACATTTACTTTATCTAAATCCATATTCAGCTCACGGTTGCATGCTAATACTTGTGACGCAAACGCTTCATTAATTTCTATTAAGTCAACATCATCGAGTGTCATATTCGACTTCTCTAACACTTTTCGTGTGGCAGGTACTGGCCCAATGCCCATTATGTTAGGATCAACACCAGCTACCGCGCTTTGCTTTATAACCGCAAGTGGTGCTAAACCTAATTCGTCTGCTTTTTCTTTTGACATAATGATTAAGGCCGCTGCAGCATCATTTAAGCCCGAACTATTACCAGCAGTTACTGACCCTGCCATCATAAAGGCCGGTTGTAATTTGTTTAATGCTTCTATTGTTGTTTGAGGTCTAGGATGCTCATCCTGACCAAAAACAATCGGATCACCTTTTCTAACAGGGACTTCGATCGGAACAATTTGTTCTTCAAAGCGACCCTCTTCCATTGCCGCAGCCATTTTCTTTTGACTTGCTAACGCAAACTCATCTTGTTCTTCCCGGCTTATGTTATACTTTTTAACTAGATTCTCAGCTGTAATCCCCATAGGCGGATCTCCGATTTCTGTTGGAGATAATTGTGATTTTCTAAACTGAGGCGGAACAGGGCTAAATGCTTTAGATGGGCGGTCCATTAAGTATGGAGCCCTGCTCATACTTTCAACTCCGCCAGCAATATAAACATCTCCTGCTCCAGCCTCTATCGCTTGGGCTGCTAAATTAATAGCGTTAACCCCTGAGCCACACTGCCTGTCAATCGTTAAACCTGGTAAATTGACAGATAAACCTGTCTCAAGCGCAGTTAACCTAGCAATATTTCCGCCACCACTTAACACATTTCCCATGATGACATCATCTATTAAATTGACATCTAGGTTGACGCGGTTTATAGCTTCTTTGATTACTTCTGCACCAAATTTATGAGCAGGCACTGTTGCAAGAGTTCCTCCAGCCCTTCCAATTGCTGTTCTTACGGCTGATACTATAACAGCTTCTCTCATCAGTTATACACTCCCTTACTACATCGCATGTGAACCACCATCAACTTCAATCACATCTCCTGTTACAAAGTTAGAAGCATCCGAAGCTAAAAATAACGCAACACCTTTTAAGTCACTATCAGAACCGAACTTCTTAATGGTGTCCCTTTTAAAAATTCATCCCCGCCTTGTTCAATAAGTACTTTAGACATTTTAGTAGGGAAAAATCCTGGCGCGATGGCATTAACATGGATACCATGTGGCCCCCACTTTACAGCGAGATCACGTGTAAATGAAATAACGGCACCTTTACTAGAGTTATAGCCAATCGTATCCATTAAATTAGGGTCCGAACCTTTTAATCCTGCAATTGAAGATATATTAATAATCTTTCCTTGCTTTTGCTCAATCATGACTTTCCCAACGGCTTGAGACATGAGAAAAGTTCCTGTTGCATTAACTGTAAACACTTTATTCCAAGCTTCAAGCGGCATATCTACAACTGGAGCTCCCCACGTTGCCCCGCTGTTATTAACCAAAATGTCTATTTTCCCAAATTCATCTAATGTACGATCAACCACATTTTGAATATCTTCTTGATTTGTGACGTCACATTTAACCGCGATTGATTTAACACCCATTTGATTTAATTGTTCACTTACTTCTTCACATGCTTCAAGTTTTCTCGAACAAACCACCACATTAGCTCCTGATTCTGCAAAACCTTCAGCAATCTGCTGCCCTAATCCTCTTCCTCCTCCAGTCACAATGGCTACTTTACCGTTTAAATCAAATAATTCTTTAACGTGCATGGGTTAAACTCCTTTCCTGATACTTCTTTAATTCCTGTCTAGCAATCGTACGGCGATGCACTTCATCAGGCCCATCTGCAATCCTTAATGTCCGAATAGAAGCATAGCTGGATGCTAGAGGAAAATCTTCACTAACGCCTGCAGCTCCAAGGACTTGGATTGCCTTATCAATAACATTTAATGCCATATTAGGTGCAACCACTTTAATCATGGCAATTTCAGTTTTGGCTTCTTTATTACCCACCGTATCCATCATGTAAGCAGCTTTTAATGTTAATAGCCTGGCTTGCTCGATTTCGATCCTAGAATCAGCAATCCATTCTTGAATAACACCTTGGTCTTTTAACGGCTTACCAAAAGGCTCTCTCTCATGTATCCGCTTACAAATAATATCCAGTGCGCGTTCGGCTGCTCCAATCGTTCTCATGCAGTGATGAATTCGGCCGGGTCCTAATCGCCCTTGTGCAATGGCAAATCCTTTTCCTTCTTCCCACAAAATATTGGATGTTGGCACTCTGACATTATTAAATTCAATTTCTGCATGACCATGCGGGGCGTGATCGTAACCGAATACTGGTAACATTCGTTTTATATGTACCCCAGGCGTATCAAGAGGCACGATAATCATGGACTGCTGTTCGTATTTAGGTGCTTCTGGATCTGACTTACCCATAAAAATAGCAAATTCACACCTTGGATCTCCTGCACCTGATGACCACCACTTAGTGCCATTGATAATAAATTCTTCACCGTCGCGAGTAATGCTTCCGCGTATATTAGTTGCGTCTGAAGATGCTACATCTGGTTCTGTCATTGAAAAACAGGACCTAATTTCTCCATTCAGCAACGGTTTTAGCCACTTTTCTTTCTGTTCTTCTGTACCATATCGCTCTAATATTTCCATATTACCTGTGTCGGGTGCTGAACAATTAAATACTTCAGGGCCAATATGAGACCGTCCCATGATTTCGCATAATGGGGCATATTCCAAGTTCGATAATCCTGCTCCGTATTCACTATCTGGCAAAAACAAATTCCATAATCCTGCTTCTTTAGCCTTTACTTTTAATTCTCCTAAGATAGGTGGGTTCTCCCATCTCGACTCTTGCTGTGCTAATTGATCTGCAAAAACTTGTTCATTCGGATAGATACTCTCGTCCATAAACCTTTCCAATTTAGCTTTCAACTCTTTAACTTTATCTGTGTAATCAAAATTCATCATTCAGACTCCTTTTCCACAGTTTATTAACCGACCGGTTAGTATATTAATTTTATAATATAAAAAATATTCAGTCTATTCAAGGTGCATTTTGATATTTTTAGAAGACATTTTTACTGATTTTGCTTCAAAAACCCTTAGCCATGGTGTTCACCATGGCTGAATTTTAAGGCTTTAAAATTAATTTACCTTTTGTTTGACGCCCTTCTAATAGTTCATGTACTTTTTTAGCATCTTCAAGGTCATATACTCCACCAATCGTTAGCTTCAATTGGCCAGATTGAAGATAGGATAATAGCTCTTTTAAACTGTTTTGAAATAATTTTTGTTTACGCATAATTTGGGGCAGGAAAAATCCAATGACTGATTGATTTTTCCCCATCAAATAGGACGGATAAAGTTTAGGTTGAACTCGGCTCGCCACTCCATAGATTACAAGTCTTCCAAACGGTGCTAAACATTTAAGAGTTTGTTTAAACACATCTCCACCAACCATCTCTAAGGCAACATCAACACCTTCTCCATCAGTTATTTCTAAAACCTTTTGCTCCCAGCCTTCTTCTGAATAGTTGACGAGATGCGTCGCTCCCATTTGTTTGGCATGATTTAATTTCTCTTCAGTACTAGCAGTAGCAATAATCTTACTTGCACCAAATAGTTTAGCTAATTGAACCGCAATTGTGCCAACACCACCAGCTGCTGCATGAATAAGTACCGTCTCACCTTCTTCTATACGTCCCATCGTTTTTAAGATGTGATATGCACTTAATCCTTGTAGTGGTAACGCAACAGCCGTTTCGAAATCGACACCATCAGGAATAGGGATTAATGTTTTCTCAGATGTTTTTGCATATTCAGCATAACCTTTCGATTCAATTAGAGTGACTACTCGATCGCCAACTTTAACATGTTCAACCTGATCGCCAACTTCAGATACAACACCTGCTACTTCTGCGCCAGGAATGAATGGTAATGTCGTCTCAACGACATATTCACCTTCACGGCGCGCGGTATCGGCAAAATTCACCCCGACAGCTTTCACTTCTATGACGACCTCATGACCTGTTGGCACTGGCTTTTCCAAATCAACATTCTGCAAGACATCTGGTCCTCCAAATTCTTTAAACTGTACTGCTTTCATGTCTTTTACCTCCAATATACTAACTAGTAAGTATGTTAACGGTACTCAAGTCTACTTTTATTTAAGTAGACCATTTAAAACAAAATCCACATACCCTTCAGCTAATTCATCTTCTTTGATTGGACCTGTTGGGTCGTACCAGAAATAACTCCAGTTTGTAATTCCTAATATGGCAAAGGATAATATATCAGGTCTAACATGGTCCTTGAATTGTCCTTTCTCTATGCCTTCTTTAACTAATTGTTCAAGATTTTTTCTAAACTTATGACGCTTTGGTGAAATTCTTTCAAGTTGATCCTGACTGATATGCCTCATCTCACGGAAAAAGATTCTAGCACTTTGACCATTATTTTTAATTTCATACGTCAATACTTTTACAATTTGATCAAGTTTTTCTTTGAAATCTAAACTTGAATTACTTAATACTTCTTCTTGTTTATTTAGAATATTGCTTATAAACTCATAATGAATCATCGCTAGGACTTCTTCTTTGCTCGTAAAATAATAATAGAAAGTCCCTTTAGTTACACCGATTTCATTGACAATATCTTGCACTGACGTTTCCGTGAATCCTTTCTTACCAAAGAGCCTGATGCTCGTCTCCATGATCTTTTCTTTCAATATTAAAGCCCCCACAACGTAACAATTTTACTAAGATTATACCACTTATTAGTCTTTTTTAGGGGTTGTTAGATAAATTGTCCGACTTTAACATGACCTTTTAAGAGATTACGAGAAATAATTAATCTTTGGATTTCATCTGTTCCATCATAAATTCTCCAAAGTCTTGCTTCACGATACCAACGTTCGATTGGTAGTTCACGAGTGTACCCCATACCACCATGAATTTGTAACACTCGGTCTACGACATTATTGCCCATGTTTGCCCCATATAATTTTGCCATGGAAGCTAAATGACGATTATCTTCTCCAGCATCTAAAGTATATGCCGCATTAAGGACAAGCCATTTTGCTGCTTCTATTTCAACGGCTGAATCAGCAATTTGCCACTGGATAGCCTGTCTGTCTGCAATTGGTTTACCAAAAGTTTCTCGCTCTTTCGAATAATCAATGGCCATTTGTAGTAATCGCTCAGCTGCTCCAACAGCTCTTGCACCAACGACCCACCTAGCAAAACCAATCCACTCTAAGCCTAGTTTATAACCACCGTTAATTTCACCTAAAATATTCTCTTCTGGCACTCTTACGTTATCAAAATAAGTGATGCAGGTCCCCATTCACCCATTGTGTGGATGTATTCTGATTTCCAACCCATATCCCTGTCAACAATAAACAAGTGACGCCTTCTGGACCTTTTTCTTTGTCTGTCACCGCAATCACCATAACGAAGTCTGCTTCATTCCCACCTGTGATAAAGGTTTTTTCACCGTTTAAAACCCATTCATTACCGTCTTTTACAGCTGTCATCTTAATATTGCGTGTATCAGAACCGGCTCCTGGCTCGGTCATGGCAAAACACGATTTTTTCTCACCGTTAATCGTTGGAATTAAGTATTTCTTCTTCTGTTCTTCATTACCGTAATACAAAATATTGTCTGCTGATCCGCCAAAAGTAAACGGTACAAATGTTTTAGAGATTTCCATCAACACAATGGCCATCATCATTTGCCCAAGATCAGCACCACCGTATTCTTCTGGTGTATTAATTCCCCAGAAACCAGCCTCTTTAGCTTTCAGTTGCAGCTCTTCCATTTTCTCATTTGAAAGTCCAGGGCGACCTTCACGTTCATTTTTTAGCACTTCATTTTCTAAAGGAATTAATTCTTTTTCAACAAACTTACGAATAGTTTGTTGAACCATTTTTGCTCTTCTGTTAACCTTAACTGCATTTACACCACTCCTTAATCTATTTTACTGACCGTTTGGTATGTTGATGTCAAAAAAATATTTATTCCCATAATCTAAAACTAACCTGTCCTTGAATAACCTTTTGATCGTCCTGTTTTGTTACATCGACATCAAATACGAGTAACGAATCCTGGTGATCAACTAGTTTAGCATTTAACGACAATATATCTTCCAAAAAACCATTCCAGTAAAACGAACTCTGTAATCTTCAATATACCCTTCTTCAATATGTGCAGAAAATAACCGCGATAAATTCCCCATTGTCCACATTCCATGAGCTATGATCCCAGGTAGACCTGCGTTTTGCGCTTCCTGATCAATAGTATGAATGGGGTTGTAGTCATCAGAAGCCCCAGCATATTTGATGAGAGTTAAACGATCTACTGGTTCTAATTCAACTGACGGAAGCTGATCACTAACCTCTAAAGATTTTAATGAACTCAATAGCTTAACTCCTTTCTAACTGTTTCAGTTAAAATCACTACTCGTTGGCATTTATAAATGACTTCTCCATGTTCATCTTCACCATAATCCGTTAACGTCAACATGCCTAATGTGCCACTTTTTGCTTCTTTTTCAGCATAATTCGTAACTTCTCGGTAGCAATGAACCTCTTCCCCTACTAATAACGGACGGTGGTAATGAAAGCTTTGTTCACCATGAATTAATCCTGCACTTGGTAATTTCATTCCTTTAATCTCACCGTAATTTAATGTCACAGGATAGGTTGCAGGAACTAATAAATTCCCAAACTCCGACTCCTCTGCATAATTAACATCGGTATACATTGGATGCGTCTCACCGATTGCTTTTGCAAATTTCACAACTGCGCCTTGCTCAATTATATTTGTTACCTTATGAGATTTTTCACCTATAAAATCGTATAGCACGTTCATCCCCCTCGATTAATCTTTTGGTCCACCAGCAACGTAAATAACTTGACCACTTACAAATGAAGATGCTTCATCTGCATAAAACAAAGCGGCGTTCGCTATATCCTCAGGCTTTCCGCTTCTTCCAACAGGAATTTGACTGACGCTATGTTCCACTAATTGCTCAAAGGTAATGCCGATACGTTCTGCCGTCGCTTTGGTCATATCTGTTTCAATAAATCCTGGAGCAACTGCGTTTGCTGTAATGCCATATTTACCAAGCTCAATGGCTAACGTTTTTGTAAACCCTTGTAAACCAGCTTTTGCTGTTGAATAGTTGGCCTGTCCTCTATTTCCTAAAGCAGAGGTGGATGATATGTTGATGATCCTTCCGTATTTTTGTTCAACCATATACTTCTGAACGACTTTAGAGCAGTTAAACGCACCTTTAAAATGAACGTCCATCACCATATTCCAGTCATCACTACTCATTTTAAAAAGCAGGTTATCTCGAATGACACCAGCGTTATTAACTAAAATGTCAACGCTCCCAAATTGATTCACTAATTCTTCAACCGCTTGTTCGACTTGATCGATTTCTGTTACACTCGCCACTTTAGTGAATACTTCAAAGCCTTTACTCGAAAAATCGCTTTCTGCTTCAGCTAAAGCTTCTTCATTTACATCGATGATACCGACTTTAGCACCTTCTTCTAGGAATTTTTCAGCAACACCTTTTCCAATTCCGCGGCTGCCACCAGTCACTAAGGCGACTTTTCCATCGAATCTACCCATTCTCATATCCCTCCTAGTAGTATTTTACAAATCTATTATATGATAAGAAATCTGAAATTTACAACTTTTCTAAAAGTACAACTTTGACCTTCATTAGTTTGAATAGGCAACAGAATCAGTGTTCAACTGTGGTAAAAGTTTTTGATAAATTTGTTTAACATCATGAGAATTCACCTTTCTCGGATTAAGTGGAATCGTCAGTTGATCGTGCAATGCATCATGTACAAGTTTGTCTATATCACCTGGCATCACACCTTCTATATAGCTAAAATCTCTCGGAATATCTAATTGTTTATTAAATTCTTCTAAAGCTTCAACTAGAAAACTAGCAGCTGAATCATCATCACAACTAATTAATTCGGGTTTTAGAATTCTTGCAATGTCAGCATACTTACTCTTATTTGCAATTAAGTTATAATCGATTACTTTTGGCAAGATAATCGCATTGGCCAGTCCATGTGGTACTTTATATAAAGCTGTCATAGGGTGTGAACAGGCATGAACTAGCCCTAAACCAGCAGCATTAAAGGCTACTCCTGCCATTGTACTAGCTATATGAACTTGTTCCTTAGACTCGTGATTAAATGAATGAGCATAACTTGCAGGTAGGTGTTCTTTTAACATTTTCATAGATTGAAGGGCAAGGCTATCTGTGAAGGGGTTAGCATTTATGGACGTATAAGACTCTAGTGCATGTACAAATGCATCCATTCCAGTAGCAGCTACCATATGACGTGGTAAAGATGCTGTTAGAATTGGGTCTACGATTGCAACATCAGGTCCAATGAGTGGTGAGGCTAAAACCATTTTTCGCTCTTGTTGTTCATCAGTCACAACAGCTACTGAAGTCACCTCTGACCCCGTTCCAGCAGTAGTCGGAACACAAATCATAATGGTAGTTTCTGTTCAATAGGGTCTCCGCCATGAACGTAATTTAATACATGATCTTGATGACTCGCAACAACTCCTACTGCTTTCGCAAAATCTATTGGACTACCACCACCAATAGCCAGGAGTAGATCACAATTATTTTCTTTAAACACACTAGCTCCCTTCATAATTGAATCGGAGGAAGGGTTAGCTTTAACATCCGAATATACGTGAACTTTAAGGCCATGATCTTCAATCAAATTGGTAACGCTTTCAATTAGACCCGCTTCAACAAGTCCAGGATCAGTTGCTAGAAACACACGTGACGAACTGGATTTCTTAACTTCCTTTAACAGAAAATTATTCAATTTACCTGAGCCGAATAATATTTTAGTCGTGTTTGAAAAGTTAAATGATATCATATTCTCCCTCCTTTCTAGACCCTGAAATTTAGCTACCACTTTAAAAATTATGTTAAGTCTAACTCATGACTCTGTCAATATAATTTCAGAATTTTTAGTTATTAATATAGTTCTATTGTTTGATTTAGTTTGACGAGCTTTATGGTAAACTATTTCATACAACACTACTGTTCAAACAACTAGAAATAGGGGAATAATCTTGGAAGTAAAAACACATATTATAACTTCAGTAACCATCGCGGCTAGCATTTCAACATACATAGCCATTCCATTTTCAGCTGGTTATGTTTTTGGTACGATTTTAGGAAGCGTGCTCCCTGATTTAGATAAAAAAGACTCCTTTATCGGCAGGCGATCTTTAGGAGTCTCTTATATCATCCAGATGTTATTCGGACATCGTGGTTTCACTCATTCAGTTTTTTGCTGGATTTTAGTTACCATATTATGTTTGTATCATCCTTCACACTTTACTTATGGACTATCAGTTGGTTATGCAGGACATATTTTAGGCGACTTTTTTTCAAACCGAGGTGTTCCAATTTTTTATCCAGTTATTAAAAAGCCTTTTACGCCCAGTTCTCTATTAACATATAAAACTGGTGGACTTTCTGAAAAATTAATCTTAATGAGCACAGTCATTATATTACTCATCATTATGTTAGATGGGGATTTATTCCATGAACTCATTCAATCTGTTAGACAGTGGGTAGACCATCTTTAAAAATGGTCGCTCCACAAATGCCACGGAAAGTCCATAGGCGGGTTCGATGAGACTCGAACAGCTTCTTTTTGGTAGGATGTTCAATGGTTAACACATGCGACCAAAGCGCAATCTGTTGGCCTGGTTTATTTACCTTTGAACCATATTTTTGATCTCCATAAATAGGCCATCGCCGAGACGATAGTTGAACGCGAATCTGATGGGGCCTTCCAGTATGTAAGTTAATCTCGAGTAAGGATAAACCTTTTTTCGTACCGAGTAATTTATAATTTAATAATGCTTTTTTTGCTTTTTTATTTTTTGATGAAGACACATGAACTTTGTTTTCCTTTTGGTCTTTTAATAAAAAGTCTTTTAATTGACCCTCATGTTCTGCCGGTGTACCACGAACTACCGTTAAATACTGTTTATCAAAAACATTACGCCTAATTTGGTCGGATAATCGTGATGCGGCTTTGGATGTTTTAGCAAACACCATCACTCCTCCAACTGGTCGGTCAAGCCTGTGAACTAAGCCTAAGTATACATTGCCAGGTTTTTGATCGCGTTCTTTAATAAAATCTTTAAGGATGGTTAGTAGGTCGCGATCCTTTGACTGATCTGCTTGAACAGGCACATTGACGGGCTTTTCGACAAATAGTAGATGGTTATCTTCATACAAAATGTTAATCTTCACAATTGAAGCTCCTTTATATTAGTCTGACACTAGAATAACATATACTTATAACCTTATAATTAGAAATATTAAATCCCCTCACCAATGTAAGGGGGATTTAAATTATGATCGTTTTTGCAATCGCTCGTTTACTTCTTCTACTACCTCTTGTGCGGTCATTCCATCACAATTAACGATAGATGCATCGGATGTTGCTTCACTCATTCCCATGACATTCTGATTTTGTCCTGACACACAGCTACAATCACAGCCCGCAGCATTATCACCTTCTAGAGTGACAACATCATGACCACTCTGCTCTAATAATGCTTTTACATCAGATAAAGTCTCTTCTACTGCTATTCTTGCCATTGGCCTCACCTCCATTTTCCAAGGCTTAGTTTGTACAGCCTTTGGGAAAATTATGCAGGTATGGCCATTTATTCATATGCTTTTATTCCATTAATGGATTCAGCTTCTTTGATTGCTCTAATAATCGCTTTTTCTAATACTTGGGTAGCTAAACTTCCAATCACATCTAATGAAAATTGCCTGTCGCCATTGGCTAATGTAAAAATGGTATCGCCATCAAACATCGTATGGGCAGGATAAATGGTCCTGCCAATCGCATTATGAGCTATTTGTGATACTTTGGTAGCTTCTGATTTAGTCAGTTTTGCATTAACCGCAATGGCTCCTATAGTTGTATTCTGACCAACTCGGCCAAATGACTCAACCTGACTTAACATAAATTCTTCACTATCAACTAGTTCGCCAGTTTCAGGGTGAATCGCGCTAGCTAAACATTCACCAGTTTTGGGGTCACGTACCTCTCCTAATGAGTTTACGGCGACCATAGCTCCCACCGTTAATCCATTATCCAATGTTATTGCTGCGCTTCCAAGGCCGCCTTTCATGCATTGTTCAAAACCCATAATTTTACCAACCGTTGCTCCGCATCCAGCCCCTACATTGCCTTGTTTAAAAATACCACGTGCTGCTTTTTCGCAGCTACATACCCCCATGTCTGCATCTGGGCGCACACTAGCATCTCCTACCGCTAGATCAAATAATATTGCTGAAGGTACAATTGGTACCTTAGCCACACTGACATCAAGCCCTATGCCCTGTTCTTCTAAATATCTCATCACACCACTTGATGCATCTAACCCAAATGCACTTCCTCCTGATAAACAAATTCCGTGCACTTTATTCACCATGTTAACAGGGTCGAGCAGGTCCGTTTCTCTAGTTCCTGGGGCAGCACCTCGTACATCTACCCCGCAGACAGCACCCTCTTCGGTTATAATAACAGAACACCCTGTTAACGCTTTTGGATCTTCAACATGTCCCACTTTCACACCTGGAACATCTGTTATATTATCAAAGCTCATTAAAAGCACCTCCTAGGTTAATCAACCTCTCAGTTATGCTTTTCTATGCTTTGAATCGTTTTCCCTTTTTATATGGTAAAATTGATAAGACGTGTATCTTTTTAAATCGTCTAACGCCTTGCTTAGTAAAACAAAAGGCCAAAAAATCATCTTCATAAATTTTCACGACCCGAACAATTCGCTGACTGTAATCTCCATTTTGATCTAAATAAATCATCTCAAGTTGCTGTTTTTGTTCAAGTGCACGCTGAAGTATGCGTTCCATAAATAAACCTCCAACAAGAACGTTTTGTTCGTATTATATCACTTTTGACTAAAAATATGAACAAATTTGAAGTAACAAATTGTTTTTATTGGAAACACGGTGAAGTTTATAAGCAAACGTTGACTTTTCGTAGATTTAGGTAGGAAGGTTACAATATCAGAGAATATACATAACTTCAAACCCTAAAAAATAGCCCAGCTACAAGAGCCAGGCATCAACTTATCGCTCAACGACTTGATCATTGACTTCGGCGAGAAAGTGACTAATTTTCCTAACTGTCTTTCGAATTCGTTCTTCAAAAATGATCACATTCGTAAAGTATCCGTGAACCATTCCTAATTCAAGCTTTGCATCCATTTTGACACCAGCTTCTTTAAGCCTTCTAGCGTATGCTAATCCTTCATCACGTAAAACATCATTCTCAGCTACAATAACAATAGCCGGAGGTAAGCCGCTCAAATCTTCACACGTTAGCGGGGCTATGTATGGGTTATAATAATCCTCTTCATCTCTTACATAATGATCTCCAAACCACTGCATTAACGTTCGGTCTAACCCGTAACCATTAGAAAATTCCTCATATGATGAAGTGTCATAGCTTAAATTCGTTATTGGATAGACTAGCACTTGAGCTTTAACAGGCGGCCCTTCTCGGTCTTTTGCCAGCATTGCAACTCCTGTAGCTAAATTTCCACCCGCACTATCTCCACCTACAGTTATATTAGTAACATCACCATCTATTTCAATTGGATTTGCATAGACCCACTCTAAAGCAGAATAACAGTCCTCTAATGGTGTTGGATATTTATATTCAGGAGATAATCGGTAATCGACTGACACAACAATTCGCTTGGTTTGATTAGTCAAAATTCGGCATGTGGCATCGACTAAATCTAAATCACCTAAGACCCAACCACCTCCGTGATAGTAAATAAATACTGGAAATGGGCCCTCTCCTTCAGGTTTATATACTCTAATTGGAACCTCATAATCGTCACTTGCTTTAAAATGACGATCTTCAACTTCATGTACATCTTCAAACCCTTGACTGACTACTGGTATTTGTCTAAATAATGACCTTACTTCTTCTGTTTCCATTAATGACAGGTCGGGCATTTCCTCAAACATTTCTAAATAAACTTTCGACTGTTCATTTAGATTAGCCATAGACACCATCCTTTTCTGAATTTGTTTAATTATATTGGTGTCTGTTTTAGTTTAGAAGTTAAAATCTAGACTTGTTTCCAGTTTTTCCTTTTGATACTAGTTAAATTTATGGGGAAAATTTTTAATTTATAAGGAAATCCATGTATATATAAAACTGACCAGCCATTGTTTATAGCTGGTCATACCTGATTAATTATCTGATTGCGCAACGGTTTGGTCCAATTTCCATTTCACGTTGTTCTTCATCCTCTGGTTTCTTTTGACCCATGTTTGTTTGACGAATATCATTATACGAGTTTGGCTGTGGTGGTAAGTTATCTGTTACAGCAGACCTGAATTCTTCTTCACTTTCTATATTTAAGCCATGGTTTTCTTTATATAACTTACCTAACTTCTCTGATATACTACCATCTTGATTCATTTCTTTTATACTCATATAATGTGCCGGTAATACTATTAACTCCTCAGGCAATTTTTTTGTATCTCTTATATAACGTCTCTCTTAAATCTGCAACCCAATCCTCCGCTTTTCCAGCTAAGTCAGGTCGTCCAATTGAGTCAATGAATAGAATATCACCCGTTAATAGATACTGCTCATCAATGATATAAGACGTGCTTCCAATAGTATGCCCTGGCGAGTAAAAAGCTTTAATGGTCGTATCACCAACTTTGATTTCATCACCATCCTCTACTGGCTGATAATCAAATTGAACATCGGTTGCATCTTTGAGTGGTAAATAATAAGTTGCCTCATGTTTGTTCGCTAAATCTCTTCCACCTGAAATATGGTCCGCATGCAAGTGGGTATCGAGAACCGATTTTATTGAAAAGCTGTGTTCTTTTATAAATTCATCATATTGATTCGTCATTCGATTAGCATCAATAATTGCAGCTTCACCATTTGATTCGATTAAATAAGATAAACAACCTTTACCTATTCGAACAAATTGGTAAATCGTCCCACCTGACACTTTACCAATTTCGATCGGTTCTAAGTGCTCACTGTACGCTTTCATGCCACCTTCAATAGAATATACATTGTCATAGCCAGCCTCAGCAATTTGCTCAGCTACCATTTGGGATGAACCACCTTTAGCACAAATGACATAAATCGGTTGATCTTTTGGAAGCTTCTCTTCTACTGGCTCAACACCATCCATTAAATCAAAATAAGGTTGGTTATGAATTTCAACATTATCACCTTCAACCTTCCAGTCATCAAAATCATCCGTATTTCGAACATCTAAAATAAACAAATGTTCACCATTAAAATTTTACTCGTCAATTCTTTTACAGAAATATGTTTAACATCTGACATTAGGATCCCTCCTTTAGAATGTTAATGTCACATTTGCATCCTCAGCAAAGCTTAAGAACATTGCTGCACCACCGACTTCGATCCCTTCAACGAACTGATCCTTATCTAACTCATCACATCCATTGTCATTTGACAGCCAATCATTTTGACGTTTAAATCTTTTGCCATACTTAATAACTCCTCTACTGGAGGTACATTTGCTTTCTTAAACCCTTCTTGAAAGTGTTCTTTTCCTTGAGGTAAAGGTAATTGTTTATGGGCATCTTTGTGTATCAGATTTAACCCTTCAAATGTAAAGAATATCCCAACTTCTGCATCAGTTGCAGCTGCAGCTGTTGCTATATTAAACACTTTATAAGCATCAAACATCCCGCCATTTGCGGCAATAATCGCTACTTTCATAATGAAAATCTCCTTTTTAATGATTTTGATCTACAGGTCCATCCCACTCATTCATACCTGGTACTACATTTTTCACATTCTTATAACCTTTTGTTGCTAACTTTTGAGCTGCAAGGTCACTTCTATTACCTGTGCGACAAATAACATGCAAATCATCCTCTTCATTTAGTTCATTAAAAACGTTCTTCCAATTCACCTAAAGGAATATTAATAGACCCTGGAATATGTCCAAATGCATACTCGGCTGGTTCCCGAACATCTAGAATTGTAATCGTCTCATCACCATCTATCATTTCTCTTAAATCTTTTAAGTCCATTACATCTCCATGTTTTGTTTCTGATGTGTCTTCTTCACTAGCTTTTCGTAAATAATGTTTAAGTATATCTCCATCTTCTTTAGTTCCAAGATAATGATGGCCAGTACTTTCAGCCCAAGCTTTAATATCCGCAGTAGAACCTTGATCTGTTGCCTGCACTTCCATAACTTGTCCAGGTTCTAACTGATTAAATTCTTTTTTAGTTTTCACAATTGGCATAGGACATGCGAGTCCCTTTGCATCTAAAACTCGGTTTACATTAACCTCCATTCACTTCACCTCCTTAACGTTCAACTTTACCTTCCCATTCGAGCATCCCACCAGGCATGTTTTTGACCTTATACCCTTTACTTTTTAAAAAATCCGTTGCTTTACCACTTCTTCCGCCTGATCGGCACACCATTATATGTTCTTTGTTCTCATCGATTTCACTAAGTCGGTCAGGTAACTCCCCAAGTGGTATATGTTGAGCGCCTGGAATTTTCCCTTGTGCGACCTCATCATCTTCCCGGACGTCAATAATACTCAATTCTTTATGATCTTCGAGTTCTTTTTTTAACTTCTTCAGGCTTCATTTCTTGGTGTGACATATAAAAACCCCTTTTTTATTTTCATATCAAACTTAATTTGTCTCACATTTTGTGCTTTATACGATAACGGGTATTAAAAATTTTTAGAACCTTGAAAGCGCTTTATTAGGCTGTTTTTGAAATCGTTTCCTTTAGGTAAATATCAATACGTTAAGCATTTTCACACAAAGTATAACCACTATTTAGATTTGTATAAATAGTCAGAAATTAGTTATTTACAACCCTTTTACGCGGTGCTATAGTGAATATTAAATTTTATGAGGAGGGATTAGGAATGTCAGAATTACTAAATAATCCACTAATTGCAACTGTACTCATATTTTCACTAATTGCTTTTGGTGAATGGGTATCAATCATCACTCGAGCAAGAATTCCAATGTTATTAACAGCGATGGTGAGCTTCCTAATCCTGTCATGGACCGGCATTTTTCCGGAAGACATCATGGACCGCTCACAATTTGCCGTTTTAGGTTCAATCTTAATTGGGCCAGCCATTGTGCATATGGGAACTTTAATTCCACTTTCTATATTAAGAAGTCAATATAAAGCCGTCTTGATTGCACTCAGTGGACTCGTTGTTTCCGGGGTTCTAGTCCTATCAATTATTACTTTTGTATTTAGTTATGAGACAGCTGTTGCCGGGATCGGACCAATTAGTGGTGGTGTAGTCGCCTTACTAATTACACAAGAAAAACTAACGGAAATCGGACTTTCTGCATTAGTTGTGATCCCAGCATTAATTGTTGCTTTTCAAGGTGTGTTGGGGATGCCACTGGCGTTAAACTTTATGAGACGATATGCCAAAAAAATTGTTGAAGGTATTGATAATGGCACCTTCAGTCCAATGAAAGGAGCAACAATTGGGGAATCCATTTCAGGGGCTAAAAAACAAGGACCATTAAAATCGAGCACTACCATTAAACTATTTTTAGTGTTTGTAGTAGGTGCTGTCGGTGTCATCTTAGGAGAAGTCACCGGGATTCATTACAGCTTATGGTGTTTAGGACTTGGGATTGTGTCCGTTAAGTTTGGGATTCTGGAAAGCGAATCTCTTAACCGTGCTAATTCATTCACATTGACGATGATTGGGATTATTTTGTCGTCATTGGAACCATGGCTGATGTATCACCTGGGCAGGTCATTGATAACTTACCAGCTATTTTATCTATTCTACTGTTAGGCACTTTCGGAATTGCTCTTGGTGGTTTCGTCGGTTCTAAATTGGTCAAATGGGACCCATTAAAAGGGATGCCTGTTGCTTTAACAGCCTTATTTGGATTTCCAGGAGATTATATCCTATGTGAAGAAGTAAGTAGAAGTACAGCACGTAATGAGAAGGAAGAGAAGATGATCTTTGATGAGCTTTTAACACCGATGTTGATTGGCGGATTTACGACCGTTACGGTGGCGTCCGTAATCATTGCAGGAATTTTAATTCAAACTCTATAAGGAGGAATTTAAATGGGTAAAACATTATTCAAAAATGGATTATTAGTTGATGGAAATGGCGGTGAGCCAAATTAGATCAGGTCGTCGTCACCCAAGATCAAAAAATCCTTTACGTAGGACCTGAAGACAGTTATGAAGCAACTGGAGAAGAAAAATGTTGTTGATGCTCAAGGTGGCACGATTTTACCAGGTTTTATTGATACGCATGTTCATATGATGATGGAATATACACCTTTATCAGAACGTTTAACGAAGCCATTTTCATATATGTATTTTGAAGCGCAGAAGTACCTTGAAAATACCTTAAATGCTGGTGTTACTTCAGTTAGAGATGCTTTAGGTACTGATTTAGGAGTTAAAAAAGCTATTGAAGAAGGTTTGATCAAAGGGCCTAGAATGCAGCTTAGCATTAATGCATTAACCATAACTGGTGGTCACGGTGATGGTACACAATTAAACGGAGATGTGCTTGACCTTCTCCCTTCTGGTCATCGCGGGATGCCAGATGGACGATGTGATGGTGTTGCAGAGGTAAGAAAGAAGACTCGCGAAATGTTGCGTGCCGGTGCAGAAGTTATTAAAGTCCATGCAACAGGCGGCGTATTAAGCCCAACTGATCACCCAGAGTTTACTCAGTTCTCTTTAGAAGAATTAAAAGCAATCGTTGAAGAAGGTCGTTTCCGCAAAGGTGTTAAAGTCATGGCTCATGCCCAGGGATCTGAAGGTATTAAAAATGCTGTTCGGGCAGGCATTCATTCTATTGAGCATGGTATTTTTATTGATGATGAAGCCATCGAATTAATGCTTGAAAATGGCACTTATTTAGTTCCAACATTACTAGCTCCAGTATCAGTTTTAGAAACTGCTGATGAAAAAGGTATGCCTCAATCGGCTGTTGAAAAATCAAAAGAGGTCATCGAACAGCATCGTGCTAGTTTCACCAAGGCTTATCAAGCAGGAGTTAAAATAGCGATGGGAACTGATGCGGGTGTTATGAAACACGGAACTAACCTACGTGAATTAGGCTTAATGGTTGATGCCGGTATGACACCAATGGATGCTATTGTTGCAACAACTAAAACAGCATCAGAATGTCTTGGTTGGAGTGATCAAGTCGGCACACTTGAAGAAGGTAAATTAGCCGATGTGGTCATCACAAAAGGGAAACCACTAGATGATATTTATTCTTTAGCAAATAATGATGAAATCCAGTATGTATTAAAAGGTGGTCAAGTCCAAAAAATCTCCTATCTACTAAGCAAGAGTTAACCCATCATTAAAATTATCTAAAAAGGAATGCCGTCATGCAAATGGCATTCCTTTTATTTAAGATCTTCTTCCTTTTGGTTACATCCTTGAAGTTCAATAAGTTCCTCTTTCAATTGCTGGTGATCGTGTTCGAGCTTCTCTAAAGCATTTTGATACATATTTACTTTTATATTAGCGACATCTAACAAACGCTTATAATGTTCAAGTTTAATTTCTAATGAACTTAGATGTTCTCCTAAGTCTTCTTGTTTTTCTAAATTCCTGATTTTCTTTTTTAATTGTTCAATTAACAGATAATGATGAGAATGCTCAATTTCGTCAATTCTTTTTGTTTCTTTTTAAGTTCAGACTGTAAATAAATCAATTTTGTTGAAGTTGTATGGCATCTTGTTTTGATTCAGACATTTTTTCTCCTCCCCGCGCTCTGGGTACTTATCTATATGACCCTATTGTGAGGAAAGTTCAGCATACATAACAAATTCTAAAGACACTCACTCCATCGCTGCTGTTACTTGCGACAATTGAAGCTACTAATGTTCAATCATTTCTCCCTCTAAGGTTTTATGAAATACAATAAAAAAAGAACCTGATTATAGATCAGATTCTTTTTACACAAAATTTTTTATTTTGAAGCTTTTTCTTTCTTTTTAGATGAAGATGATTTTTTCTGTTTAGAAGTGGTTGTTTTAGATTTTTCGTGGTGCTTTTCTTTTTACTTTTCTGAGACTCATTTAATGATTTCTCTAATGCAGCCATTAAATCATCAACATTCTCTGGAGCTTTTGGTTCTTTTGCAGTCGTAATTTCTTCTCCTGCTTTCTTCTTCTCAATTAATTCCATTAAAGCTGTTCGATACTCATCTGTATATTTTTCAGGTTCAAATTCAGCTGTTAACTGGTCTATTAACATTTTTGCCGTTTTTAGCTCTTTCTCTCCCACATCAGTTTCTTCTGGAACATTCGGAACTTCTTGAAAATCTCTTACTTCATCAGGATAATGAATCGTTTCCATTACTAATGTATTTTCATAAATTCTAACAACGGCTAAATGCTCTTTTGAACGAATAGTGATTTTCGCTAATCCAATTTTCCCTGTGTCTTTTAAAGCCTGGCGCAATAAGGCATATGCTTTTCCACCCCCATCATTTGGCGAGAGAAAGTAACTCCGATCAAAATAAATAGGGTCAATGTCTTCTAGCTTAACGAAGTCCATTATCTCAACTGATTTATCTTCGGTTACATCTTTCAATGATTGTAAATCCTCTTCTTCAAGGACCACGAACTTGTTTTTGGTATATTCAAACCCTTTGACAATATCGTCATTTGTGACTTCCGTTTCGCAGACTGGGCACACTTTTTCATATTTTATAGGAGATTGACATTCTTTATGAAGATTTCTAAGCTTAATATCTTTATTTTCAGTTGCTGAATGTAATTTAACCGGAATATTAACCAAACCAAAACTAATGGTTCCTTTCCACATGGTATGCATACGAATCACCTCTTTAACTTTATTGTCTGTTGCTTTGTCATAATCATTCAAGTTTTGACTAAAAATAATGGAAACGTTTTGGAGGAGACATTATGTGGAAACCTATGATTCCCACTTTAGTGGATGAACCGCCACTAAAGAAAAATTGGATTTTCGAGACAAAGTATGACGGCTTTCGGTGCGGACTAAGTTGGACGAGTGAAGATATAAAGTTAATTAGCCGAAACCAAAAGGACTTAACTGAAAATTTCCCTGAAGTTGTAGAGTGGTGTAAGTCACAACAGCATAAAATTGAAGATTTACTGCCCCTATTTATCGATGGTGAAATAGTTATTTTAAGAACAGAGTTTCAGGCAATCTTTGATTTAGTGCAACAACGAGGTCGTATAAAGACTAAGAAAAAAATCAACCAAGCTAAACAGAATCGACCAGCTACATTTATGGCTTTTGACCTTATTCATTATCAAAATCATGACATTTCAAATCAATCTTTACGTGACAGACGTAAAAAATTAGAACAAATAAGCCAGCATTTACAAACTGAAAATTTTGCGTTTAGAAGACCCTTTAATTTAGTTCAACAATTTAATCAGTACGACGAAATTCATGGCGTTATTAAGTTACACCAAGCGGAAGGTATTGTCGCAAAAAAAACCTCTTCTCCATACTCAAATGGTAAACGCACAAATGATTGGGTCAAAATCAAAAATTATCGCATGGTTCAAGGCGCTATAACAAATTGGAATGCGAATAATGATTATTTTGAAGTAGCTTATTTCAATGAAGATCAGTTCAATACATTAGGAAAAGTTAAAAATGGATTTAAGGAAAAAGATAAAAAAACGTTAATTACATTTATTCAAGAGCACGGGGAACAAACGAGCTCTTCTTTATGGTCCGTCCACCCAAGTGCTTGTATCGATATAAAATGTTTAGATGCAAAAGACGGAGAATTACGAGAACCATTTTTTCATCAATTTCGATTTGATTTAGAACCTGATGATGTTACCAAAGATTTAGTAAGAGAAGGATTGGCACAGCTTCCTAAAGAGATTGAATTATCCAAACCTGATAAAGAGTTATTCCCGCATACTACTAAGCGAGATTATGTCCTATATTTACGTGAAGTTGCACCAATTTTATTACCTCGCCTGCAAGATAAGCGTTTAACGATGATTCGCTATCCTGACGGAATAGACGAACATTCATTTTATCAAAAGCATCTCCCTGATTATGCACCAGATTATATACAAACTGTACCAGGTGATGAAGATGAAGAAGATATATTATGTCAGGATTTAAAAGTTTATTATGGTTCGGTAATCATGCGGCATTGGAGTTTCACGTGCATTTCAAACCATACACTCTTCTTATCCAGATGAAATGGTGTTTGACTTAGACCCACCCTCTTTAAATGAATTTTCTTTGGCGATAGTAGCCGCGCAATTAATTAAAGAAATGTGTGAACATAAAGGCTTCAAGACATTTGCCAAAACATCAGGTAAAACTGGGCTTCAAGTTCATATTCCATTAGAACCAGAAAGTATGACATTTGATGAAACACGTGAATTTATGGAAGCTGTTGCGAATGTGTTAGTAACAAAATACCCAAATGATTATACCATTGAAAGATTGAAAAAGAATCGAGGTAACCGGCTTTATGTTGACTATATACAACATGCTCCAGGAAAAACAATTGTCGCTCCCTATTCGCCGCGTGCAACTCGCCATGCATCGGTTGCAACACCTTTGTATTGGGATGAGGTGACCGAGCAATTAGACCCAACTAATTTCACCATTCATTCTGTTCCAGAACGTATAAAAGAATAGGTTGTCCGTTTTTACAAATGCCAAACTCATGAATAGGAAAAGAAAATAAGGAAAAATTATGAATTATGATGATAAAGGTATAGGTGGGTCAAAATGATTTTCAAAACCTATTTTTTAAACAAAAAACGGATTAAAAACGCACAAAAACTCACCAGAGATTGACGAAACGGTTCAAGATTTAATCGATCAGCTTAAGAAATCAGACGATTTTAAAGAAGTGACTGTTAAAGAAGGCCTTAAACCATTAAAATTTTATTATTTTCATCCTTTAGTTGATAAAAAATTAGTACAGAATGATATTTTACCTTATCTACAAGAGGAATCCATTCATTCACTTGAAGATATCAAACGTTCTGTTCCGATAGAAAACATGGAAGTTACAAATGACATTGCAACGATTCAGCATCAAGTATTGTCAGGCTCCTGCATGGTACAGATCGGAGAGAAAAGCAGTGAGGTTATACTTCTAAGGGCTGTCAAGAATAACCACCGGGACGTGAATATACCTGAAGTTGAATTTAGTGTCGTAGGTCCAAAAGAAGCTTTTATCGAATCACTAGATGTTAATCTAAATTTAGTAAGAAGAAGACTACCAATACCAGAATTAAGAGTTGAAGAAATAACGGTTGGTAAAATTACTAAAACCAAAATTGCCATACTTAGCATCGAAGGGATTACGAATAAGGAGAATGTCAATACTCTAAAGCAAAGAATTAATGATATTGAAATTGACTCTGTTATTGATAGTTCATATATCGTCCAGCTGATCTCTGATAATCAGCATTCACCCTTCCCGCAATTTATAGATACTGAGCGACCAGACCGAATTGCCGCCGTACTTGGAGAAGGTAAAGTTGCATTTTTGGTTGACGGTGCTCCGCATGGCATTATTGGTCCAACGACACTTGTTGAGTTTTTCTCAGCATTTGAGGATTACTTTCTTAATTGGTTAACAGCTTCATTCTTTAGGTTAATTCGTTCATTTGCCGTTGTTTTCTCTATTCTAGTTACACCTATTTATGTAGCTGTATTAACCTATCATTATGAGATTATCCCTAAGGATTTGTTAGGGATTTTGGTTACATCAAGGCGTGAAATACCATTACCACCAATATTAGAAGCTATATTTTTAGAGCTGGCAATTGAGTTGTTAAGAGAGGCTGGAGCAAGACTGCCAACAAAAGTCGGACAAACAATCGGTATCGTGGGCGGAATTGTAATCGGAACAGCATCGGTTGAAGCTGGGCTAACGAGTAACGTGTTATTGATCTTTGTAGCCCTTGCTGCATTAGCATCATTTACAACACCTGTTTATCAAATTGGTAATACAATCCGTTTATTGCGCTTTCCATTTCTGTTTATGGCACATATATGGGGATTATTAGGCATTTCAATTTGTTTCTGTTTGTGATGTCCCATTTATTAAGATTAAGCTCTTTAGGAAGACCTTATTTAGAGCCTATCTATCCCCCGCGAGTTCAGGATTTAAAAGATGCGTTTATTAGATTACCTTGGTCGAGACAATCGAAACGTCCAGTAGAAGCCCAAACACAAGATACTATGAGGTTCAATCAAAAGAAAGCTAAGAAAAAGAAAACTGAAGTAGATGAGTAGGGATTACATGAGAGAACTACAGCGAGAAATTAAAGATCAATATAAAGTCTCCCCCTATTTAGCTATATTTTTAATTAGCTCTATTCAAATCGGTGTTGGAGTATTAGGCTTTCAATCGTACATTGTGGGTTACTTAAAAAATGATTCGTGGATGGCAGTCATTATTGCTGGAATACTCATTAGCATTTTGATTTTTATTATTTACAAAATTTTAAAATACGGTAATGGGGGATTTAATTGTCATTCATTACGACACGTTCGGGAAGTGGATTGGAGGATTCTTTAGTCTCATTTGGATTATATATTTTATCGGTATTAGCATTCTCGTATTAAGGTCGTTTATACAAGTTGTACAAGTTTGGATGTTCCCTGATTTAAACGTTATCTATCTAAGTATAGTGTATTGTATTTTAGTTTATTACGTGATCACAGGCGGATTTAGAGTTGTTGCAGGTGTGAGTTTTTTAGGAATGGTTATCCCTTCTTATTTAATCTTAACGATTTTATATCTTTTGGAATATACCGATTTTAGAAACCTTTTGCCTGTTTGGAATCATTCAGTGCAAGATTTACTTATAGCGACTAAACAAATGACTTTTAGCTATATCGGATTCGCAACTCTTCTAATGTTTTATCCATATATAAAAGATCCTGAGAAATCAAAGATTTGGGCACATGGAGGTAATGTCATAACAGTCGGTCTTTACTTAATATTAATTGTCATATCACTTGCTTATTTTGCTGCTGATCATCTTACAAAACTTTACTGGCCTACTTTAACTATGTGGAAAACGATTGAAATGCCATTTGTCGAGCGTTTTGAATATGTAGGCATCTCTTCTTGGGGGTTAGTCATTTTACCTAACATTTGCTTATCCTATTGGGCGGCAAGCCGAGGTGCTCGTCAGTTGTTTAGAATCAGTCAACGAAAAGCCTTAATAATCATTTTACTTATAACAGTTGGTGCTAATTATCTTTTAAAAACTCAGAAACAAGTTGAACAAATAACGACATATTATTCTCAGTTTAGCTTTTATCTTTTATTAGTCTATTTACCTCTATTACTAATCATTGTTTATTTCAGATTTAAAAGGAGAAAAAAATCATGAAGCGATTAGCCATCATTCTTTTGTTCAGTCTCATAATTTTAAGTGGGTGCTTAAATAAAAAATATTCTAGATAACATAAGAATGGTAACAGCCATAGGGTTTGATGTGGCTGAAAATGGCCTTCATGAAATTACGGTAGTCGTACCAAGATTTAATCCTGACAAATCTACTTCTAGTGAAACCTATACAACCTTTGCTAATATTACAAGCGGCGCTGAAGAAGCGTTAAATATGAGTGATTCTAAACCTTTTGTGAGTGGTAAAATTGAAGTTGTACTTGCTAGTCAAGAACTAGCACAAAATGGATTAATAAAACTGACTGATGGATTTCTAAGAGACCCTTCAGTAGGGTCTAGGGTATATTTAGCCATTACAGATATTACAACAAAAGAATTACTACAAGGTCAATACAGTAATCAAGATAACGGAATGTTCATCTCAGATATGCTCAGGCAGAATATGGATTCAGGGCCATTACCTGAGACAAATATTCACTTATTTTTTAATCAATTTTACGATCAAGCCCGTGACCCTTACCTTCCATTAATCGGAATAGAAGGCAAACGAATAACCATTAAAGGATTAGCTCTTTTAAGAGACGACAAAATGGTTGAGATATTAAGCAAGGATCAATTATTTACTTTTAAAACATTGGCGCATCGAAAAACGATCGGAGACCAATTATTAATTGAACTAGATAACGATGAGTATGCTTCTTTGTATAAAGTTAAAACAGTTCGGAGCATTAAGATGTCAAATTTGAAAGAGACACCAAAAGTTAATATTAACATTGATATGAATCTGACGGTCAGAGAATTTACAGGTCAAGATTTAAATCCTCAAAAATTGAAAGGTTAAAAAAGAAAACAGAGGAAAGAATTATAGAAGATTCTAAAGAAATGATTGAAACATTTAAAGAATTAAACATTGATCCATTAGGATTCGGAGATCAAGCCAGAAGCCGATTACGATCATGGAATAATACTAAATGGGAAGACCAATATCCTAACATCGAAGTGACCATTCAACCTAACGTCACTATTTCAGAGACAGGGATTGCGAAGTAAAGTTATCAACTAAATAAATCAAACCTGAACTATTGATCATTGCAAAGTTCAGGTTTTTGAATTCACTTACTGTCTAGCAGTCGTCGTTTGTTTGAATAATTGATGGCCAAATACAGCAGTTCCGGCTATTAAAATAGATTGTATGAAAGCTTCGAAAGATAATCCCAACATGACACTTGTTAAAATAATACTAATTAATAATAACGATAATGGAATAAAACGATTGGGAATTAACTGAGTTTGTTTAATAATTTTCCCTAATACCATTAATACTGGGACTAGAATTAAAGCTTCATCCATAATAAAGCTAAGTAAGTCCATCCTCATCCCTCCTTCATCCTTTTAAGTGGTCAATAAAAGCATTAAAACCTGATTCTTTTAACTCACGAACTCGTTTTTCAGCATTCTCTAAGCTTTTAAATGAGCCAGTTATTACACGATATAAAGTTTCAGGCTGACTTATTCCACTATTCTCAGAATGATAAGTGACACCTTCATCTCGGCATATAGCTTTTACTACACATTCATACATACCCAATCTATACTCTTTGTTTCTCAATTTGTTGCGGTGTCCACCATCTAGAAACTCATATTCTACGATGGTTGTTCTGCACCTTCCCGTGTCACGGTGCATATAATAATAGTCGCGCTTGCTTTGATTTGAGTAATGTTTAGTGAAGGTTCTGCGGACGGGATAGCCCATACGTTTGAATTCATCAGTTAGAAGGTTTTCAAACTGTCCTTTTGAATAAATACTATGAATGAATTCCGCTCCTTTTCCGCCTCCAGCATTAAAATGATGAGATATACATCGGTCATACTTTCTTACTTTACTTGTTCGCTCGTGTCTTGATAAAGTAACATCATTTGATCTTGTTGTAGTTGAAGTTATTCCTAGTTCATCTAATCTTTGGTTCACATATAGTGCCGCTTCTAAGGTCCATACTTTTTCTTGCTTACCATCATAAACTGCACCAGGGTCTTCCCCGCCGTGCCCTGCATCTTGAATCCAATTAACCATACTCATCTCTCCCTAAAATTATTCTACATATATAATCGTTGGAAGAGACAATATCGAGTATTAAATATATATAAACACGTAGTCAGTTAATTGTAAACTGAATATTCTATCATTTTTACAAAGAAAAAAACTAGCCCAAATTGGCTAGTTCTTAACTGATATCAAACCCGATTTTTCCAAAGTTTTTAGTGTCTTTTAAATACGTAAACGCTTCAAGATAATCTTCTAAATTGAACATATGGTCAATTTCTGGTTTAACATTATGTTGTCCAACGAACGCTAACATAGATCTAAACTCTTCTGCACTTCCCATTGTTGACCCTAGTAGATTAAACTGACCATAAAAGAAATGTCTAATATCTATTTCGACGGTATCTTCTGTTGTCGAACCAAACGTTACAATTGTTCCACCTTTGCGAATGATTTTAAGTGATTTATTAAATGTTGCTCGTCCAATACTCTCAACTAATAAATCAACCTGTTCCCCTTTTAACACTTCATTCCAATCTGAATTTGTATCTATAGCAAGGGCAGCTCCAAGTGATTTAGCCTTTTCAAGTTTACTCTGACTTCTAGATGTAACAATGACTCTTGCACCAATGGCTTTTGCAAACTTAAGTGCGTACGTCAAAACACCACTACCGATTCCTGGAAGCATGACTGTGTCTCCCTTTTTCACTTTCCCTCTTGTAAAGAGTACACGATAAGCGGTTAGAGCAGCCAAAGGTAAAACACCTGCTTCATGCCAGGACAAATGAGCTGGCTTGCTTTCAACATGATCTTGATCCATCACAATATATTCTGCAAACGTGCCATCATCTGGTAAACCTAATATTTCAAACCCTTCTGGTGGCGCCTCGCTAATATTTTTCCAACCAAGGCCTGGGTTTATAACGACTTCATCACCTACTTGCCATTGATCAACACTATCACCAACCTCTGTGATGACGCCTGCTCCATCAGAACCTAACACAAGCGGTTCATCACTTGCACCATGTCTGTAAGTGACCGCAATATCCCGTCTATTCATTCCAGCCGCTTTCAATTGAACCTTCACCTGATTACTCTTTACAATCGGTTCATCAATATCTGAATAAGACAATCCGTCTAACCCTTCAATTTGTTGATGAATAATCGCTTTCATCTAACTTCCTCCTTTACAACACCTCGTAGATGATATGAAAATACATCTAACTTATCCAAATCTGAAATATCTTCTTCGTATAACGGAACCTTGATTAATATTTGTTTATTAAATTCTTCTTCCATTTGTTTTAAATACTTTTGTTCAATTTGTCTACGTTTTTCTAAAAAGGCTCCATCAGCTGCTTCTGGTAATACTTTATTAACAATTAATGTGTTGACATGTAAATGGTATTGATGTAATTGCTTAATCGCTTGTTTCGTCTCAATCATAGGTAACCTTTCTGGAATGAGCACAAAAATAAAGCCAGTTTGAGTTTCATCTAAAATCACATCACGCACAGATGAAAATTTTTTCTTTCCTCTTTTGCAGAATTTCATAAATTGGATCATCGATCGGCTCGCCATCATTTAATAATTGAGTATAATTATCGTTAATCTTTTGCCTTTTTTGAAGCATGCCGTCGATCCACACACTCATTAGCTCTGGTAATGATAACAACCTAATTGTATGACCAGTTGGGGCTGTATCAAAAATAATTTTATCAAAATGATGTTTTTCATCTAAAATAATAGAAATTAATCGATCAAACAAAGCTGCCTCTTCTGCTCCTGGTGATGCTGCTGCAAGGTCGATCTGTCGATTCACTTCATCGACTAATTTTGATTTAACAAGTCCTTGTAAATTGCTTTTCACCTGTTCCATATACCTCTTAGTTTCTTTGGTTGAATCAATTTCAATTCCCCACAGGTTTTGATCAAGCTGTGTTTTGTCATGAGATAAAGGCTTATGAAAAATATCACCTAAATTATGTGCAGGATCTGTGGAAACAACTAAAGTATCTAGTCCTTGCTTTGAAAAGGCGAGTGCTAGTGCAGCGGAAGAGGTAGATTTACCTACCCCTCCTTTTCCTCCAACGAATATTATTTGTTGATTGGTTAGCTGATTCATAGTCTCACATCCTTTTAGCAACATCGTATTCCATCAAGAGGTGATTTTTCCATCCCCATACGCAAGTGCCAATCATGGAACTTTTCAATAATGTAGGGATATAGTTCCAGTGTGTAATAAAAGGCTGGATTAGGTATTCCTAATAAATCTGAGTAAACTAATAATAAAAACAAATCATCTTCGTCCCTTAATTCCCTTGCAATCTCAGTTTTGTGAGGAACACTTAACATTTCTTCATATAATTCGATCATTCTTTTAATTGAGAATTTCCTTTGTTCAGCCATGCTTAACACCCACTTCATGTGTTTGTTTTACTATTTTATCAAAATCATCAATATTTTCTAAATAATAACCATTCACAAAAATGGCATTTAGTTTTATTTTCGTAAACAAATATAAGATAGCCTTTTTATAGGTGATCATACCAGCTTGGGCTTGTTTAAATAAATATGAAGCAACACTACCAACGTTTTTGGGTCCACATAATTGATGCTAAGATGTTCTCCATATTTATTTTTCCACTCATTATACATCTTACCAAGTTTCATATAATCATCTTCTAAATGTTTAAATTCATTAGATAATGTGATGAACCCGTCATCACTCATACCACCACATCAACCAGATCCGATTGCTTTAGTCTGCCGAATGATGAGAACATTAATCATCCTCCCCACCTCCTAAATGAAGATGAAAAGCCGCACTGTAATAGCACGGCTTTAATCATATTAACTTACATTTTTAAGTTTATTATCTTTTTCTTTTCTGAGAACCGATATTGCAGTTAAAACAATCCAAATTGCGAATACAAACACGACGGCCCCTAATATAAATAATAACCAATCAGATTGCGCAGCCCACGGGGCCCATTGGGTAAAGACTTGCAGATACATAGCGTATAGAGTCATGACCATAATGAAGCCCATCGGTATTAGTGCAGGAAGTATATTACGTCCCTTACGTCCTAAGTAAATAGATAGTAAGAGCAAACTAATACCTGCTAGTAATTGGTTCATCGTACCAAATAGAGGCCATAATAGGTAACCTCCTGAACCTAATCCACGATCACCTGGTAATAATACTAAAATAGTCGAAGCCACGACTGCTAATGTTGTTGCTGAGTGCTTAGATGTAATCGACTTAACATTATATTCCATACCAAGTTCTGCGATAATATATCTCATCAAACGGACTGCTGAATCTAACGATGTTGCAGCAAAGCTGACAATAATAACGGCAACAATAGTCGCTGCTACACTTTCAGGAATGCCAACACCTGTTGCTAGTACTGCTGCACCATCAACAAAGACGTTAAACCTCCACCAGCTGCACTAAAGTCACTATAGAACCCTAAAAATTCACTTTCTGAATTAAAGAATGTGACCACTGCAATAATCGCAATTACAGCTAGTAAACCTTCACCTATAGAACCTAAGTAGCCAACAAAACGAACATCTTTCTCATTTGAAAGCTGTTTAGAAGATGTACCACTTGAGATCAGACCATGGAAACCTGAAATCGCACCACAGGCAACTGTGATAAACAAAATTGGAAACCACGGAGTATCGTTTGCTGCAGGGTTTGTCATTGGTGCTGTTACCTCTGGTGTTGTCAGAAATAGGCCTAAATATAGAATGACAAGACCTAAGATCATTGGTGTGAATTAATAAAATCACGCGGTTGTAGTAGTTTCCATACTGGTAATGTCGATGCAAAATAAAGATAGACCATTAATATAAGTATCCATATTAAAAATGCCATGCTAGTCGTATCTAGTCCAAAGGCAGAAGTGGCTCCTTCTCCACCTAGGTAAGAGACTACATCAATCTGTAATGCAGGAACATAACTAGTTAGAATAGCAGTTCCATACATCACTGCAAGCGCAGCTAATGATGGTAATAACATGCTTCCACTACGTTTATAAACATGGTAACCAATCCATATAGCAAGTGGAATTTGGATAAAGACTGGTAATATACTAGCCGGATTATTAATAAATAAGTTGGCAATAACCCAAGCAAATACCGCATTTACCATTAGAACTAAAATTAAAATAATGAATAAAAACAAGATTTTGCCCGTTGTCCAATTAGCTTGTGAGCTAAAGTTCCAACAGATTGTCCTTTATTACGTACTGACAAAAATAATGTACCTGAATCGTGCACACCTGCAGCAAAAACAGTACCAAGAATAACCCATAAAAAACGCTGGTAACCAGCCCCAATATACCGCAATAGCTGGTCCAACAATAGGAGCCGCACCTGCTACAGAAGTAAAGTGGTGCCCCCATAGTACAAATTTGTTAGTCGGGACAAAGTCGACCCCATCTTTATATTCATGCGCTGGGGTTTTGAAATTTGGATCAAGTTTATAAACTTTTTCTGCAATGTACTTCGAATAAAAACGATAACCAAAAAAGAACACAACAAAACCAATTAAAGCTAAATAAATACCATTCAATCCCGTAACCTCCCCTATTCATTTTTCTAGACAGTATTTTACCCCTAAATTATCAGAATTTCAAGATAACTTAAATAATTTTATATAATCAAACTATTATAATTTTATATTTTATTTATCTAAACTTTTTTCATAAACAATAAGACCCAGTTCATAATTGAACTGAGTCCACTTAGATTAGACACAATACCTACATCAAATACTTTAACTAGGTCTTATGAGCTATAATTCGGTTTGGTAAGTTAATTCTTTTTACTTATTTTCATTAATTTAGTTCCAACCAAACTAGTTATTAAACTAAGGAAGATTGATACAAGTAATAAAGTTATTAATGAAAACCCAATCACATAATGTTCATTAAATTCTGCTCTTACAATACTATAACTAAAATTAGATGCGTAAGTTAATCCAGTAAAAATTAAAGATATAAAACCACTATAAACTAATATGGTCTTAGTTTGATTTTTCGTGTGAATTTTCTAAAGGACAAGGAGTACAATAAAATGACTAAAATTGTAATAACAAGCATCATCCATAAGTAGTTTTCTAGATACACAAAACCTTGTTGGATTAATCGGTTATTTAAACTTGAATCAACTGTCTGAAGTATTTGATATTGAAAGTGTTCTGGATTAAAATCTCCGCCGCTCATTTCAAATGTATTTAAAAAGGATAAATTCAGCATATATACTGATAATTGAACGATTAATACTAGACCAGAAATTAGAGATGAACCAATAAGAACTTGATAAAAACTTCTTCTTGTACATTACCTATAATAAGTCCACTTAATATTAAATATAAGCTCATAATTGTTACAGCTGCTAAAGAGGCGAGTTTAACACCTTTAGCGTAAACAGATTGAGCTTTCATACCTTTTTGAAAGATAACACGGATAAAAGCACTACAAAACTAATTAAAAAGCTTTTCCACATTACTCCCCATGATTGATAAGAATAATTCGTAACCTCATTCACAGTTTGATACCCTTTTTCCATTGAATAATCTGTTAAAATACTAAGAACCCACATCATGATACTGTAAATAAAACTAAAGGAAATCGTCTGAATAAGCCAATCTTTTTCATCTGAAACTTTAACTCTAAATGCATAAAGCATACCAGCTAATGCAATCGTGATGACCGTTATAATCAAATAAAAAGAAAGTCCGAGCTTTGATTCCATAGTATGGTTTGTCAATGTTTCTGAAGTTTTTTGATTTGTAACTTCATCAAATGTTACATAGACTTCTCCCAAGTTGCCCAATAACATTATATCTACTGGTGACAGAGCAGAAATAACAGTAGGGCTCCAGTTCATCTGTTGCGCCCCTTCTGTTGCCTCTAACTTCATCATTTGATAAGAATCTAGTAAATAACGATACGACACCCCCCCATTGAACTTGTTCAAAGTCTTCCATATCATGTTGGAAGGGTTCTGCATATGAGTGATTGTCTGTTAGTGATAATGAAAATGCAGAAAAGACGTATAAAAAACGATACATAACAAAGCAAAAGGTATAGCTAGTAATAAAGGCCTTTTAAAATCGTTCATTTTTATATTATGATCCTTAGGTTTAACTCTTTCTGGTACTTTATGTATGACACACTCAAACGATTCACCGCAGAAATAACAATACTGGGCACCACTCACTTGATCGGAACCACAATTATGACAAACCATGTCACTTGTTTGTTTTGTTAAACCCGTTTGCATTGATTGATGTAAAGCATGTCCATCTTCTATGCAATAAATAGCTTGATTAGGGTTTCCGGTACCACATTTAGTACAGTAAATCACCGAACCCCCTCCTGCTCATTTAACTTTGTGCCACATGCATAGCAAAAACAGCCCTACTCATCGCCTCTACTCCGCATTGAGTGCAAGTTGGAAACGCAGTATTCGTCTGTTTTTGCACCTCACTTCCGCAATTAGAACAATATTGATCTCTATTATTTATCAGGTGTCCACAACCACAGAATTGTTCATAATCACCAGTATTTTGGGTTTGAAGCTTAAATATATTTTGATCTAATTCAGTAATTTCCTGACTGATGTCACTTAATTCTTCACTATAAATTTGCCCAATTCTATATTGATAATAAACTGATTGTCCTAGCTCAGCTAATAAAATAGATTTCTTTGCCCTTAATCTATTAAGCTCCTGTTCTATGTAATCGTTCATTTTCTCTCCCCCGTTAACTAAAACTTAATATTATTTTAACATACAAAATATTCTAATTAATTACTTAAGGGTGGAAATTACATATCTTTACTCAAAAAAGGGTGTAGAGCAATTCACTCTACACCCTTTTTGCTATGGCTTATTAATGTGTAATCTTACCAAAGGCTTGGACCATTTCCTTTATATAAACCAAGGCCAAGTCCGTTCCCTTTGCCTTTACTTTTACCTTTACCCTTTCCTTTTCCTTTCCCATTTCCATTACCATTATCATCTTCAACTACTGTAATTTTACCCTCAGCTTGTTTAAGTGTTTGGTTTCCAAATTCATCAGTAGCTTTTACTTGAATAACAGCTCCTTCTGCTTCTAATCCTTTAGGTGCTGTCCAGTAACCGATGTAATGGCCATCTTCCATTTCCATCATTGGCAATTCAGTTGCATTTTGGACACCAAATGTTAATGGCATTAGGATTGAGAATCTAGCATCTAAGTCTGTTTCACTATCAAACTCAATGATCACTGTTTCACCAGCCTCAACTGTTTGATCTTCTGTTGGTGTAAGATTCTCAATTTCAGGTGCAGTGTAATCCGCCTCTACTTCTATTGACTGACTGGATGTGTTACCTGCCTTATCAGAAGCTTCAACTTCAATGACATTAACACCTTTATCTAAGATGATTCGTTTAGAATATTGACCATCCTCAACAGTTGCTTCTTGACCATTAACCAATACTGAGTCTAAATGGTCATCGCTTATCTGACCTTCAACAGTTACGGTTTCACTATTTAATAGATCACCATCACTAGGGTTATCAATAGTTATCTCAGGTGCTGCTGTATCTAGGGTTACCGATACAACATCAGATTCATTAGCCTGTTCACCATTAACAATATTAATAGCTTGAAGGTCATTATTTCCTTCTTCTAATTGAACTGGCATACTGAATTCGCCATTTTCACCAATTTCAACTGATCCAACTTCTTCTCCGTTATTTAATAGTTGAACTGTCGTAGTTGGTGAAGCAGTACCTTCTACTGTAATTTCAGTTTCATTTGTAATTAATCCACTAGATGGATTGGTGATTTGGACGTCTTCTACTGCGTAATCTACACGAGCTCTGATCATGTAGTTACCTTCAGCAGCAGGAGATGGTGACCACGTACCACCTACAGACTGATAACTTCTTTCAGCATTTGGACTACTTTCATCAGTTGCTAGCCCTGGTACATTAGGGTTAGCACCCGTTTGTACATAGACCATGTAGAAGTCACCATCTACTTGAATGTTATATTCACGTAAATCAACAACTGTCCACTGATCTAAGTCTCTAATAGCCTCAGCATCAATAGGTCCTGCTAATTTTTCACCAGGTAAACCATCAGAACCACTAGCATCCCAAACTTCTACGGCGAATTCAGTTCCGCCTGGACTAGGCCAATCTGTTCCGTGGAATTGGAAGACACCATCAGTTACGACAGCTTCGTCCTCCCCTTCAGGAAGAGACATCTTAACAGCCCACTTATTGCCCGCATCATAGAATGCACGAGCGTTTTCAGCTGTGCCATCATCGTAACCAATTTCACCACCTGGGTAAGTGTACATCGGCTCCAATTCAATGTTAAGTTCTTGGTCACCATCGAGATTAACCTCGAACTCGTCACCGTGGAAACCTTGAGCATAGACTTTAAGAGTATAGGTTCCTTCGTATGCTGTTAGATCATAATTACCGTTAGCATCTGTTTGTACTGGATCAACGTTAGCATCTTCTACCAATAGTAACGTTGCCCCTTCTACAGGGTTACCAGAGTTTGCGCTAGTAACTTGACCCGATAATGTTGCTTGAGGTAATTCTTCTAAAACAAAATTAGCTGTTACCGTTTCATCCGCTTCTAAGTTTACCGATTGTTCCTCTGAAGCGAAACCATAAGTTTCAGCTTTAACTGTAAACTCACCTGCTGGATGTACGAATGAGAAACTTCCATCAGCTGGATTTGTATTTACTGACTTGCCACTTTCAAGTACAGAAACCTGCGCACCAAGTGGAAGGTTGCTTACTTCTTCATCATTTAATTCTAACGAATCAGAAGCTGGTTTCTTCATAAGTGGTTCAATCTTAGACGGATCTACTTCTGGAGCATCTTTCTTAGCTTTATCGATTATTTTCTTAGGCTGGATTGATGCTTTATTACCACCGATTGAAGTATCGGTTAAGGTTACATCATCGATATACCAACCCGCTCTAGTAATAATGCTATCTGAATCTAAGTTAAATGCTATATAGACACGTTCACCAGCATATTCAGATAGATCAAGCTCCATTGTATTCCACGCTTCATCATCACCAGTTAACTCTTGTAATGACTCCCAGTTTTCCATGTCTTGTGAAATAAAGACATTACCATAATCCCAACCAGATTCAATGTTATACCAGCTTTCAAATTGTAAGAAAGAGTCGCCTTCCGGTAAATCAATTGGAGGCATTAACAAGGTTGAGTTTTCACTATTGTTGTAATCACCACTTAAACCAGTTGCATAAACATTTTCACCAGAAACTGCCTCTCCTGGACCTGACGTCGGCTCACCACGCTCCCAAGAGATATTGTCACCATATACTTGCCAACCTATTGCAGGATCCTCAAAATCACTTGAGTAACCGACCGTAATTCCTGAATCGATTGCAACAGTATAGTCATCACTTACAACATCATTACCGCCAAAATCACTGACAGTAATTGAGTAAGTCAATTCACCTTCTAATACATCTTCTCCAGGAATAGTCGCCTCGAATATTCCGGATTTAAAGTTACCTTCAGTACGAGTAGCTTCAACTGTGTTTTCGTCACCGTTTTCGTTAACATAGCTAACTTCAACAGACGTTACACTTACGTTGTCACTAGCTTGTATAGATAAATCTAAATCCATTTCGGAGAATGCTTGTTCAGGTGCATCATGTTCAAAAGTAGGCGCTTCTTCATCCTCACCTTCCATAGTAACAGCACCCTCAATTGTACCTAAACCATCCATTACAGATGAAACTGCGTTATAAGCATCAACTAAACCAGAACCAAAACCATTGTTTGGTGATTCTGGATATTCACTGTTTGTTAACGGAGTTGCTGTTGACATTAAAATTTCTTCCATGTCATCAACAGATAAGCCAGCATTAGCTTCTAACAATAATGCTGCGACACCAGATACTGCTGGCCCTGACATAGACGTTCCATTCCAACCACCTTCATATCCACCGCCTGGAACTGAAGAACGGATGTTGACGCCAGGAGCTGAAATATCTGGTTTGATCTCATCGTATGGAGATGGACCTTCTAAAGAGAAGCTTGCCAAGTTATTATCACTATCAGTTGCACCTGTTGCAAAAGATTCAGGATAATTTGCAGGTACAGCAACTGACCCTGGACCGCCTGGGTTCGTAAGTGTTGTATTACCAGCTGAGAACTCTGGGAAAATTCCTGCAGCTCTCCAAGCTTTAACAACATCACGATACCATTCGTCTAAACCAGGACCGCCACCCCAAGAGTTGTTCACAACATCTGGAGCTTTAGTTACATCTCCACCTGGAGCTAATATCCATTCACCACCAGCTAGGATATCCACATCAGAACCACTTCCACTAGAGTTGAATATTTTAACTCCAATAAATTGAGCTCCCGGGGCTACCCCAACTTGGTTTGATCCGTCAGGCTCACTACCTACCATAGTACCTGTAACGTGGGTACCATGTCCATGATCGTCATATGCAGCTTCTTCACCATAAACTGGATCGTAGAAACTGTAGGTGTGATCAACCTCATCAGTTGATGCATCATAGCCACGGTATTTTTCTTTTAATGCTGGGTGATCCCACTGAACACCTGTATCAAGAGCAGCAACTACGATACCTGACCCGTCAATACCCATATCCCATACTTCTGGTGCATTAACTTGTTCAACGTTCCATTCTACATTAGTAATTTCGGATTCTATTTTTTAGCATCCGAATCTACTGAAACTTTATTTAATTGTCTAGTTTCGTTAGGTAATAGTTTTTCAACTTCATTGAAAGATGCTAGTTTCTCAGCCACCTTTTATTGGCAGTAACAGCAATAGCATTAACAATATGGTAAGAATGGTAATCTTTAACCACACCTTCTTGCTTTGCCTCTTCTAAGAAATTCTTAACGTTAGCCTGAGAAATATCTGCAGTTGCTTTTAATTCTGATATGACAGACGAACGTTGTTGCAATTCCGCATTAAATGAAGTTAGACCATTTTTCTGTGCTTTATTCTTTGCTTCTTTAGCTACTTTTTGTACATCAGCCTTTTCTTTAAATTTGACTAAGAATGTCACATTTTCTTCTGCATTGAATTCTTGAGTCAATCGTTTACTGATTTTTGTTGAACTGTCTTAGTTGACTCTTTCAATGAAGTAGATGCATTACCTGGTTCGGCAAATACCATGCTTGGCATTGCCATCGTCCATATTAGTGTCAATGAAACGATCAATTTAACCCATCTAGACAATGAATTTCCTCCTCCCAATTTTTAAAAACTATGAAGAGTCCTGTTGTAATTTAGCAATCCTCCTTCCTGTAAAAATTTCTAATGTAGAATCTTGATTGTTAGTGTTAATATAATAGAAAGAGAAGAACATTTTCTGTCAAATATTGTCGAATTTTTTCCTTAAAAATGGAAATGATTACTAAGTATTAGATGGTTAACCTTAATATGGTAAACATGTCCCAATTTAAGTAGAACTATATGATTAATTATCTGAAAAATGAATTATTATTCATAAAATTTAATAAATAGTATCTATCATGTTGTTTAGAATTAAAAGAATTAACTAGGGTTCCACAACTAAAGAACGTCATTTCTTCCTATTTATTGTAAAAAAACACCCATAATAAACTAGATTAATGTTGGTGGTTATATGTTTATTTAATGAAAAAACCCTACAAGGTATTTAAGACATCTATAAGGGGGGATATAAATTTTGAAAAAAATTTTACTTACTGGCTTTGAGCCGTTCTTGATGTTTAAGAAAAACCCAACAGTGGAAATTGCTCAATATTTGAATGGTAAAACCATCGATGAATATGAAATAACAAGTCGTATATTAACTGTTGATTTTAATCATTCAGGACAGGAGATGGTTAAGGCGATTGAGGAAGTGAAGCCAAATGTTGTGGTAGCATTAGGTCTGGCTGGTAATCGGAGGCACATAACACCAGAACGAATAGCGGTTAATTGTAATGATGGTCCAGAAGACAACCAAGGCTACAAACCATCAGGGGAGAAAATTGTAGATGATGGTCCAGATGGATACTTTTCGACATTACCCATTTATGAGATGGTCGGTATTATGAAACAGCATGGTTATCCAGCGTCAATTTCAAATAGTGCTGGAACATATTTATGTAATCATGTCATGTATCAAGCTCTACATTATGCCAAGACAACCGGGTTAGTTGATCAAGCTGGGTTTATTCACATTCCACCTTCACATGAGATGGCGATTGAGCAGCCCCAACTTGCAAGCTGGTCACAAACGGATTTGAATAACGCAATCGAATTGTGCTTAAGTAAGCTTTAATCTTAAAAGAGAAACGCCTACCGTAACCTTTTATTGGGGGTAGGCACTTCTTATTATTATATTAATCATTACAGCCGGTCTTCCTCATCTTGAATAATTAAATCTTCCTCTGTCATTCCATCTAAAAGATCTCTATACCTATGTGCAATACGGCTAGAAGCATTCGCAGCAATACTTCCAATGATATCGTCTAAAACGTGTGGCAACGTTCCCCTTCTTTTGTATCTAATCTTTCTATTACTCCAACTTTTGTTTGTCTAGGTGACCATAGGTGGTAACGGCAATACTTCCGTAACCTAGTGCAGCACCTAAAGCAATGGTTTCATCTACTCCAAAAAAGACCTTCATCTTTAGCAATTAATGATTGAAGTGGTTCAGATAAAAGCTCTTTTTCTGCCAATACATCTAATTCCACTCCAACTAAGATAGCGTGTTGGATTTCTCTTTTCTCTAGTACGCGATCGACACTTTCAATACAGTCATCAATAGTAAGCGATGAATGATAAGGGTGTTGCATTAAATAAACGACATCTGCAATATCACGAATGGACACTCCTCGTTCTTGCAACCTGTCTCTTGCAGCCTGTTCAATTTCCTTACTATTAATATGAGAATGCACCGTCATCGTCATACCCCCTTATATAACTATTATATCACTGGACAAATTTCTAAGGTTTGATTAATTTAACTAATTTATCAGAATATATTTGTAGTTGCTTAAAGTTCGATATCTATTTTATTTGTGATAAAATTATTTTGAAAGTTCTTTATACAACTTGCAACGCTACAGATGGAGGTTTAATTTTGGGTAGACAGGGTACGATGTTGGATAAGGAAATTAAGAGTCAATATTTAGATGAAACATTTGTTATTAAAATTTATAAGCCAGAAAACTTCTCACCTCTTTATAAGTATCACATTTGCATCATGCAAGATGGTGACGATTATTATCAATTAGGACGAGCCGCTACTGTTAGCGATCGTTTACACAGTAAAAGTGAAATTGAAAATACAATCTTTGCAGGTATACATTATAAAGATCGTTACGATCGTTGGGATAAATATCATCCTGATGGCGAAAAATGATGCCTATATGAAATTTTTAGTCTTTGAAGTGATTCCGATGCTTGAAAAGGAATTGCCTAGTTATCATGTCGGTTCAACACGTGTTTTAATGGGGGATTCTTTAGGAGGTACATTGTCCTTAATGACAGCCATCAAGTATCCGAATAACTTTGGTAAAGTCATCATGCAATCCCCTTACGTCGATGACAGAGTGATAGAAGCTGTTAAAGAATCTAATGAAATAGCAAACATGACGATTTATCATACAATTGGACTTGATGAAACAGAAGTTCCTACTACAAAAGATGGCACCGAAGACTTTCTATCCCCTAACCGAGAACTTAATAACATGTTAGAAGATCTCGTTAATGATTATGTGTATAAAGAATTAGAAGGTAAACACACTTGGAAGCAATGGCAGAAAGATTTACCTGAGGCCATTAAGAAAATTTTTAACAATTGAGTCTATAGATTGAGGAAACATTAATTGTTTTTTGTTATAATAGAAAATAGACCTTATATGATACGCTAAGATTATTAATTAGGAGGGAATTACATGTCAACATTAAACTACGGAATCGCAGTTTTTCCATCTAAAGAAATTCAAGACATCGCTAACTCTTACAGAAAGAGATATGATCCGAGATATAATAAAATTCCGCCACATATTACGTTAAAAGAACGTTTTGAAGCAACTCCAGATGAGATTAAAGACATTACGTCTGAACTCGATCGAATTGCTGCAGAAACTAACCCATTTGATATTGAGATTAAAAAGGTTAGCTCATTTAGTCCTGTTACAAACACAGTTTATTTAAAGGTTGAGCCAAATGACACTTTAACAAGTTTAAATCAAAAAATGAATGAAGGTAAGTTTCCTGTATCACAACAATTCGCTTTTGTGCCTCATATTACAATCAGTCAAGATTTATCAGAGGACGAGCATTCAGATGTGTACGGTAGTATGAGAATGTTAGAATTCGACTTACAAGACCATATTGATCGCTTCCAATTGTTATACCAATTAGAAGATGGTTCTTGGACTGTTTATGAAACATTTAAACTAGGTCGTAACTAAATGAATATTAAACTAGTTGACACAAAAGAACAGTTGGAAGATGCCTATCAGGTTCGGTCGGAAGTATTTATTAAAGAACAGAACGTGCCGCCAGAAATTGAAGTAGATGAACACGAAAGTGAAGCAGTTCATTTTGTTGGATATTTAGATGAAAAACCCGTTGCTGCTAGTCGCCTAAGACTATTAGACGATTACGGTAAATTCGAAAGAATCTGTGTTCTGAAAGAATTACGCGGTAAGCATTATGGACAACAAATCATTCAAGAAATGGAAGATTATTTAGTCTCACAAAAGGTCAAAAAAGCAAAATTAAATGCACAGACACATGCGGAAGAATTTTATAAACGAATTGGTTACGAAACGATTTCTGATGAGTTTATGGATGCTGGAATTCCTCATGTAACAATGATTAAAGAACTAAGCTGACGGAACAATGCCGTCAGCTTTTTCTTATTATTAAGTATGTATCGATTAGACGTTGGCCATAATGTATAAAAGCTTGTGCACTTTTCTTTCGGGATGGTGAATCATATGGATATGAATTTTGTAAAAATCCTAGTTGAAAGCTTAGTAGGGTTTCTTGCTCTTTTGTCTTAACAAAAGTATTAGGTAAATCCCAAATTACACAAATCACAGCTTTTGATTTTATCGCAGCTTTAGTATTAGGTGAGTTAGTTGGTAATGGACTTTATGATCCTGAAGTAGGAATTTCTCAAGTTATATTTGCGATAACGATATGGGGAGCACTTATCTATACAACAGAATGGGTTACTCAGAAATATAGACGTTCGAGATCTTTATTAGAGGGGAGCCCTGCCATAGTTATACGTAAAGGAAAAATCCAGCGGGATGTTATGAAAAGAATAAATTAGATGTCAATCAATTAATGCACTTACTAAGGGATAAAGATATATTCTCGATTCAAGAAGTGGAATATGCAATATTTGAGACTAATGGTTCAATCAATGTCCTAAAAAAGTATATATATCAAACACCAACAAACGAATTTTTTAAAGCTCCTCCTCAAGAGACCATTTTACCAATGGCAATCATTACTGATGGAGAACTAGTAAAAGAAAATTTATTAGAAATTGAGTGGGATGAACAACAAGTAATTGATGAAATTAAAGGTCAAGGATTAACAATTGAAGAAGTCATGTATGCAGAATACAACAAAGAGGAAGGGCTGTATGTGATGCCATACTAGCTCCCTTCCTCTTTTACTTTAAAGATCCAGCGAAAATCTTTGATATAGTGTTCAATTCTATCTTCGTTAATAAGAGCGGTGATATAGGCTGTTACAGCCGTTCTAAAAAGGAGAAATGGACCAAGTAAGTCACTTTTAACCTTCATCATCGTACACATTCTTGCTACAATTTCTTCGTGAGAGACGGTAGGTTTTTCTGCAATTTCTCCATACACTTTTTCTAGTAACATCTGATGGTAGTCTATGTTAGCCTCAATCGTTTCAACAAATTGTTGTTCATATGGACCGTGCCCTGGCACAGCACCTTTAACTTGAACAGTTTTTAATTTTTCAAGGCTTTTAACTGCTTTATCAACACTAGTAATGTAAGGTATTTTATGTTTCTTTATTTCTTCTTTACCAAAATAACTGTCAGCAGCATACAAAGTGTCATAAATATTAATTGCTAGTTGGTGATAACTATGGCCTGGTGTTGCGATCGCTTCAAACTCAAATTTATCTACTTTCTGATACCCTTCCTCAATCTCAATATCAACCTTTACCTCTGGTCCTTCTAAAAATTTATTTCTCAGTTCATCTAATGGATCATTTCCAGAGAATAAATAAGTTGGTTCGAGAATGGGATTTTCTATAATAGCCCTCTCAAATGTAGGTGCGATTACTTTAACACCATATTGTTTAACTAAATAAGCTGCGCCTCCGTAATGATCAGCATGTGCATGTGTTATAAGCAGATGTGTAATAGGTAGGTTTTTCGTCAAGCTGGCGCACTACTTTACGTATCGCAGAACGGTCAATGGCTGCATCAATTAACATGCCTTGATTTTCACGATGTATAAACCCGACATTAACAGAACTCATGAATACATAACAATTATCATTGAGCTGCATCATTTGCATCAGAATTTACTCCTTGTACTTGTCGTTACTATACAGATTCGCTAAAGTTCTGACCTTTTCCTGTTATATCTGCTAAATCATCAGGATTCATAGTTGTGTATTTAGATGTCTTTGTTTGATAAATTGATAGTTTTGGAACGGGCTTGACTTTTAATTCGTCATCGTAGGTATCTTTTTGCCGTTTAACTTTTTGAAACTCAGCTCTAAAAACACGCTCTAATGTTAATTCCTGTTTATGACTTTTTGAAATATGGCGATTATGATATTGACGGTACTGATGAAAATCGACAGGTGCGATATAACCCATGATTTTTCCCTCCTTGTTATATCATTTCCCTTTTTCTATTAGATTATTCGTGAACGCTTAATCATTTATGTCCGTTATTTCCCATCAAACCAACTTTCAAACTCTTTACCGAACTTCTCTAAGTTTTGAAGATCCTTGGCTAATTTAGTATCCCATTCTGTTAAATGTTTATATTCCTTACCTCCCTTTTTTCAGTTTGCTTTCCAATTTCTATTAATATCTTCTCTAAATCGTGTAGCCATTTCATATTAAATCCCCCTTATTATATTAGGTATTCGTTAAAAATATGTAAAAAGAACTCGTATGGAGCCATACGAGTTCAAAAAATCTACATCCAGAAAAATGGTGGCCTGCGGTCACGATGATCATCATCGTGATCCTCTTCATGATGGTCCTCTTCAGCTTCCTCCATTGTTGATTCTTCCTCCATGACGTGATCTTCGTTCATTTCCATTTCTTCTTCTCTACGACGACGTGGACCGAACAAGAAATCACGATCACGGTTGCGATTAGGACGTTCAAACATAACGTTATCAGCTCTTACAACTAAATCTTTAACATGCAGTTCTTTTCTTTCATCAGACATTACCATTCACTCCCTCTTCGTAAATGTACGATAATAGTATATTCAACCAACATCGAAGGGCATGGTCGCTTGACCTACTATAAAGAATTTTAAGAATTTAAGTTGTTTGATTAACATTATGGATTTGGCATGAATCGGGTAAACAATTACATTTTTAGGTTTAGAAAATGTGATATTGCCTAAGAAAAATTTAAAAAACCATCAATTGCCCACACCCTATCAGGTCAAATGCATAGATTAATAACGTAAGAAAGGTCATATGACTAAGAAAGGAGAATGACAATGTCTTGTAAAGGGAAAGAACATTCTGACAACTGTGTAAGCGATATTCTACGTCAGATTGTTGATGCACAAAATGACATCGTCGAACACGAGTGCGACATTAGCTGTAAGCAATCGATTGAGGATTTATTGGGGGATACTACGTCACCATCCGGTTTAGACACAGTACCTGTTTTACTATATTGTGAGTGTAAACCATTTAAAGGGTATGGTGTTTTAAATGACCAGCAGCATACGGTAATAGGTAGCTTCTTCTTCCGCGTTAAGAAAGTCTACGATGATGATTGCGCAGTATTAGAATTACTTCGTGATCCAGCTGACTCGGATCGAAACCCTAAAGATCCAACCCATCAAAAACAGCTAATCTAAGAACGACTGGAATCTGCATCAATGTCGACTTAAAATGCTTCTGCCACGTGACATGCTTACCAGCAGTCGATGCGATTAACTAGACTGAAGGCCATGTTTTTTACACAAAAATGGAGCTGCTCCAATACGAAGCAGCTCCATTTTTTAGCTTTGATAAATTTACAAAACTGAATACATTTTATCGATATTATCTTCAATATTTTTAAAAATAAAGCGAGCTAATATTATGATTAACTCACTTCAATGCCCCATCTTAAAACCCTACAATCTGAATATCTAGTAGATCCTCTTTATTCATCGTACGTCTTCTAGGTAGTTCTCTCGAAATGAATACAATCGTATCACCTTTCATCTCTTCAATGATTCCAGTTAAGGCGCCCTCTTTAGTTAACAGTCTGCACTTTAATGGCGGAAGTGTTTCTTGCAAGTTCAGAATGTAATCTAATTTATCGCTTTTAGATAGTGATTGAAAACGGCTACGGCTAGACTCACTTGCTGCCTGCGCTTCCTTTTCTTGTCTCTTTTCTTCAGTATTTTGATAAGCACTATAATAAAAGGTTTGGGATGTCAATTCAGGCTCAGGGTTATGTTTTTGGTCAATATATAATAAAGGTTTGATATGACGCTTCTCCATCTGACATACTCCTTTCTTATGATTCTAACCCCATATTATGCACAAACACCCAATTCTGTGAGATACGCTTTAAATTGAAAAAACTCCGAACCAATAAATTAGTTCGGAGTTCAGATATCATTAATATCCTAGAATATTGTAGCCTGAATCAACATGAATGATTTCACCTGTAACACCTCGTGATAAATCACTCATTAAGAAGTAAGCCGCATCGCCTACTTCTTCCTTAGTTACTGGCTTACGTAGTGGAGAACGTTCTTCAATCTCTTTTAAGATCGCGTTGAAGTCGCCCACACCTTTAGCTGAAACTGTACGAATTGGCCCAGCAGAAATAGCGTTAACGCGTACACCATACTTACCGAGGTCATTAGCAAGGTAACGCATCGTTGCATCTAAACTAGCTTTTGCAACACCCATGACATTGTAATTCTCAACGACACGTTCGCCGCCTAAATAGGTAAGCGTTAAGATACTACCGCCTTCTGTCATAACATCTTTCGCTGCACGTGACACGGCTGCTAATGAAAATGCGCTTATATCATGCGCTAAATGAAAGCCCTCTCGAGATGTATTTAAAAATTCACCTTTTAACTCTTCTCTCTTCGCAAAAGCGATACAGTGAGCTAGTCCATGAATCACACCTACATCATTCTTTATTTCAGAAAAAGTTTTCTCAATTGCTTCATCTGATGTAACATCACACTCATAAAATAATGAATCATCACGGTCTAATGTGTCCGCTAAGTCGCGTACAGGTTTCTCAAAACGCTCATTGGCATAAGTGAAAACTAGACGTGCTCCTGCATCGTGTAATGATTGAGCAATCCCCCCAAGCAATACTCCGTCTGTTTGCAACACCCATCACGACATACGTGCGACCTTCTAAAGAAAAGTTCATTTATTCCGCCTCCTGATTTCTAATACATTTTTTATGATTAAATATTAGTACCTAGTCCTATTTTATATAAAAATAATAAATACTCAATCCATATTTTAATAAAGATTGAGTATTTATGATTCAAGTTAGGTATTCCATAAACGTCGTTGCTAATCCAAAGTAAATGATGACTGAAATAATATCATTAATGGTTGTAATAAATGGTCCACTAGCGACAGCAGGGTCAATGTTCAGTTTATGCATGAGTAAAGGTAAGAAGGAACCTGCTATTGTAGCAACAATTAGAGATGCCATGATCGATACACCAACAACGACCCCTAAGAATAATTGGTCTATACCTTGCCAAGCAATAACAATTAAAATGATGGTTACTCCGCAAATAACACCTGTTATTAACCCTGTTAACGTTTCTCGCATTAAACGTTTCATGGCTCCTTCACTCATAACGTCGCCAGTAGCAATACCGCGAACAGTTACGGCAAGTGCCTGCGTGCCTGTATTACCAGCCATTCCGGCAATTAATGGGATAAAGACGGCTAATAACGCTACCTCCGCAATCGTCTCCTCGAATTGTCCAATTAAGGTTGCAGTAATCATCCCTAAAAATAACAAATAATTAACCATGGCAGACGCTTTTTAGCAGCATCAATAGCACTTAAGTCATTACGATCCATATCCGTTACGGCCGCAAGCTTTGAATAGTCATCGCTCGCTTCTTCATCCATAACATCTAAAATATCATCAACGGTGATAATCCCTAACAAATGTTTCTTGAAATCTACAACTGGCAATGCAAGAAAATCATAATCACGCATTAGTTTAGCAATCGACTCTTGATCATCTCCAGCCGAAGCATAAACAACACGTTCACTCATGACATCACTAACAACCCAATCTTCTTCTGAAATGATTAAATCACGTAAAGATATGACGCCAACCAACCTTTTATCATCATCAATGACAAAACATAGTAAATGGTCTCGGCATCTGGCGCTTCATCACGCAGATGCAACATAGCCTGTCTAATGGTCATGTTTTGATTTACAACGACATATTCAGTCGTCATAATACTACCAGCTGTACGTTCTTCGTAATGTAGGAGATTTTTAATCTCTTTAGCTTCTTCTCTGTTCATTAACGTTAAATAGCTGGCAATTTGGTTTCTCTCGAGTATATTCATTATATCAACAGCATCATCTGTCGATAACTCATCGAAAATTTGAGCCGCAAACCTTGGGTTCATTTCAGTAATAATTTCACTGACATCTTCTAATTCAAAGTGCTCAATGATTTCAGCCATTTCATCTGGCGACAAATACGTATAAATCTGTAATCTAGTTTCTTTTAATAAATTCAGAAAATATTCGCCTGATCGTATGGGTGGAGCTCCAAAATTCAGATCGAAATCGATCGATTGAGTCTTCTTCTAATGCTTGATATATTTTAGCGATAATCGCTTCGTATTCTAAACTTTTATGATTTTGTTGCATTTCCAAGTCAGTCCCCTCCTTCAGACGAAATCATTATGTATCATTTTATATAAAACCATTTGAGATGCCAACTAAAATTCAAAAAATGTGTTAAATCTTCTCTTTGTAAGTATTCCCTATTTTAAAATAAACTAAATTAACGTATTATGATTATAGAGAGAAACCGTATTAAGGGAGATTGAAATGGATAATCAAAACACAAGACCACGATTAGACACCTTTCTAGTCACCACTATAATTTTAATTGTTGGAATAAGTATTTTTACTTTATATACACTTGGGGAAGCCTATCCATCTTTTTATAGCGGTTATGCTAGGCAACAACTTATCTGGTTTATCATAAGTTCCATTGGGATCGCAGCAATTATGGTTCTTGATTTTGACCGCTACCGTAAGTTTGCATGGCCGTTATATATACTAGGTGTGTTCATGCTAGCAGGGCTACACTTCTTACCTTGGGCCTGGGAGAACAACGGCGCTCTTCGTTGGTACAAATTTGGAGGTACCACTTTACAACCATCAGAGTTTGTTAAAGTATTCTTAGTTGTAGCTTTAGCCCATGTGATTACAAGTCATAATGAAAAATGGACCAAAAAAGATTTACAATATGATTTATTTTTATTAGGAAAAATTTTAATCTTAACGCTGCCTGTCTTCCTATTAATAGCGATTCAACCTGATATTGGTTCTTCGTTAGTTATATTATCTATTGCGGCATTTTTTAATCATTATCTCTGGTATTCGCTGGCGAACGATATTAACTTTATTCGGTACAGCCTTCGTGATCATTGCCTCATTATTTATGTTATATTTCGCCAACCCTGATACTTTTATTTCATTTATTGAGGATGAGACATCATTTGATCACGTTGCCGATCGTATTAAAGCATGGGATAATCCACATCTTTATACAGATGGAGCCGCCATGCAATCTATAAAATCAATGCTTGCCATCGGATCTGGGCAATTGTCAGGTAAAGGAAGTATGAACTACCAAGTTTGGATTCCTGAAAGGCACACAGACATGATTTTCACAGCCGTAGCTGAACAATTTGGATTTGTCGGTGCAAGTATTTTAGTCGTTTTATACTTCTTAATGATCTACCGCATTATTCAAATAGCTTTAGAGACTAAAGACCCTTTTGGCACATATTTAGCCGTTGGAATTGTCGGAATGTTTACCTATCAGATTTTCCAAAACATCGGTATGTCTGTTCAGTTACTGCCGTTAACAGGGTTACCTCTACCCTTTATGAGCTATGGGGGTACGTCACTCCTCGTTTATATGGCGGCAATTGGTTTAATTCTAAACGTACGTTCAAGACAAAAAAGCTTTATGTTTGAATCGGAAAATTAAATCAATAACTCTTGAATTTCACTGGGGTATGAGGCAACGCATGATATGACCTTGCTATTTATGGGATGTTTAAACTTTAGCAGACGAGCATGCAATGCCTGGCCATTTATACTCCGTTGTGTCGAACCATACAAATCATCCCCCAATTAAAGGATGACCCATATATGAAAAATGAACTCTGATCTGGTGGGTCCTGCCAGTATCTAACGTAACAGCAATAAGAGAGCGATCATTCATTTCTTTTAAAACTTGAAAATGGGTGGTCGCTCTTTTTCCATTAACATCCACCTTGCGTTCAATAATAGATGGTAAATTTCTAGCGATAGGTAGATCAATCGTTCCTATTTCCTTTTGAATCTTGCCCTCTATAATAGCTCTATATTCTCTATGAATGTTTTGTTTGGAAAGCAAATAGTGAATATATTTGTTTTTAGCAATTAAAACGAGACCTGATGTCCATTTATCTATTCTAGTTACGATATGCACTGTGCTTTTGATATGATTTTGGAGATAATAGTCGACTAATCCATTCGCCAAAGTCACCTCATCATTCATATTTGGTAGTACGGATAGTCCTCTAGGTTTATTTATAGTAAGTAAAAAGTCGTCCTCATAAACTATATTTAAATTCATTTCTATTGGTTTTAAATTTTCATTTACAGATTCAATAGGCATGTGAACTGTTAAGATTTGACCTGACCTAAGTGAGTGTCTGACTGTTACTGGTTCACCTTCAACTAGTATTTTGCCACTTTTCTTCAATTCTTTTAATAAACGATTAGAAAAAGCTCGGTCGTGAAGTAAATAATCACGAACGAGCTTATGTTCATCAGATGATGTGATTTTCCATTTTAACATCATCTTAGGATAACTCCGATCTAGAATCTGATATAAATGAGTCATGAACCCTTTTCCAAAATGGAAATGGACGAAAGCGTGCAAATCTTACGCGTTCTTTAGCTACACGACACTGAATCGTATGAACATCATTAAAAGCCATATTTAAATGATCAATCGTAATCATAAAGGTCCGTTCGTTTTTAGGCCTTAAGATTGCAGTATGATGTTTCGGTAAAATAAGTGGTGAGCCCACCGTACGGAATACACGATTGTTGATTGATGCCATTTCTGTAATTTGAATAGCTTCAAGTGAAGGATGAATAATCGCCCCACCTAGTGCTTTATTATAGGCTGTAGAGCCAGATGGTGTTGAAATGCATAAACCATCACCTCTAAACGTTTCAAAGTGTTCCCCTTTGATTTCTACATCAACAACAACAGAACCTTCAGACGTTTTTACAGTGATTTCGTTTAAAGCAATATACGTATGCTCTTCATCATAATCATTTGGACGAATAGTTAACTCTAATAACGGATACTCCACAACCTGAAAAGGCGTTCTGGCTATTTCAATGATTAATTTTTCCAATTCATCTGGTACCCAGTCCGCATAAAATCCTAAATGCCCAGTATGAATACCAATAAAAGCCGTTTGATCCAATCGATGAACATATCGATGAAACGCTTCAAGTAACGTCCCGTCTCCACCTACTGAAATACAAAGATCAGGTTCCTCTTCATTGTACTCCATTTTAAATTGGGTTAAATAGCTCTTTAATTTTGATTTAATTTCTTTTGAATCTTGATCTCCTCGGCACTGGATCGCAAACTTCATTGTCACGACTCCTTCCTCTTCTAATCCTTTTACGTCTAAACACTTCTTGAGCATCTCTAATTTCCTGCCTAATCTTAGACATTTCCTCATCTAGACGAAAGGCCGCTTCTGAGGCATTTTTTAGACGCTGTGTAATTTCAGTTGGAATTTGACCAGAATATTTATAATTTAACGAGTGCTCATTAATTGCCCAAAAGTTCATCGCTAACGTCCGAATTTGGATCTCAGCAAGCAAACGTTTCTCTCCATAGATTGTCTCAACTGGATATGTAATAATGACATGATACGAACGGTAACCACTTTCCTTATTCTTTTCAATATAATCTTTCTCTTCAACAATCGTAAAATCTTTCCTTAATCTTAACATATCAACGATTTCATAAATATCTTCAACGAATGGACAGACCACTCTTAACCCTGCAATGTCTTGTATCTCTTCTTCCACATTAGTCATAGCAATATCTCTTCTTTTTGCTTTTTCAATAATACTGGAAATAGGTTTTACACGACCTGTCACAAATTCGATTGGAGAATGGCGTGATTCATAGTCGAATTGTTTGCGCATGCCTTTTAGTTTGATTTTAAGTTCATCTACTGCTTGGGTATATGGTGCTAGGAATATTTCCCAATTCATTGCCGTTCCCCTCACTTTCCAAATCTTGCGAGTTGCATTTTTATTGTATCACAAAATTATTTTAACTTAACTTTTGAAACACGTGAAACTATAGCTCATAATAATAACAAACCAATGAAATTGATTATGTTAGTAATGGATTGGGGGAACTCCTATGCAAGAAATTGAAATTGAATTCAAGAATTTATTAACCAAAGTACAATACGAGGAATTACGAAATGATTATTTTGAAGGGCACAGCCCTAAAAAACAAATAAACTATTATTTTGAGACAGACTTATTTTCTTTAAAAAAACATCTCATGGCACTTCGTATTAGGGAAAAAGGTTCATCCTTTGTCGCAACTTTAAAACAACCTAGCAAAGAAGGATTATTAGAAACACACGACGTGTTAACAGAGAAAGAAGCAACACAATGGTTCAATAATGAAGTTTACTTAAAAGAGAACATCGAACGTCAATTAAACCATCTAAATATAGATCAAAGTGATATAAAATATAAAGGAAAACTAACAACCTATCGTTTAGAAAAAATTGTTAGTGATCACACATTGGTACTTGATTATAGCACGTATAATGGTCATGAAGATTATGAACTAGAAATCGAATCTCCTTCTTATGAGCAAGGTGAAGCCTTTTTAAAAGAGATCCTTCAACGTTATTCTATTAAATCAACCAAAACAGAAAATAAAATACAGCGCTTTTTTAATACCGTATCTTAGACCTTATAATTTGCCAGTCTATTTTTACGTTGCTACAATATATACAGAAAAATGATAACCTAATTATTAATGATATATACTATTTCTTTTCTGGAAAGGATTTTACTAACATGGCATACCAACAAGGTAATATATATGATGCAATTGGGGGAGCCGAGGCCGTTGAACGCTTAGTTGAGGCTTTTTATAAACGAGTGGGGCAACACCCTGATTTAATTCCGATTTTTCCGGATGATTTAACCGAAACAGCAAGAAAGCAAAAACAATTCTTAACTCAATTTTTCGGCGGGCCACCGCTATATATTCAGGAACACGGCCACCCGATGTTAAGAGCTCGTCATATGCCGTTCCCAATCACACCTACTAGACGCGATGCATGGTTAGAGTGTATGGCAGGCGCCTTAGATGAAGCTGAAATTGATGAGCCTTATAAGTCATCTATTTATGAGAGACTAACGATGACAGCGAATCATATGATGAATACAGAAGAATAGATATATAAATAAAAAGAGTTGAAAGGGGAATCGATGTGGGAAAGTTAACCTCAGAAGTAATGGACAATCTAGCATCGAATGATAATTCCCAAGTTGACTTTTGTTCTTTAGTTAATAAACCAGTCGAAATGTACGTTTTTATAGATCCGCTTTGCCCAGAATGCTGGTCTTTAGAGCCAGCCATCAAGAAACTTGCCATGGAATATGGTTGCTATTTTAAACTACGCTCTATTGTATCTAGTAATCTAACAAGCTTAAACTGTCAATCAATTAAAAAACAAACAAATTAGCACAACACTGGGAGCATATTGCATCTAAGACGGGGATGAGCTGCGATGGAGACCTTTGGTACGAAAACCCCGTATCAACACCTTCCATTGTCGCTTTATCCATTAAAGCAGCAGAGTTTCAGGGTCAAAGACTTGGCTCTAAATTCTTAAGAAAATTGCAGGAATTTTTATTCTTGAAGAAACAAGATATTTCGAACGAACAGGTTTTGTTAGATATAGCTAATGAAGTCAATTTGGATCTAGATGAATTTAAAAAAAGACTTTCATTCAGATACAGCAAAAAGAGCTTTAAAACGTGACTGGAATCTAGTATGTGAAATGGATATTGATCACTATCCGACCATCGTTATGTTTAATAGAGGGCATGATGGCGATGGATTAAAAGTATCTGGCCTTCATACAAATGAAGTTTATGAGCGCGCATTCTTTGAAATTCTTGGGCAAAACGTCAGACCACTGAGAAAGCCATCATTAGAAGATTTTATGTGTCATTTTGAATTTGTTGCGACAAAAGAAGTCGCAGTAGTCTATGATTGGACCATGGAGAGAGCGGAAAAGGAATTAAAGAAACTAGTCTTAAAACAGAAAATAGAACGCGTACCAGTTAAGTACGGTACATTTTGGAGATTTATTAAATAAATGGAGGCTCGCGCCTTCCTTTTTTTTATTCTAATCAACTTTTCAAATCATATGATGTAATAGTAAAACTAACGGGAAAAGGTGATTTAGATGGTTAAAATACTTTTCTGGATTTTATTAATTTTAGGAGCGTTTACGTTAAATTTACTAGGTATGATGAATCTTGTTCCTAAAGTCATCACCATCCCTCTTCTATTTTTAATCTTATTTTTGTTCTTTTATACAATCTTCCAGAAAAATTCAGTGAAAAAATATTAAATTTTCATATATTTAAACACTGAAGTCTATTGAACTGTACTCTAAAAAGTGGACAGTTTAAAAAAGCTAGACAGCTAAAATATGATCTCGATACTGATTCGGGTTCATTTTTGGCTCTACAATATTTGTTGGGGTGTAGGTTATTTTCTGATAACTTGATAAAGTTACTTGTGGTTAACCTTTCAGGTTAGGCCTTCCCTTTCCGTGGGCGATCCGCGAGCCTCCTCGAACTCCACTAACGTTTCGTTCTGTGGGGTCTCGCCTGGCTTAAATAACATAAAAAACCCCAGTT
>NZ_BBCD01000017.1 GCF_001311865.1 Piscibacillus salipiscarius JCM 13188
GAATATTAGGGATTGATCTCTCCTCTAATATTCGTCTTCTTCTAGATTAATACATATTTTGTCCCAGCCTCGTTTATTAATTATAAGTTAATTTTTCTACAGTTTCACGATCTAGTTTCTTAATTACATGAACTAATAAATCAACTGTATTTTCAAAATCATCACGATGAAGCATAGCTGCATGTGAGTGAATGTAACGAGTAGGAACTGTAACTGATAATGACGGAACACCATCGCCAGTTAAATGAATTTTACCTGAGTCTGTTCCACCACCAGGCATAGACTCATACTGGAATGGAATGTTATGTTCTTCCGCCGTATCAATAACTAGGTCACGTACGCCTTTGTGTGACACCATAGAAGCGTCATAAAGAACAATTTGTGGTCCTTTACCAAGCTCGCTTGCTGCATCTTTGTCATCCACGCCAGGCATGTCACCTGCGATTCCAACATCGACTCCAAAACCAATGTCCGGTTGAACAGCATGTGCTGAAGTCCCAGCACCACGTAGGCCAATTTCTTCCTGAACAGTTCCAACACCATAAACAACGTTTGGATGAGACTCATTCTTCAAACGTTTTAGAACTTCAATCGCAATCGCGCAACCAATACGGTTGTCCCATGCTTTTGCAAGAAGAACCTTTTCATTTTTCATTGGTGTAAATTCAAAGTAAGGAACAATCGAGTCACCAGGGCGAACACCGAACTCCTCAGCTTCCTCTTTGTCTTTTGCACCAATATCGATAAACATATCTTTTATCTCAACTGGCTTTTTCGTGCTTCAGCTGATAAGATATGTGGAGGCTTAGAACCAATAACACCTGTCACATCGTCACCATTACGTGTCATAATTGTCACACGCTGGGCTAACATGACTTGGTTCCACCAACCACCAACAGGCTGGAAGAAAACGAATCCATTTTTATCAATTCTAGTTACCATAAAACCAACTTCATCTAAGTGGCCAGCAACCATAACTTTTGGTCCATTTTCTTCTCCAGTTTTCTTTGCGATTAAGCTCCCCAAATGATCCTGAGTCACTTCATCCGCATGTGGAGTTATGTACTTCTTCATGACATCACGCGGTTCCTTCTCATTCCCAGGAATCCCTTTGGCATCCGTTAGATCTTTCAGCATCGTTAGAGTTTCATCTAATTTAGCCATATTCTACCTCCTATAAAATTCGATTTAAAAATACACCTTCTCCATTATAAAAGGTTTTTCAAACATTTCACAAAACTAAATAGCCAGATTGTTGTCGTTCGTGGTTCACTTTATTTTTATCCAAATAGGCATGCAATATATCGTCTTCAGTGAAATTTAACTTTAATCCCACATCTAAATATGTACTCATTAATTTTTGGTAATGCATATTAGTGGGATTCTGTTTAAATCGGTTTATTTTTCCATATAACATATGAAAAAGTTCTGTTAGTGAAGACTCGCTATTCTCCCGCAGCTGTCCATTATAATTATACCCATAATCAATCCCTATGGATAATAAAAATGAATCCCCGTCGACGAATTCTTCGAGAATCACGCTCTGTTCACTCGGTCCTTTTTGAGACCAATACTTAAAGCAGCGTGTTTCGTTTGCTAACTCGCCTACTTCAACAATTAATGCAAGTAATTTATCATCAAATACTTCTTCTCTTGTTAAAGAGTTTCGCATTAAAATATCATCATCTAATTCTTTTTGAAGCTTATAAAGGCTGTCCCATTTCATTAAAAAACCTCCTTTAAAAAACAGTATAACACGTGCATTAGCACATGTAGACTATTTTTGGAGGTCTGGTGAGAAGAAATCTTCCCATTTCAATACGATTTCTTTTTTTCTTAATAAATAAAAGACCAAAAGAATCATTGCCATTAAGATGAATATATGTTGTAAATGTAAGGATTGAAACCACTGGCCAAAAGATGTATACATAACGGCTAATGGTACATTTGAAAGGATCGATAGTTTCGCATACTCTTTAAAGTTTCGCGTCATTTCGATTAGTATAATGGATACGAGATGAAAATGAATGAAAGGTGTGACTCTAAGTAACAATACTTGTGGTAATGAGAGCTGATGGTGTCTTCCAAACATCTTTTCTCTAAGCCTATGAAAACGGTCAAACAGTTTAGGCATTAGCTTAATAAAGAAATAAAAGATTATGCTTGATAAAGTGACACCGATTAATGAATACAAGGCCCCATAGGTTAAACCAAACAGTAACCCTCCAGTAATACAAATAAATGCGACCGGAATAAATAAGAAAGGACGTACGATATGAAAAAAGATAAATAGCATCGGTGCTACATAAGGCGCTGACTCCATCGTCCCCTGTGCCCAAGCTAGAGCATTTTCCATAGCCATACCTCCTTCATTATATAACTTTATGACATAAGACGAGCTTTTATGACAAGTAAAACACAATCCCTAGTAATAATAGACTTAAGATCGGTAAGCCGAACTTAAACGCTTATGCTTAGTTTTATGTCTAAAACAGCCATTCCTAACCACATACCTGGCGCCCCACCTAATAACGCAATGATCCATAAAGTGTTTTCAGGAATTCTCCATTTTGCTTTCTTGCTTTACCCTTATCGATTCCCATAATGATAAAACCAACGGAACTCATAACCAGGACTACTATATACCATAATTTCATTTGACGATTCTCCTATTTAAATATAATAAAACCCTGAAAGGACTTATTCCTCTCAGGGTTAATCATTATTACTTAAGAGCTGATTTAGCTTGATCGACTAATTCAGTGAATGCTTTTTCATCGTTAACAGCTAAGTCTGCTAGCATTTTACGGTTAACTTCAACACCAGCAAGCTTTAATCCATGCATTAAACGGCTGTAAGAAATGTCGTTCATACGAGCTGCAGCATTAATACGTGCAATCCATAATTTACGGAAGTCACGTTTTTTCTGACGACGGTCACGGTAAGCATACTGACCTGACTTCATCACTTGCTGTTTTGCTGTTTTAAATAACGTTCTTTTAGAACCGTAATAACCTTTAGCTAATTTCAATACACGTTTACGTCTTCTACGTGTAACTGTTCCACCTTTAACACGTGGCATTGTAATCCCTCCTAGATCTTTCCGTTAATAAGTCTTATTTGTAAGGTAATAATTTGCTTAGACGACCTTCGTCTGCTTTAGAAACCATTGCGCTTTTTCTTAGTTTACGCTTCTGTTTAGTTGACTTATTTGCAAATAAGTGACTAGTGAAAGCGTGAGAACGTTTTAAATTTCCCAGTTCCTGTTTTCTTAAAACGCTTTTGTGAACCTTTATGCGATTTCATTTTTGGCATGGTAATGTCCTCCTTCTATAGTACCTTTACTTCTCTGCTTTTGGCGCAAGCATCATAAACATATTACGGCCTTCCATTTTAGGCTTCGTTTCTAGTGTAGCAAGTTCACTGCACTGGTCAGCGAAACGATCTAGCACTTCACGACCTAATTCTTTGTGCGTAATAGCACGACCGCGGAAACGAACGCTTACTTTAACTTTATCGCCTTTTTTAAGGAATTTATGAGCATTACGTAGTTTCGTATTGAAGTCATGTTCTTCGATAGCCGGTGTCAATCGTACCTCTTTGATGTTAATGACCTTTTGATTTTTACGTTGCTCTTTTTCCTTCTTCTGCTGTTCGAAGCGATATTTACCGTAGTCCATAATACGACATACTGGTGGTTTAGCGTTTGGTGCTACCAACACTAAATCGAGATTAACACGATCAGCAATCTCTAATGCTTCTTGACGAGATTTAATTCCTAATTGTTCGCCATTCGCGTCAATGAGACGTACCTCTTTGGCACGGATTCCCTCATTAACATTCATATCTCTGCTAATAGTGAGCCACCTCCACAAATTGTAAGAAAAACGAAGAATCATTTTCTTTTTAACTCTTAACAAAGTTACATTGAATAAGGCATTCTCAACAAGTGGTTTTAACCATAAAAAAAAGTGTCGGTACAAGACTGCACCCACACATGATTTCATCAAAAACATACTAAGTCCGTATGTGTCAGAAATATGATGACCTGCCAACAACTTATTGCGTCGATCAGGTGAGAAGCGGGTGCTTCTACTTGTCTATCAATGACCTTATTTAATTCACTTTTAAAAGTATATAATGACAAAGCAAATATGTCAAGAATTAATCTAATAAATTCAAGCAACTGTGCTAGTAAAAGCACAGCTGCTTGGTATTATAACTTATGATGGTTAATTTCATCAACTATTTGTTGAACAAATTCATCTAATCCAATAGTATCGCTATCTTTCTCACCATATTTACGGACGTTTACAGCTTGATCATTCATTTCTTTATCACCTAAAACTAATGAGTACGGCACTTTTTGTGTTTGTGATTCACGAATTTTATACCCTAATTTTTCATCGCGAGTATCTAACTCCACTCGAATACCTTCACGGCGCAGACGATCTTCCACTTTTTAGCATAATCCATGTGGACATCTAGTGAGACTGGAATAATTTTTGCTTGAACTGGTGCAAGCCAAGTTGGAAAAGCCCCTTTATACTCTTCAATTAAGAAGGCAACGAAGCGTTCCATTGTCGAAACAACTCCGCGGTGAATAACGACTGGGCGATGTTCTTTACCGTCTTCGCCAATGTAAGTTAAATCAAAACGTTCGGGTAGATGGAAATCTAGCTGAACAGTAGATAATGTCTCATCCTTACCTAAAGCTGTCTTAACTTGTACGTCTAATTTTGGACCGTAGAAAGCAGCTTCCCCTGTTGCTTCAACAAATTCTACTTCCATTTCTTCCATTGTCTCTTTTAAAAGTGCCTCAGCTTTATTCCACATCTCATCGTTATCAACATACTTCTCTGTATCCTCAGGGTCACGATAAGATAGACGGAAGTAGTAATCATTAATGCCAAAGTCTTTATAAACATTTTGAATTAACTCTACCACTCGAATGAATTCTTCTTTTAACTGATCAGGACGAGCAAATATATGCGCGTCATTTAATGTCATACCACGTACACGTTGTAACCCAGCAAGAGCTCCTGACATTTCGTGACGGTGCATGGTACCAAGTTCAGCGATACGAACTGGTAAATTACGATAACTATGAAGTTCATTCTTATATACCATCATATGGTGAGGACAGTTCATCGGACGAAGAACTAAATCTTCGTTATCCATTTCCATTGTTGGGAACATGTCGTCTTGATAATGATCCCAGTGTCCACTAGTTTTATATAGATCAACGCTACCTAAAACAGGTGTGTACACGTGATCGTAACCAAGTCTAGTTTCTAAATCGACAATGTATCTTTCTATAGTACGGCGAATAGTCGCTCCTTTTGGTAACCATAATGGCAAGCCTTGACCCACTTTTTGTGAAACCGTAAAAATATCTAATTCTTTACCAAGTTTACGGTGATCACGTTCTTTGGCTTCTTCTAATAATCGTAAATGCTCCTCTAATTGACTCTTCTTCTCGAACGCAGTTCCATAAATACGCTGAAGCATCTTATTATCACTATCTCCGCGCCAATAAGCACCTGAGATATTTAATAATTTAAAGACTTTAATTTTACCAGTGTGTGGTACGTGTACACCGCGGCATAAGTCAAAAAACTCACCTTGCTCATAAATAGAAATTGGCTGACCTTCTGGAATATCATCAATTAACTCAAGCTTTAAATCGTCACCAACATCTTTATAACGCTGTTTAGCCTCATCTCTGGATACTTCAACGCGGCGAATTTCAAGAGCTTCATCTACAATTTTTTTTCATTTCTTTTTCAATCTTCGGAAGGTCTTCTGGAGTGATCGTCTCTTCCATATCAAGGTCATAGTAGAACCCACCTTCAATAACAGGGCCGACACCTAATTTAACGTTTGGATATAGACGTTTGATCGCCTGAGCCATTAGGTGTGCAGTTGAGTGTCTTAACACTTCAAGACCCTCATCATCACGATGAGTAATAATTTGGATCTCACCATCATCTTGAAGTGGAGTACGTAAATCAACCATTTCATCATTATATTTACCAGCTAATGCTTGCTTCTTTAATCCAGAACTGATTGAAGCCGCAATATCTTCAGTTGTTGTCCCTTTAGAAAACTCCTTAACATTACCATCTGGGAACTTAACTTGAATCATCTCAGACATGTGATACACTCCTTTGTGATTTATTAAAATTTGAGTCGCTTTCGGCAGACGATTTCCTGGGGCACGGCGCAGGCTTCTCTGAACTCATTTCCATTCGTTCAGAGTGATTCTGCTCGTGCTATTCCCCTAGGAGTCACCGCCTACGCTCATCAAACTCAATTTTTAGATAAACAAAAAACACTCATCCCTAATAAAAGGGACGAGTGTTATACCCGTGGTTCCACCCTGATTCTGCTTTAATAAAACAGCTCTCTCAGACATCGTTAACGCCGATGATACGTCAATCGCTAATCCTAAAAGACTTCACGACTAATGCTCTGAGGTGGTAAACAAATAGTCATACTAGAAAGCTCTCAGCCTCGCTTCCTTCTCTGTAAAGCTGTTTCCACTTGTTCATGTCCTCTTCAACGCACGTTCATAATATTATATGTACGTTATTATAACCATCTGAGAGATAGAAATCAAGTTATTCTAAAATTTTGTACGGAAACTGCTCCACTGGAAACAATTTAATGCGCTCTTGGAAGATATTCATCATCCAATATAACGTATGCATGTGATCATTAGAAGCATAGACGTCAATTTGCTGAGGCGCAATAGATAGTAAGGTTGAGATTAATTTGTTGGATCATATTCTTCTACTGATGTCGTACCTGAAACTTTTCGAAAATGGGCTAGCACTTCTTCTCGAATAGGTTGTCCATGTGAATCAAAAAATCGAATGCGATCCTTAATGTTCACAATCACTTTCGGGAGCTTAGGCTTTTTTTAAACACATAATGCCTAATATCATTCATTTTTCTTGAAAATTTAGTTCAAACTGCCATTCTTCAATTCCATAGCCGACTATTTCTAACCATGCATCTTCGTTTTGAAATAAGGTTAAATATAAATGTTCCATATCGACGACGCCTCGTGTTTCGTGAGTATATAAGTAATAAATCAATCTTTCATATAATGAAAAAGATAAATCCGTGTGTAACTCTTTAGATATAGAACTCACTGATAACACGAATGGTACAATTTGTTCAATTTCATCGTCATGATAATAATAAGCATTCTTAAGTAAATAGTTAGAAACTCTCGGCACATAATAGTTCACAACGAATGGAAATATCAAATCAACTAAGCTTGTCTGTTTGATCTGGCTGTAACCGGAAAGACGTACTTCGCTCCCTTTAATAAGTACATCTCCGTTAAATGTCGATGCCAATACAAATAAATAAAATTGATTAGCATCCTTCTCATCTTGAAACAGAAATAACGTCTCTTTCATGTTTCATCCCTCTTTCCACATCATTCACAGTAGTACAGTTTATGAAAGAGAAATGTAAAACATGAAAATTAGGACAAACTTTATGAAATTTTAAGAAAAAAAGAAGGCTGAACGTTTGTTCAAGCCTTTAGCTGCGGTAATTATCTCCGACCATTTCAAATGGTTTGCTTACCTGTTTAATACGCTCCATAATTCGTGCTGCTTTTAACTGCTCATGATCACCTTTACCTGATTTAGATAAAATTGATTCAAGTTCATCTGGTGCATAGTTTGAAGTGAAAAATACAGGTAACCTTTCCATCATACGGTACTGCAAAATCGCTCCTAATACTTCATCTCTAAACCAAGCAGATGAAAATTCTGCGCCAATGTCATCTAAAATTAAAACCGATGCATTTTTAAAACGATCAATTTTATCATTTATGGATGAATCACTAATAGAAGCTTTCATTTCTCGAACTAACTCCGGCATATAAATAAAATACGTATCAATTTTTAACTCAGCCAGAGCATTCGCAAGTGCCGCAAGCATATAAGTTTTTCCGACTCCAAATTTTCCGTATAAATACAAACCTTTACTCGGCAACTCATTTTGGGTTTGATCAAAAAATGCTTTAATTTGAGCAAACACATCTATTCTTGCTTCTTCATCAAGATAAATTTTATCAAACGTTGCCTCATGTATTTCCCTTGGCATGTGAAGACTTTGGACGAACTTTTGTTTTTCAACGTTTTCTAAATGTTTCTCCTGTCTTGGACACTCGTGATATCTTAACTTAATGCGATTATTTTCTAAGCTGATTTCTGGAACATAACCTTGTACCACATTACGGCACCCTTCAAGAGATGGACATTTCTCACATGCTTTTGATTGAACATCATATTCATATAATTTAATTAGTTGTTTATTAATCTGTTCTTCTGTCAGCTCTGGATGTTTTTTTAAGAAAGCCTGGACATCTTTGGATGATAAGACGTCTTTTCGCATCTGTTGCATCGATTGTTGGAAGCTTTCTTTTCCTTGCATCCAGCGATTTAATGCAGTTTGTATGGATTCCATGGATTTCACCCTTAATGCTTCGTTTTAGAATAATTCTTTATAAATGCTTCTAACTCTTCACGTTTTTTTTCTTCACATCACCTTGAGGCTCAGTTTGAGTTTTAGTCTCTTGAGTTTGCTTTTTCTGTTCACGCTCATCTTGAAACCATTTGGGGAGTACTTCTTTAGTTCGTTGTCTTTTTTTTCTGAGTCTGGTTTTTCTTCTGTTTCCATGTTTCATAAATGGTATGTTCACGTTTTCGCAATTTGCATAGCTTGCTTAGCACTCGTAATTCCTTCACGACTCCAGTGCGCCGCAATCGTTTCAATGTAATTTTTAGACAACTTATTCTGATTTCGTTTCAAAACATAGTCAACTAACACATTCATAACTGGTTGAGGCAAGCCGTGCTCCTCCATAATCGACGTTAGCATATCAATCTCTTTCATAGATGCTCGTCCAGAGGCTGAAAGATCTTCTAATAGTTCACGATGAGAAATGGAATTAAAATGTTCGATTAGCTGTTCTTCTTTAGACTTAGGTTGCTCAGATTGGTTTGATTTTTTCTTAGGTTCTGGCTCTAGTTCTTTTTGTTCTTTTGAATAAAGCCTAGGCGGGATACTGCCATGTTTCTTATAAAAAATATCTTTACACATATCCTGAAACTCTTTACGATCAAACTCTTGCTGTTCATTCACGGCCCATATTAAAGCTTTCTCTAATTCCAAATAGTCAACATCGTAAATCTTAATCATTTTCTCAATATATTCAATATTTGGTTGTGTCAGAATGAGCTGGGCTTTGATTTGTTGCTGAGTTAACATTTTATGAAGCCACTCAAGTGGTAACTTTGTTTTAATAGCCTGAGTTTCTGGCTCTTCGATAACCTGCTTTTCCTTAATTAATTCCGGATGAACCGTAGTAAAGACATCATCAAATGAATGGGTAGCGTTTTTGAACATTTGAAGGCAGATTGACTTCATTAAGTAGTCTCTTTTTCAATCGTTGAAACGAATCTCGCCCAATATGATGCTCTAGCAATACAGATAACATTGGATCATTTAAAAAACCTTTAGCTGAATAAGGGCATTGCAGGATGTAATAAAGTGTGCGAAAACTACCTTCCTCTTTATAAGACTGTAACAATCCAATGGCTTCTAACTTCTTTCTCGCCTCATAAAAGTCATCTAATGTCATATTTAATGTATTCATCATTTGATGGTGGGAAATAGAAGTTTGTGGTTGTTGGTAGTGTGATTCCTTCCAAAGTGCTTGAAATACAGCTACACCTTTTATAGAAATAAGGGGTTGGTATAAAAGAGTTAGCACTGTTTCAGCATCTTCAAAGAAAGGTTCTTTTTGGAAAATTTTCATTCGGTCATTAGGCAAAAGATGCCGAATCCGTTCATTCATATTTTGACACCCCGTACTCCCTTTACTTTTTATTTTTATTAATCATTTCATTCAATTCACTCATAAAACATTAATATCTTTAAACTGCCTATAGACAGAAGCAAAGCGTACATATGCAACTTCATCAACTTCGGCTAACCTGTCCATAATTAATTCACCAATTTGGTCACTTAAGATCTCAGAATTTCCTTGGTTGCGTAGATCTTTTTCTACATCAAAAGCGATTCGTTCAATTTCTTCTATTGAAACAGGCCGCTTTTCACACGCTTTGATTAAACCTCGTTTTAGTTTCTCACGATTAAATTCTTCTCTGTGCCTTCTTTTTTTACGACTATTAACGGAATTTCTTCCACACGTTCAAACGTCGTAAAACGATATTGACACGACTCGCATTCTCTTCTTCGTCTGATTGAACGTCCTTCATCGATCGGTCTTGAATCTAATACTCTTGTGTTTTTCGCATCACAGTTCGGGCAACGCATATTTTTTCCTCCATAAAACGTACCATAGTCTATACCTTTTATAAGTATAACAAACTTCATCATGTTTTGAGAATTATTAATGAGGTATATGCAGCGATAAGAGGATTAAATAGAGCAGAAAAATATATAAGAAGATATTCGACACCACTCTAGAAATTCCTTCAAAAAAATATGTTTTTATAAATTAGATAACGGCAATTCCTTAAAAAACAAATATAGCCAACCAGGTTTCAACTCCTGGTTGGCTAATCAAGTTTACATAGTCATTTGTCCGTTTTTAATATGTTGAGAAACATATTTAGCTAGGTCAACGATTCGGCAAGAATAACCCCACTCATTGTCATACCAAGCTAATACTTTAACTTTACGAGAACCCATAACCATAGTAGATAGTCCATCTACAATTGAAGAATATGGTGATGTTGTATAATCGACTGAAACTAATGGCTCATCATTAATTGATACAATACCTGCCATGTCATCTTCCATAGCTTGATAGAAAGCCTGGTTAACCTCTTCAGCTGTCACATCCTTTTTAACATCGACAACTAAATCAACTAATGACACATTAGGTGTTGGCACGCGTAAAGCCATTCCATGTAAGCGTCCTTTTAGCTCAGGTAAAACTTCATTAATAGCTTTCGCTGCTCCTGTTGATGTTGGGATAATCGACTGTGTTAATCCTCTAGCACGACGCAAGTCTTTATGTGGGTTATCTAAGTTTTTCTGATCGTTTGTAAATGAATGGACAGTCGTCATTAGACCTTCTTCAATTCCAAACTTATCATTTAATACTTTAACAACAGGTGCTAAGCAGTTTGTCGTACAAGACGCATTTGAAATCACTTCGTCAGTTTCAGGGTTAAAATCATTTTCGTTGACTCCCATTACAATCGTACGGTCCACTTCTTTACCTGGCGCTGAAATAATAACGCGCTTTGCACCAGCTGTGATGTGTTGTGATGCAGTTTCTTTTGTTTTAAATTTACCAGTTGCTTCAATAACGATATCAATATTTAAATCAGCCCATGGAAGTTCTAATGGGTTACGGTTAGAAACCTTTAGAACGCTCTTTCCATCTACAATAATTTCATTATCTTTAAACGTAACCTCACCATCAAACGTCCATGAACAGAATCATATTTAATCAAGTGAGCTAAAGTTTCTGTTGGGTAACTTGCATTAATTGCTACAACTTCAAGTGTTTCATCTTTGATCGCCTTACGAAACACCATGCGACCAATTCGGCCAAATCCATTAATTGCAATACGTGTTGTCATTTATAATAACCTCCCAAACTATATATGTTACACTTAACAATATTTTTACGACAATAGTATAACACATTTATTATATTATAGGGGAGAATTATTAAAAAATGTTACTATTTTTATAGATTTTATTTTCAATTCCCCATTCACGAAGAATATCTTTAAGTTGTTCCCTGCTATGATCAACTGAATCAGTGTTATCAATAATAGCATCTGCACGATCTTTCTTCTCTGTAATAGAGATTTGAGACTGTATTCGGCTCAGCGCCTCTTCTTTACCTGATTCATCACGTTCCATCAGTCTTTCCAGTTGAACTTCTGGTTCTACATAAACGACTAAAACTTTATCGACATAATCAAATAACTTACTTTCAAACAATAAAGGGATGTCCAGCACAACGGCAGGCTCGCCATTAGCTACGTGACTTTCTCTTTGCCTAATCATTTCTTTGCGAATCTCAGGGTGAATAAAACTATTTAATCGTTTTCGTTCTTCTTCATCATTAAATACAATCTCACCTAGTTTTTTTCGATTAAGCATTCCATTCTCGTATAACACTTTTTCTCCAAAGTGTTCCACTATTTTTTCATATGCTGGTTCACCAGGTTTCACAACATTTCGTGCAATTTGATCTGCGTCCACTACTGGAATTTCCCATTCCTTAAACATCTTTGAAACAGTTGATTTTCCTGTTGCAATACTTCCAGTTAATCCTATAATAACTGACATTAAAATCACCTACTTCGTTATATTCCAAATCCCTAGCATTATAAATATTAATCCAGGTAAGAATGACAGTTGCTGCATCCAATGATATTTAGTTAGAATTCGACCAGTAATCGTTCCTAATCCTAAAAACATTGAACTAAACCCAATTAAGACAGCTGTTATGAAATAAGGTAAGATCGTGAATGCAGCGCCTACCCCGCTACTAAATGAATCTAACGATAAAGCTAATGCAACAAACAAAGATTCTTTACCTGAAATTGTTCCAGAATGATCTAAGTCTGCCACTTGAGGGTCCTTCAAAATCATCCAAATCGTTTTAAAATTAAATCGAATTGATTCATCGTGGTAGTACTTCCGAAATTTTTTCTTTCTGCTCATCAACCCACTGCCAGAGCACATAACAACCTATTAAAAGAAATATGATTCCGCCAAGATATTCAGAAACTTTAGGGATTAAAATCCCCAATATATCACCCAATAAATAACCTGTTAGAAAACTAACAGACGTCACTAATCCAATAATTAAATAAGTGGTTTTCTTTACTGTAATCGATTTCAAACGATAAGTAAATCCAAAAAGTAACTGTCAAAACTAACTGCTAAGCTTAATAATAATACAGCTGCTATTAGATGATCCAAAATAAAGGCTCCTTCCATAAGAACTCAACTTATCTTATGAAAGAAGCCTAGTACGTGTGTTAGTTTGGAGCTGGTTGACATTGAGGACAAAAATGAGTCCCTCTTCCACCAACTTTTATTTTTTCAATCGTTGTTTGACATGAAGGACATGCTTCCCCTTCTTTTCCATAAACAGAAATTCTAAGTTGAAACAAGCCAACTTCACCTAAACTGTTCAAATAAGAACGGATAGATGAACCCCCATGTTCAACGGCTTCATTTAAGACTTCAATCGTGTAATGCTGTATACGTTTAGCTTCTTCTATAGTAATGGTATTCGCAATTCTTTCAGGATGAATCTGACTTTTAAATAACACTTCATCCACGTAAATATTACCTAATCCTGTCACAATGGCTTGATCCAACAAGGCAGGCTTTATTTTACGAGATGTTTTTCGAAGCCGTTCATATAAATAATCCGTTGTAAAGTCTTCACTAAAAGGTTCGACTCCTAATTTATTAAGCGGAGCTGATGTAAATAAATCCTTAGGTTCTTTTAAGTGCATCGTTCCAAACTTTCGAACATCACGGTACCTTAACTCTTTTCCGTTACTTAATTTAAAGACAATATGCGTATGTGGTTCTATTGGTTCATCTTCATCATACACACCGTATTTCCCTTCCATTCTAAGATGTGACACTAAGCGGTCGTCTGTTAAATGAAAGATTAAGAATTTCCCCAATCGATTTATGTCGGTAAAATGTTGACCTAGTAAACGATGTTTAAACGCTACTGAATCTTCAGGCTCTTTAATAATTCCTGGGTAATAAATAAGGACATCAACAATTTCTTTCCCTTGGATAATAGGCTTTAGCGTCCTTCTTACGGTTTCAACCTCTGGTAATTCTGGCATCGTTAATCCTTCTTTCTACTTCGCATCATACCAAGTGTTGCCATAATCAGCTTCCACTAATAAAGGAACATTTAATTCTACAGTTTGTTCCATAGCATTTTTCACTAGTTTATTTAGCTGATCAATATCACCTTTAGCAACTTCAAAAATTAATTCGTCATGCACTTGTAGTAATAACTGAGCGTTTACGTCCGAATCATTTAATTGGTCCATAACGTCAATCATCGCTTTTTTAATAATGTCTGCTGCACTACCTTGAATTGGCGTATTCATTGCAGTTCGTTCGGCAAAACTTCTTTTATTAAAGTTACGACTCGAGATATCAGGTAAATATCGACGACGTTTCATGATCGTCTCAACATAACCATCATGTTTCGCCTGCTTAACAACATCATCCATATATTGTTTAACACCTGGATAACTTTCTAAATACTTCTCAATAAATTGTCCAGCTTCTTTGCGGCTAATGCCTAAACTTTGACTTAATCCGTAATCGCTAATTCCGTATACAATACCGAAGTTAACAGCTTTTGCATGGCGCCTCATTAATGAATCAACTTCATCTTCTTTAACATTAAAAACATCCATAGCTGTTTGAGTATGAATATCTTTGCCTTCTTTAAAAGCAGAAGTTAATTTTTCATCATTTGCAATATGAGCTAGAACACGAAGTTCAATTTGTGAATAGTCAGCTGCCATAATGACATAATCGTCTTTTGACGGTACGAATGCTTGTCTAATCTTACGCCCCTCTTCAAGTCTAATTGGGATGTTTTGTAAGTTCGGATCTGTAGAGCTTAAACGCCCCGTTTGGGTTAGAACTTGATTAAAGCGTGTATGAATTTTATGTGTGTCATCATGAACGACTTTTAATAGGCCTTCTATATAAGTTGACTGTAACTTACCGAGCTGGCGATAATGTAAAATCTTATCTACAATTTCATGCTCATGTTGAAGCTTTTCTAGAACATCTGCAGAAGTTGAATAGCCTGTTTTAGTTTTCTTAATAACAGGAAGTTCTAATTCTTCAAATAAAATCTTTCCTAATTGTTTTGGTGAGTTGATGTTAAATGATTGGCCTGCAAGTTCATAGATTTCTTCTTCAATTTTATCAAGTCTCTTACTTAAGTCTTGCTGCATCTCTTCTAGACGGTCCACATCTACTTGAACGCCTAAATATTCCATGTCAGCTAAAATTAAAGATAATGGCATCTCTAAGTCATAATACAGCTGCTCTTGTTCGTTTTTCTCTACTTCTTCTATTAATTGTGGGTAAAGTTTTTTTAGCTACGACACCTTTTCGAACAATATGCTCAGCTAAGACGTCCTTTTCAGGAACCTTTTGTTTTGCACCTTTTCCGTAAACTTCTTCATCATATGACACATCAACTAGCCCGTAATTTTGTGCAATGGATGGCAAATCATGATTACTATTTGAAGGGTTCACGATATAGGATGCTAAAATTAAATCAAACTGAACCCCGTTTAAATTAATACCTCTCCATTTTAGAGCCACTTTTAATCGTTTCGTATCAGCAACGATTTTGTTATTTTCTTTACTCTCAAGCCATGTTTTAAATTTTTCAGAGTTTAAGGCCACTTCAGTTGGAATGAAGTAATAACCCTGGTCATTAACTAACGAAAAGCCTAAAATATCGCCATTATGATAGTTTTCTTCTAACATTTCCATAATTAAATAGTTCTCATTAGAGCTTATATAATCGGTCTTAAATTCCTCAACATGTTCGTATGTGACACCTTCACGTTCGACTGTTTCTTCTTCTCCACCTATACGACCCATCAAGGATTTAAATCCATATTGTTTGAAAAGCTCAATAACATCTCTTGACTGATACCCTTCATAATCTAAGTCATCAATTTTTATTTCTATTGGTGATTCACGATTAATCGTTACTAATTCTTTAGACATGAAAGCATCATCTTTGTGATTGATCAAGTTTTCCTTTAACTTTTTACCACTTACGTCATCAATGTTGTCATAGATGTTTTCAAGCGTTCCAAATTGATTTAATAACTTAACCGCCGTTTTCTCACCAACACCTGGAACACCTGGGATATTGTCTGATTTATCTCCCATTAAAGCTTTTAAATCAATAATTTGATCAATCGTAACACCCATTTTTTCCTTAATTTCATTTGGTGAATACTCATCAATATCGGTAATTCCTTTACGTGTTACTCCAACTGTCACATGTTCAGAAGCCAATTGCAGCAAATCTTTATCACCTGAATAAATCAGTGTTTTCTTTTGATTTTCTTGAGCTTGTTTAGAGATAGTGCCGATAATATCATCCGCTTCATATTGCGTGAGTTCATAATGTTTTACGCCTAATGCATCTAAAATCTCTCGCATCACTGGAAATTGTTCCGACAACTCTGGAGGTGTTTTTTGACGTCCACCTTTGTATTCTTTATATGTTTTATGTCTGAAAGTTGTTTTCCCTGCATCAAATGCCACTAGAATATGGCTAGGATCTTTATCTTCTAAGATTTTTAATAACATATTCGTAAATCCATAAACAGCATTTGTATGTACACCACTTTCATTACTTAGCAACGGTAAAGCAAAGAATGCTCGGTATAACACACTGTTTCCATCAATCAAAACGATCTCATCTTTAGACAAGTCAAACACCTCTTTAATGATCATCTTTTTGTCCATTATAACAGATTATATTTTTTGAGGGATTAATACAATAATCGTGGTCCCTTCCCCCTCTTCACTTTCAAGTTTAATGATACCTTCGTGAGCTTCAACGATGTGTTTAACAATCGATAGTCCAAGTCCTGTACCGCCAGTCTGCCTACTACGATCTTGATCAACCCGGTAAAATCGTTCAAATATGCGGCCTTGATTCTTCTTAGGAATACCGATTCCATTATCATGGATCTGAAACTTTATGTATCCCTCATCAAGGGTCACGTTCCATTCTATGTGACCTCCACCAGGTGTATATTGAATGGCATTGGAATACAGGTTTAAAATTAACTGATACATACGATTATAATCAGCATATAATGCAATCGATTCATCTACATACAAATCTCTAGTTAAGCCTTTTTCCTTTAATTGATTCTCTACGACTTGATCGACATCATGCATTAACTCAGTGACATAAAAGTGAGATTTATATAGCGTAAAATCATCTTTTTCGATGGTCGATAGTTCTAATAAGTCTTCAATAAGCGCATTTAAGCGCCTTGATTCCTTATTGATAATGTTTAGAAATTTTTTCACGATCTCTTCATCATGTTCATTTCCATCTAATAACGTCTCTACAAAACCTTGTATAGACGTAATCGGTGTGCGAAGCTCATGGGACACGTTAGCTACAAAATCTTTACGGATATTCTCAAGCTGTTTGATTTTCGTAATGTCATGACAAACGACGACAACACCTTTCCAAGAGTCATGTTCATTACGAATTGGTGCTAAATAACTTCAAAATAATTTCCCTGGACGGTTTCAATTGTTAACTGTTTTTTTCTTTCCATGAAAATAACTTCTTGTAGAGCATCGTTTAATTCTTTATGTTCTATCACATCGTAATAAACTTCACCTAAAATCGAAGTGTCTTTATTCGTAAAATTATTAATAAATGGTTCATTTGCAAGTCTTGTTAAGCCTTTTTCATTAATCAGTAAAAGGCCACTCTCCATATTATTAACCACCGTTTTTAAACGATCGTTCTGATTTCGGTATTTTGACGTGATATATTCTAAATTACGAGCTAACGTATTAATCGATTGACTCAATTCAGACACAATGCCATAAGGCGCATCGTGGATTCTCGCTTTATAATTACCCTCAGCTAGTGACTTGGCTGTATCAGAAGCTTTTTATTGGTGTTACGTAATTTTCATAAAGACGATTTCCCAAACCCCAGATAAAAAATCCTACTAATAAAGCTAATATAATGACAACGGACCACAACGTTGTATTTAAATACTCAATGGGGAGCTCTTCTGAAACTACGATGATCCTTACATTCTCATTAATTTGCCTTACCACAGCTAGTCTGGAATCTAATCTGAGTGCTGAATTAAGATTAAGTTGATGATCAATTAACTCGTTTAACGTAATCGTCTCATTCCGATTAAAAGTATGTAAATATTCCTGTGTATTTGTCTGGTAAAGAACAAGTTCAATTGGAAAAGATTCAGAATAATGCTCTAACTGCTGCTGTCTTTCTAAACTCGAGTCAGTGTTGAGATTAAAATCTTCCGCAACAAAATTAGCATCATAATGAAGCTGCTCTTCGTAAGCTTTTGTCACATAATGCTTAGCAACCTGAACGAATAAAACTCCTAGCACTAGAATAAAGACAATACCAATTAACGTATAAATGATTAATGGCTTACGATTACTGATTCCTTTCATGCCTGACCCTCTAACTTATACCCAATCCCTCTTACTGTTTTAATCAACTGGGGCCTCTTAGGTTCATCTTCAAGTTTTTCCCGAAGATGACTGATATGAACGTCTACAATTCTTGTATCTCCAATAAAATCAAAATCCCAAACATCTTGCAGAAGAACTTCACGCTTAACAGGTTTATTGATTCGCTTGGCGAGATATAAAAGAAGCTCAAACTCTTTTTTCGTGAATTCAATTGGCTGGTCTTGCTTAAACACTTCATAAGTCTCCGTGTTGATTTTAATATCACTAAAACGAATGATGTCCTGATTGGCATCAGAATGACTTGTCCTTCTCATCACCGCTCGTATTCTTGCACTTAACTCTTTTGGGCTGAATGGTTTTGTAATGTAATCATCAGCCCCCACGTCAAGACCTGTTATTTTATCATGTTCTTCACTTTTAGCTGTTAGCATAATAATTGGAACACTAAAACCTTGTGAACGAAGCCTCTGACAAACTTCAATACCACTTATATTAGGCAACATTAAATCTAATAAAATTAGATCAAAATTCTCTTTTTCAGCAAGACTTAATGCCGTCTCCCCGTCATGAACAACTGTCGTTTGGTGCCTTTCTTGCATAAGGTTATAGTCAATCAGAGTTGTAATTGATTCTTCATCATCAACAATTAAAATACGATATTCCAAGCTCCCCAACTCCTGTTTTTATATTTGTCTTAATTTTAACTAAAAATAGTCCGTAATCTACTTAGAGATTAACTGATCGATTACTTCATTTATATTTGTGGTCGGTTGCCTACAAGTGAAGTTTTCACACACATAAATGGTCGTCTGTCCATGTAACGATATATAGTCTGTCGTAAAAGGTGCTATATGAGATAACTTCTTTTGCCTATCCGATTTAAGCCAACTGATATGAGGTAAAAAGTGATTCACTTTAAACTCCTCAAGCTTATCCCATGAAGAGTCTTGTCCCTCATCAATAACCACCACTTCTGCGGAAGGATATTCTGTTAATAATAAGCTAATTAAGAAGAAGGTACTTCCTTCAGGTATACGCGATAATGCAGGATAAAAAACATGATATAGATCGTCAACTAGATTCGCATACTCGGTATTTGCTGTTAATGATGACAATCTAGCTAATACGACTGTAGCGACACTATTACCAGATGGTACAGCCCCGTCGTGAATATCTTTTTCATTTGAAATGAGGGGTTCACTATCCTGACCTGTTAACACAAAACCTCCATGCTCATCATCCCAGAACAGTTCGTACTTGGCATCAGCTAGATTCTTAGCCTTACTTAAGTCATCAACTTCAAACTCGGCATCATATAACTCTAAATAAGCCCAAGCTAAATATGCATAGTCATCCAGATAACCTTTATATTTTACTTCTCCATCACGAAAACGCGCCATTAATCGTTTATTTTTGAAAAGGTTATTTTCAATGAACTCAGCTGCTTGTCGTGCACGTTCTATATATAAAGGCTTCTTAAAAATTTGACCTGCTTTAGCTAATGCTGCAATCATCATAGCATTCCATGAAGTTAAAATTTTATCATCTAAGTGAGGGTAAACTCTTGATTCCCTTGCCTCTAGTAACTTTGTTCGAGCTTGTTCAAGCTTTTCTTCTAGTTGTTCTAATGACATATTAAACTGATTCGCAATAGAATCAACGTTAGTATGAATCAAATTCGGAATATTTTTACCATCGAAATTTCCTTCAGTTGTTATGTTATATGTTGAACTATACAACTCTCCAAGTTCTTCACAAAGGATTTGGTCAATTTCACGTTTTCCCCATACATAATAAGCCCCTTCTTTACCTTCAGAATCAGCATCAATAGCTGAATAAAATGCACCTTCAGGACTTGTCATTTCTCTAAAAACAAATTCAATAATTTGTTCACTAATCCTTTTGTAATACTGATTACCGGTTAACTGATACGCTTCTACATAAGTCATTAAAAGTAAGGCCTGATCATAAAGCATTTTCTCAAAATGAGGAACTAACCATTCTTCATCCGTTGAATATCTGGCGAATCCAAATCCAATATGATCGTACAACCCACCTTTAGCCATTGAATATAACGTTTTTCTACCATTTGACGGGCCATTAATTTACCAGTTTGCTTATAATATCTCATTAAAAACATTAAATTATGAGGTGAAGGGAATTTAGGTGCTCCTTCAAAACCTCCATGTAATGTATCAAAGGTTTTTCCTAATTCATGGAAGCCTTGATCAGCAGCATCTTTAGAAACCCGCTCCTCACCTTTATTAAAAATAACTTGATTAAGTGATGTCTTAACACTTTCAGTTACATCTTCAATTTGCTTAGGGTCGTTATGATAGGTCTCCGCTAAATATCCAATGACCTGCTTAATACTTGGTAAGCCATGTTTACTTTCTTTTGGGAAATATGTTCCAGCGTAGAAAGGAATTTGATCTGGCGTCATAAAAATGCTTAAAGGCCAACCGCCATGCCCATTCATTCTTTGGCATACCTTCATGTAAACAGCATCAATATCAGGACGTTCTTCACGGTCGACTTTGATGGCTACGAATTTTTCATTAATTTCCTTAGCGACCTCTTCATCCTCAAATGATTCATGAGCCATCACATGACACCAATGGCATGTCGAATAGCCAATACTTAAAAAGATTGGCTTATTTTCTTTCTTAGCCTTTTTAAATGCTTCATCACCCCATGGATACCAATCTACAGGATTGTATGCATGCTGCAGCAGATACGGTGATTTTTCATTAATCAATTGATTTGGTTTTTGGCTTGCCACAAGATCACCTACTCGTCTAAATTATGTCTATTACTATTTTAACTTACATCAAGAGCACTTCTCTACTCGTAAGCTAAGAAAAAGCACCAACCCAAATAGGCTGGTGCTCATTGTTTATTTTATTAAAATGTTTCAAGGTTATCTAAATTATTAGTTGGATCTCCATCAGCATTCCCACGTATGACCGGTCTACCATTTCTAGCTTCTCCTATATTGACTCCTGAAATGGTACCGTTTTGAATCTCATTTAATGCTTGCTGATAGTCTAATTCACGTCCACTAGACGCTTAAAATGAGTGATGTCACCATCTTGGTCTTTTCTGACTGCGACAAACGTTTCTTGATTCATGTGATCACCCTCCTTATCCTATAGCATGTGTAAGTTGGTCATTTTTATTCATCACCGTTTGCACATGATATGAGTAATATAAACTAACACCTACTTCAGAACAGGAGCGTATTAGAATGATTAGAGTTTCGGGTGATTATCTTCAAAACGCAAATATGTTGACGCTTGATCCAATTGAAAAAGTCATCTTTAATCGATTATTAGAAGATCCTTTAACGTACGCTTATAGAAACCTATATGAATTAGAATTTGAAATCCAGCTAAGAAGCCAAATTATACACAGTGCAAAGTTAATGAACGATAGTCAAGCGACTTTCGAAGTATTTGCTCAATCTAGGCGCAATCCTGACTACTGGATTCGTACGATGATGGGTGGTTTTTATTAAGGGCCGATGTTAATCCTTCAGACGCTATAAAAGATATCTATATTAATAGTGATCAATATGGATTTGAATGCGCAACCGCAATGCTGATCATCTATTATCACGCTGTTTTAAATACGATTGGCAAAGAGCTATTTAATCGATTTTAAATATCTTTACTTATATAGCTGGCATTCAGATTCAGACTTAAAATTACAAACCATTGATACCGACTTCTTAATTCCTGGAGACATTGTTTATTTTAAAAATCCCGATGTGAACCCTCAAACCCCTTGGTGGCAAGGAGAAAATGCTGTGGTATTAGAAGATGGTAGTTACTTCGGTCATGGAATGGGTATTACGTCTGCTGAACAGATTATTCATTTTTTAAATGAGAATAGAAAAGACAATAGCACACGATCGGCATACTTACACAAAACTGTAACAAGACCTAACTTCAGATATTTAGCGAATGTTTCATCTAATCGTAACCTCGATAAACCACAACTAGAAGTTATTCACCACGGTGAACCTTCCATATCAAGTAGTAAATATTTGTACTATTTAAATATGTTTTACTTGAAAAATTAAGTGGTTGTGAGATGGATAGTGGCTGAGATAATTGGTGATAAATTATAGTTTAAACAAACTATTTATGTGAAAACACAACCATTCCATAGTAACGCACTGTTAGTTGACATACACAAAGATTTTACCAGGGAAAGCGAGGCTAGCTAGACTCCGCAGAACGAAACAAAGTTGGAGTGCGAGGAGTCTTGCAGACCGCTCGCAGAAAAAGAAGTGTATGTCAACTGTAGTGTCCTAAAATCTAGGAAAAAATAAATATCTATATTTAAGTAAAATACTCAAATTTAGCTTCAGGAAAATAGTCAACTAAATACTTTCCTAATGTATTTTTCATATCCTCCTGCTCTTCGTTAGTATAAACATACTTCCAAATGCCGTATTTACCCCACTTTGGTTTACGTTTTGACTCATCAAGTTCTAACTTAGTCATTGGGTAGTTTTTCTCAATTGTCTTTTTAGCTGGCTTTGTAAAACGATGCTGAATGAATTCAAAAGTCAAATCGTTACGGGCATATTGTGGCAATAGCGCCTCTAATTTTTCGAACATTTCTTTATAGCCTTCCCTCCAGCCCTCATGAAGGTAAATCGGAGCGACAATAAAACCTAATGGATAACCCGCTTCAGCAACCTTTCTTGCTGCTTCTAACCGATCATCTAGCTTAGATGTTCCAGGTTCAAAATATTTAATTACATAGTCTGCATTGATGCTAAACCTAAAACGAGTCTTCCCATTGTGTTTTGCATCTAATAAGTGATCAACATGAGCGAATTTAGTCACAAAACGCAATTGTCCCAAATCAGATTCGCCGAAGTATTCAATTGCTCTTTTAAGTGTATGAGTTAAATGATCAATTCCAACAATATCTGATGTACAAGACGCTTCGAATCGTGTCATTTCTGGGGCCCGTTCCCTCATATATTGTTCAGCTTGATCAAAAACTTCCTCTACATTAACGTAGGTTCGAATATATGGTTTACTTCCCATTGTCGTTTGTAAATAACAATAATGACAATGCCCCATACATCCAGTCGCTAAAGGGATTGCATATTCTGCAGATGGCTTTGATGTATCAAACTTTAACGTTTTTCCTTAGTCCAACAACTAATGTCGACTTAGCGACGCGATATCTTTGAAAGTGATTATCTCCAGGTAAGTTTCGAATATGGTTATGAGAAGTGGTTTCTCTTATTTCAATTCCCATATTCTCAAACTTATTTACTAATTCTTTACCTAAATCATATTCAAGTGCTCGAGGTTCAACATAGACAAGTTCAGGAACAAATGGCTTAACCATAAAAAGTCTCTCCATCTTGACCGAAGTAAAAATCGTAAGCCTCATTAGCTTCTTCTTCAGTTTTAAATACAGCAATTTGGTCATCTAAAGGATAATAGGTCTCATATAAAAATAGTGCCAATTCGCCTGGCTCGTCTGGATGCTCAACAACAGCAGCTTCTTGAACTTGAGCAACATTTTGAGTATGTGGGTTACGATACATAACGTAAACGATATCACCAGGCCGATATTCATTTTGGATTTCCATCTCTACACCTCCATAAAAATGGTACAAGCTATTATTTAGCCTGTACCATTAAAGGAGATTTATCCGATGTTACCATTCACTTATTAGGAGATAAAATTAACCTTCTCATAACCGATGTCATTAAGTATTCTTGCTTTTCGACTTCTAAATTGGCCTGGTATATATTTGAAATCGTTTTACGATTGACATTTACTCCAATTAAATTAACACTAACCGGATTAAAGAAATCTAACACTTTACCTATGAACTCATTTTCACTCCGCATATGTTCTAACATGACTATTTTTCCTTCAGGTTTAACCACTCGTCTAAGCTCTTTCAAACCTTTTACTGGGTGAGGTACAGAACAAAACACACAAGTGGAGACGATATAATCAAAGCTGTCATCGTTAAATTCGAGATTCTCAACGTCCATTTCATATAATTCAATTTCACAGGCTGCTTCATCTACCTTTTCACGGGCTCGATCAAGCATTTTCGAGCTAAAATCTATCCCAACAACTTCAGCTTCTTTTGGATAATATTTAAAATTAGTTCCAATACCAACACCGACTTCGAGTATTCGACCATTGACTCCTTTTAATAACTCTTTTCGCCAATCTTCTTTTACGAGATGATCCATGACTTCAAATTTACTTGATATTCGGTCGAATCGTTTTTTATCTGTTCTGTATCTGCCATAACCCTGCACTCCTTTAATGTCTTGTATTTAATAAGTTACACATATTTATCACAGATAAACCACTCGTCATATTTATATAATCTCGTCTACTTTAATCCATCCCCTGACACTATTGATGAACCAAAATTCATCCACCATGCCTACTTCATTTCTAGACAATGAGCGCTCAGTACACTGATTTTCTCTTAACAATCGCTCTCTAAACGTACCAGCTAAGAGTCCGTCCGAAACAGGTGGAGTAAAATATTGCTCATTTATTTTATAAATAACGTTACCAGTTGTAAATTCAGTTACGTTATCATTCTCATTCCATAATAGAACATCATAAACGTCATTCCTTTGAAACGATTTATAAAAATCACGATAGGTCGTCTTGTGATAATAAAACATATTTGAAGCATCAATTGGTTTATTGGCTAATGCAACTTTAATCGTCGAAGGTGTACTTCCATATGGCTTGATTTCGTATTTGATATTACCTTCTCGATTTAAAAGCAGTCTAATAACATGTTCTTGATTAGGATGTTTGGATAAAATAGTTTTAGTAACTCTTTCGACCTCTTCTAGTTTGAAAGGAATTTTGAAAAAATGCGCTGATCTCTTCAACCTACTAATATGCTCATCGTAGTACTTGATTTGTCCATATTCTAATTTCATCGTCTCAAGTAATTCAAATTCAGTTCCTTGTTGCTTTAACACGTTCGATTTAGCTACTGTCTCTTCGTATTCATTTTCTGGAGTAGAATCCCAAGTAATGCCCCCACCTACACCATAGAAAGCCTTTTATCTCGATGATCAACTAAAACAGTTCTAATTGGCACATTAAAAACTGCTTTTTGATCGGGAGTGATCATTCCAATGGCGCCACAATAAACTTCTCTTGGTGAGGTTTCTAATTGCGAAATAATTTCCATCGTACTAATTTTAGGTGCGCCAGTTATAGAACCGCATGGAAAAATGGCTTCGAAAATAGATGCTAGTCCGACATCACTTCGAGTTTTTGCGGTCACTGTTGAAGTCATTTGATAAACCGTAGGATAGGCTTCTATTTCAAAGAGCTTAGGCACTTTAACCGACCCCTTTTGGGCAATTCGTGATAAATCATTTCTAAGTAGGTCCACAATCATGACGTTCTCGGCTTGATCTTTTTTCGAATTTAACAGTTGCTTCTTACATAACTGATCATCTTCACCGGAATAACCTCTTTTGACAGTACCTTTCATTGGTTTAGTTTCAATACGATGACCGTCCCAGGCAAAGAATAATTCTGGTGACACCGAGATGATTTCAAAATCATTAAATTGTAAGTGACAAGTGTAGTTAGCCATTTGACTTTGTCTAAGCTGTTCATATAGCTGCCTAGTATTTAACTGGTCAAATAGTGCCACCAAACGAAAAGTATAATTAACTTGATAACTAATTCCTTGTTTGATTGCATCATGGATTGACTTAATAGCCTTAAAATAGCTTTCTGGCTTAGTATCACTTTGCCAGTTCATTTGTTGAAAATGTTCAGTCGGAATGTCATATAAATGATTTGTCTCTTTGTAAATCCCGAAATAAAGATAGGGTAACCTTACATCTTGATGTGTTCTCATTTTAGGGTTAAATGCCTGTGCCGCCTCATAACTGAGATAGCCAACACCATAATAACCATCTTTGGAATATTGCTCTATCTGTTCTAAAGCAGGTTTTACTTCATCTAAACGATTAGCCACCACATAATCTATTGGCTGCTCAAAAATATATGAATGTTCATCTAACCAATCGTGTTTGAAATGAACAATTTGTTTAGTCACTTATTCCACTCCCGGTATGTCTTTATAAAGTTATGAAGCATGGTTTGTCCTGAGGAAGTTAAAATTGCTTCTGGATGAAACTGTACACCTTCAATTGGATCTTTAGTGTGCCTTATTGACATGATTTCATATTGATTGGTCTTTCCAGTTACAATAAGCTCATCTGGCTTCGATTCAGGGTCAGCAATTAATGAATGATAACGGGTAACTTGAATGGGATTTTCAAGATTATTATATATCGATAGGCCGTCATGGAGGACGTCATCTGTCATTCCATGCATAGGACGATTAGCTTCTATAATGCACCCACCAAAATATTCGTAAATCATTTGAAATCCAAGACAAACACCTAAAATTGGAATTTTGCCTTTAAACATATCAATTACCTTTTTAGAAACGGCGTGTTCTTTAGGGTGACCAGGCCCAGGCGATAATATCACATAGTCAGGGATGAAGTTGTTGAAATAATTGAATGAAATGTCAGTATGGCTAATCGTTATAACCTCTTCATCTAAATCCTCTAACATGTGAACTAAATTATATGTAAATGAATCATCGTGATCAATCATTAAAATCATCGTTACCATCCTTACCTAGTCATGTGATTGAACTTTATTTTTGCTACGTGCATTAGTTTATATGAGACATTTTTCAGCCACTTTTGAGACATTTTCAATTAAAAATTCGGTATCGAATTTTGTCGAAAACGTGAATTTATCTTAATTTATGAGACATTGAAGACGATATATAGGACATTCAAGGCAAAATATAGGACAAATTTACAAAAAAGCTCGAGGAAAGAAATCTTTCCTCGAGCTTTATTATACTTTATTATTCGTGATCCGCTAATACTTTCATGACGTTTTTAACCGAGTCAGCTGATTGATCTAGTTGAGCTTTTTCCTCTTCGGTTAAATCTAGCTCAATGATTTCCTCAAGTCCGTTTCCTCCCAAAATAGTAGGAACGCCTAGGTACATATCATTGTAGCCATATTCACCCTCTAAATAAGCAATTGAAGGAAGAATACGACGTTGGTCTTTCAAGATAGCCTCGACCATCTCCGTAATGGATGCAGCTGGTGCATAATAAGCAGAACCATTACCTAATAGACCAACAATCTCTCCGCCACCTTTACGTGTACGTTCAACAATCTCATCTAATCGCTCTTTAGAGATTAATTTTTCAATAGGGATACCGCCAGCAAACGAATAGCGAAGCATAGGAACCATATCGTCGCCGTGACCACCAAGAACGAAACCAGTAATATCTTTAACTGAAACATTTAACTCCTGCGCAATAAATGTTCTACGCGATGTATCAAGTACACCGGATTGACCGATCACTCGATTCTTAGGAAAGCCAGCTTCTTGGAACACTGAGTAAGTCATCGCATCAACCGGATTTGTTAATACAATAATGTAACAGTCTGGTGAATACTTGACAATCTCTTTAGTAACTGACTTCATAATTTTTGAGTTCGTTGCAACTAAATCATCTCGGCTCATACCAGGCTTTCTAGCAATACCTGCAGTAATCACAACTACATCTGAACCTTTTGTATCTTCATAGTTTGATGTGCCAATAATGTTCGAATCAAAACCTTGAACAGGACTTGCTTCTAACATGTCTAACGCTTTACCTTTAGTTGGGTCTTCCATATCTGGAATATCCACCAAAACAACATCGGCTAGCTCTTTTTGAGCAACCATAAGAGCTGTTGTTGCACCTGTAAAACCAGCACCTATGACAGAAACTTTTCTTCGCTTAATTGTCATGAGCGTTCCTCCCAAAAATATAATTAGTCCATATTTTTGATTAGCTCGTCACCGAATTCAGAACATTTAACTTCAGTAGCACCGTCCATTAGACGAGCGAAGTCATATGTTACAACTTTGCTAGCAATTGTTTTATCCATAGCTTTATGGATTAACTCACTAGCTTCTCTCCAGCCTAAGTGGTCTAACATTAATGTACCTGAAAGGATCACTGATGATGGGTTAACTTTATCCATTCCAGCATACTTAGGTGCAGTACCATGAGTTGCTTCAAAAATAGCATGACCTGTTTCATAGTTAATATTCGCACCTGGGGCGATTCCAATTCCACCAACTTGTGCAGCTAGTGCATCAGAAATGTAATCACCATTAAGTTCATAGTCGCAACCACATCGAACTCTTTCGGGCGAGTTAAAATTTGTTGTAAGAAGATATCAGCAATCGCATCTTTAACGATAATGCGACCAGCATCCTCAGCTTCTTTTTGTGCTTGGTCTGCTGCTTCACGGCCTTTTTCTTCAACAATTTGATCATATTCTTTCCATGTGAATACCTTATCACCATATTCACGTTCAGCAAGGTCATAACCCCAAGCTTTGAAAGAACCTTCTGTAAACTTCATAATATTACCTTTGTGTACAAGTGTTACGCTCTTCTTACCTTCAGTAAGAGCATATTCAATCGCAGAACGAACTAGACGTTCCGTACCTTCTTTTGATACTGGCTTAATACCGATTCCTGAAGTTTCAGGGAAACGGATTTTGCTAACGCCCATTTCGTTTTGAATGAAGTCAATAACTTTTTTAACTTCATCTGTACCTTCTTGCCACTCAATACCAGCATAGATATCTTCTGTGTTTTCACGGAAGATTTGCATGTCTACATCTTCAGGACGCTTAACAGGAGATGGTACACCTGAGAAGTGTTTTACTGGACGTAGGCAAGTGAATAGGTCAAGCTCTTGACGTAATGCTACGTTTAAAGAACGAATACCGCCACCGATTGGTGTTGTTAAAGGTCCTTTAATTGCAATCTTGTATTCACGAATAGTATCTAGAGTTTCATTAGGTAACCATTCACCTGTATTATCTTTAGCTTTTTGACCAGCAAGAACTTCTTTCCATTCAATGCTTTTCTCACCATTATATGCTTTCTCAACTGCTGCTTCTAATACACGAGAAGCTGCTGCCCAGATATCTGGTCCTGTCCCGTCACCTTCAATAAAAGGAATAATCGCATTATTTGGTACATTCATTTTTCCATTTTCAACAGTAATTTTTTCACCTTTTGTCAATGTCATAACCTCCTAATTCTCGTTACACTTTATTTAGATTTAATAACATCACAAAAGCCGGTTTAAACCGGCTTTTGGTTTATCGCTTGTCAATTGGTGTATAAGTTTGCTTGTTAGGTCCAACGTATTCAGCACGAGGACGAATTAAACGGTTGTTATCATATTGTTCTAAAATATGAGCTAACCAACCAGATACACGGCTCACAGCGAAGATCGGTGTGAATAGATCATGATCAATTCCTAAGCTGTGATAAACAGATGCCGAGTAGAAATCCACATTAGCTGGTAGACCTTTATTCTCTTTAATATAGTCTTCAATTTTAACTGACATGTTGTACCACTTAGATTCACCAGTGATTGTAGTCAATTGTCTAGACATTTCTTTTAAGTGCTTCGCACGAGGGTCACCATTTTGATAAAACGCGGTGTCCCATACCCATGATTTTTCTTTATTAGCTAACTTTTCTTCAATGTATTCAATTGCTTTAGAGTCATCGCCAATTTCAGTTAACATCTTCATAACGCGCTCGTTCGCACCACCATGTAGAGGGCCCTTTAGAGCACCAATAGCAGCTGTTACACCTGAATAAACATCAGATAATGTAGCTACACATACACGAGCTGTGAATGTTGAAGCGTTTAGCTCATGGTCTGCATGTAATACTAATGCTTTATTAAATGCTTCTTCTTCAATGTTTTCAGGTTCTTTACCTTTAAGCATGTATAAGAAGTTAGCTGCGAAACCTAAATCAGTCTTAGGTGAAATAGGCTCTTCACCGTTACGGATACGAGCAAACGCAGTTACAATTGTAGGAATCTTAGCTTGTAAGCGAAGTGCTTTGCGACGGTTTGCATCTTGTTCCATCACGTCAGCCTCTTCATCATATAATCCAAGCATAGATACAGCTGTTCTTAGAGCAGCCATAGGATGTACAGTTTTTAAGTCATATGATTTTAAGTGATCAATCACTTCTTGAGGAAGACTCATGTTGTTGGCAAGTTCTTTTTTTAAATGAGTCGAGTTCATTTTGTGTAGGTAGTTTTTGATTCCAGAGTAAGTAGATAATTTCTTCAAAGCTTGAATTCTCAGCTAAATCATCAATATCATAACCAACGTAAGTCAATTTGTCATCAATGATTGAACTGATGGAGGATTCGGTTGCAACGATTCCTTCAAGACCTTTAGGGTTTGCCATAGTATCTCTCTCCTTTTCCACAAATTAGTCATAGAGCAATAAGTGTATGCATAAATATACACTTTAATCTATTATTCCTCTAGCATAATTGTCCCACAGACCATTATAAACAAAATTCTAATGAATGTGAAATCTTTCTACTCAAAAATAATAATATCTTTAATGTCTGCATAGCTATTAAATATATTCCCTTGTAAATATTCCATTAAACTTAAGAGAATATCTTGATAATCGAATCTACAGTTTGCATCACTAAGTATGCAATACCGGCACCGATTAATGGTCCAACCGCGACACCTTGGAAAAACACAACAGCTAGTATTGTCCCGATTACTAATGCCGCTGTTAAATGTGGATCATTTGCTAATAAGTGGAGCCCATCTTTTGCAATGTAAGCAACAAACATACCAGCTAAAAGCGCAATCCAAGCGTAATAAGACTTAACACTTTGGACAAGCTCTTGAAAACCGATCTCACCTGTTGCAATTGGAACTAATACAGCAACGGTAATCACAACGACACCAAGAAATAATCCTTTAGATTCAAGAAAAGGAAATAGCTTATCATCCAAATTAAAAAGCTTAATTCCAAATAAGATATAGACCGCAATTAAAATAGCTTGGTTTTTAGCAATAAAGCCAAGTAGTAGCAAAATTAATAAAAACAAATTAGAAGATGTTAGCATCCTTAACCCTTCTTTCTAGATGGACAAGCGAAAGGAATAGTATGATGACAATTAATTACCTGAATTTCATAAAATTAATGATATGGTTATGTATAATTGGTTTAATTATCTATATGGTATTTCATCATTTATTTCCTTTTGCATTAAGTTTAATCATTGCTGTAATGATTAACCCGATCGTACAACTCTTACAGGACAAGCTTAACCTTCACCGAAAATTAGCTGTTTTAAGCGTACTCGTACTTATATTGTTTAGTTTTATCACGATTATAACTTTTAGTTTGATTGAGCTAGTCCATTTATTTCAGTATCTTACTCAAATTATGCCTCACAGCATTGAGGAAACGTTTAAAGCCATTCAATTGTGGAGCGAAAGAATCATAGATCGTTCATATGATCTAATGTCTTCGTTTATGAACTCTATACAACCACAATCTCAAGCGCTGCTTAAAGAGTTAATGAACGATATGGTTAATAGTGTCAAAGACTACAGTCAACATGTTTTAGTCAGTTTCTTTCAAAATACAATCAATACTCTAACGAACCTATTAAAAGGCAGCTATTTTGTGTTATTCATTTAATCGGGACATTTTTTATCAGCTCAGATGGCCCTAAATGGCTCACTGAACTGAATGAAAAACTCCCGGGTAAAATGACAAATTATATTCATACCATTAAGGAAAGTTTCGTATCTTTGATTAAAAAATATGCCCTAGCTCAGCTCATCATTGTGTTCATCACAGGAGTTATTGTTTATTTTGGATTATTAATATTTGATGTTAAACATGCACTAGCAATTGCATCAGTTGCTATTTTTCTTGATCTCATACCTTTTATAGGCATAAGTGCTCTGTTTACACCGTGGATTTTATATTTGTTTTTTACTAATCATTATACTTTAACAGTCCAGCTTAGCATTTTATTTATACTTCTAATTCTTATCCGTAATATTATTGAACCTAAATTAATTGGTTCATCAATAGGTATCCACCCATTATTTTTAATTATGATTTTATTTGTATTTATGAAACTGTTTGGTTTCTTCGGTATTCTAATTGGTCCAATGGTTGCCGTAAGCATTAAAGCCTTATCACAGGCTGGAGCATTTACATCGCTAAAAAATTATCTGTTTGATGGTTAATAATTTCTAAACACTTTTATGGAACCTTTACGAAACATCTCAGAGACAATCTTTCTAATATAGATCTTAGCTGGTTTTCTAGTTTGCGGGATTAATAATAGAAATCCTATTGTATCTGTTACAAACCCCGGAGTAAATAACAGTACAGCACCAACTAATATAGCAATTCCATCTAAAATTTCATCAGTAGGAGCTCTGCCATGTGAAAGCTCAAACCTAGCACGGTTTAATGTATCAGTGCCTTGATATTTAGCTAAATAAGCACCTGCTAATCCTGTTAAGATAATACCAAATAAAACAAACCAAACATTAAATACGTTCCCTAACCAGACGAACAATGCAATCTCAACAGCTGATATAACAATAATTAAAAAGAATAAGATACGAAACATCCTAATTTCCCCTTTTTTAAATCACAGTTGTGCGACCTTGATATACATTTCCATTTGAAGGATCTATCGTAATTTCTTCACCATGTTGAATTTTGTTTAAAGCTTGATCGACACCAACGACTACCGGAATACCTACATTCAGTGCAACGACTGCAGCATGACTTGTAAGACCGCCTTCTTCTGTAATAATACCCGATGCTTTTTCTATAATTGGCATCATGTCACGATCTGTCGCTGATGTAACTAAAATATCGCCTTCATTAAAGTCTTTTTTCCATACTCTTCAGGTCATTGGTAACAAAAGCTCTGCCAATCGCACCTTTTTGGCCAATCCCTTGTCCTTTAGCGACAACATTACCAACAATGTGCACTTTAATTAAATTAGTTGTTCCACTCTCTCCGACAGGAACTCCTGCGGTAATCACGACGCGGTCTCCGTGATGAAATAAGTTGGTCTCAAGCCCTTTGTCAATAGCGTGTGCTAACATTTCATCTGTTGATTCAACACGATGACCTTGAACGGCATGTACACCCCATACTAGACTGAGCTGACGACTAACATAAGCATGAGACGTCACTGCTATAATCGGCGCCTTAGGTCGATATTTAGATACCATACGAGCTGTATTACCACTCTCAGTAGGTGTAATAATTGCTTTAACTGATAAATCTTCCGCTAAACTTGCAGCTGAGTGACTAATGGCATCTGTAATATTGAAGTCAGTAGCAAGAGTTTGTTCACCTGAAAAAGCCTTGTTATTCAATGTTTTCTCGGTATAAACAGCGATGTTATACATCGTTTTAACCGCATCAACTGGATAATCACCTGCGGCCGTTTCCCCGCTTAACATAATGGCATCCGTTCCGTCATAAATAGCATTCGCAACATCACTTGCCTCAGCACGTGTAGGACGCGGGTTTCGCTGCATTGAATCAAGCATTTGAGTTGCTGTAATAACTGGTTTACCAGCTACATTGCATTTCTTAATCATTGTCTTCTGAATAAACGGAACTTCTTCTGCTGGTATTTCTACTCCTAAATCACCACGTGCAACCATAATTCCATCACTAATGTTAATAATCTGGTCTAGATTCTCAACGCCTTCACGATTTTCAATTTTCGGGATGATTTTAATATGATCTGCCTTATTCTTCTCTAAAAGTTCTCTAATTTCGAGTACATCTGAAGGTCTTCTAACAAAGGAGGCGGCAATAAGTCAACATCCTGTTCGATACCAAATAAAATATCATTGGCATCTTTATCCGTAATACCAGGTAAATTTACTCTAACATTTGGAACATTGACACCTTTACGGTCTTTAATCACACCTGTGTTTAATACTTTAGTTACAATTTCTTGTTTATTTTTATTAACTTCCGTCACTTCTAATGCAATAAGTCCATCATCAAGTAGGATGTTTTTTCCTACTTCAATATCATCAATAAGCCCTTTATAACTAATGGTAAAACGGTCTTTATTACCTTTAAACTCTTCCATTGTAAGCGTGACTGTTGAACCCTTTTCAAGTTCAACTTCGTCTTCCTCAAACAAGCCAGTGCGAATCTCTGGGCCTTTTGTGTCTAAAAGAATGGCGATCGATTGCCCCATTCTTCTGCAGCTTGTCTAATATTCGCAATACGCTGCTTTTGTTCTTCGTGATCACCGTGAGAAAAATTTAATCTTGCAACATTCATTCCTGCTTCAATTAATTGCTTTAATGTTTCAACTGACTCTGAAGCAGGTCCAATCGTACATACTATTTTTGTGTTCTTCATCATGATCCTCCTTAAAACTTCTAAATCGATAACTGGTTGGATAGTTTATACAAGTCTTTTGAAATTTCATTTGTTTTCTTTAAAGCGTCAATAATATCGTGGTGAACAAGCTCATTGTTTTGAACTCCAACCATACGTCCTGCTTGACCCTCTAATAATAAATCCACTGAGTAGGCTCCTAGTCTACCAGCTAATACTCTGTCGAACGCTGTAGGAGATCCGCCTCTTTGAGTATGACCTAACACCGTCACCCTCGTTTCAACTTGCAGATCATCTTTAATTTGATCAGCAATATCACTCGCACTTCCAACGCCTTCTGCCACCATAATAATGCTATGACGTTTTCCGCGATCGTGACCACGTTTAATTTTATCCGTAACTTCATCTAAGTTATATGGATATTCTGGAATTAAAATACTTTCAGCACCAGCGGCAACTCCTGACCATAGAGCTAAATCACCAGCGTCTCTTCCCATCACTTCAATAACATAAATTCTTTCATGTGAAGTGGCTGTATCTCGTATTTTATCAACTGCTTGAATCACAGTATTAAGCGCCGTATCAAAACCTATTGTATGATCTGTACCAGGAATATCATTATCAATCGTTCCTGGAATTCCTATACAAGGAAAACCTTCCTCTGTTAATTTTTGTGCACCTCTAAAAGAGCCATCTCCACCGATAACGATTAACCCTTCAATACCGTGTTTTTTCAGTTGTTCAATGGCTTTTGTCGTCCTTTTTCTGTCTTAAATTCTTCTGAGCGTGAAGAGTATAACATCGTTCCACCTCGCTGGATGATGTCACCGACAGAACCTATATGTAGTGGTTTAATTTGTCCATCAATTAAACCTTGATACCCATAATAAATTCCGTAGATCTCAAGTTCGTGAAAGATGCTACTTCTAACGACTGAACGAATGGCGGCATTCATGCCTGGTGCATCCCCACCACTTGTTAAAATACCAATTCGTTTCATTTATGACACCTCGACTCTCTATTATGTTTATATTTTAGTACATTACCGAACCAAATACCATGTAAACGGCTACTAATCTAAAAGTACAAAAGTTTGGAAATTTTTTAAACGACCAATTGTTGAATCCATATTCATCAGAAGTTTTTAATTTACCATAATTCATAAACATTATTCAACTTAAAAATAAGGTTTATGGTGACGATTCTGGAGTGTAAACCTTCAATCTATGGGTGTATATTATGAGCGTAAGTCTTAATTCTATAGGTGTAAGTTGTTCTCCAATGGCTGATAACAGCAGTCCCACCTCATAGAAATGAGAAAAAGAGCTGAAATTAAATTCAGCTCCTCACAGCAGTTGAGACGGCACCAATTTTTGATACTTTTCCCATCTCTGGTCAAGTAATTGGTCGTCCGTTAATCCATTTAATTCACCTAATCCTCGGCGGATCATATCACGAATCGCCTCGGATTGCTTTTGAATATCGCGATGCGCACCACCTTGTACTTCCTCAATTACTTCATCAATAATATCTAATTCTTTTAAATCATAAGAAGTAATTCTCATACTCTCAGCAGCCTTTTGTGCTAGGTTTGAATCCTTCCACAGCAGTGCCGCTGCACCTTCAGGAGAAATAACAGAGTAAGTAGAATTCTCTAGCATATAAAGACGGTCGCCAACACTAATGCCTAAAGCACCACCACTACCGCCTTCACCAATTACTACACAGATAATTGGAACTGTTAATCCAGCCATCTCTCTTAAATTACGGGCAATGGCCTCACTCTGACCACGTTCTTCTGCAGCCCTTCCTGGATACGCACCCTTCGTATCAATAAACGTTATGATAGGACGGTTGAACTTTTCAGCTTGATACATTAATCGTAGTGCCTTACGATAACCTTCTGGATGAGGCATGCCAAAGTTACGACGAATATTTTCTTTCGTATCTTTACCTCTCTGATGACCGATCACCGTTACTGGAGTGCCTTCGAAATTAGCAATTCCGCCTACAATTGCTTCATCGTCACCATAATAGCGATCACCGTGTAATTCTAAAAATTGAGTAAAGAGATGCTCAATATAATCTAAAGTTGTTGGACGCTCAGGGTGACGAGCCATTTGTACCCGGTCCCATGGTGACATATTTCCGTAAACTTCTTTTTCTAATTTCTCAAGACGACCTTCTAATTTCTTAATCTCATCTGTGAAATCTATATCACTATCTGATGTAATCTTCTTGAGTTCTGCAATTTTTCTTTGAGTTCTACTACTGGTTTTTCAAATGGTAATACATGCTTCATCGAACTCCACCTCCTACTTGGTGTAGGTCAAGGACATCTGTCAGTACTTGTTTCATATCTTGTCTATGAATGACTCGATCGAGTTGTCCATGTTTAAATAAAAATTCTGCAGTCTGAAAGTCATCAGGAAGCTTTTCACGAATCGTTTGTTCAATAATACGTCTACCAGCAAATCCTATTAATGCACCTGGTTCTGCAAAATTATAGTCTCCAAGCGATGCAAAGCTAGCTGATACACCGCCTGTAGTAGGATTAGTAAAATATGAAATAAATAGTCCACCAGATCTTGCGAAACGTTCTAAAGCAACGGAAGTTTTGCTCATCTGCATTAAGCTTAAAACCCCTTCTTGCATTCTAGCTCCACCAGAAGCTGTGAAAATAATAAAAGGAATTTGTTCTTCCCTTGCACGTTCAACGGCTTGAGAAATCTTCTCACCAACAACAGATCCCATACTACCCATTCTAAATCGTGAATCCATAACGGCAATAGCCGTCTCAAGCCCGTTAATATAACCTTTTCCTGTAACAACAGCTTCATTAATACCCGTTTTTTCGCGATCCTTATCTAACTTTTCTAGATAGCCAGGGAACTCTAATGGGTTTTCAGAAACCATGTCTTCATCCCATTCTTCAAACGTATTCCCCATTAAATGCTCAATTCGATCACGAGAAGTAATTTGATGGTGATGATCACACTTCGGACAAACCATTAAATTTTTCTCTATTTCTTTTCTATAAAAAATCTCACGGCAAGAAGGGCATTTGACCATAAGGCCTTCAGGGACATCATCCCTTTCTTCTTGTTTCGTTACCGTTGCATACTTTTTCTTTTTATTAAAAATATCTTTTAACACACGGATTCCTCCCTATTGAAACAAGCTCTTTCAACTATATAAAACTTTGAGTAAAAAGTTTGTCGGAATTCATCGTTCATAGATTTAAACATTAGTTATTTTTCGTAAATTGAATTTAAGTCTTGCAAAGCACTTGATAAATCTTGACTCTCTACACTTAAAACAAGATTTATATAACGATCATAGTCAAGCTTATTACTATAGGTCGTTTGAGAGAAGTTATTAATCAAATGCCAAATCTTATAGAACAATTCATTATCAACTAACTCAAAAAGCTCACTAAACACAAATGTGTGTAAATCTTGACCATTATATTGTTTGGTCGAATCAATAAGTTCCTTAAATGATTGCTGCTCACTAGAAATAAGTTTGGATAAACACTGTTCTTCTAATAGATGACGAACCTCTAGCAACTCATGTTTGGTTGTCGGTTGCCTAAGTACAAATGTAGCAAGTAATTCAACAGTATGGTATGGGCGGTATGTTTTTAGGAATGTTCCTTCCCCGTGCTTTGTTTCAATTAACCCTAATAACTCTATAGCTCTTAGTGCTTCCCTTACCGATGAACGACTTGCATTCAATTGTTCAGCTAACTCTCTTTCAGAAGGGAGTCTGTCACCTTCAGAGAGAGAATTTGCCTCTATAAATTGGCGAATTTTATCCAAAACCTCTTGGTAAACCTTGATTTTTGACGTATTAGTCATTTGGGCACCTCAAAAAATGGTTCTAATCTTCATCAATGGTCGTGAGTTCTTGTGTACGTCTTTTAACTTCTTCTGGATTGACTTGTATTCTAGCTACACCTGATTCCATAGCAGCTTTAGCCACTTCGCTTGCAACTGCTGGTGCAACGCGTGGATCAAATGGATTCGGAATCACATAGTCTTCTGTTAATTGATCTCCCACTAGATTAGCAATTGCTTCTGCTGCTGCAACCTTCATGCGTTCATTAATTCGAGTTGCACGTACATCTAATGCACCTCTAAAAATTCCAGGAAAAGCTAACACATTGTTGACCTGATTCGGAAAGTCAGAACGACCTGTACCAATTACTTTAGCACCTGCAGCTTTAGCATCATCAGGCATAATTTCTGGATCTGGATTGGCCATGGCGAAAATAATAGGATCATCATTCATACTCTCAACCATTTCCTTAGTTAACGCACCGCCAACTGAGACACCAATAAAGACGTCTGTTTCTTTAATTACTTCTTCTAGCGGACCTTCAACTTTATCTTTATTCGTCATTTTGCGACTTCTTCCTTAACAGGGTTCATACCATAAGGGCGTCCATCAAAAATAGCGCCTTTAGAATCGCACATGATCATGTCACGAACGCCAAAGTTATACAGTAGTTTAATAATGGCAATACCAGCCGCACCTGCACCATTAGCTACAACTTTTATATCAGAGAAAGATTTACCACTTAGCCTTAGAGCATTAATTAATCCTGCTACCGTTACAATAGCAGTACCATGCTGATCATCGTGGAAAATTGGGATATTTGTTTCCTTTTTTAGACGGTCCTCAATAATAAAGCAGTTAGGAGCAGCAATATCCTCTAAATTGACGCCACCAAACGTTGGTTCCATCAATTTTACTGTGTTGACTATCTCATCAACATCATTTGTATTTAAGGCAATTGGAAATGAATCAACACCAGCAAACCCTTTGAAAAGTGCTGACTTACCTTCCATTACAGGCAATGCCGCTTCAGGTCCAATATTACCCAGTCCTAATACAGCAGATCCATCTGTCACCACGGCTACCATATTTCCTTTCATCGTAAAATCATATACGGCATCTTTATTGTCATATATAGCTTTACAAGGCTCCGCAACCCCTGGTGAATAAGCTAAACTTAAATCCTGTTCATTACGAATTGGGATTTTAGAATGCGTCGCTAGTTTCCCTTGGTTGACTTTATGCAAATGAAGTGCTTCTTCTTTTAAGTTCGTCACGAGAACCTCTCCTTTTCAAGAACTTTAAATTCAAGTGGTCTGACCACTACTTTAACTTAATTCATTATAACAAAACACCATTTTGTGTAAAGCATTTCAATTGATAAACATAGCCCGCCAAAAGTTTTATTTTGGCGGACCCTTAAAACACTTGCAATTATTCTGTTCTTTTAACCTTTACATTTTCTGGAGAGAATATGTTTTCAAGTTCGTTTAACAGCTCTTGGCTTTCTACTAAATCATACCCCTCAGATAACTGATAGGTTCGCTTTCTTGCAGGTGAATAAATCACAACAGGCGTCGTTCCTGTATATTTCTGACTAATAGCTTTAATTTGTTCTAATTGACCGACTTCATCCTCAGAATCAATTTTTATATAAATCTTAGCAGCATTTGTCTTAGGAACTTGGTTGATGTCAAAAGGTTCGATTGCGTCTAAAATAATTTGGTTTTCACCGTTTCTTTGATCTTTTCGGCCTTTTACTTTCACAAATTGCCCTTCTTTGAGTTCTCTATGAACCTCTCGATGCAGTTTTGGAAATAGTACAGCATCAATTTCAGAGAATTCATCTTGCAGCGTTAAAAATGCCATTTGTTCGCCTCGTTTAGTCCGCACTTGTTTCATTCTCTCAAGGTGACCTACTAACTGGACAACACTTTTTAGCTTAAGGTCTGAAACATCACGAATCGATTGATATCCATACCTGCGCAAGGTTCTCCTAATATACGATAACGGATGAGGACTAATCACGAACCCCAGAGCTTCTTTTTCAAGCTTTAACTGCTCAATAATAGGGAATGGTTCAACTTCAGGATACTCGATATCCATATCAAACAATTCATCTGACCAGTTAAGTTGTTCATCCATATCAGAAAATAACTCACCTTGTTCGATTGCTGGCATAACCGCAGCTAATAGTTGAGCCCTGTGTTTTCGCGTCTCATCAAAGGCTCCTGCCATAATTAAATTCTCTATAATAGTCTGATTCATCACTTTAAGGTCAACTTTTTTACAGAAATCAAATAAGTCTTTAAATTTGCCTTTTTGACGGGACTTAATAATTTCCTCGTAAGCCTGTTTACCGACTCCTTTGACAGCTAATAACCCAAAACGGATCTGATGTTTATTTGAGACTGTAAATTTTCCAAAACTTTCATTAATTGAAGGTGGTAAAACCTGGATACTTTGAGTTTTTGCCTCTTTAACATACTTTTCAACTTTCTCATCGTCATGCATAACAGATGAAATTAATTCTGAATAAAAATATGCCGGATAGTTAGCTTTAAAATAAGCTGTTTGATAAGAAATTAAAGAATAAGCAACAGCGTGACTTTTATTAAAACCATAATCAGCAAAACGCTCAATCCATTCAAATAATTCTAATGCCGTGGATCGATCATAACCGTTTCTCGCACTACCTTCTAAAAAATTTCTCCTTCATTTCTTGAATAGCATCACGATTTTTCTTACTAATGGCCCGTCTTAATAAATCGGCCTGTCCATAAGAAAAGCCAGCAAATTGGTGCACAGCTTGCATAATTTGCTCTTGGTAAACTAGAACCCCATAAGTATCTTTTAATACATTCTTTAAATCGTCATGTATATATGACACAGTCTCTTGTTGATGCTTTCTTTTAGCAAAGGTTTCGATAAATTGCATCGGTCCAGGTCTAAAAAGAGCATTAACAGCTACAATATCTTCAAGTTGATTCGGTTTAATAGCACGTAGCGCTTGCTTCATGCCGTTAGACTCAAGCTGAAAGACACCTGTTGTCATTCCTTTTTTAAGAAGATTATAGGTTAATTCATCATTCAGCGATAAACCTTTAAGGTTAATCGTTTTTCCTTCATTCTCTTCAACTTGTTTAACCATTCGTTCTAATAAGGTTAAGTTACGAAGTCCAAGCAAATCCATTTTTAACAAACCTACAGCTTCTAACTGTTGCATGGGGTACTGGGTTAACATGACTAAATCCTGACCTAACGTAACTGGCACATAATTCGTTAATGGTTCGTTACTAATGACAATCCCTGCTGCGTGAGTTGAATAATGTCTAGGCAGTCCTTCAACTAATATAGCTGCTTTGAACATTTCTTTTAATAAAGATGAGTTTTTAATGGTTTCTTGTAACGAAGAATCACGCTTAACCAGCTCTTTCAAGGACGTCGAATGGTTAGGTAACTGCTTGAGTAAATAAGCAACTTGATCACGATCGATTTCAAATACTTTACTTAATTCGCGTATCGTTGAACGAGCCTGAAACGTACCAAACGTCATAATTTGTGCAACTCGGTCTTCACCATACTTTTTAGAAACATAGCGAATCACTTCATCTCGTCTATAATCAGAAAAATCAATATCAATATCAGGCATATTCTGTCTTTCTGGATTTAAAAACCTTTCGAATAATAATCCATATTTTAATGGATCAACTTCTATAATGCCTAATAAATAGGCGACAATGGAGCCTGCTGCAGACCCTCTCCCTGGTCCAACAAAAATATGTTCACGTTTTGCATAATCAACCATGTCTTTAACGATTAAAAAATAATCCGAAAATGACATGGATTGAATCACTTCTAATTCATGATTAAGTCTCTTATAAGCCTGATCATGCATTTCTTCCCTATAAACTCGATTCACTTGTTCCTCACAGATTTTTCTCAAATATTCATCAGAAGATAAACCATCCGTCTCCTGATATGACGGAAGATCAAACCATTATTTGGCATAGTCATCTCGCATTGATCAACCACTTCAACACTACGTTTTTGAGCTCGTTCCCAATCTTGCCCGAATTGTTCGACGATTTCATTTAACGTTAACAGATGTGTGCCAACATTAGCTTCTCGTCTAACATTAGATACAGTTGTTGATTGATGCATGGCGTATAATGCTTCAAACCCAACACGATCTGAAACTTTTAAATACCTTACATCACACATTAGAACAAGGCGTTTCTTCAAATCATTTCGAGTAGAGAACCATTCTGTCACTAAATTTTTAGATGAAGTAATAGGATCGACTTTAACATAAAAATGTTGTAATTGATTAAACGTATCTACGATTTCATTTAATTTATGCTGATCATCTAAATAGATTAATTCTTCAACAAACGTATCATAAAAGGAAACCACTGGAATGACTTGCTCGCTTTGTAAAATATGTTTCAGCGTCACCCGTTCTTTTTCTAATTGAATTAAGTTTGATAAATTTACAAGCGATTGGTACCCTTTAAAATCTTTAGCATATAAATAAAATGTTAGTGGTCTTTGTTCTTGATTTAAATAAACATCAACAGACATACCAATAACCGGTTTGACCTCTTCTTGCTTACAGATTTGGTAGAATTCATATGCCCCGTGTAAAACCTGATGATCGGTTATAGCACATGTAGATAATCCTAACGATTTTATGTATCTCACATATTCTTTTATATTAATGGTACTTTGCAGAAAAGAGTAACTACTTTTAACCTGCAAATGAACAAACGACATGTTCGTCACCTTCTTTTATTAGACCTACTTCAATTATATCGAACCTGCTTCATTCTTGAAATGTTTCAACATATAATAAATCTCGTTTTCATATTAATAAGTAAAGACAAGCATTTGAAGAGGTTGATTAATATGGAAGAACGTTTCTATGCAGCGCTAATTACATGCTTTTTCATTTCTTTTGGTGTATTAATTGGTGGATCAGTCTTTGGCAGCCTTAGCGCCTATATAACTGGAGAGCCACCTATTTCAGAAATGATGTCATCCGCTCAGCGATTAAGAATATGGGCGATTGTTGCAGCTATTGGCGGGACATTTGATGCGATTTCCACATTTGAAAGGGGAATCTTTGAAAGTTCTACTATTGATTTAGTCAAACAAATTATGTTGATTATCGCAGCTATGGGTGGCGTCAAAGCAGGTATTCTAATTATTTCCTGGGTGACACAAGGAGAACTATAATGATGCATATACCACCTTATTATAAAAAACCAAAATGGCAAGCTTTTTTTGTTGGTATAATCGTTGGAACTATGGTTGGTTATTTGTTTTTTCTTTATATTTACGGAGAACATACTGAACGTTGGATTGAAGAAAATTTAACACTTAGAAAAGAATTAAGAAACCTTGAGCAAGATTATGAATTATTAAAGAAGGATACGGATGATTTAAGTAAACAAAGTGAACAATTGCTTAGAATTAAAGATGTCGAAATAGAACTGCTTAACATAGACCAACTTAAACTTGATCGTTTTACAACATTAAGGCTAACAGCTTTAATTGAAGATGAAATTGGAGCAGTTGTTGGGAATAACATCTCATCTGTAAGTGAACAACGCGACTTACTCGTTCGAACCATTGAGAACAAGACCTTTAAAGTAAATCAAATTCAGTATCAGGTTAAAGTGATTTATCTTACAATCGGACCGACTCTTGATGTCTCTCTTGAAATTAGTATTCAATCTAGCTAGGGACGTAATATGTCTATTTTTAGAAAGTTATGTCAAAAAGCTATAATAATCAAATTTTCGGTTACAATATAATTATAGAATTTCTTAATGTAAGAGGTGAGGATGATGTTTGTCTTAAATAAACGGCAATTAGCCGATGAAAAGCTAAATGAGTTGCTTAGCGGCAATACCGTTTATGCTGAAACAGAAGAACTCATCCGACTAATGAATCGTAGAATTGAGTCGCACGAATTAGATATTACAGTAGACGAAACCGATATTGGTTGTTGGTTTACACCAAACAATTAATGTAAAAGTTAGCCCTAATTGATGGGCTAACTTTTTGTTGATACTCAAGACAAACTTTCTCTAAATCCTTAACAAGCTCATCTGCTTCATCCCATGTGCTTACTTTAGCACCAGATGCCATCGGGTGTCCCCCACCATTGTATTTAGCAGCGACATTATTGATAATAGGGCCTTTTGAACGTAATCTGACTCGAATAACATCTTCTTCTTCAACAAAGAAAACCCAAGAGAGAATCTCTTGTATATCTCCTGCGATTCCGACAAAAGCATGCGTTTCTTCAGATGTTACACCGTACTCCTGAAGCATTTCTTGGTTAATTCTAAAGACTGCAACCCCACTTGTTCTAGGTTCCAAATCCGTTAACAAACGACCTCTTAACTTAGCCACTTTCAATGGAATTTGATACATTTTCTCATAAAGTTCTGTTCGATCAAATTGATAAGTTATGAGTTCACTTGCCGCTTCAAACGTTCGATTCGTTGCACTCGGAAACAAGAACCTTCCAGTATCCCCAACTATACCAGCATATAAAAGTCTTGCCGCATCATTATTTAATTTAAACCCCTCAGATTTTCCAGCTTCATATAATTCATAAACCATCTCACTCGTTGAAGATGCTTCTGTGTCAACCCACATGATATCACCGTAAGGTTCACGATTAGGATGATGATCTATTTTAATTAATTTTTCTCCTGTAAGATATCGCTGATCACAGATTCTTTCTTCATTAGCAGTATCACAAACAATGACTAGTGATCCTTTGAAGTCTTCATCTTGTATCTCATCCAATCGAGCTAAATAATTTAGGGAAGGCTCCTCTTCACCGGCTAATAAAACTCGTTTATCAGGAAATGAATTTTTAATTAATTCACCTAACCCTACTTGAGATCCATAAGCATCTGGGTCAGGTCTGACGTGTCTGTGAATAATAATTCGGTCGTATTCTTGGATTAATTTTATAATTTCATCTTTCATGAATTCGTCAACCTTTCTTCAGTTTTATACTAGAAATTTTATAAAACAGTCGGTACAATGAATGAAGGTTTCAGTTTAGAGGAGGAGCACTATGCCAATACTTATAACCTTATTTATCGTTTCAATTATTTTATATATTTATTTTAAAGTTAAAATAACGAAATCTAAAGATCCCTTATATATGCATATTACAAACGCTAAGGCGCGCATCACTTTGGGGATCTTCGTATCGACATTTTTTTATGAATCAATATTATTATTATCAAACGAGATTAGCTCTTTTTATCACCATTCTCTTTTTAATCTTAGGAATCGCACAAATTGTTTATGGCTATAAGCTTTATAAGCATTATAAAGGCGAAATGGACAAAGTTAACGGTTAATAAACTGAGTCATAATCATTGCTTTCCCAGCAAGTTCATCGTTTGATAGCACTTGAACATCCACTTTCGCAAACTTACGACCTAACTCTAATATTTGCGGAACGATGGTTAAATGACTTCCAATTTGAACAGGCTTCATGTAGTAAATCGATAAATTCTCGATGACCATGTCGCCTGTTTTTGTTGTTTCAAAATCTGATTACAAACCTCTGTCATGAGTGAGGCGAACACTCCATATGATAACGATCCTAGATGATTCGTCATTTGAGGGGTGATCTCGGTTGAAAATGTTGATAATTCCTCATCATAATGAAGTTGCTTTTGAACTATGTCATCAATCGTTTCACCTATTTGCGGTTGGCGCTGATTGTTTTGAAGTCCTTTAATGACGTCCTGCCTTGTAATGACACCTTGAAACACATTATGTTCATCTACCACAGGTAAAAGTTCAATACCTTGCCAAACCATCGTGTGGGCCGCGCTTGCTAGTGATGTTGTCGTTTGAACGGAAATAGGATGTTTCGTCATAACCTTATCAACTCGTAATGTATCAGACTTACCAATTATATCTTTAGAGGTCACAATACCTACAACCCGTTGCTCATCGTCTAATACCGGGTAACGACTATGTTTCGTTTCATTGTTCAAAGCATACCATTTAGCAATTGTATCGCCTTCTTTTAAAACAAAGGTGTCATCAAGCGGCGTGTAAATATCATCTACTATAATAATTTCCTTTTTAATTAACTGATCGTAAATAGCTCGGTTAATCATTGCGGCAACTGTAAATGTATCATATGAACATGAAATAACTGGAAGCTCATACTGATCAGCGAGTTGTTTAACATGGTCTGTTGTATCAAAGCCTCCTGTTATTAAAATGGCTGCCCCTGCATTTAAAGCTTTTTCTTGAGCTTTAACGCGGTTACCTACAATTAAGAGCGAACCTTTATCCGTATAACGCATCATTGCCTCTAATTTCATGGCACCAATAACGAATTTATTTAATGTTTTATGTAACCCGCTTCTACCGCCTAGAACTTGTCCATCGACTATATTGACCACTTCAGCAAACGTTAGCTTTTCGATGTTCTCCTTTTTCTTCTTTTCAATACGAATGGTACCAACGCGTTCTATTGTACTGACAAAGCCAATATTCTCAGCCTCTTTAATTGCACGATAAGCCGTACCCTCACTCACATTTAAATCCTTCGCAATTAGACGCACAGAAATTTTTGAACCAATGGGTAGTTCTTCTATGTAATTTAAAATTTGTTCATGTTTCGTAGCCATGAAGCATCACCGTTTTCCTTTTATAATAATTTAATTATATCGTTCTATTTTTCATAATTAAAGTGCCAGTCGCAAAACTGGCACTTATACAGCTTCTTATAATGTTAATTCATCTCCAGGATTCATAACTTGTCCCATTCCAGATGGTAAGCTATCGACAAATGCCTTAGGGTCTTGCTCAATGACAGGGAATGTGTTGTAGTGAACAGGAACCACTTTTTTTAGCCTTAATCCATTCACAAGCTAGCTTGGCATCTTCAGGTCCCATCGTAAAGTTATCTCCTATTGGAACGAATGCTAGGTCAATATCATTTAAATCACCAATAATTTTAAATCAGAAAATAAACCAGTATCTCCTACGTGATAAATTGTCTTCCCTTCAATCGTTAACAAAATTCCGCCAGGCATACCTGTATAAACAATCGTTCCATCTTCTTCATTGTAACTAGAACCATGGAATGCTTGTGTATACTTTACCTTACCAAAATCAAATTCATGTGCCCCGCCAATATGCATGTTATGTGTATTCAAGCCCTTGCCGGCTAAATAATCCGCTAGCTCATTTGGAGCCACCACTAATGCATCATGACGTTTCGCAATGTCCACAGTGTCTCCAACGTGGTCATTATGACCATGAGTTAATAAAATTACATCTGCCTTAACCTCATCGGCATTCAAATCACACAATCCATTTCCTGTAATGAATGGATCAATTAGAATAGTTTTGTCATTGTGCTCAACTTTGACTACTGAGTGTCCATGATAAGAAACTTTCATGTTAAAAACCTCCTAATTAATTTTTATCTACATAAATTAATTCTCCACAGTTCATTTATTTCCCTTGTTTCGTTATGATAACACATATAGACAAAATTTTATTAGAGGTGATTCTGGATGGAAGGTAGATTAAATCAATTAATTCAAAAGCTGAAAGACAACAATCTAGATAGCGTTTTTATCACATCGAAAGAAAAATGTCTTTTATTTTACAAATCTTTACGCTGAAGCACATGAACGATTAATAGGAGCATTTGTTGACCAAAAAGGCAATTCAGCACTCATCGTTCCTGCTTTAGAAAAAGAAGATGTTAAAAACGCTGGATGGGAAGGCGACACCATTACATATTTTGACCACGAAAACCCCTGGACTAAATTATCACGTTATATTAAAGACCTCGGTCAGCCGCAAACATTGGCTATCGAAAAAGAAGATCTTAATGTCGTTAGATATGAAACTGTCATTAAGGAACTAAACGGAACTGACATTGTAGATGGCCAGCTAATGCTAAACGAACTCCGACTAATTAAAGATCAAAAAGAAATGGGTATTTTAAAAGAAGCTGCGCAATTTGCTGATTTTGGCATTGAAACAGCCCTTAAACATATTCAAGAAGGAAAAACTGAATTAGAAATTATAGCTGAAATTGAATACGCACTGAAAAAAGAAGGCATTCGAAATATGTCGTTCGACACGACTGTATTGGCCGGAAAAAAATCAGCCGCACCCCATGGAACACCTGACTTGACGCCGATCCAAAACGGAGATTTTGTGTTGATGGACCTCGGTGTCGTACACAAAGGCTATTGTTCGGACATTACCCGCACAGTTGTCTTAGGTCAAGCATCTGATCAACAAAAGAAATTTACAATACAGTCTTACAAGCTGAGGAAAAAGCTATCCATGCAAGTAAAGTTGGTACTCGTTTAGGAGATTTAGACCAAATCGCAAGACAGGTCATTGAAGAAGCTGGTTACGGTGAATACTTCCCTCACCGAATTGGACACGGATTAGGGATTAATGTCCACGAATTCCCATCCCTTGCATCAAACAATGATGACGTATTAAAAGAAGGTATGTCTTATACGATTGAACCTGGTATATACGTACCAGAAATAGGCGGCGTTAGAATTGAAGATGATGTCTTTATAACAAGTAACGGTGCGACCACATTAACAGAGTTTATGAAGGAATTGTTGGAACTATAGTAATTATAAAAACTTGTCACGATTAACATGTGGCAAGTTTTTTTTAAGCTGTAATTAATCTGTCGCTGTTCTGTCACACTTTTTGGCTTGAACTGTTATAATTTCAAGTGCTAATAATTTTTTTATGTGACAGCAAGGTAGGTAACATATGTTAGATTATAAAATTCACAATGAAATCGAAACTCAAGATTATTTAGTCTTGATTCATGGTCTTGGCGGTAACTCAAACATTTTTTTATAAACAATTAAAACATTATAAAAGACAATTTAACGTTGTCACCATTGAACTACCTGGCCATGGAAACTCACCTGATATAAATACTTATAAAAATGGATTCACATCAGAAATAGCAGCCAGTGAAGTCATAGAAACTTTAGACTTTTTAAAAATAGGCCAAGCCCATTTTGTTGGAGTATCATTAGGTACTATTATTATTCATGAAATTCTTCAAACAGCACCTGAGAGAGTGCAAAGCACCGTGTTAGCTGGAACAGTGACACGATTTTCATTATTCTCTAAGATGTTATTACAGGTTGGAAACATGGTTAAAGGATTCACGCCTTATATGTGGATCTACAGACTCTTTGCACGCATCATGATGCCTAAACTTAATCATAAAGAATCCAGATTAACATTTGTGCGAGAAGCTGTAAAAATGCACAGAAAAAACTTTTTAGGTTGGTATAGCTTATGTTATACCATTGAACAAAGCTACCAGAAAGTACAAAAGATGGCACCTCATATTCCCAAACTTTATATTTCTGGAAGTGAAGATCACTTATTTATCCATCCATTAAAAAAGATATTAAACAAGATGTAAGCGCTAAGCTATGCGTGTTAGATCATTGCGGTCACATATGTAATATTGAAAAAGCTAAAGAATTTAATCAAATCTCGCTGAATTTTTTACTTGAGAATCAGAATAAACTTAAACAAGCGAATTAGTATGACAACTTGACTTTTTCAACTATAGAAAATAATTAAAGTCTCTTCTTTCTGAAGAGGCTTTTTATATTTATAAGAGATTAATAATTACAACATTAGTAAAGATGCTACCATTCAACCGGCTTAAAGTATACTGGACTATGCATCTTGCAGAAAATCAATATAAAAAGGCGCCCTTTTATTAAAAGGATGCCTTTTTGCATTATATAGCTTTTTTCTTTTTACGTCGCCCCAATTTGTTTTTGATCTTTTGTATAAAAGGGAAAATAATCGGGCCGTATTTAATCAATCTAATAAACCATTTCTTCATGTCATACCACCTTCAATCTTCTATATCTATAGTTTTTCACAATTGAAGGAAAATATGATTACAATAATTCACTTAAATCTTTATAGTCTAATTCATGCGCATCCGCAACAGCTTTGTATGTTACATAACCATCTAATGTATTAATCCCTTTTAGAAGGTTTTGGTTATCTTTAACTGCTTGCTTGTAGCCTTTGTTAGCTAATTGTAGCGCATAAGGTACCGTCACGTTGGTTAAGCCGATTGTTGATGTTCTTGGCACGGCACCAGGCATGTTAGCAACAGCATAGTGTAGAACGCCGTGTTTTTCATAAGTAGGGTTATCATGAGTTGTAATATGGTCTACTGTCTCAACAATTCCACCTTGGTCAACTGCCACATCAACAATAACTGATCCAGGTGACATTTCTTTAACCATGTCCTCTGTCACTAGTTTAGGTGCTTTTGCACCAGGAATTAGCACAGCACCAACAACTAAATCCGAATGCTTCACAGCTTCTGCAATATTTAATTCATTCGACATGACCGTATTAATTTGATTACCAAAATATCATCAAGCTCTCTTAAACGCTCAGGGCTAAGGTCGATAATCGTTACATCTGCACCTAAACCAACTGCGATTTTAGCAGCGTTTGTTCCAACGACACCACCGCCGATTACAGTTACTCTCCCTCTTTGAACACCAGGAATTCCACTCAATAAGATTCCTTTACCACCACGAGATTTTTCTAAGAACTGAGCACCGATTTGACTTGCCATACGACCCGCAACTTCACTCATTGGTGTTAATAGTGGAAGTGAGCGATTATCTAGCTGAACGGTCTCGTAAGCGATTCCAACAACTTTGTTATCAATTAACGCTTTAGTTAATTCAGGTTCAGCAGCTAAATGTAAATAAGTGAATAAGATTAAACCTTCATAGAAGTAATCATATTCTTCAGGAAGTGGTTCTTTAACTTTCATAACCATTTCTTGAGACCAAGCGTCCTTAGCTGATGGCACAATCGTTGCGCCCGCTTCTTCATATTGCTTGTCCGTAAAGTTAGAACCTTCTCCAGCATTTGTTTCAACAAAAACACTATGTCCAGCGTTAACAAGTGCAATGACCCCTGCAGGAGTTAATGCAACACGGTTTTCATTGTTTTTAATTTCCTTAGGTATTCCGATCTTCATCAGTCAAAACCTCCCTGATTATGTAATAAAAAATGAAAAATATCATAACAAATTTTACTATAACACTAATTCCAATAAAGTTGTACACTTTTATAAATAACGGTGAATGACATCCATGCCTCCGTTAACATCGACAACGGAACCAGTAATCATATCAGAATTCTCATCACATAAAAATCCTACCGTTCTAGCGATATCTTCACCAGTCCCTTCACGTCCAATCGGTGTATCTTGACTGGGGTGTTTTCGGCTTTCTTCAATATTTTCTTCTTTCATATTGTCAATTATTTTACCTGGCGCAACCATATTAGCGGTAATTTTATATTCTGCTTCTTCAAGTGCTATTGACTTCATCAGTGAAGCTACCCCAACTTTTGCCGAAGCAAAGCCTGATCTGTATATCCAACCCGAACTGTGATTGACTCCTTGAAACCCCCATAAATACAATCCTGCCAAAATTTTGCTTCCTCATGATAGGAATACAAGATTTAACTAAATGAAAAGAGGCATCTAAATTCCCACGAACCATTCGATCCCATTCATCTGTACTATAATCCATTAGCTTTTTTCTTTCAAAAATAAATGGGCCTGCGTTACTAATTAAACAATCAATGCGTCCAAACTTTTGATATGCCTCATGTACAACTTGTTCTATCTTATGATGGTTTTGCACATCTAATTGTTCGATATGTAACGGATAGCCAATATACTCATCTTTTAACTTATTAGCCTGATTTTGTCTGAACGATAAGTCGCGGTGACACTATAACCATTTTTGAGAAAGTACTCTGTCATTTTTCTGCCTAACCCTTTTGTACCTGCAGTGATTAAGGCATGGCGCATGGGACCCCTCCATTCTCCTGTTTAACTATATGAACATTTTACCATTACATAATCAAATTTAAAAATTTCTTAATTCATTGTTAAAAATAAAATGTTATGAATGCGCTTACAATCATGATATACTTAACATAAAGGAGGTCTTAACAGATGGCGTTTGAATACCACAATATTTTAATTGCTGTTGACGGATCTAAAGCATCGGACTTTGCTTTTCAAAAAGCAATCGACATTGCTAAAAGAAACCATGCCAAATTAATTATTTCTCATGTAGTTGACACTCGTGTGTATTCCACCATTGAAGCTTATGATCGTAATGTTTCGGATAGAGTTCAGAACGACGCACAAGAACTCTTAAAAGGCTATGAAGAGCGTGCTTCTCAAGCTGGTGTAACCAATGTGGTGACAGACATGGAACATGGCTCACCTAAAGTAAAAATTGCAAAAGAAGTTGCACCTAGACACGGGGCAGATTTAATCATTTGCGGAGCTACCGGAATGAATGCTGTTGAACGCTTTTTCATCGGAAGTGTGTCTGAACACATTACTCGTTATGCTAAAGTTGATGTACTCGTCATAAGACCAGAAGATGAACATAAACAAACTTAAGAGGAGAGTAATCTCTCCTCTTTTATTGCTCTTCTAAAAAACGATGCTGATAAAAGTACTTCGCAAATAAGGTTACATCTTTCGATAATTTATAATTAGAAAGAGCCCCAATCCCAACACTTATTAATGGTACACCTTGCACTAACTTTTTTCTGAACATTACAATTGCGAGCGTCTTAAAAAGCTGATTAACGGGCTGTTCTAACCATGTCTCATCAAGAGTACCGTCTACCTGTTCCATAATAGTATCAAGTGAGTTTAAGTCATTTTTAAGCTCTGTCCATGCCTCGTATTTGAACCGCTGTGGCATAAGCCCACCATGCAGTATTTTTAAGGCTAAAATCATCTCCACAGGGTTGTTCATATCATAACCAAAACTATTTCCAATTAACTGAACTGACCTTAAGTTTAATGTCATAATTAATGGAAAATCCACACCTAAAAACAACCATCCACCAGTTCCCGTTAACCCGCCTTGAGCAAATGAATACACTCTGCTCTTAGCTAATTGTTGATCAGATAAATAAGTAAGCTGTTCTATCGATAGAGATTTTAAATCATCAATTTTTTTTTTTCAATTTGTTCATTAAATGATCTTGCTGTCTGAAGTATTCTTTCTTGAGAAGCCTGTTGCGAGTTAGTTCCCTGAAGAAACGTGTACGTGTATAAGAACCACTGATCAGCCCAATTGAGAATTTTCTCTTGATAGTGATTAGGAATTTTCCCAAACATGCTATCTAGTGATATCTCATACATTCTTTCAAAATCATTTGTATGATAAGCTTCTAGTTCAGCTTCCCATTTTAAAATCGAACGACGTACTCTTTCCTCTCCCATTTCATCACCCTTTTTACCTATTGATAAACCAGCCCCTACCTAAGGACTGGCTATAGTAAACATTTATAAAGGTTTTATCGCTCGTTTTCAAACCACTGATTCAATTGTTGCAACACTTGCTGCATGGCTTCAGCTTCTTTAAATGAAGGCAAGTCGGCAAGCATAACCTTTTTAGGATCTTTCGTGGCCTCACCTTTCTTTTGCAGAACGAAAATACTCTTTCTCATCGTTTCATTCTTAAACATCGATTCAGGTAGCTGAAGCAAGCCAACAATATGAGCATGCTTTTTTAAGTAAGCTTGAAGTTGATCCTTTTGATCACTTTCAAACAACATACTCGGTACTACAAAAATAAATAGCCACCTTCTTTAGTATATTTTATACTCTGTTCAATAAATAAATGATGAGAGTATGAATGATCCTGCTCTGCCTTAAGCTCATAACCTTGTGCCGTTTCATCATCAGGGTAATATCCTACTGGTAGATCCGAAACGACGACATCAACTGGTTCAAGTAAAATAGGCTTTAAACTATCTTGATGAAAGAACTCCACCTCTTTTTCTTGTAAATTAGCATTGATATAAGCTAATCGAATTAAGGTCGGATCCACTTCACTACCATATAATTTAATCGACTCTTTTAATACCTCTTGTTGATTTAAAACAGCAAACAATAAATTAGCTGTTCCGCATGCAGGATCAAATAATGTATAAGGTTTTTCAGTTCCAACAAAACGCTGCACTAAATACCAATAAACATACCCACTGTATCTGGGGTGATGTAGTGATGCTGCTGTGTCTGTCCTTTCATACCTTTTAATATTGCGAGTTGAAGCCCTTTACGCCTCATCTCACCTGTATATTCAGAAAGATTAATCTGACTAAGTTTTGTCTGTAATTGTTGTTCATATGTTGGCTCTAAATCATCGGGTAATTCTCGATAAAACAACAATTCACTTGCTGCAATTAGCCCGTCTAAGTACGGAACATCTTCTTGTTTAGTAATGATTTCAGTAGTCTCATCTAACCATTTAAATATTATTTCAATTTGTTGCTCCAATCAAAGTCCCTCCGCTTTCTAACCGATTCCTTGCGTTACTTACTTTATTTTAGCAAATTTAAAGGGACATTGATAGATAAATGGTTATTCTGGAATATTGCCTCTTCGGTCATAATCTTGGTCACGGTAACCTTGGTCTTGATAACCTTGACCTCCCTGATCTCGATAACCTCGACCTCCTTGATTACCCTGATTATTTTGCCCTCGTCCGCCTCTCTGAGATTGCTGAGATTGATTGGATTGTTGTTGTTGAAAGTATTGCTGCACTTTTTCAACAGCTTGCGGTGCAAAATCAATTAATTTCTCTACGATATGAGTCCCTTGATCCAAATGAACCATCTTCACATCGTGCGGACGAACTACTAAAAAGCCGATTGGATTAATCGAAACACCCCCACCAGTTCCTCCACCGAACGGATGCGATGAACCACTTTGGCCTTGACCTTGCCCATCATCGCTTTGTTGGGATGATTTACCGAATTCACTACCACCTGCAGCAAAGCCAAATCCAACTTTAGATACTGGTAGAATGACAGTTGAACGGTCTGGCGTTTCAATAGGGTCACCAATGATGGTATTAACATCGATCATATCTTTTAAGTTTTCCATGGCTGTAACCATCATGTCGTGTATAGGATGTTCATTCATTTTAAGCCCACCTTTTTAAGTTTTCCATATTGTTTTCCTACGCTATATAATTCACGCATAATTTTACCGAGTTTAAAGGATAATATACACTTTAGCTCTGTCTGATAAGTCGGTTTGACATAATAAGGTTGCACCGTGTAATCGGGATTGGTGCTAAGCGTTAAATAATTCAACATCATAGCTGCAATTCCACCTTTAACGGTATAAAGGACTCCAGTTAATTCAGCTGTATGGTCAGCACGACTTACTCCTAGCATGGTATCCCAATTGAATTGATTGACTTGAATAGCCTTAAGTGCTTTTTTTAAATGTGGTAACGTCTTTAGTCGTTTTAATAACTTCATTAATTAACGTCCATTGCTGTTTAAGATCATCTATGGTGAATGATTTTTCTTTTCTTTTTGCTTACCAAACATTTCGTCTTTCTCGACTAAATCAACTGAAAACGTATCAGTATTTAAATCAATAATTGGAATCGATCGAGTAAGTTTAATATATTTCCAAAGAATTAATTGAATATAGAGGTCTTGCCTTTGATGACGATATGTAAAATGTATGGCCACTTTTACCTGACTAAAAATTAAACATAGGATTAGCAATATAAAAACCAATAAGATTGCAGCCAATATCGATAACACGATCATCTAAAGCACCCCTTAAATTTAAGGTGTCTATTTATTGGAAAAATATGCGTACATAAATAGAAAAGCGTTTGGAAGTAAATCCAAACGCTTTTGTCATGTAGATGAATAAACCACTTTCCCATTCACTATGGTTTTTTCAACTTTAATGTTATGAAGATTTTCTATTTCAATTAAAAAAGGGTCTTGATTTAAAATTACAAAATCAGCATAAAACCCTGCCTCAATTTGTCCTTGAACATGCTCTTTTCCAATGATTTTTGCAGGATTAACCGTATACAACTCAAATGCTTCATAAACTGATAAACATTCACTTATGTTATAAGTCATCCCATCATAAGTTGACCTACGATTAACCGCAGCATCAATACTGGTTAACGGATCAACAATCTCAATTGGAGCATCTGAACCACCGCCACATAATATGCCTTCACGAATATATGATTTCCACGGATAGGATTGATTCGCTCGCCTTTCACCGACCCGGTCGATTACCCATGGGAAATCAGAAGAAACAAAAGCGGCTGAATATCTATAATAACTGATTTTCCTTTAAGGCGTTCAATTAACTCAGGGCGCATTATTTGCCCATGAATTAATCGATCTTTCATCCCCTGTGGAGGCGGATATTTCTCAATTAAATCAATAACTTTTTCAGCTGCTAAATCACCAATAGCATGAGTGGCAATTGGCATTTGGTAATCCCTAGCTTTTTTAACCAATTCTTCTAAACCCTCATCCGTATGAATGGCAACCCCATTTGTAGTTGGATCATCCGAATATGAATCAGACAAGAGTGCAGTCCTACCACCTAATGCGCCATCAACAAATAATTTCATAGCTCCAAATTCCAACCAATCATCCTTCTCTTGCGATTGGTGACCCTCAGCGTGCAGGTCATCTACTACTAGGTGATGCACTAATAAATGAGCTCTAAAAGATTCTTGATTGGGTATGATTTGTTTGAAAGCTTCATATGTTTTGCTAAAGCCACCATAATAACTTAAATCTTCACTGTGGCCAGAAACAATTCCTTTAGATAATAAATCTCTAACCGATGTTTGAATAGCCTTCTTCAAAAATCTAAATCAGGGGTAGGCATATGCGATTTAATCAATTCCTGTGCCTGATCGTGAAAAGCCCCTGTTAAGTGACCATAAAAATCTCTTTCTATAACGCCTCCAGGTACATCCTCCGTCTCCTCAGATACGCCTGAAATTTCCATAGCCTTAGAGTTAGCCACTAAAGCATGTCGACAGATTCGTGTTAAAACAACTGGATGGCCATTCGAAACTTCATCTAACTCCTTGCGGTGAATCATAATGGGTTCATCCCAGTTATTTTCATTAAAACCTTCACCAATCAGCCATTTCGTTTTCACTTAATTGGTTTGATGCGATTTGAACTTTTGAATGACTTCTTTTCTTGATTGAACATCAGACAAGTCTAAGCGAAGAAGTTTTTCACCGTGACCAATTATATGTAGATGACTATCGATAAATCCTGGGAACAATACTCCTTCAAATCTAATTTCATCATCTATTTGTTGTTTATATTTATTCTTCAGATCTTTTAAATAACCTGTTTCTATAATTTTTCCGTGGTCAGTGTAAATGGCTTCAACCATATTCTCGGGACCAGTCATTGTGTAAATCTTTCCACCAAACCATAGTTGCCCCATTTGTCGTCCCCCTTATACATTTCTAGTTCGTTGACCTTATACTACTACCATTTTGACTAAAAATTCAACTTAAACCGCTTCTATTTTGACAATCAAAAAAGGGCAGTTTCAAAACTGCCCTTAGAGTATTAGATAATGTTTCTTATTTAATTATTGACCATTCATTTGTGATTGTGCTTGTTGAACAAGACGTTTAGTGATTTCTCCACCTACTGATCCGTTTGAACGAGAAGTAGAATCAGGACCAAGTTGTACACCAAACTCTTGAGCAATTTCAGTTTTCATCTGGTTTAACGCTGCGTCAACACCAGGAACTAATAATTGGTTTGAGTTGTTGCGATCTGCCATTGGATTTTCACCTCCTCGTTAACTATTGTTAGCAACGGGAAAGTTATAATACAATGCAAAACTTGGAAGAAATCAAGCTATAATAAGTCTTCAAACTCGTCTTCTTTTTCTTCGTCTGTCGCGCTAAATGTCACTGTTTCCATATTGTTTAAAGCTTTTTCAATATCCATAGAAAAATCAATTGGTCTTTCAAACTCATTAACTTTGTCTCTTCTAGGCTTCGTTTTTGGAGACTTTGGTACAAAAATCGTGCAACAATCCTCGTATGGTCTTATAGAAATCTCATAAGCACCATTTTTTTGAAAATGTCGATAATATCAATTTTATCCATAGCTACGAGTGGCCTAATAATTGGATAATTAGTAACCTCGTTAATGGTGTGCATACTTTCCATTGTTTGACTAGCCACTTGTCCTAAATTTTCTCCAGTCGTAATCGATAAAATATCACGCTGTTTAGCGACCATTTCACTAATACGCATCATAAGTCTACGCATAATAGTCATACCATAATTTTCAGGCGCTTCTTGAAAGATTTTTTGCTGAATTTCTGTAAAAGGAACTAAATGTAGTTTAACGTCTCCACCATACTTTGTTAAAACTCTCGCTAAATCTTCTACCTTCTGTTTAGCCCTCTCACTTGTAAACGGTGGTGAATGAAAGTGAATCGCTTCAATTTCAACTCCACGATTCATCGTTAAGTAGCCAGCAACTGGACTATCGATTCCACCAGAAAGTAATAATAAAGTTTTTCCAGTCGTACCTACGGGAAGACCGCCTTTACCTTGTATTTTTTTGATGTGATATAAGTTGCATCATGTCTGATTTCAACGCGCAACTCTACATCTGGCTGATGAACGTCAACTGTCCAACCATCCGTATGACTTAGTAAATGCCCACCTAAAATTTGATTCATATCTTGAGAACCAATTGGAAAATCTTTATTCGGACGCTTACAAGTTACTTTAAAGGTTTCACCAGATTCTAAACGTAATGCCTCTAAAGCAGCTTCTTTAATTTTCTCTTGATCGTTTTCAATTTTCATAGCTAAGCTAAACGATTGAATTCCAAAAATATCTTTACATTTCTCTAAAATAGCCTCGTAATCCTCGCCATTTAAGAGAATATACATATGGTCTCTTCTAGCTTTTACTTTAATATTTGGATAGTCATTAAGCTTCTTTTCCACATTGTTTTTCAAAATCTGTATGAATGATTTTCGATTTTTTCCTTTTAAGGCTAGTTCTCCGTATCTCACTAAAATATGATTATAAATCATGTCAATTACCCCATTATACTTTTATATTGTTCAATCACACGTTTAATTTCTTCTATAAAAACATCTAATTCTTGTTCATTCTGATCAATGGTTAAGCTCACGCGAATAGCAGCACCAGCTTCTAGTTCCTTTCCACACGCAACTAAAACGTGACTCGGCTCATCTTGTTTGGATGAACAGGCGGATTTTGTCGACACATAAATGTCCTTTTCACCTAAGGCATGTATAATCACTTCTGGTTTAAATCCACTAACAGAAAAATTAAAAATATGCGCGGCTCCATCCTGCGGTGAGTTAATGGTAACTCCATCAACGGATGAAAGTTGTTCAAATAAATTATGTTTAACAGATTCAAGCGATTTATATTGATCCTGCTTCTCTAAAGCTAACCTCATTGCCTTAGCTAGAGAAACATTTCCAGCAACATTTTCAGTACCAGGTCTTATGCCAGACTCCTGAGCTCCACCATGAAAAAGTGGCTTAAGCTGAACATGTTTCTTTTTAATTAAACAACCTGTTCCCTTAAGACCATGTATTTTATGACCAGAAATCGTCACCAAATCTAATCCTTTCAAATCATAAGGTAGTGGAATTTTACCAAAGCCTTGAACATGATCCGTATGAAATGTCACTTTCGGAAAGTTTGCTAGTAACTTAGCTACTTTTTCAATAGGCTGAATAGAACCAATTTCATTATTAACATGCATAATGGAAACTAATATAGTTTGTTCTGTTAAGGCGTTTTTTCAAGTCATCCATGTTAATAACACCAGATGAATTGACTGGTAAATAAGTCACTTCAAAACCTTCATTTTCAAGTTCCTGAAAGACTTGAAGTACAGCAGGATGTTCAATTTGAGTCGTAATAATATGATTCCCTCTATTTAAATGGGCATGTGCAATCCCTTTTAATGCTAAATTATTACTTTCTGTTCCTCCAGAGGTGAAAATTATTTCGTCTTCTCGAACTCTAAGAAGATTTGCGACTTGCTTTCTAGCTTTTTGATGAAGTTTTTCAACTTCCCCGCCAACTTCATGTATAGATGATGGATTGGCAAAATAATTCATCGCCACTGACTGAAAGGATTTAAGCACTTCAGGCGCTGGTTTTGTTGTGGCACTATTATCTAAATAGATCATTTTAATACTCCCATCAACGTCTTTTTGCATCGAGTTATAATAACATAAATAAAGAATGATTATCAACTAAAAAAGCTACCCCTTATGAGTTAGGAGCAGCTTTCTTTGGTTTATTTAAATCAAAATACTCTAATAGATCGTCTATGGATACCCCTTCATCATCTCGCGATAAAACCATTTCATCTAATGATTTTCCTTTTTTAGAAGATGGTGAAGTTAAAGCATAAAAAGTGGATGAATCTTTAGCATGAATTTGGAATGATTGAATTTCTTGGTGAGTATTTGCCACAATCTGCTTAGGTTCATCTGAATTCACGAATAAGACGATTACCGCTACCCAGGTCGTAACAAACAAAGTGCCTACCACACCTATTAATACACGATCCATATGATTCACCCTCCCAACATTATGAAACCGTTGTGTCAGTCATAACCTCTTCTAAGCGTTTAAGTGCGCCTGGTTCTATCTCTTCTAAAGCCTTTGATGATTTTTCTAAAGCTAATTCATAATCGTAGTTCAAAAACGCAGCTTCAGCTTCAGAAATTTGAGCTGCTAATAAAGGATATGTTGATCGATAGCGATTCGCATACTGAATAACTCTTTCGGCAAGCTGTGCTTGATCAACCAGTAAACTAGTTTGCTCAACAGCTCGGCCCACCAATTTCTCGGCTTTATCAATAGATTGATTAACACGTTCAATGTCTAATGGCTGCTCCTCAAGAGCTTGTAAAGAATCTAAGACAGCTTCTCTTCCATCATTTACTAATTCATTAATATAGTGAGGAATGCCAGGTAAATTGCTCTTTTGCAATTGCTGTCTAATTTGGATAATCTCATTTTTTAAGGTTGTAATCTGATCCCTAGCTTCGAGTTCATCTTTTCTAAGATTATGTAGAAACTCATCAAAATCATTTAATGCATGTTCCCAATCTTCATAATCAGCAAACCATTCATCAATTTCTATCCTAATTGAAGAGAAGAGCTCTTCTTCTTGTTCAATCATACCTTGAATTCTTTGTGCTTCTTTATTTAAACGATCAAGGGATTTACCTAATTGATATTGTCGTTCGTATTGATCATCATTTAAATGATAACTTCTTTAACTTCCATCACGTTATCTTTAATCTCTGCAAACGTTTAGCAGCAGCTTCGAGTTTTAGTTCCATCTTTTCTAATTTTTGCACGACATAATTTTTATCTAATGCCTCTTTTTCAAGTTCGTCATAAATCTCAACGATCCGGCTTTGTATTTGTTCAATTTTTTCACTAACACCTTGATCTTGACCTTTATTTAGTTCATCAATCATTTGGATGAGGGTTTCATGGTGAGTTTGAATCTCTTTATCTAGACCAAGTAATTGTACTTGGAATCCATCATCACGCATTTCACGAATTCCATTTTGAAGATGGTCTAAATCTTCAGGTAGAGTTTGTTTACATGAACGGTACAACTCTGGGAATACCTGACTTTACGTTCAAGTTCACTCAATTGTTCACTTAGCTTTTGAGCTAGTTCCTGGGCGTCAGTATAATTTCCTGATGCCGTTAACGTTTTCGTATTCATTTAATTCTTGTTCAATTTCATCTAATTCAACATCAAAAACGACTTCAGATTTTCCAAGTTGATAACCATTTTGAAGAACAACTTTTCTAACTTCGCTAATTCGTGGTTTTATTTTTTCAATTTCTTCACGACTATCTTTTTCAGAATGAAGGAGGCGATCAACTTCTTTAAAAATATCATCAATTGTTTTCTCAACTTGGTTTAATTCACGTTCCACATGATTCAGAATCCTGAAAGCTTTTCCAAAACGATAGCGTTCAGCTGATTCCTCAGCATCTAACAAATCTTCTTCAACATTTGAGAAAACTTCATCATTAATGTCATCCCACTCATCTCGCCAAGATTCAAATAAAGATTCCGTTTCACCTGATAAATTCAAGTTCCTCACTTTACTCATTTCATCCGCTACCTGGCGATTCATTAACAGGACTTTTTCTCTTCTAAACCATCAACACGCTGATATACTTTTTTACGCATGACGGCCCCAACTATAATAAATAGAACAATTGCTACAATGATAATGGCGATTACAAGTTCCATAAAAAGCCCCCTAACACTACGACTAATACATTTACTCTATAATATCATATTTTAAAGTAGAATTTGCCATATTTTTAGCTTTTTCAACATAAAAAGTCAAATTTTATACATTTACATTTCTATAAAACCATTTTTTAAACGTTTCCATATACTTCTTGATAAACATTTCTCCGCTTTGATCCCACTGATAATGGTCTTGCCAATCATGTGCGTAGACAAATGGACCATTAATTAAACTCTTAAGCTGAATATATAAAATATCTTGCTCTAAAGCCTTAAAACCCCACTCTTCTGAGAAACCTTTTAACATTTTTTTTTAAATAAATACTTCTCTTTCGCGACATATGTAGAAAACAATTCACGGATAAACATATTATCTAAAGATAACTCTCTCTGGATTAAACAACTGAATTGAAAACGTTCATATTTATAATGTATAATTTCCTCAATAGCTTTAAACAAAACGTTAAAATCAGTTAACGCTTGTTCATCTTGAGTAATGTGCTCAAGAAGCTTTAAGTACTTCTCAAAATAATCTACTGTCATATATTCAATTAATCCTTGTTTGTTTTTAAAATGATAATTAATAGACGATACATTTACATTAGCTTTTTCGGTGATTGCTCTAACAGATGTACCTTTGAAACCGTTGTAATAGAACAATTGAGCGGCAGCATCCATAATCTTTTGTCTTGTACTATCGTTTGACATAACATCACCTCTTTGTCTCTATAATTCGATTGTAAATGTAAAATACCTTTTAATTTTATAGAATTTATGACAACATTTTACCAAACATTTATAAAGGAGCGTATCACATTGTTTGACACAATAAAATACAACGGAACAAAAGAAGAAAATTATGAACTTTTAGTTAAACAGTTAGATAGTTTGTTAGAAGGCGAGCCAGACGCTGTAGCCAACCTTTCTAATGCGAGTGCTTTGTTAAACCAATTTTTAGATACTGTAAATTGGGTTGGCTTTTATATTATGAGAAATGGGGAACTAGTTTTAGGTCCATTTCAAGGGTTACCTGCTTGCGTTAGAATTGCCGATGGAAAAGGTGTTTGCGGAACAGCAACTGCAGAACGTAAAACCATGCTCGTCCCAGATGTTAACGAGTTCCCTGGTCACATTGCTTGCGATGCCCAAAGTCAATCGGAAATTGTTGTTCCTATCATCATGAATGAAGAAGTTTACGGAGTGTTAGACATTGATAGTCCGATTAAAAACCGTTTTGATGAAGTAGATCAGAAGTATTTAGAAGCATTTGTCGAAACGTTAAAGAAACATTTATAAACCGCGCTTATAGCACCAATTTTTTTCTGAAAAAGTTGGTGTTTTTTTGTGCCATTTTTCGACTAAATCGTGGTATAATAATTATTATATTTTGAGAGGAGACAATATTATGTCTGAAGAAAAACTGGATTTAATATTAGCTGAACTCCAAAGTCTAAACGTAAGAGTCACATCTCTTGAGACGAATCAGCAATTAATGAGGGACGAGCTTAAAGCAACACAGGAGTCCATGTCTCAGTTTGCGACGAAAAATGATCTTAAGAGCTTTGCTACTAAAGACGATCTTAAGAATTTCGCTACTAAAGAGGATCTTAAGAATTTCGCTACTAAAGAGGATCTTAAGAATTTCGCTACCAAAGATGACCTTAAGAACTTCGCTACTAAAGATGATCTTAAGAATTTCGCTACTAAAGATGATCTTAAGAGCTTTGCAACGAAAGAGGATATGCAAGAGCTCAGAGGTGAGTTCAAAAAATTCGCCACTAAAGACGACCTACACGAACTCAGAAGTGAACTTAAGAACTTTGCGACGAAAGACGACCTCAGGCCAATTTATGAAGATTTATCCCATCTAAAAGAAGAGCAAAGCGTCATTAAACAAGCAGTTCTTGAAACAAAAGAAAAAGTAAACGAAATGAAGCAAAACCAAAGCACATTCTTTGAAATGATAGGTGAACACGAGGTTTCTATTCGAAACATTAGAAAAGTCATCTTATAATCTTCCACTTAACACTTGACTCCTCCGCTAATTTTTCATATAATATCCTTTGTGTAAAATAAAAGGCAGCTTAGGTGAACTTGCTATGTCATCATTTTGTACCTCTAGATGAGGTGTATCGCGTAACTCTCTGCTGCTGGAGCGAAGGTACATGAATGCAAAATGAGCATGGTGTGGGACACATCCTTTTTATTTTATGCAAATTTAATATATAAAGGAGGAGACGCTCGTGGCACGTTACACAGGCTCTCTATGGAAAAAATCACGTCGTTACGGCATTTCTCTAACTGGTACAGGTAAAGAGTTAGAAAAACGCCCTTACGCTCCGGGTCAGCATGGTCCGAACCAGCGTAAAAAGCAATCAGAATATGGACTTCAGTTACAAGAGAAGCAAAAGCTTCGTTTCATGTATGGTTTAACTGAACGTCAATTCCGTCGTATCTTTGACGACGCAGCTAAACAGAAAGGTGTTCATGGTGAGAACTTCATGATCTTACTTGAATCTCGCTTAGACAACCTTGTTTACCGTGCTGGTCTTGCACGCACTCGTCGTCAAGCTCGTCAGTTAGTTGGTCATGGTCACATCACAGTTGATGGTGGTCGTGTTGACATCCCATCTTACCGTATTAAACCTGGTCAAGTAATTGGTGTACGTGAGAAATCACAGGATCTTGACATCATTGCTGAGGCAATCGAAGTCAACAACTTCGTACCTGAATATTTAACATTTAACGAAGATAACAAGGAAGCGACTTATAACCGCTATCCTGAACGTTCTGAGTTACCATCAGAAATTAACGAAGCATTAATCGTTGAGTTCTACTCTCGTTAATATGTCAACTTACAAAAACCTCGAATTGTTACTAAACAATTCGAGGTTTTTTGGTTTAAGTTACCTGCCCATCACTTTTCTATTAACTCTAAATGAAAATCTCCTACTGCACCCTGCTCATATAAATTAGTAAACGACGTCCAAAACGTATAAATTTCAGCTTGAAATTCTAATTCTTCACTCGGAATATTCACGACAAAGTCATTTCTATAAAGTAAAGTTGTAACATCGTGATACATTTCATGAGAAACTTTAAAATCAATAGTTAAATACTTTTTAGAATACTTTTGTTCTAGTTCATACTTCTCCGCTTCAAGTTTGTAATCGTTAATAAGAATATCTGCCACAAAAATCCTCCTATTTACCAAAGTTCTGGAATCTATTTTTATTTTAACTTAAACTTAATGTGTGAGTGAAACTTTTGGACTCATTCTTACGTATTACAAAGAGGAATAAATCACTTTTAGGGAGGTCAACATGGATCAACAAGATTTTTTTCGATCAAATAAATAAAAACAAGCGGAAAATATTAAGAAACTTACAAAAACGACTTAAATTTATTTTCTTCATTATTTTACCTATTTTAATTCTAGGGATTATTGGATTTCAGGTGTTCACTAATTATATTTGGATGGAAACAATAAATTTCCAAAATGTCTACCTAACTATTTTAACAAGTAAATTCGCATTAGGAGCCATTGGTTTTATATTGTTTTTATTCATTGGTATTTTGACGCTTTATTGGATTCGAAAGTCATACTTAACTTATTTGAATCCTAATGTACTTCCAAATATGCTCCTCCATAAAAAGACGAGCTGGACCCTTATTTTAGTAGTATCCATTATATTTGGAGTCTTAGGAACCATTTTAATTCAAGGGTTAGGATGGGAACCTTTATTAAAAGTATTAAATTATGAGCCTTTTGGTAAAACTGACCCTCACTTTGACATGGACATATCATTCTATCTGTACATACTTCCATTTTTAGAGTTCGTGTTAGGTGTCCTGTTCAGTTTGAGTGTGATTGTTCTATTAACTGAAATCGGAGCTTACTCAGTTTTTGAAATGTACCGAAAAAGCCGTATGGCTCAGCTTCACCTCGGCTTCACAGTAGGATTTATCGGTTTAATTTTGGCAGCTCAGCATTTACTAGAACCGTATGGAACGTTGCTAACGAACAGTGTTAATGTTTTTCAAGATAGTGTTGTTTATGGCTTAAGTTATACAGATGATGTTATTAACATCCCGAAATCATATGTCTTAGCAGCTGCTGCTTTGATTGCGACCGTGTGGATGATTATAGTATTAGTACGTGGTAAGCTTAAATCGGTATTCATACCAATCGCCACATACGTAGCCATTGTTATTTTAGGACAGTTAGCATCTGTAGCTGTTCAACAATTCGTTGTATCACCAAATGAATTTCATCAAGAAAAGCCTTATCTAGAACGAAATCTCGAGTTTACTAGAGCAGCTTATGGCTTAGAAAAAATCAACGAAATTGATCATCCGAGTGAAAATAGTCTAAGTGAAGAGTTAATTGAGCGTAATCAGTTAACGATTGACAATGTTAGGCTGAATGATTCAAGACCACTATTAGATGTGTATAATCAAAAACAAACGATTCGTAACTACTACAAATTTAGAGACATTGATATCGATCGTTATATGATTGATGGCGATTATAGTCAAGTGTTTCTTGGCGCAAGAGAATTAGATACAACCAACTTGCCTGACCAAGCCAGAACTTGGGTAAATGATAATTTACGCTATACGCATGGATATGGTGTAACGATGAGCCATGTAAATGAGATTGATCAACAAGGTCAACCAGAATATCTATTACAAGATTTACCGACAGAAGGTGCTATTGAACTTGAACGCCCTCAAATTTACTTTGGTGAAGAAGATAATAAAAGTGTCATCGTAAACACCAATGTCGATGAGTTTGATTACCCTCAAGGTGAAGTCAATGCATCAACTAGATACGAGGCAAACAGTGGTATACCGCTTCAAGGCATCAATAAGCTTTTATTCTCTATAAAAGAAGGCTCATTTAGAATGTTCGTCTCAGACCAATTAACAAATGAAAGCCAATTACTTCAAACGAGAAACATTAAAGAACGAGTTAACAGAATTGCTCCATTCTTTGATTATGATCAAGACCCTTATTTAGTCATTCGTGATGATGGAACGCTCGTTTGGATGTTAGATGCTTATTTAACAGCTGAGAATTATCCTTATGCTGAACCGTATGAAGAAAACTTAAATTACATCCGTAATTCAGTAAAAGTAACAGTTGATGCTTATACAGGAGATGTAAACTTTTACGTCGCAAATGAAGATGATCCTTTATTTAGGACGTATCAAAACATGTTCCCTGACATGTTCACGACAGATGTACCTGAAGATATTAGAGCTCATTTCCGTTATCCGGAAAAATTATTTACCATCCAGGCGGATAAATGGGGGTACTTATCACATGTCTAATTTAGAAGTATTCTATAATCGTGAAGACGCTTGGCAGTTCCCAACCGAGAAATATTATAACCAAGACATTGTCATGGATCCGTATTATACGACAATGGCATTACCAGACGAAGATATGGAGGAGTTTATTTTGTCCATTCCATTCACACCTAAGAGTAGGCAAAATATGATTGCATGGATGGGCGCACGAAATGATGGGGACAATTACGGAGAATTATTTGTTTACCGGTTCCCTAAACAAGAGAATGTTTACGGTCCACAACAAATTGAGAACCGGATTAACCAAGATAGTTACATTTCACAACAATTGAATTTATGGTCTCAGGGTGGTTCTGAAGTTATTCGAGGTAATTTACTGACGTATCCAATTGAAGACACAGTTCTTTACGTGGAACCAATTTATATTGAATCATCTAATGCTACATCACTTCCTGAGGTGAAGCAGGTAATTGTAGCTTATGAAGACTACATTGTCATGGAACCAACTTTCGATCAAGCACTCGATGAACTTATGACAATGGTTGAAGACGGTGCGCCTGGAAATGCTCCAGATGTTAATCCAAATCCTGATTCAGATTCTGAAAATGTAGATGATGGTGAAACGAATGATCAGCCAATTATCGATGCTGAACAAACATTAAGAGAAGTTTCTGACCTATTTGATCAGTACCAAAATGCTTTATCAAATGGACAGTGGGAACGCGCTGGACAGATTATGAAAGATATTGAGGAACGTTTAAACTCTACACCATAAATGGGGGGATTATATGGAAGCAATATCTCAATTTATTGGATTCTTCTTCATGATTCTACCTGTACTCATTATTGCCTTCGCATTAAGATGGTTAAGATTGCTCTACAAGAACAGCGAAAAGATTACTAAACAAAATGAAGAATTGATTCAATTATTAAAAGAGAAAAGTGAATCTTGACTTAACATAAAA
>NZ_BBCD01000018.1 GCF_001311865.1 Piscibacillus salipiscarius JCM 13188
TTATATAGAATAACAAGTTCTCAGGAAAAAGTCAACTACTTTTTAGTTGATTTTGAGATTTTGTTTTCTTGTTTATCACGCTCTGTTCTTAACGCGACGTTTAATAATTTATCATGAATTAATCAGATTGACAAGTGCTTTTTCAAAAAGATTTAATTCATTTTGTTGGCACCAATTTAAAGTGTCTTTTTGGCGCGACAAGAAATAATATAGCACGGATTCATTTCTCAAGTCAATAGATTTTTTAAACCACTATCAATATTATGAATGAACCCCAGTCAGCGTTCCTTATTTTTAACAAAACTATGCCATCCATACATATTATCTAAAGAAAGGTTAGAAGCTAGCCACTCTTGTCGCACTGAGTGGCTTAACTTCCGTTATTTTAAAACATATTGCCTATGGAAGATACTCTGTCCTTTCGTTTCAACTAAAACGGTCTTTATAATTTTTCGTTCAACTAAATACTCTAACAGTATAGATAGATCTAATGTATAAGCTTGTAATTCAGGGTGCACTTTGAGTTCTCCGAACGACCATGGCTCCTCTTTTTCTTTCATTAAATTAAGTAAATGCTCAGCGCCATGCTCTGCTCTTGAATGAATCGCAAAATCGCTTGCCAGTAACATCAGAGAAATTTTCTTCTCTAATGATTCTTCACTTTCCATTAATTCTTCATATAGTTTATAAACTTCCGGATCAATTTTTTTAACTTGATTCCAGACGGTTATCTCTGGGTGAAAGCCTTTTTCTAATACTGTAACCCGTGCTAGGTAATGCAAAGATCTAACCATTAAACTGTTAGCATCCATATAGTGTTTACTATTATATAAATCTTTACACTCGCGATAAGCTCTTATCAACTTCGCGAATTCAACAGCCTTTTTAAGCTTCCTATTCTTTTCGGGAAATTGATGTAGTGTTTCTTTTAAGTTCGCCATATATTCATTTCGGTCAAAAATTACTTTCCCATTAATTAACCAGTCAATGGCTTTACGGTAACCGCTCTTGTCAATCCATTCATTTAATAACTGTTCATCCACAATGTGCATGGCAGCTGTTTTTGTTCAAATTCATAGTGTTTGACATACCAATCTTCTTCCGCTTCACGCACGACAATTAGCAGAATCACATCAAAGTTATCTGTAACTGGGCTTTGATCATGCAATTTCTCATATAATAAAACTCCAAGTGTGTTAGGCTGGCTTGCTCTCTCTTGATAAATTGGACGCAATAGATTCTCCATCCTTAATCCTCCCTCGACCATTCCTCAAATAATTAAATTCGACAAAATTCATGATTTTCCTTTTTTCTTCACATACACTAAAATAAATTATGCTATACTTCTATCAGATATTAAAAGGCAATATATAGAGAAAACTTTTACTTATTGGAATGACAAGGGAGGTGCCCTTCATATGAAATTGAAATATAGTAATAAAATAAATAAGATACGTACAGTCGCACTAGCATTAGTTTTTGCTGGTATGATTATTATGTATATCGGTCTTTTATTTAAGAGCTATGAATGGGTAATGGTCTTATTTATGTTCTTAGGATTAATTGCAATCATTCTAAGTACGGTTATTTACTTCTGGATTGGAATGCTCTCCACAAGGGCAGTTCAAGTGGCTTGCCCAGAATGCGGAAAAGCAACGAAAGTATTAGGGCGCGTGGATGCGTGTATGTTTTGTAAACAGCCTCTAACTCTAGACCCTAATTTAGAAGGCGAAGAGTTTGATGAGAAATACAACTCGAAGAAATATTGGAAAGAGCAAGAGAAAAAGAGTAATAGTTAAACTCTGTAGGGCTATCTCAATTAACGAGGTGGCCCTTTTTTAATAAATAAAAACCACACCATGAAAGGAGTGGTTTAGAATTTAGTGATTCGTTTGTTGGCAGTCTTCGCATTTTCCGTAAACTTCCATGCGGTGATGACTGACTTCGAAGCCTGTTACTTGCTCTGCTAGTTGCTCCACTTCATCTAATGAAGGGTAGTGGAAATCAACAATTTTACCACAAGACTCGCAAATAACATGATAGTGTTCTGTCGTATTGCAATCGAAACGGCTAGATGAGTCGCCATAAGTGAGCTCTCTGACTAAGCCAATCTGTTGAAATACACGTAAGTTATTATATACTGTTGCAACACTCATGTTTGGGAATTTACCTTCAAGTGCTTTATAAATATCATCTGCGGTTGGATGAGTCATCGCTTGCATAAGATACTCAAGCACTGCATGACGTTGGGGAGTAATCCTTACACCCGAGCTTTTAAGATGAGATAAGGCTTCCTGTAATCTTTGTTCTGACACCGTCATGCACCTCTCTTTCAACTATATAATTATTAAATAAGAATTCTTATAAATAGTTTAATTCGAAATAGAGTCTTTTGTCAATTTATATGGCTAAAAAGACCAAGTTATACATCGGTATTTAATGGTAATTCCTCTCCGCCTAAACCTTGGTTTACATAACGAGCTGCTACAAATAGAAAGTCCGAAAGTCTATTTAAATATTGCAAGACCAGTTCATTGTCCACATCTTCAATCGCCACCGCCATTCTCTCTGCTCTGCGCACAATTGTGCGGGCTACGTGTAGAGAAGCTGCTGCGGGATGGCCAGATGGTAGAATAAAGTTCTTTAATTCTTCTAGATTTTGATCCCACTCATCAATTTGTTTTCTAAGAAGTCGATATGCTCTTGCTTAAGTTTCCACATGACTTCTTTACCGCTAGGAGTTGCAAGCTCTGCCCCAACATGGAACAAGACTGTTTGCACTTTATGCAAAGCATCAATGACTTGGTCTTTACCATCCCACTCTGCGTTTAATAGATGGCTCCTCGCAACTCCTACAACTGAATTGGCTTCATCACAAGTTCCGTATGCTTCAACACGAATATCGTTTTTCTTTACGCGCTTTCCATAAATGAGAGATGTACTTCCCTTATCTCCAGAACGAGTGTAAATTCTCATCTTTAGTACCCCCTCTTCGGATCGATCACGTTAATTTCAGGTTTTTCCCCATTTAAGAACTGTTTTAGGTTATTCTCAAAAATATCTAAAGCACGTGGCATGTATCCTGCTGTAATCGCAGAATTGTGAGGCGTGAGTGTCACATTCTCCATATCCCAAAGCGGGCTATCTTCTGGTAAAGGTTCTACTTCAAATACATCTAAAACAGCATGACGAATTTCATTGTTGTTTAGAGCTTCAATCATTTCTTTTTCATCAACTGTCGTACCTCGTCCCATGTTTAAGAAAACAGCATCCTCTTTCATCGCTTTAAAATGTTCTGACTTAAACATTTTTTTCCGTATCTGGCGTTGCTGGAAGCACATTAATCACAAAATCGGCTTCAGGCAATTTGTCTAAAAGTTCTTCATTTTTGTAACATTCATCGAAGTAGTCTTTTTTAGCACCACTTCTAGAAACTCCAATCGTTTTCATGTCAAAAGCTTTAGCCTTGCGGGCTGTTTCTTGCCCGATAGCGCCAGTGCCTACGACCATCATTGTTTTACCGCTAATTTCTTCGATTTTAACTCGTTTGTCATAAACATGTTTGCGCTGATTTTCTATAAACTGCGGCAGGTTTCGATAGACTTGAAGTAGCATCGCAATCGCGTATTCGGACATTTGTATTTTATGAATACCTCGAGCGTTCGTGACAAGGATATCTTTCTCAATAATTTTCTCAAATGGCATTTCATCAAGACCTGCTGAAACGACCATAATCCACTTAAGACGATCAGCTTTCTCCATATGTTCATTAGTCAAATCTTCACCGAACGTTACAATAACGTCAGCTTCTGGTATGTATGGTTCTGCCTCTTCAATTGGGTATTTAAAAATAAAATTAGCTTCAGGAAACTTGTCCACTAACTCTTCTCTAAAGCTCGTTTTCATTCGTGCTGTGACTAGTATATTCATTAACAGGACACCTCTTTTATTAATGGTTAAGTATATTTAGAGTTATATCGTGATGAAAGGATGCTTGTGCTGAAAAATTGTGATGAGCGAAGGTGGGGACTCCAGGTCGGCTAAAAACGGCCACGTCCTATGGCCAACGCCGACACTAGAACGTCCGGTTCGTCGCGGGAACAGCACGAGCTGAAGATCACTTTGAAAAGAAATTGATTTCTTTTCAAAGAAGCTGAAGCCGTGCCCACGGAAAGCGTCCACCGAAAGCGAAACACATTTTTATTGACACCAAATGGTTTAAAAACTGACCATAGTTACGTGCTATGGCCAGCTTACTTCTTAGCTTAAATTTTCTTTTATATAATTTAGTGCATCTTCAACGTGATCTTTCACGCGCACCTTACGCCATTCTTTAACAAGCTGTCCTTCTTTATCAATGATAAAAGTGGAACGCTCAATACCGTAATATTCCTTACCGAAATTTTTTCTTAAGCTTCCAAACATCAAAGTCTTCAGCTACTTTATGATCCTCATCTGCTAGGAGTAAGAAAGGCAAATCGTGCTTATCAATAAATTTCTCATGACGATCAACTGGATCCGGACTCACCCCAAGAATGACGGCGTCTAATTCCTCAAAACTCTTATGGTTATCTCTAAAATCACAGGCTTCTGTCGTACAACCTGGTGTCATATCTTTAGGGTAAAAATAAAGAACTACATTCTTCCCTTTAAAATCTGATAAACTAACGTTTTCTCCGTTACTTGCTTGCAATGTGAAATCTGGTGCTTGTTTACCTAATTCTACTGTCATGACGATTCCTCCTTTAATAATCCTTTATTTTAGATTATCGAAGAATGGCGCCGATGACAAATTATTTTATCAATTTATATAAAAATGCAGCTGGCAAGAGATAACCGACGGCAGCTTCAATTAATGATACGAATCTAGCAACCCCAATAGGATAAATATCACCATAGCCAACGGTCATTAGGGTGACTCCGCTAAAGTAAAGTGATCTTAAGAACCGATCAAGCGTGCTTCCGGCTTGCAAGGATATGTCTGATAGGACGGTAAATCCTATTTGTGACATTAAAAAATAGATTAAGGCAAAGCCAATCATTAATATAAAATAAATAATTAAAAATGCGATAAATAATTCACTTGAAAAGGAGTGCCGTATATTTCGATTACTCCTAAGAAAAATCAATATACTTACAATCACAATAATCACAACAAACACGATTTCTAAATACCCCATCCGCACCATCCTTTGATTACGCCTCATTAATTTTTATGTAAAAGTTGTCCATCTCATGTAAAAAAATGAGGGACTTGGTATGATAAAATATAGCTTGGATTATATTAAATTGGAGGATTTACTCATGAATAGACCTACATCTGAACAGTTATACAACGAAGCACAAGAACATATTGTTGGAGGCGTCAATTCTCCTTCAAGAGCCTATAAAGGTGTTGGCGGCGGGACACCAGTTTTTATGGAGAAAGCAAATGGTTCACATTTTTGGGATGTAGACGGCAATCAATATATAGATTACTTGGGGGCTTATGGACCGATTATTACCGGCCATGCTCACCCGCATATTACTGAAGTGATCAAGGGAGCGGCAGAGAACGGGGTATTGTATGGTACACCTACTAAACTAGAAAACAAATTTGCCAAGATGTTAAAAGATGCGATTCCTTCATTAGAAAGGTACGATTTGTTAATTCTGGTACAGAAGCTGTCATGACCACGATTCGTGTCGCTCGTGCTTATACAAACCGCACGAAAGTTGTTAAGTTTGCTGGGTGCTATCACGGACATTCAGACTTAGTACTGGTTGCGGCTGGTTCAGGACCATCAACACTTGGCACACCCGACTCAGCTGGCGTGCCAAAAAGCATTGCGCAAGAGGTTATTACGATTCCGTTTAATGATGCTGAGGCGCTAGAAGATGCACTAGAGAAGTATGGTCAGGATATCGCAGCCGTTTTAGTCGAACCAATCGTTGGGAACTTTGGAATCGTTGAGCCAAAACCTGGGTTTTAGAAAAGGTAAAAGAGCTGACGCATCAAAATGAAAGTTTACTTATTTTCGATGAAGTCATCACAGCGTTCCGTTTCCATTATGGCAGCGCACAAGAATTAACTGGTGTAACGGCTGATATGACAGCGATGGGTAAAATCATTGGCGGTGGTCTACCGATTGGGGCATACGGAGGCCGCGTTGATATTATGGAACAGGTTGCTCCACTTGGACCTGCCTATCAAGCTGGTACAATGGCTGGAAACCCTGCATCAATGGCTGCAGGAATTGCCTGTTTAGAAGTCTTACAAGAAGAAGGCGTGTATAATGAAATGGATCGTTTAGGGGCTAAATTAGAAGAAGGCATTTTAGAACGTGCTGATAAACACGGCGTTCAGATTACGATTAACCGGTTAAAGGGCGCCTTGACGGTTTATTTTACAAATGAAAAAATAACGAATTATGAACAAGCTGAAAATACGGACGGCGAACAATTTGCGAAGTTCTTTAAACTGATGTTAGATCAAGGCATTAACCTCGCACCTTCTAAATTCGAAGCGTGGTTCCTAACGACCGCGCACACGGATCAAGACATCGAAGAAACATTAGAAGCCGTTGATCATGCATTTAAACAATGAGTTAAGCAAAATCACCGCGAGCGATCGCGGTGATTTTTTATTCAATCGCCCATTCTATTCTAAAACGACCTTCCACATCATCACCTATGATGACAAATCGATAGACCCCACTTCTTTTGGCTTCAAACCTCGTTTGGTCGTCATTAATTTCAGCTCTGCCAACTTTTTGTCCAAGTTCATTTAGAATGTGGAAACTCCAGCCTCCCTCATTTATGTTATTAAATTCGAATGAAGACGTAATGGACTCCCCTTTTTCCGCTTTAATTGGCACTTCATGTCTACCATTAAAATAGTCAAAGGATGCTTCATACGAGGTTTCGGTTCTCTCTTCTACCCAGCCTTGTTTGTCAGTGAAATTTAAGTTAAGGAAAATGAAACAAACGAGCGGTACCACAATTGAGAGGAAAATTTTGAGTATAGTTGATTTCTTTGCTAGATACATACCCATATATACCGTTAAACCTGCCATTGCTCCGATTAGCCCAAGAATAAAGTAAAACGTCCAGATTTCCATTGGGTTTAGAAGAAAATACAAGACGCCTGAGACCACATAAAGTGCGAGTTTTATAGACTGATAGTTCATTAGGAATTTTTGCACAATAAAATCAATCATCGAAGTAGCTAAACTAAAGAGGATGATCCACCAGAAAACGACGCTTATTTCTTCTACGAACTCAAACCCATCGTCAATTTCCGAAGACAATAATAAAAAACTTGATAAGACAACGAAGAAAAAGCCTGCACCAGCTAATTTTTTTAATATGTAATGAATACTTCTAGTCATAGTTAACCTTCCTTAATATGTATATCCTCTTAATAGTAGCATACAAAGTCTCAGCACATGATACATCATATTGAACCGAAACCTATTGAAAAATTTTAAAAGTAGTTGTAATTTTCAAAATATTTGTGTAGAATGTAATTAATTCAGATTTAATGGATTACCCCTTATCAAGGAATTCATGTTATGAAACTCCCTTCCTTTCTGGTTTTTCCAGACTAAGCCTGTGCCGATTGCGCGGGCTTATTTTTATTCACAAAACATCTATAATATGTTTTTCTATTTATACATAAAGGTATTATTATAGAAGAAGATGAATAATCGAAAGAAGGTTTTTATGAAACTTGGAGCAAGAGCATTTAAAACAGGGCTCGCAACCGCCATTGCACTTTACGTTGCAGGTGCTTTTGGACTGAAGGCTGGGGTGTTTGCGGCAGCCATTGCGGCAGTCTCATCGATACAGCCATCTATTTATAGATCAGTCCAGACGATTATTGAACAGATTCAAGCTAACATAATCGGTGCAACGTTAGCTGTCATATTAGTTTTAACAGTTGGAAATGAACCATTTGTGATTGGGTTTGCGATTATTCTTGTTATTGGTATTTGTATGTTGTTTAAAATGAAAGAGGACACAACATTTATCGCGATTATTGCTGTCATTGCGATTATGGAATCGACGACTTTACCATTTTTAGAGCAGGCAGGCGTCCGCTTCTCTGCTATTTTATCGGAATTGTATCAGCATTTATCGTCAACATGACGTTCCTACCACCTAAGTATGAGACGAGGTTGTTTGAACAAATCAACAGCACAACGAATGACATTCTGCAGTGGATTCGTGTCACAACCAGGCACTTATCAGATCAGCCAGCTTTAAAACGTGAAATTCAAAGGCTACAAGAGGATATTACAAGGTTAGATCAAACATATATGCTGTTCTCAGAAGAGCGTACTTATACTAGAAGGCGGGGATTTGAAAGGGCTCGTAAACTAGTGTTGTTTAGACAATTAATCGCAACGACTAAAAAGGCTTTTAATGTTCTGCAAAACTTACACCGAATGGATTATGAAATTGAACATTTCAAGGGAAATATTAATAAGCAAATCATTGAAGAAGTGGATAAAACACTGCATACTCACGAAAAGCTAGTGCTCATGTACCTTGGCCGAATCCGTAAAAAAGAAACGGACCCACTTGAGAGAATCACCGAACCGAACATTCAAGATTTAGTCGATCAATTGATGGAAACCTATGACGATGAGGAAAGCGACCGCATGACCTTTCTTCCTCTCGCATCAAACCTATTAGAATATCATAACGAGCTTATTCACCTTAAGAAATTGCTGGTGAGTTATCAAAATAAGGAATGAGAAAAGGGACTTAGAATTTTTTTCTAAGTTCTTTTTAAATTTATCTTCTTCGACTAACGCCCCGTTGTTGAAGAAGAATTACTGCCCTATTAACTTATAATTTTTCGTAAGTTTTATTAAAAAGAAACTAATTAAATAGGACATACAAGAGACACCAAATAAAACGAAAATTCCAGGTGTAAGAGCCAAATATAGACTAAATGGTAATGACCATACAAAAGCAATTAACAACAATGATGGTTTTGATGTAAAAGAAGCTACGATTGCGACACAAGCTGGAAGTAATAGCATAAAAAAAAAATGTTGATAAAACAGGTTCAACCCCATAAGAATTTGTGTAAGGATTATAAAAATTTAGCACTATCCATAAAATTATGCTGGCAAAACCACTGATTATCCCTATAAACTTTGATGTATTTTTAATTAAAAACACCCTCCCCTCTTTGGATATGATAAGTATAAACTTTTACAAACATTCTTTCCCCTCCTGTTACTTAATGGTTTTCTAATTAACTCAAGAGCGATTGTCAAGATTGAACAATCGCCCTTTTTAGTTATAATTGTAGTTACTCACTATGTTACTTTATTATTGAATAGACACATGTGTCGGTCAGTTTGTTACCATCAGCGGAAAAATTATCATTTCTTAAAGTACCTTCTAATACAAACCCTAGTTTCTCTGCAATCGCACGACTTTTTAAGGTTTGTTGATTCACACCTTATTCCAATCCTTCTAAATTTAAAATGATTTAATCCAAAGTTAACCAGTTCCCTTACAGCTTCCGTCATATATCCATTACCACTATATTTTGTGCTAATCCAGTATCCAACTTCACATTTTGGAATGTCCCAGTCAATTTCATGGAGGCTCGTAGTTCCAATAAATTCATTGCTACCTTTGTCAAATATAAGAAAACGAAAGCTTTCTCTTTTAAAAAATTAATATGAGCATTCCTTAGCATAATCTCTACTTCTTCAACAGTAGGAGGTTCTTGGAAAAGTGACAACCACGATTTTAATTCATAAATAGAATCTTCAATTGCTTGGTACACAACTTCTCCATCACCAGCTTGTAATGGTGCTCGTAGAATCAGCCTTTCTGTTTCTAATTCTAGAGGAACATCTAACAATAAAGGGTTCATTTGATTTTCCCTCTTTCTAGACTTTTTAAATTAATAGTTAAAGTTTAATTTTCTGGCCTTTTCCTACAACTGTTATTTGTAAATTATGAGTGATTTTTTTCTTGATATTGATCTTTGGATTTAGAATGATCATCTCATCAAGTTCCAGTTTTTGAGGTTTGATCTTGAAATTCCAAGTATTTCTGATAATACTTTATCAATTCTAAGATCAAGTTCATATTTACAATAAAACCTAATAGTAAGATTGTTAGATTTTAAATCAATCTTTTCCTCTCTTAACTCGTAACGTATATTTGTATTCACTTCATGACATTGTTTTCTCAAAAGTTTGGATTGAAAAGCATAGCGCCAGATCGTCTCTTTATCATTACTTATAAATTTGTGATATAAATCAGAATTAATATTGTTTACATGTACTCTCGATAAAATAGGGAAATTCCAAGTTCCTTCACAATGCGTACAGTTATAAATAACCCAAACATCAACCAGTTTTTGATTTGAATTAACCCTGAATTTCTCACTACAATAGAACTCTGTATTCCTTTTACATTTACCACAGTTCCGAATGACATTAGGTGTTTCTTGTGGAATAATCTCAAAATTATACAAGCACATTTACCGTGCCTCCTATAATTCAGAGAAACGCCTGAAACGGTTGAGGAGAAAATTTCCCATAAAAAAGCGAAATACCTTATAGGAATCTCGCTCGGAATTAACAACTGATGATCCTGCGTTCCCTGTAATGGTTAAAAATAGACATACTTATCCCTACATAAAAATAAAGTGAAAATGAAAAATAAGAATGTACTATTTAGTTACTTTTTAACCATTACAAGTTATTGGCAAATCCAATTCCACCTTCCGTATTTCTCCTACTTATTAGAATACCACTATAGAAATATGTGTCAATTTATTTTCAAAATTATCTGTTAAATTTAATTTTGTAATCGACTTCTTCAAACCGTTGATTCATATGCAAAGTTAGTCTTTATAGATGGATTAAAATATTGACAAGTTTCCCGAATGGATCTCTAACGTAAAAGCGCCTCACACCCCATGGTTCATTAACTGGTCCATATTCAATTGGGATTTCTGCCTCTTTTACTCTAGCAAGTGCATCGTCTAGATTATCAACTTCAATTGACAAATCAGGTACTTGTGTCCCAGAGCCACCTTCTGAAAGGAAATTTATCTGAGTGTCCATCTTTTCATGCGATCCAAAGGTTGCAATAAAATCCATATTCATTAATTGGTCAAGTCCAAGGACGTCCTTGTAGAAGTAGCTTGCTTTGTTAATGTCTTGTGTTTTCACATTGGCAACTATTCGTTTAACCTTCATTCCTACAACCTCCAAAATATGATCAAGTTTTGGACAAATGTTATTTTACCAATGAAGCCCTTAAATTAACTCCATACTCCAAATAACCTTTTATTTATAAACTATTGATTAACTTACTACTTCTCTCCTTTACCTAAAAAACCTTTAGAAAAGTCACACTTGAATAAAGAAAAACCGCTGGGCTCTCCAGCGGTTCTACTGTATAGTATTCTCATTTTCTTTTTCAGAAGATAGTTCTTGTACTTGGAAAAGGTCGTAGTAATAACCTTGTTTCTTCATGAGTTCATCATGCGTGCCTTGTTCCATCACCATTCCATTATTCATTAAGACGATGCGATCGGCGTGGGTGATGGTCGATAATCTATGGGCCACAATGAAAGTTGTTCGGTTGTGTGCTAATTTTTCTAATGCTTCTTGAATTAAGTGTTCACTTTCTAGGTCAAGTGCGGATGTGGCTTCGTCAAAAATGAGTATGGGCGGATTCTTAAGGAATACCCGTGCAATAGCAACACGTTGTTTTTGACCGCCAGACAGTTTAACGCCTCTTTCGCCTACTTCGGTCTCATAACCATTTGGCAGGTCCATTATAAAATCGTGAGCATTTGCTGCTTTTGCCGCTTCGACGACTTCTTCATCTGTCGCTTGAGGGTTACCAATTCGAATATTCATCGCAATCGACTCGCTAAATAAAATATTGTCCTGGAGTACCATCCCAATATTGTTTCTGAGCGATCTAGCTTTGTAATTACGAATATCCACACCATCTAATTTTACTTTACCTTTTGATACATCATAAAAGCGAGGAATAAGACTGACTAAGGTCGACTTCCCACCGCCACTCATACCAACGAGGGCAACTGTCTCGCCTTTCTTAATATTTAAGTTAATGTTCTTAAGGACTTCTTCTTCTTCATCGTCATACTTAAATGACACGTTCTCAAAGCTCACATCGCCATGCACCGTGTTTAGCGTTTTTGCACCCGGACTGTCGATGATATCGTATTCTTCGTCCATAAATTCAAATACCCGGTCCATCGATGCGTGAGACTGCGTTAACTGTGTCATGGAGTTAATTAAACGACGTAACGGCTGATAAACACGGTCCATATAACCGATAAAGGCAACGAGTGTACCTAATGATACGTTACCTATAATGACAAAATAACCACCTAGGGCCACGACTAAAAGCGGGGCAATGTCCGTAATGGTGTGTGTAACGGCATATGACTTCGCATTCCAGTTCGTAAACTTAAGTGCACGGTCCAAGTAATGATAGTTTCGTTTATCAAACTGTTTCTGTTCATGATCTTCTAAGGCAAATCCTCTTGTGACTGGAACGCCTTGAACGCGTTCATGTAAATGGCCTTGAACTTCTGCTAAAGCTTGAGATCGATTTCTCGTTAGCTGACGTAATCTTGAGTAAAAATATTTAACAGAAAATCCGTAGATCGGAAATAATGCAATCGAACTAACGTTAACATGGGATCCATATACCACATAATGCCAACTGCAATGATAATAGTAAACATATCAAGCCATATATTCATAAGCCCTGTTACGACAAACGTCTTCGTTTGTTCGACATCATGTATCACCCGGGAAATAATTTCGCCAGATTTCGTCTTTGAATAGTATTTTAAGCTCAGTTTTTGTATGTGATCGAACAGAGTATCACGAATGTCGTATAAAATTTTACTACTGACCTCTTGAGCTAAGTATTGTCTGTAATATTCAATTGGTGGTCTTAAAATTAGGAATACGAATAGCGCAATACCCATCACCCACATTAGTTTAGATACTTTTTCATCATAAGGTATATCAACGCCTAGGATGTTATCGATGACATACCGATAAATGAGCGGAAGCATAAGTGGAATTCCGAACTTTAAGATTCCTATAATAATCGTTAATACAATTTTCCATTTATACGGTTTAACAAATTGTAAGTATCGTTTGATGCTGTCCAACAGCGTCACCTCTCATTCATACGAAAGAAACTCGCCTTCGTGGCGAGCTGAACCTTTATATTAGTTTGGAAACGTTAAGTAGTGCTCATACCATTTATCTACAAATTCTGGTGAAAATGGGCCTTTACGTTGCTGCACCCAACGTTCCAATGTATGTAACTGCTTGTACAAAATTTTCGATAAAACATCTGGATAATTCATTTGTTTACGATGCTGTTCAAACTCATCTTCATCTAATATGACATAACTCATATCTGGAAATACTTTAATATCTAAATCATAGTCGATATATTTTAAAGCTCCCTCATCAATGACAAACGGCGAACTAATATTACAATAATAATAGATCCCATCTGTACGAATCATACATATGACATTGAACCAATAGTTGCCTGTAAAATATGTAATCGCTGGTTCTCTGGTTCGCCAAAACCGCCCGTCACTTTCTTTGACTAAAACTCGGTCGTTTGCCCCAATTAATAAATTAGACTGGCTTTTGAGCACCATGCTTTCTTCCCAAATACGATGAATGTTGCCGTCATGCTTATAGCTCTGAATTTCAATCCTTTCTCCGATTTTTGGGAACATCTTTATACTCCTAACAGTTTCTTTAGTAAATGTAATTGTAACATAACCATAATATAAAGTTCTAAGAATAAGCAGGCTTTAATTCAATTAAAGAAGCACCCCTACCATAGGAGTGCTTCAGATTTTAACGCTTAGGGTTATTTGTTTTGTTGATTTTTCTTTTGCTGAGATTGTTGGTTACGACGCTGTACTTCTTGAGCATCAGTCTCAGAAGCAAATTCCGCACCATACTGACCTTGTTCAGCAGCTTGGTTTTGCTGCTTCACTTTTTCTACGTTTGTACCTGATGCTTGCGCATTTGGCTTTTGTTGGTTTTGCTTTTTAGCCATCAATATCACCTCCGCAAACTTTAGAGTAACCAAACGGAGGGTTTTATCCTAATTTCATTTATAAAATTTCATCCATCATTTTATATTGAACGTTTGGAAATGGATATTCTTTTAACTGATCTGCTGTTACAAACTGCCCGTAATCAATTTCCTCACCTTCAACTTGAGCAAAAACTAGTTCAATATTCCAAATCACATGTGAAAATACATGGCGTACTTGACCACGCTTAGCATTAACAGATAAGTCAGCGCCATAATGCTGTTTAAACCATTCTTCAATAGGTAGCTCTGATTTAGGCATTAGCGGAAATTCCCACAGATTCGCAAGCAAACCTTCACTTGGACGCTTTTGAATAAGTAACTCTCCATGTTTATTTTGAATAATTAAACCATAGAAGTCAGTTTGTTTCTGCTTTTTCTTTTTTGACTTAATAGGTAAATCTGTTTGATTACCGTATTCATAAGCAAGGCAGTGTTCTTGAACTGGGCACTGGTCGCACTTCGGCTTCTGCGGTGTACAAATTAATGCGCCTAACTCCATTAAGCCTTGGTTAAAAGATGATGGGTCGTCATGAGAAATAACTTCTCTCACCACTCTTCGAAAATCTTTTTAGTTCTAGGTTTTGCAATATCTTCTTCTATATGAAAAACTCTAGACATGACGCGCATCACATTTCCATCAACTGCGGGTTCTGGTTGGTTAAACGCAATGCTTAATATAGCCCCTAACGTGTATGGCCCAATACCTTTAAGTTTTTTTAAGCTTGTCTTTTTCATGTGGTACTTCGCCGTCATAGCTTGCCACAACTTCTTTGACGGCTGCATGAAGATTTCGGGCTCGGGAATAATAACCTAAACCTTCCCACGACTTAAGAACGTCTTGTTCTTCAGCATTGGCTAAGTCGTAAGTAGTCGGAAATCGATTCATAAATTGATTAAAATACGGAATGACCGTATCAACTTGCGTTTGTTGTAGCATAATTTCAGATACCCAAACACGGTACGGATCTTGATTTAAGCGCCATGGCAAATCACGTTTGATTGATAAATACCATGATATTAAATCCGTTTGGAACGAATGAACATTAAATAAAACGGGTATAGAAAAAGTAGTAGTATCTTTCAACGTTAAATCACCTACTTCAATTGAACTAAAAGGAGGAGCATATTTTGGATACTGCAACCCATATTACGATGGGCGTGGCAGTGGGTGGGCTAGCCACCGTTGATCCTGCTGTACAACAAGACCCTGCATTATTTCAAGCTGTATTAATTGGGGCCATTGTTGGTTCTCATGCTCCAGATTTCGATACATTGTTTAAATTAAAAGATAATGCGACTTACATCAGACACCATAGGGGAGCTTCACATTCTCCAATTGCTGTATTGTTGTGGAGCTTTTTAGTCTCGGGTGTTATTTTTCTGTTTAGTCCTGATGTGAATTATCTACATTTATGGTTATGGGTTCTATTCTCAGTATTTCTACATGTATTTGTAGATATTTTTAATGCATATGGAACGCAAGCCTTAAAACCATTTGTCGATAAGTGGATCGCAGTTGGATTTATTAATACGTTTGACCCACTCATATTTGTTTTATATATAGCTGGAATCTTTGCATGGTTACTTGGAGCTGACCCTCGTTATACGTTTGGTATCGTATTTTTCATCGTATTTCTATACTATATAAAACGTTATATGGATAAACGAGAAATCGTCAAGTTAATGGAAAATTATTTTGACGACGTTGAAAAAGTGATTACTCAGCCTACCATAAGACATAACATATGGCGAGTTGCTGTTGTGACTAAGGATCAGTTTTTCGTTGCAAGGTCGGAAGATGGTCACGTTGAAATTAAAGATGCTTTCGATCGCATGCCACTGCCCGATACAACAGAGATGAACGCCGCCTTACAAGACGCTAATGTAAAATCATTTATTAACTTTTCTCCAGTCTATCGGTATGAGATCGACCGTTTTGATGATTATACAGAGATACGTTTATTGACTTACGATACCGGGCTAAAGACAGGTATCCATTCGTAGCTGTTGTTACGATGGATAAATTTTACAATATCATCACGTCTTATACAGGTTGGGTCTATTCTGAAGACAAATTACAAAAAAAAAATTAGAGCCTTTTAACCTAAGAAAGGCTCTTAATTAACTTGATTAGTTAGAAGAGCGATTGGTAAAGCCTCTTCTTCATTTAAGACTTGGCCTTGTTGTGATTTGCGGGTACCCCAAGCAAAGACACCATTCATATAGTTGATGTCAAAGTGTTCACCGGGTGCCCCTTCTATTTCATAAACTTGTCCTTTTTTAAATTCTTTAGGATTCATCATGTAAGATTTAGCCATGACGATTTTGCGCTGATGGACGGCATATTCGTTAACCATTCCCATTTGCTCTGCTTTACGAGCTTTTTCGGTTAGCTCAGAAACTTCTTTGCGCAATTCTTCTACGGTCAAGTCACTATAACGGCGTTGCATACTGTGACCCCTTTCTATACTTATGACTTTCATAAGTATATCAAAGTCATTTACAATAGAAAACGCTATTGCATCAACTAGACTGAACTTAATGGAGGTAAAATTTATGAAAAACGCACTGATCACTGGGGCAGGAACTGGTCTCGGGCAATCACTCGCTAAACAATATGCCAAACAAGGCTATCATATTTTATTGGTTGGTCGCCGCAAAGAGAAGCTAGATGAAACGAAGGACTTAATTGAACAAGCAGGCGGCACTGCTGAAAGTTATACTTGCGATATTACGAAATGGGACGAGTTAGAGGAATTAGCTCAAAAAGTCGATCAAATCGATGTGCTTATTAATAACGCAGGCATTGGTTACTTTGGAGCATTTGAAGATTTAGAAAAAGACCAAATTGACACGATGTTAAACGTAAATGCAGCAGGACTAATTTACACGACGAAGCATTTGATGCCTCATATTTTAACTAGTAAAGGACGCATTTTAAACATTGTTTCGACAGCTGGACTTCGCGGCAAAGTCCATGAAGCTGGTTACTGCGCTAGTAAATTTGCGCAGCGTGGTTTCACGGAAGCTTGCAAAAAGAGTATGAGGATCGCGGAATTTCAGTTACAGGTGTTTACATGGGCGGCATGAACACACCGTTCTGGGATGGAAGTGACTATGTATCCGATCCATCTTTCCTACCGTCACCAGATCAAATAGCTGAACAAATCGTAGAGCAAGATGATGGTAGAAATGAAATTGTGTTAGAAAAATATAGTTAAAAAGCTATCGGCTTAACAAACCGATAGCTTTTTTTGTTATGTCCCATATTTCATCTCGTTTGTCTCACAAACGGGTCGGAAATGTCTCATATCCCCCAAAAATGTCTCATAAGTTGAGTACAACGCCTGTTTTCGACAAATTTCGAGTCCTAATCTCTATGCATCATGTCCCAAATCAAACTACTTAATGATTATTTCAATCTCATCCTCATACTTCTCAAGCAATTCGTCCATAATTTTTTGACCCTTTTCGTTCGTCATAATCTGTTCTTTTTCACTCTCTGGTTTACCTAGTTTTTGCTTCCAAAATTTCTGCTGGTACTGACTATTCTTTGCGCTTCTTCTGACAAACTCTTGATAATACTCTCTTGGTTCCATATTAAACTGATCTGCTTGAGACTCTGCAAAGTCTCTAATCTCATTAGCTTGTTCCGACTTAACTGATTCTTTAGGATATGGGAATGCTTCCTGGGCTTTGTTAAGTTCTTCCCCGCTAACGGTGATGCCCATTTCCTTCGCTTCCAATACGATGAGTTTGTTTCTCACATGTGCCATTACAGCTTCAGGTAATTCTTTATCGTTTACCTGCTTAAAAAATCGAATGTCTCCTACTGTAATTTCCTCGCCCCTAACGATCGCCGCAACATCATCTTGATTATAGTTTGAACTGTTAGAACAGGCAGCGAGTATACTTAAACAAACCAATAGCAATATCTTCTTCATGAAAGCCCACCTTAGTCCTCTTCTTTCTCATCTAAATATTGATTGATCAAGTCCACCTTAAAACCTTTCTGATATAACGAAGCCATCACTTTCTGTTTCAGCTGAAATCCTTCATGCTTACGCGCATGCTTCGTCCAGATTTTTTCACCTTGATAACGTACCGCATCCATTTCATCATCTTCATCTGGTGACAAATCGACTTCCTGTGATGCTATTTCGATAGCCCCTTGTGTAAATCCTTTTTGAATTAAAGATTGTTTAGCCTGCATCAGCTGTTGTTGAAATGATTTTTTCGAGAGGATGAGGCGAACTTTTTCTTTAGCATCTTTATAACCTTCTCAACTTCGATCTCACTTGAGTATTCTGACATGGCCTCTTCAACATAAGCTTCCGGAATTTTCTTTAGAATTAATTCTTGTTTAATTTTATTCGGCCCTTTTGTCGAGGTATTCATTTTCGTACGCACGTATGCCTTGCTGAACTGCAGGTCATCGACTAATTTTTCTTCTTCAAGCTTATGTATGACGGTTTCAATCGCTTCGGGTGTTGCTTCTTTCCCTTTTAAATACTCCGCAATTTCTGATTTTGCACGCATTCGATAGCTTAAATAGTTAATCGAAAGGGTATAGTATTGATAAATCGCATCTTGTTGTTTAATTTCTCGCACTTGTTTATCTGTTAACTCTAACCCTTTTCTAAGGTTAAAACGAATAAGCAGATCTTCGTGTACACCGAACGCAAATTCTTCACGTCCATTATAATCCACAAAAACGTTATAACGTTGTTTATTTTTCTTCTGGGTAGAAATTTTACTAATTTTCATCGTCATGACTCCTATATAAGTGAAGATATTCTAATAATAGTATAGTATAGATATAAGGGGGACTGCTACTTGAGATTTTTAATTGCTGGTGGAACTGGTTTTATAGGAAGCCGATTAACGGATTATTTTCAAAAACAAGGCCATGAAATTTTTATCCTGACAAGAAATCCTCAAAAGCATCCGTATAAAGAACGCGTATCATATATTGAATGGCTCGACCCTCATAGCCAACCAGAAACAGAGCTTGAAAATATTGATGTGTGCATCAACCTTGCCGGAACTTCTCTTAATAGCGGACGCTGGACGGATCAACGAAAGCAACAAATTCTTGAAAGCCGCATGATTACAACTAGAGAGTTTATTCGTATTATGAATGCACTTACTGAAAAACCGAATGTCTTTATTAATGCATCGGCTATTGGTTATTATGGTACATCAAAAGAAACAACTTTCACTGAAGAGACGATGGTATCGGGACATGACTTTCTAGCTGAGGTGTGCTCGGTTTGGGAACAAGAAGCTAGAGAAGCTGAAGACATTGGTGTCAGAACTGTATTTACTCGATTTGGAATTATCTTAGATCAAAATGAAGGAGCGCTTCCTCAAATGGTGATGCCGTATAAATTAATGATTGGCGGTCCGCTTGGCGATGGACAACAGTGGATGTCCTGGATTCATATTGATGATGTCATTCAAGCGATTGATCACATCATCAATCATGACGAGCTCAGTGGACCGGTCAATTTAACTGCTCCGACGCCACAGAGGAATCAAGATTTCGGCAAAACACTTAGCGAAGTATTAGGTAAGCCTCACTGGCTCCCTGCCCCTTCTATTGCATTAAGAACGATTTTAGGAGAAATGAGTATATTAGTTTTGAAGGGTCAGTACGTATATCCGGAAAATTAGAGGCTACTGATTATCAATTAAGTACCCAACACTTAAGGAAGCGTTAGAAAATATTTACTCTAAAAATTAATGCAAAACTATTTCCAAATCGTAAAAATATTGTATGATTTGGATATAAATTAAGGGAAGGCAATGGTGCGCCACTGCTTGTTTCAAGCAGTTCTAGTGGGTTCGATTCCCACCCCGAATTTTTGTGAGCAATTGATAAAATTCGAGGGTGGTCGTTACCCAAGGTGTGCCAACTTTCAGCGACAACACCCTCAAGTGATGGAGGGTGTTTTTTATGCTTAAAAAACGAGATTTACACGATGCCCAAATCCTATTCCCATTATTAAGCGACGAAGCTGTTAAACCATATGTTCGTGAAAAGGCTGAGTCCATTGAAGAATACTATTTCTTCCTAAACAAGATGATGAATCAGGAGGAAAATGGTGAGCTCATCTCCAGGACGATTTTGGATGAATGGGATATGCCAATAGGAGCAATCACATTGTATGATGTTCAAGACCAAATGGGTTTTCTAGCAACATGGCTCGGCAAACCGTATTTTGGAAAAGGGTATAATCAATACGCAAAAGACTTATTTTGCGTGAATTATTTATGGAAAAAGAGATTGAAGTCGTCTTCTTAAAAGTGAATAAAGTGAATGAACGATCTTTAAACGCGATGAAAAAGATTGAATACGCCGTTCACGCAAGTGATCATTACCCTCACATATATGAACAGATCAACCAAGGCCCAAAAGCCTATGAGCTCTTTGCGATTTACAAAGATGCGTTCATTTTCCACTTACATGAGCAAGAACAAGTCTACGATGAACTCGAAGCTTAATATAACCTTTCAGCTACATGTTAGCTGTTAGGTTATTTTTTACCCTTTATGTTCTTTTAAAGAACATTAAATAAATGTTACGAAACGTACCATTCATTACCAACAATTAGCACCTGTTTAGTGTTACGATTATTCCACAAATCTACTAAATTAGGGTGCGAGTAAAGTATGTCTAGTAAAATTGCGACGAACATCCGATATTTTCGCGAACAGAATGACTGGACTCAACTACAACTAGCTAATAAGCTTAATGTGTCCAGATCTAATATTACGAAATGGGAAAACGAATCCACGATTCCGGATTTAAATACTTTAATTAAGATTAGTGATATCTTTTCGATTTCATTAGATCAACTAGTAGGAAAAAGTCTATCGGATGAATTTCTGTTAAAAGAGTTTGAGCGCGTGTACTCACTCGATCAAGAAACAAATGATGAACAACAAGAAATTATTGTCGCGATTGATTTACTTAAGAAAAACAAATCTTTGCTCCACGATTTAAATAAATTATCAGAATTACCCGTACGGAAACAAAAATCGGTTCTTCAAATTTTTAATCAACTCATTCATGAATATGAACGTATTTAAGATAAGCTTTAAAAACAGCTTATCTTTTTATACTTTATAATCATCATGGAATTTTAAGTAAAACTTTTAATCTATAAAACCGTATCTAGATGTATAAAACAAAGTGAGGTGGTCATAATGGAAATTAACCAAGATATTATTCTATTAATTTTACCAATCGTCATCTTGCAGCTAATCTTACTCATCATCGCCATAATAGATTTAATAAGAATTCACGAAACAAACGGCCCTAAATGGGTCTGGGCACTTGTCATTGTTTTCATGAATATTATCGGCCCAATCATTTACTTTATTTTTGGAAGGAGGCCATAAATGTGGCATTGTTACAGGCTAATCATTTAACTAAGAAGTACAAAGACCACCAAGTGATTTCTGATGTGTCATTCACACTTGAGCATGGACGTTGTGTTGCGCTTTTAGGTCCTAATGGTTCTGGGAAAACAACGACTTTACGAATGCTGGCAGGTTTTATTAAACCAACTGAAGGTGATATACAATTCGAAGATGAAAGTCTATCAAAAGATTTTAGGCAGCATGTAGGTTATTTACCTCAGTTTCCCGTTTTTCATGACTGGATGACGGGAAAGGAATTTCTGATCTATGCGGGTAGGTTATCCCACTTGCCAAAGAAAATCGCCAAAGAGCGAGCAGATGAATTACTAGAATTAGTGAATCTTAAAGAGGTTCGAAAACTAAGAATTTCAAAGTATTCAGGTGGTATGAAACAGAGGCTTGGAATCGCACAGGCTTTAATCCATTCACCTAAACTGATTATTCTCGATGAACCCGCTTCAGCATTAGATCCTATTGGACGACGTGAGGTCCTTAACCTCATGCGTGAATTAAAGAAAGATGCAACGATTCTGTTCTCAACACATATTTTGAACGATGCTGAAGAAGTAAGTGATGAAATTCTATTACTTAATAATGGTAATGTCATCGAACAAGGCAGCATGCACGAGATTGAAACTGTGCAAAATACTGTTACGTTAAAACTATCATTCTCAGATGAACCAAAATTTATTGAGGAACGACTTAAAGAAATCGAATCCGTGTTTAAAATTCATAGAGTCGAGGACGATTTTCTATTAACCGTTCATGATTTGAAAACGGCACGAAAACAGTTGTTAGAAGTCGTTTATCACGAAGACTGGCAGCTGACCAAATTTGAAGTTGCGAAAACGTCACTTGAAGACTTGTTCATGAAGGCGGTGAAAAATTAGATGCAGTGGTTTGTTATTTTCAAAAAAGAAATACTTGAAAAACTGGCGCAATCTTAAATGGATTTGGGTTCCAATCGTGTTCGTTCTGTTCGCTATAATGGATCCAATAACGACTTATTATTTACCGAAGATCATGGATGCAGCTGGAGGAATGCCGGATGGTTCTGTTATCGATATTCCAATGCCTAACGCAACTGAAGCCTTAATGATGAGTTTTGGTGAGCTTGGGTTGTTAGGAGTTTTATTAACCGTTGTGATTGTCATGAGCACCATTTCAGGTGAGATGAAATCGGGAATTTATGAGATGATTTTATCAAAACCAGTTAAGTTCACCAACTATGTATCGGCAAAATTCATGTCTATGATGTTAATTGTTTATTGTCTCTAGTAATATCAGTCATCGCAGCTTGGTATTATGTCATGATATTGTTTGGAACGATTGATTTCACACACTTACTCATAAGCCTATTCTTCTTCGCGTTATATTTTGCTTTAGTCGTATCGATTGTCATGATGGTTAACACGTGGACGCAGTCATCAGGTTTGGTTGCCTTTATTTCACTAGGGATTATTATTGCGGTTAATGTACTAACGAATATTTATGGACATATTTTCACCTGGAGCCCTGCACTCATTTCTGATTACATCGGAGAGTTCTTAGCTTCTGGTCATTTATCAACAGAATTATGGTATGCAGCTTTAATGGCATTCGTCTTTACAGTTGCATGCTTACAGTTTGCGATTGTCACACTTAAAAATAGAGTTCTACATTAACAGGCAAGACTATTTAAAAAGAGCATCCAACTTCACTTCAGTTGGATGCTCTTTTTCTACTCAAATGTTTTCGAATAAACGTTTAACTCTGTTTGGAAATATATTGATTTATCCCTGTTTTGAAAGTCCAAACCGCTTATGTGAACGAGCCGGTCAGACATCTCGAGCTGTTTAATAAATTTATTTAATTGGGCTAGGGTGCTAGTAGTTCCGTTCAGCTGCATCGTTAACTGTTCGACCTTTTCTCCTTTGACTTCTATAACCTCTTCTTCCTTGTATTGATAACTTTCAACAAGAGATTTGGAGCCGTTTGAGGCTTGATTAATTAACTCAATCACCTCTTCTTCATCCATCGTTTCAGGAATTGAGTTTAATAAGCTTGTAACTGGTATCGTGTGACTCTCTGCTTTTTCGGCTTCCTCTTTTAATAATTCGTATTTCTTTTCAGTAAAATTTAAGGCTTCTTTTTTTTGAGAAATTTCCGTACTTAATGGCATGAAAATAAATAAATAAGCCGCAGTGCAGGTTAATATGATTACCACAAGCCATATGTATATAACGCGTCTATGAACGGTTTTAGAGATCATGAACCATTCCCTCCTTCTTCACTAGCTTCCAGGTGAATGGTGTAATTCGTTGTAAAATAGTTTTGAGATTGATCATAATTAATGGTGTGAATGACCACCTCATAGAAATCCATCTCTTCAAGTTTCTTGTAAAACTGAACGGCTTGTTCATTAGTCGTCGTTGTAATCGTTAAGTCTATTTGATTTTCATTTAGCTTAAGAGCAATTAACTCACCTTTATTTGGTATTTGTTGATGAATGTCACTTACGATTCCTGCAGTATCTGTATACAACTGTTCAGACAATGTTTGTATGACTTTAGCTTGATTAACTTCTTCTCCGCCTTCTAATTCATGCTGAAGGTTTTGATTTATACTTCTCTGCTCATATATCTGGCTGTCTAATGCTTGTACATCTTGTACTTGAAGCCAGTAAATAAACCCTCCAGTTCCTAAAACTAGTAAGGTTAAGGCCGTTAATAAAGCTGGCAGTGAAAATAAGCTGAGTGCTTTTTTTCTTTTTAGGTAAAAGGTTAATGTCAACTAACATTTAACTTCCATCCTTCATGGCTAACCCATATACATTGTGGAATTTTCGTTCAATAGTTAATCCTTTAGGCCCACTTAACGAATCATCGGTTAACGTTATGAGTTCTGTTTCCGAACGCTCCTTCATTCGATCAATAATGTCATCTAAGTATGGATGGTCTCCAACAACAATTGTTTTATTGAATGATTGAGACCCATCATTCATTGAATATTGATAGAAACGTTCAACTCGTTCTAGTTCTATTCGAATCTCTTCAAATTCAAGCATGACCTGTTCTTCATTAAAATCTTCTCGTGTCATTGTGGGGCCATATGACCTTGATTCTCCCTCTGATTCTAGTTGAAACTGTTGCAAGAATATGGGGACATGCTTTTCAAAAGCACAAAAGACGACTGACTTCGCATTATATTGAACGAGCAATATGTGATCTTCTTTCGTCACAAGTTGTTTGTCATAGAAAATACGGTAATGATTAAGCGGAGAAATATCTACAGCAACCACTTTTAATTTAGCGTCTTCTAGTTGATCGATAAATGGCTGGACTAGAGTTTCACACGTTGCCATAATGCTCACTTCAACTTGTTGTTCGTTTTCTTTTAATATAGCCGTTTCAAAAATGGGCTTTTGAAACGGTAAATGGATTCTATCACCAAGCTGAAAGTATATGTAACGATCTATATCTTCAGACTTAATACTAGATGGGATCGTTTGTTTACGCACAATAACTTGTGAATCAGGCATCGTAAGTCTAATTTGCTTACGCTTAAGACGCCACTTTTTTCACACAAGTATTCATAGCCTTTTGAAACAATGATGAATCTTGAATCGTACCAACATCTATAATACCATTAGGTAAAAAATGCTCTCCAAATCTAACCATCTCTGTAGGACGTTTCGGATTGACTTCTGTAAACCGAATAACATAGTCTCTTATTTCAATATTTACGATGTTTTTACTCATAGGGTATCATCCTTATAACAACACATTTATATACCAATCTATTAATAAATCGTGGTAAAAATAAGCTAAAATGGCTCCAGCTGCAATAAACGGCCCGAACGCAAACGGAACACCTCGTTTAATTTTTCCGGAAAACATAAGAATGATGCCGATTATGGCTCCTAGTATTGAAGCAAAAAATAACGTTAGCATCGTACCTTCAAGTCCTAGCACTAAACCGATCACACCAAATAATTTGATGTCACCACCACCCATACCACCTTTACTTAAAAGGGCTATAAAGAATAGTAATCCGAAGCCTATGACAGCGCCTAAAAAAGCATCATACCATGGTTCAGTGGGAATGATCAGTCTAAGTGGAACAAGTACAGCTAAGAAAAATAATAGAATTCGATTGGGAATGAGCTGATAGTGAAGATCTGTAATGGTTATAATCACTAGTAAACTCACAAACACCCAAGCGACGATTAATTCCATTTGAAATCCAATTCTCTCAAAAGCCAGTACGAACAATACGGCTGTTACCAGTTCAAAGAAAGGATATAAAGGAGAAATCCGAGTTTGGCAGTGCCGACATCTCCCCTTTTGAATAACAAATGAAATAACTGGAATTAGTTCATAAGCTTTAAGTCGCTTCTCACAAGAAGGACAATGAGAAGGCGGACGTATGATTGATTCCCTTAAAGGCACTCTTAATCCTACGACGTTGTAAAAAGAGCCGAGGATGAGGGCAAGAACTGTAATGTATAAATAAATCCAAATCATATGCACCAATCCAAACATTCATACTTTAAAAATTATCTAATCTATAGTAGAGTCATCATCACTAATATCGGCAGTATCAATATCACTCACAGATGCATTTGTTAACTTAATCTCTTTAGAGTCTACAGTAACTGTTCCCGATAACAAGATAGTTCCATTGGATCCTTCTGTAAAAGTAGGTCCTGTTGACCAAGTAACGCCCTTACTATCATAATATCCTTCTAATTCACTTATCCCCTCTGGCAAATCATCGTTTGTCACTCTATATAGTTCTGCCGCTTCAATCGCATTAATTGCTGACGCTTTTAAACTATTATACTTTGATTCATCAATCACACCTGCAATCGCCGGCACCGCTATTAAAGCAATAATCCCTAAGATGATGATGACAGCAAGTAACTCAACTAACGTGACACCTTTCTCTTTCCTTAATAGATTACGTGTTGTTTTCAACATCCACACTCTCTCCCTTTATATAAATTTTATAACTGATTATATAATTCAAACATTGGCACTACAATCGCGAGGACAATAGCTCCAACGATGATGGACATCGTAATAATAAGTAATGGTTCTAGAAGTGTTTTTAATTGATCTGAAGCTGTTTCCACATCTTCTTCATAGAAACTGGCTACTTGGTTTAACATCTCCTCAAGTGACCCTGTTTTCTCACCGACTGATAGCATTTGCGTCACTAGAAACGGGAATGCCCAGTGGTCTTTCATAGGTTTAGTAAACGAACCACCTTGCTTCAGTGAACTTTTTGATTGGTCTAAAATGTGCTGAATGACTCTATTTTTAACTGTTTGTTTTGTTAAATCGATTGAATCTATAATCGGAACAGCATTTTTAAGTAAAGAGTTTAATGTCCGTCCCATGTTGGCTAGATTCGACTTTAAAATCAGTGAACCGAATAATGGTAGCTTTAATAATAGTGCATCCAGTTTCAATCTGGATTGTTCATTTTTCATAAGAAGAACTAACCCTGTCATGAGTCCAATGACGGTAAGAAATAACTGTAACCAATGCTTCTGTAAAACATTACTTAAAGTTAAAACGACCTTGGTGATCATAGGTAACTCCGCACCAAATTGGTCAAACATAGACACAAACTGCGGAACCACGTACATAAGTAAAAAGATCACGACTCCAATTGCCACGATCATGACGGTTAATGGGTAAGCCAGACTAGACTTAACTTTTGACACTGTCTTATGGTGCTTTTGATAATAGTTAGCAAGCTCATTAAGTGTTTCTTCTAGCGATCCACTCACTTCTGCGCTATGGATCACGTTAATTAAAATAGATGGAAATATCCTTGGATGCTTTTTCATCGCTTTAGCTAACGAGGTTCCTTGTCTAAGGTCAATCTCGATATAATATAGTGCTTTATTCAGCACCTTATTTTTGGTTTGTTCGCGTAAGATGGCCATCGTATCAACCACAGTCATCCCGGCTTCTAACAAAGCTGAGAACTGTTGTAAAAACACAACTAAATCTCTTGTTTTAACAGGTTTTCCTATATAGAGGTCGCGGTTCCAAATAGAATCTTTAACTTCTTCTATTTCATTAACTTTATATCCTTCATCTTTCAGCATTTTTTGGCTTGTTCTTCGTTATAGGCTTCAATTCGACCCTTTTTGTCTGTCCATAGAAATCATAAGCGATATATTTATAAGCGCCCATCTCGTTTTACCTCCACTACTCCACTGCTACTCTTAAGACTTCTTCAGTCGTAGTCAAACCTTTTTGTACTTTGCGTAAACCATCTTCAAATAAATACGTAAAGCCTTTATCACGAACTAATTTCTGAATTTCTATTGAGGTTTGATTATTTAATATAGCTGACTGAACATCTTCATCTATATTAAGGACTTCATGGATGGCAGTTCGGCCTTATAGCCAGTTTGGTTACACGTCGGGCAGCCTTTTCCTCTTTTAACCTGTTCAATTTTCAGATTGTATTTCGCAAAGATTTCCTTCTCCCGTTCAGCCGGCTCTTTACTTACCACACAATCTTTACAAATAGTTCGCACAAGCCTTTGAGCTACAACTCCATTTAGGGATGTTCCAACTAAGAAACGCTCAACACCAATATTAATGAGACGATCTATTGCACCGATGGAATCATTGGTATGTAGCGTGCTTAAGACCAAATGTCCAGTGATGGATGCGCGTACGGCCATATTGGCGGTGTCCTCATCTCTAATTTCGCCGACCATAATAATATCGGGGTCTTGCCTTAGAATTGACCTTAACCCCGATGCAAAAGTTAAATTAACCTTTGGATTAACTTGTATTTGGTTGATGCCGTCTAGCTGATACTCGACGGGATCTTCAACTGTTATAATATTCACGTTTTCCTGATTTAACCGAGTTAAGGCTCCGTACATAGTTGAGGTTTTACCTGAACCAGTCGGGCCAGTTAATAGTACGATACCATGTGGTTTCTCTATCATACTGACAAATGCATTTAATTGATGGTCTTCAAAACCTAAATCAGCTAAATGATTTGATACCGAGTGGATGTCGAGTACCCTAATGACAACTTTTTCGCCAAAAATCGTGGGTAGTGTACTTACACGCATGTCGATATCTCGGCCTCGATTTTACGTTTGATGCGGCCGTCTTGTGGAATCTTTTGTTCTGTAATATCTAATCCTGCCATAATTTTAATGCGGGTAATCATTGAAGACTGAATGTTCTTAGATAACGTTTGTTCTGTTCGTAAGGATCCATCTATTCTTAAACGAATAACAACGTGATGTTCGTGAGGATCGAAGTGTATGTCGCTGGCCTTTTCAACAACGGCTTGTTGAATCACTTGGCTAAGGAGCTTAACAACAGGTGATGTTTCTTCTTCAAGTGTTAGGTCGCGAGAGGTCTCTGGTTCATGTTCTAAGTCAAATTGTTCGGCTAGATTTTCTCTTTCATAATGCCTTAAAATTTGTTGCCTTATTTCATCTTTTGTAGCAATTGCTGGTTCAATGATAAATCCAGTCGATAACCATAAATCATTAAATACAAAATAATCTAATGGATCACTAACTGCAACAATTAATTTATTTTGTTCTTTTTTTAACGGTAAGACGAGATTTTCCCGTGCGTATTCTTTCGATATTAAATTTAATAGACTTTGATCGATATTGTAATTATGTAACCTTACATGTGGAATGCCGAGTTGTTGCTGCAACACTTCCATGAGCTGCATTTCGGTTATGTCACCAGACTCTAATAGCTTATCGCCTAGTTTTTGGCCAGGGCGTTTGGTTTCCAAGGCATGATTAAGCTGTTCTTTCGTTATTAAGCCTTGCTGAGTCAGGATTTCACCTAATCTCAACTTTACTTTATTCACCAAGCCAATCTTCCTTTCTTCAAGAAAAGACATACATAATCTATTAAAATATGATAAATTAGTAGTATATTTTACATTATACTTTTTTACTAGAAAAAAGTCGAGGTATGTTCAGTATGTTCTCTATTTTAAATAATCAAAAAGGCATCACTTTAATAGAATTATTAAGTTCATTAGTCATCCTCTCAATTGTATTGATTGGCTTCTTCTCAGTCTTTACGCAGTCTGCAAGCATGCAAAACACAAATGAGGAGGAAATGATCGCGACTAATTTAGCGAGGGTGGCTTTAGAAGACGTACGTGATTTAAATACGGATTTATTAGATTTAGGTACATATACTCAGTTCAACCAAACATCCCATCCTCACATCACTTCTGTAAATTCATCAGGTCAATTTCACAAACATCCATCTTTTCAATTACAACTAGAGCTATCTGAAGAACCAGATACTTCTCTTTGGTTAGCCAAAATTTTGATTAATAAGGACGGGGAAACGCTGGCAGATACTTATACATACATAGAGGTGGATGAAGAATGAAGGATGAACGCGGAATTACATTAGTGGAGCTGTTAGCTACGTTAACGTTAATGTTTATTGTTGGTTCAGTCGTGTTCTCCGTTACCTTATCAACAATTAATCACTATCAGCAATCCGAAATCGAATCTCAGGTTCAATCAGATCTCAATCGTTTTATTGCTCACTTAACCGATATCCATCAAACGCATAAGCAATATGACCTGACACGGATTGACTCTTCAACGTATGTCGTTCGTATGTCAGAAGATCAAAGTTACACCTTTGATGGACACGGTGGAATTTATGATATAGCCGCTGGCGCAGGGGAACGTAGCTTAACGAACTTAGCAGCTGGTGACACCATTAGCGTCGATCATGTAGATGATTTAAGGTTATTAATTGAAGTCACAGACCCTTCTAACAAACGCTTTAAGCCGGTCACTCTAACGACAACTATTACTCAAATCATCGGTTCAAAGGAACGTGATTAATATGCGCAAACTTATTCATAACGAAAACGCAGCAGCCTTAATTATGGTGCTACTTACGATAGCATTAATTATGCTGTTCTCAACTGTTATGATGAATAATATTTTATCGAACGCGAAGCAGAATAACGTGATTGAACATCATAACCGTGCGACCCACATTGCTGAAATGGGCGTTTCTTTTGTGAGCGATCAGTTTACTAACTACTTAAAAGAGCATAACGTCGAGCTAAATGAAAGCGCGCTTCAAGATATGGTTGACGACACGATCGATAAAGTTGAAGCAGTTCAAATTGATGATGAATACCCCGAGCGTTATTTTGAACTCGAACCTGATATTAACATCCAAGAAACATCTAAAGGCGCCATCGTTTCTACTCAAATCAACGGTCATGATGGCGAATTCAATGAAAGTCTGACCATCTCGTTTAGCCTAGAGAACGGAACATTACCTATTGAGGAATGGGAATCAGATAGCACATCCCCACCTGAACCTCCGAGTAATCCTGATCATTTTTATGATGAAGATGTGAGTTGGAACCATAAAAATGTCCATTAGTGAACGATCATACATACGTCATAACTGGGTCATTAGATACGAAGAATTGTGGGGATGCTGAAATTGGAAGCCTATTTTTGAATGGTCCTTTGACAGTCAAAAGCAGCTCACTAATTGTAAACGGGACGGCTGTATTAAATAGTATTGAAATCAATACTTTGACTCAGGCAATTATTAAAGGAAATGCTTATATTAATTCAACTTTAACTAGCGGTAATAATCCAAACAGTTTGTTTTTAGCCTGTGGTCATGCAAGGTTTAAACAGAAAATTGATTATAAAGGAAACTTCAGTGTCAGAGGGTATGTGATTACGGACGATGACGTGATTTTCAGTCATAACCCTGTCGTTTTTGGTAGTGATGCCATACTTAAAAACGGTCTGATCCTTCATGGAACTGACTTAACCGTTGATGGTAATCTAACAATTTACGTTAACACGTCTTCTGAAGAATTTTCCCATACACAATTTGGAGGCGACATTTATGTATCGGGTGATTTGATTATTAAAACTGAAGATGGTGAAACAATCGTCAACCCTGCTGGTAATTCATTTCATACTAATGCTGATGTTCAAACGAGCTTCCCTGAGTGTGAGAATGCCCCTCCACTAGAGACAACATCAGAACCAGTTGTAACTATCGAAGACGGAAGTTATTAAGTTCTAAATATGATAAAGAGCATCGACATGGCGTGTGCCAATCGATGCTCTAATTAATTTTAATCTTCTATACTCCTCCAAAGAGTTAGTGCTGCGTAGCTTCTATATGGCGTCCATTCTTCAGCCTTTTTCTCAACATCATCTTTACTCGGCTTTTTGTCCATCTGCCACCATTTCTTAAGTGCGTTCTGTATGCCAATATCGGCAGCTGGGAATAAGTCGTCTCTTCCAAGCGCAAACAGTAACCAGTTTTCAACTGTCCACGGTCCGATTCCTCGCACTTTACCTAATCGTTTCATCACATCTTCGGTTGGAAGTTTGGAGATTTCTTGTAAGTCAAGATCACCGTCCACGATTTTTTTTGATGTATCGATGACGTATTCAGCTTTACGCTGGCTAAATTGCAGTTCTCGTAAGTCTTCATAATTTAACTTAGCAACGGTTTCGGGTTCTGGATAAAACCAGGAACCATCTACTTCTTCTCCGTATTTCTGAACGAAGCGAGTCGATAACGTAAAAGCGAATTTCATATTTAATTGCTGATGAATGATCACTTTCATAAGCGAATCATACAAATTAAAATCCCTTACGATTGGAGTGCCTTGATATTGATGGAACAACATAGATAGCTCCGACTGCTGGAAAATTGATGAACTTCATCTAAATCTTTATCCCACTGAAAAATATTTCGGATATGTTCAAAAATTACATCTTGATTTTCATCGTGATCCGACATAACAGAAAAAACAGGTTTCTCCGTCGTTCCTTCTGCTTTTACACGGACAACTACCTTGTCATTCTCTAAACGTACTGGAACGTCAACCCAACGCTCTTTGGAATTAATACGAATAAGTGGATCCATACTTAAACGTCTTAATGAATAGTCAAAATCATACATGCCTGGAGCATGATAATATTCTTTCCACATCGTTAACTTCCCCTTTGCTTAGTCACTACTAACAGTGTACATCTAACTCATATTATGGCAAAACGATTTGATTAATGTGTGGTTAAATAAGTCTTTTTTATTTTTACTTCCTATATATAAAAAGAGTGGAGACAATATTGAAATTAATAATATATTTATTATATCTGGAATTACGGAAATGGAAGTCAGTATCATATGAAAGCTGTGATTAAAAACCATCAAAAGCATGATAGGAAATTGGCCGTTTTCAGCTGTGATGTGATTGCTTGAATTCATCATTACGTAACCGCTTAAGGCTATGGCCAAATTTAAAACAAGTAAACTTCCAACCGATATGTAAATGATTCTTTTAGGTAAATCACTCAAAAGCTTTCTTCCAAAATAAAAATAAAGACAAATAACTAAAGCTGTCTGAGCAACATAAATAATTAACCTAAATATATGATTGACTATTAATTGATCCATTACTTGAAGCACGTTAAACATTAACGCAGATATTATGACGATGATGATATGAACAAACCAAGGTTTGAAATAAGAGAAAGCAGTTGTAGCGTGTGTCTTATTTAAATTGGATCCAATCTTATAAGGGTCACCCATCTCCTCTACCGCTTTCTTTTCTGCATCTAAATCGTTAAACCCTCTTTCAATCCATTTTTGCTTAGATTGTTCTAAATGATGGGATAGTTCTAACTGTACGTATCTTTTTGTTCGTTTTGTTTTGATTTGACTCGATACCTTCTCTAAAAAAGAATCAATCTCCCTCATTTAACCTCACTCCTCTATTAGGTTTCTAAACAGAGTATGATTTTGCTTATAGTGAGTGTCTAATATGTTATTACCTATTTGACTAATCCGGTAAAACTTCTCACCGTCATTTCCCCAACTAGATGTTATATAATCTTGTTTCTCTAAATCGTGTAACTTTAAATATAACATCCCTTCATTGCTTTCATAGTTATAAATCTCGAGAATAAAGGTCTTGAAGAAGTTGATAACCTGTTTTCTTCTCAACCAACAGGTGTAAAATAGATAAATCTATTTCGTAATCACTTTCTTGATCGCGGTCTAAATTTTTAAAAATACCTTCCCTAAGTTGTTCTGAAAAAGTCAGCTGTTTGAAAACTGAATGATCCAGCGACTTACGAAGTTTGCTTAATCTATTTTCCATTTACTCTCTCTAGCTCCTTTCTTAAAAGCTCTTTTGCACGTTTCAAACGTGTCTTAATGGTATTTTGATTTTATTGATAACAGCTGCGATTTCTTTAATAGGTAAGTCTTCGTAATAATGCAAATAAATCACTTCTCGGTATTTAATAGGTAATTTCATAACTGCCCTTACTAAAGCCACATCTGTATCCTTTTGAATCACATGATGCTCTACGTGTTCATAATCAGATTGATCAAAAACATTCTGATTTTCAGAAGGAAATACGTTTCTTTTATGCCAACTCTTTAGATAGTCTTTACACTGATTTATCGCAATTCGCCATAGCCACGTTTTAACACTTGAACGTCCTTTAAAGGTATCGAGTGTCTTATAGCACTTTATAAATATATCTTGTGTGAGGTCTTCAGCTACTTCTTGATTGTTCACATACGAATAAACAAGCTTTAACAAGTCTTGACCATATTTATTTATGAGTTCGTTAATGAGCTCTTCTTTGTGATCAAGATTTAGCGGTTTCAATGATTCTGCATCCACGTTTCTCACTCCCTATAGATTAGACGACATGAACTTAACTTAGGTTTTAAAAAAGTTTTCTACCTTAAAATAAAAATAAAAAACTCGCATTAAATATGCGAGTTAATAACTTAATACAACGGGACGTATTTGTCCCAAAGTATATCTTCTATAGAGCCAAACTCATACCCTCTTTTTCTCAGTTCATCAATGAGATGACTTAGTGCATCGGCGTTATCCTGCGAAACGGTGTGTAGTAAGATTATGGCCCCTGGATGAACCTGCTCCATGACCTCATCAAATGCATATTTCCAGCCATTTTTGCGGTCACTATGCCAATCAACAAATGCCACTGTCCAAAAGACGTTTACATAACCTAATTCGTCTGTGATTGCTAAAGATTTCTCATTAAATCGGCCTTCAGCTGGTCTGAAAAATTGAACGGTATCCTGATTAGTATATTTTTTGATTTTTTCATCTAGCGCTTTTAAATCCTGTTTAATGTCGCTTTCAGAAGCTTTTGTATAATCTAGATGCTTATTAGAATGGTTCCCAATGATATGACCGTCATTAACCATCCGTTTAACTAACTCGGGTTCGTCGTTTACATAATGACCTGTTAAGAAAAACGTCGCCGGAACTTTTTTCTCTTTTAGAATATCTAAAATAGTCGACGTATAACCTTGCTCATAACCATTGTCAAACGTTAAGTACACTTTCTTTTCATTTGGATCCCCCATGTAAAATCCATTGTATTTTTCAATTAATGGAGCGTAAAACCCTAAATCAGGTGGCTGTTCATTATATTGTTTCTTATATCCGTAACCGTATGTTTCCTGATGAGCAGGAGTTGCGGATGCAGAAATGGATGTACAAAGAAGACTAATCAACACTAAAAACAATACTTTTTTCATTAAGTCATCCTCCATATGTTTATATTTTGTGTTGTTCCATAAAAACATACTTCTAAGGTTTAATAAGCGGGATTTAAGGTAATTGATTATTAACGGAAAGAGAAAAGGTGGGTGAAGATAGTGATTCGCACAATTCTTATGATCATAGGTCTTATCGTAGTCATCGGCTTTGTTTTATCATTACTTTAATATAAGAAAAGCTATTGCGATCACGTGTCGCAATAGCTTTTTCATTTTATAGAATCAATGATGCAATCCAACCGAAAATGAATAGCGGGATGTTAAAGTGAATAAAAGTCGGCACTACCGTATCCCAAATGTGATTGTGTTTTCCGTCAACATTAAGACCTGCTGTTGGACCTAATGTACTGTCTGAAGCAGGACTACCTGCATCACCTAATGCGCCAGCTGTTCCGATTAACGCTGCGATTGCTAACGGTGAAAAACCTGCTTGTGATGCGATTGGCACAAATAATACTGCTAAGATTGGAATGGTACCAAATGACGTTCCAATTCCAATTGTGACAATTAACCCGACTAATAATAAGACAAAAGCAACTAACGCTTTTTGGTCTTCTAAAATACCTGATGATGCATCAACTAAAGCCTCAACAGATCCTGTTCCGTCTAATATTCCAGCAAATCCTGATGCTGCTAACATAATGAATGCAATCATGCCCATCATTGTAATACCTTTTGACATGATTTGTTCGCTTTCATTAAATGGAACGGCTACAAGCAAGAACATTAAGACTAGACCTGTTAATGCGCCTAGCACCATTTCACCACTTAAAATTTGCACAACTAATGCTGCTACAATTGCAATCATCGTCATTAAGTGCTTGAGTTCAAATTTAAATGGCTCATCATCGATTTCCTCAATGTCTGATGGCTGCCCTTCAGGTGTGACCTGACTGTAGTCACGCTTTTTACGATACGTAATAAAGATTGCGATTAATAAACCAACAATCATTCCTAGACCTGGAATAAACATAGATGAAGCAATTTGACCAACTGTCAGTTCTACTCCACTTTCCTTCATACTATCTTGAATCGTTTCGTGGAAGATTAGTCCGAACCCAACTGGCAACATTACATACGGAGCCTTTAACCCGAATGTTAGTGACGTTGCGACTGCACGACGATCCAGTTGCATTTTATCAAATAACGCAATCAATGGTGGAATCAAAATTGGAATAAACGCAATGTGAACGGGAACTAAGTTCTGTGAGAACGACGCGATAATAGCTATAGCAATTAGCATAAATCCGCGTTTCCCTTTCACTGCTCGTCTTAAAAATTGAACGATTCCTTTAGTAATTCCTGTATAAGCAATCGCTGCGGCAAATCCACCTAGAAGCACATAACTTAAAGCGGTATTTGCACTGCCTCCCATATTAGTTACAAACATTTCAACTGTTTCAGTAAAACTTAAATCAGCGATCAGTCCTGCTGAAAAAGCTGAGATGACTATTGCGACTAATACGTTAACTTTTAATAAGCTTAGAATTGTTAATATAATTACAGATATAATAACTGCTGAAGCCATTTTAAACTCTCCCTTTTCATCTTGTTACCACGTTAACACTTTATCATGATAAAGGTGTTAATTTAAAAAATCAACCCCTTTTTTAAAAAATATGGGGCTGATCTCGTTGTTATGCTTCTTCTATTTCTACTTTTTCGATGACCTCAATGGATCCAGTAACCGATTGAACCATTGAGCAGTTTTTACTCGCAATCTCTAAGCTCTTTTGAAGTTTTTTCTCATTTAAGTTTTGGCCTTTCACTTTAAAGATCAACGTCACTTTTTCAATTTTATTAACGTCATCACCAGTACGTTCTACATCCGCATCAATCGTCATTTCATCAAATTCTACTTTTGTTTTGCTAAAATTTTTCGATAGACAGATGCACTGCAACCTGCTAATGATGCAACCATTAATTGAAAGGGTCTAAAACCTTTTTCATCGTTCGGCGAAATGTCTAGTGAGCCGTAGTTTGTCTTAGTTTTAATCTCATCTTGTGTTACGTGGAATTGCATGAACGTCACTCCTATTCGTTAAATCGTTTTGATTTCATTCTAACATGGATGTGGGGTAAAATGTCATTGACTTTGCTCAAAGGGGGATGGCAATATGGCAGGTCCAAAAGCACGTTTTATCATACTCGTCACGATGGTAGGAATATCAGGTCTTTCACAGGGTATGCTGTTGCCGGTAATCGCTGTTTTATTAGAACAGAGTGGAATTTCCTCATCTGTTAATGGACTACATGCAACTGCATTATACATAGGGATTTTAGTCATTTCCCCGTTTTTAGAAAAACCTTTAAGAACGTATGGTTATAAACCTTTAATTTTAATTGGAGGTTCTCTCGTCTTCTTATCGTTATTCTTTTTCACCATATGGGAATCCTTATGGTTTTGGTTTGTACTTAGAATGATGATTGGAATAGGAGATAATATTTTACACTTCGGAACGCAAACATGGATTACAACAACGACCGAAGAACATAATCGCGGACGGAATATTGCAATCTATGGTTTAATGTTCGCTTTAGGGTTTGCTCTTGGCCCCTTGATGACAGCATTAATCGAAATTAATCCTAGTCTGCCGTTCATTATTAGTGGATTGATGTGCTTAATTGCCTGGTCTTCTATGTTCTTTGTGCGTAATGAATTCCCCGTACAAGAAGACGCTATGCAAGTAACATCAACCCGTTCAATAGGACGTTTTTAGGTACGATTAAATATGCGTGGGTTGCGTTTCTAGCACCTTTTGCGTATGGCTTTTTAGAGGCATCATTGCATGGGAATTTCCCTGTTTACGCCATGAGAATTGGTCATGATGTGTCGATTATTTCGTTTATTATTCCTTGTTTTGCCGCAGCAAGTATTATCTCACAAATACCTTTAGGAATTTTGAGTGATCGAATAGGGAGGAAAAGTGTTTTATCATTTGTATTAATTGGCGGAGTAGTCACTTTTTTAATCGCGGTATTCATTGAGGAGTCTGTAATCGGCTTATTTATAGTCTTCGCAGTTTCCGGCTTACTCGTTGGTTCTTTGTTCTCTTTAGGCATGTCTTATATGACGGACTTGCTACCTAAAAGCTTACTTCCAGCAGGAAACATTCTTTGTGGTGTGTTCTTTAGCATTGGCAGTATTTCTGGCCCTGCTCTAAGCGGCTTATTCATTGAGTATTTACCAGGGGTGTCATTCTTTTACGTTGTGTCAGGATTCCTACTGGTCGTATTAATTCTCATAACGATTTATGCCAAGAATCCAATTAAGGGCGAAGCTAGCGCTTAATTTAGGGCGGGTTTTCGCTACTATGAACGGTTTTTATAGCTCTATAAACGGTTCTCCCATTTTTATGAACGTAACTTTGCTTTTTATGAACGGTTCTCGTCCTTTTATGAACGTAACTTTGCTTTTTATGAACGGTTCTCGCCTTTTATGAACGTATCTCCGCATATTACAAAAAAGCACGCGAGATCTCACGCGTGCTTAAATAATTTAGCTTTATGTCGGTGCAATAATCCGTTAATTTCGCCTCCGATAATTAACATCATGCCTGATAAGAAGAACCAAATCATAAGAACGATAATACTTCCTAAGCTTCCGTAAGTATAGGAGAAGTTCCCTAAATTTTCAACATAATATGCAAAACCTAATGATATCACTTGCCAGCCTACCGTTGCGATTACAGCACCAGGTAGAGCATGTTTTAGCTTTATCCGCTGATTTGGACCAAGCATATATAACACGGTTAATACAAAAACAATGATAAAGAACGAGATGATCCAACGAATCGCACTCCAAAATTCAATAAAGCTTTCTGAATATCCAAGAAACTCAAAGGCGTAAGTACCAATAGCTTTTCCGAAAACGGGAAGTGCTAGGGCAATGGAAATAACCAACACCATCGCCAGTGTCATGGCTATTGATATTAATCTTGTGACAATGAATGAACGATCTTCTTCAGTTTCATAAGCCCGATTAAACACTCTCATGAGTGCATTAATCCCATTCGATGCTGACCAAATGGTTAAGATAATCCCAATTGACAATAACCCGCCATTCCTGTCCTCCATTAACTGATTAACGTTATTAATAATCAGTTCCATTGAATCGCCAGGCATATAGCGATGAATGAGATTAAATACACTATCTTTATCAATCGGTAAAAATCCAATTAAAGTTAACAAGAAAATAAGAAATGGAAATAAAGACAATAAGAAGAAATACGCTAGCTGGGCCGACATCCCAATCACGTCATCATCAACAAAATGTTGATACAAATCTTTCCAAAACTTTAGTGTGAAAATCACGAGTTATTCACCTACTATTTTTCTGGCCTTGATCCACCTTATCAACTAATTTTTCAACTTGGTCGATTTGTTCAATTAATTTATCGGTTCCTTGACTCACTTGATCTAATTTTAATCGAAGTTGTCTAATTGTTTCTGATGGGTGGCTATAAATATGTTTTATTTGTTGATATGTCTTTTTAGAACCACTTTTAAAGCTTTCACGTTCTTCCCTATTAAACATCGATACTGCAAGTCCAACTAAAGCCCCTACCAACATGCTCGATTGCCATGATTTTAATTTCATAAAACATCCTCCTGTTTAAATGTCGTGATTAATACGAATATCGTAAAGTAAATTTTGACATGCTTCTGAAACTAATTGATACGTTTCATCAAAATCACCCGTAAAATAAGGATCTGGAACATTCTTTGTGTCATGCTCCTCAGTATAATCTAATAATTTCTTAATCATTGCATGTGAATCATCAGGTTTTAAATCATTTAAAGCTTTTATATTATCGTCATCCATCGCAATAATATAATCAAAATGCTCAAAATCAGAACTGTCTACTTGTCTTGCTGTTAAACCAGAGGCATTAATTTGATGATCTTTTAGCTTTTGCAAGGTTCCTTCATGAGGTGGTTCGCCAACATGATAATTTGCCACACCAGCCGAATCAATCACAAACTGACAATCAAGTCCTTTTTGACTGACTAAATTTGAAAAGACTGCTTCAGCCATTGGTGATCTGCAAATATTTCCTAAACACACGAACAATACTTTAACCAACTACATCACCTTCACTATCAATTTATCGCTACATATTTTATTTCCCTTTAACCAATATCATAAACAAAATTGTGCCACATTAAAAGAAGATAAATTTGAAAAAAATCCCTAATCTATATTTTCTCTAATAAATTACATAACTAAGGTCAAAATAACAGTAAATGTTTTGTTTGCCGAAGGGTGGGAACAATTGTGGACAAAATAAATATAAACAGTAATGAAATAGGCACAATGTGGACACAGTATATTCAGAACTCTCTTTACGTCCAAATACTTAAATACTTCCTTGAAACGGTTGATGATGAACAAACCAAAAACCTCGTTCAGAATTCAATAAATCTATCTGATCAAATAGTAAAAGATCTAACAAAGTTATTTAAAGATGACAACATTCCAATTCCGAAAGGTTTTAATGGTCAAGATGTTAATTTAAATGCGGACAAGCTTTTCTTAGATCCATTTATGGTCCAGTTTCTAGAACATACTTTAAAGGCAGGCATGCTCGCTCACGGTTCTACTCTGATGACCTGCGTACGCAAAGATATACGTGACCTTTTTACGAACACAACTAAGGAATCCATCAAACTCTATAATCAATGTATTGATTTGGCATTAGAAAAAGGACTTCTAGTTAGGCCGCCCAGTGTTCAAGTTCAACCAGAAGTTGAATTTGTTAAATCTCAGAAGTACATGAGCTTATTCAGTAACCGCCCACTAAATACGGTTGAGTTAACCCATTTATTTGAAAATATTAAAACAAACACTGTTGGTATTATGATTACTATGTCTTCTGCACAGACTACAGATAATCAAGTTGTGAAGGAATACATGCTTCGAGGTATGAAAATCTCTGAGAAGCACGTAAAAACTTTTCGTAAAATTATTGAAAAGTCATATATTGATGTACCTATGGGGTCCAATAGTTATATAACCAATTCTACAGAAAAAGTATTTTCTGACAAACTGATTATGCATTTCATGGCCGTATTAAGTGCAGCTGGCCAAGGGAATTACGCTACGGCATCGACTGCGAGTATGAGAAGTGATATTACGTTAACCTACCAACGTTTATCTGCAGAAATTGCCATGTATGCCAAGATGGTGCAAATATTATGATCGACAATGGTTGGCTTGAAGAGCCTCCACAAGTACCGAACCGAAAACAACTAATTAAGGATTAAAAGAGGCGGGAACATGAGGAATAAAAAACTTGAAGTGCTATTTTGGAGCATCGCTTTCCCAGGTTTTGGGCAACTACTCAATCACCAGCTCGTTAAGGGAATTGCTTTAATTATTTTAGAAGTATTAATAAATGTGATGAGTAAGTTCAATCAAGCGATTTTATACAGTTTTATAGGTGAAATCGATAAGGCGATTCACATAGTTGATTACCAGTGGCTGATGTTCTATCCGTGTATTTATTTCTTTGGAATATGGGATGCTTATAAACACGCTGATGGTAAAAATCCTTCATATGAATTTTTGCCATTTGTGTTTACAGCATTTTTTTGTCACGATAGGGTTAATGTATTCCTATCGTACTGAAGTACTTGGATATATCGTAGGTCCGGTATGGCTTCCCATCATATTCGTAATTCCTGGAATTTGCGTAGGGCTTTTTATTCGAAAATTAATATTACATTACTCACCATAAAAAGGGGTTCCCCAACATACATAGGAAACCCCTCTTCTTTATCAATCCGTTAATGCAGTGATGCATGCTTCATCATCGTTACGAGGATTATTAACATATTGACTAACGCTATAAGCTTCTAGATGTTGTTTTGGTAAACTCAAAACAAATTTTTTCATTTCAGTTGCATCCTTTAAATTAAAATCTAACCAATCCTGTTCTTGTTCTTTCGGCAAGATAACAGGCATGCGGTGATGTATATCGCTCATAAAATCGTCCGCTTCTTTTGTTAAAATCGTGCAGGTAACTAATTCTTCACTATCACGGCGCCAGCGATCCCAAAGTCCCGCAAACGCAAATAGATTTCGATCAGGAATTTTTATTCTTACAGGTTGTTTACCATCATCTGTCTTCTTCCACTCATAAAAGCTATCAGCTAAAATTAAACAGCGTCTACGTTCCATTAACCTTTTAAAACTTGGCTTTTCATCTGCCGTTTCAGCTCTAGCGTTAATCATTTTATGGCCAATCTTTTGATCTTTTGCCCAAAAAGGCACAAGCCCCCACTTCATCGTACCAGCCCGGTTTTTCTCGCCATCATTTACGACCGTTAAAATCTCCTGTGTTGGCGCGATATTATAACGAGCTGGAAAATCAAACGGCTGATCTAACTCGTACTCCTCTGCCACTTCGTCAGGATTTGCAACAAACGTAAATCTTCCGCACATACAATCACCTTTCCTTCACTTGATCTAACGCCTTTTGAATCCTACTTTGTGTCTCTTCAGCTAGCTTTTCAAGTTTCATCTGTTCTACGTCTCTACCGAAATCGGCTCACAAATCGTCATATAAACCGTTGCCTTTTTAATTCTGTTTTGATTCTCTTCCATTATTTTATAAGTGCCATCAACCATTACAGGTAAGACAGGCACTTTAGCTTTTTTAGCTAAAGCTAAACTTCCACTTTTAAATGGCAACATGTTACTCCCCATTGACCTTGTCCCCTCGGGGTAAATAACTAGAGGATGACCATCCTTTAATAATTCTATACCTTTTTTAAAGGTTTTAACCGATTCCCTGCGATTTTTCGGTCTAAAAACAAGCAATCCATGACCTCCATCCAAGGCTTAACAATCGGAATTTTGCTTACTTCTACTTTTGAGATAAACCCAAACGGTTCTTTGAAATACCCTAAATAAGCAAAAATATCATAGTTCGCCTGATGGTTTCCCACTATTAAATATGGCGCTTCTGGAATGTTTTCTTCTCCACATACAACCATGGTTGACCCTGATTGTTTAAAAAACTTCCTTGCAAACTGTTTTGGTACTCTATGTACTAATTGATTGTATTCAGCTCTTGTATAATTATCTCGATCTAATTTTTGATATCTTTTCATGAAAGGCACTGTATATAATACATACAAGACACCATAAAACAAACTCCAAATCGTCCGCATGCTGCTCTCTCCCCTTTATCTGTCTACTCATATTTTATCAAATGTTAAATAAAAAGCGGAACAAACGAAAAAATAGTCGGATTAGTATGTTAAACTATTTTCAAAGATATAAAGGAAGGGATCAAAGACATGTATAAAAACTATTGGATCAAGCAGATGTCATTATATTCGACTTAGATGGTACATTATATGAAGGCACAGAGCATTTTAACCTACATGTTGACAACTTAAAACAACACCTAAATGATGAGAAAAAGGAAAAATTCCAGTCCATTTACGACCAGATATTAAAAGGCGACCACCCTGTACAAATTGGGAAAATCTATGACGGAAAACGTGACATTGTCTGGACGTGGGACCCTTTTACAGAAGAGTTAACAGAAGCTCATAATTGGGAAGGTGAAGTGGTAAACGTACAAGATGCGCCTAAAACGATTGCTGCGCATGAATTTGATTTTAAAAACTGGGTTCCGATTGGAGATGGCTGGTGGCCTCCATATGCGATTGCACGCCATTTCGGTATTGGCACTGACGTTATTCAAGCATCATACAATCGAACTAAAGAGCAGATGGCGGAATTAGACGGTTATCTAAAACAAACACCAGGATTAAAAGGTTATCTTAAAGAGTTACAGCAAGGTAGGCGTTTAATTGTATGTACAAATAGTGATGAAGTCGACGCAAAGCGTCTGCTTAAATTCTTAGACATTGACGAGCATTTTGAAGAACTCATTCCTTCGGCTATGAAACCCGTTCATACGAAGAAACATTTTAGCTATGTTTTAGAAAAGTATCATGTAAAACCTGAACAAGCCGTGTCGGTTGGCGATAACTTCATGAACGAAGTCGCACCTGCCCTTCAATTAGGCATGCGAGCAGTTTGGTTAACCGATGCTAAGGAAAAACCTGTTGAACATAATCAGTACGTATTAACAGATACGCTTGCGCAGTAACGGTTGACTTTTATAGGACATGACATCTTATTTATGAGACGTTTCTGGCTAGTTATGAGACAATTTTTCAGATTTATGATACAAAAAAATGATTTATGGGACATTGAACTTGATATATGAGACATTCGACCCATTTTATAAGACATAAAAAATAAGGCTACCCACTTGTGGGGCAGCCTTATTTTCTATTTTCAATCCACTCTTTTAAAAACACTGGCATGTAGTCATATTGATAAACGTCTGATGGATAGTCCAAGAAGTCTGGATTCTCATCTTCATACATGACTTGTGCAGCCGCATTTAAAGCTCCCATATAATCTTCATACAAGAACTCAAAACTAACGGTCTCTTCAGGAACATAGTTCTCATAACAAATGTCAGGGTCCATATAGTTTACATAAGTGCGGCATGGTAGTGGTCTTGCTTCGTATGCCATACACGCATTGGTTTCTGTATTTAATAACGGGCAAGGCAGTTGCTTCTTAATATAATCATATTTGATATCTTCCTCATCAAAATTAAGCGCTGTTGCTTCATCTATTAATGCTTTATGACGTTCAAAATAATCCTTCAAATGATGAATAAACTCTTCACGCCTGCTTTGTGGCATCGCTTCTATTGATGCCATAATCATGTTCGCTTCAAGTCTTGATATAATGATTGGAAAATAACAGCAAAATGCACATCCTAACTGACAATTAGGCGTCATGCCCATATGGTCATCCATTTCGTTCATCTTTTGTGAAACTTCTTGTTGAAGCCGCTGGTATACTGACACCATACGCTCTAATGATGTGCCCGCCTCATCTAATTGATCTTCAGCAGCATCATAAAAATCGTCTTCGTTCAACTCAAAGTTTTTTTAGCGTATTTAGACGTCTTTTTGACTTCTTCAAGTGAGCGATTTTCCATAAATAACAACCCTTTCTAAATCACTCTTATCATATCACAATGTTTTTTTAAACCATATGCAAAAACTTACAACACTTTATCCTTCTCAATGATTGGTATAAGTGTTACAATGACATCTGCATGATTTTAATAGTGGAACAATTCAAGAAAGAGGTGTTATAGATGTATATCGGTTCAAAAGGTTGGTTCGTAAGCGAATTAAAAAATATTGGTATCAGCTATCATGAAGGTCGCAAAATCGAATCATATGACGCTTCTACACTTGCAAACTTACTAGAAGCCAAGAAAAAATAACCAGTATTGTTACAGAGGATCGGCTCCTCTGTAATTTTTTGTTAAAAAATTCTTAACGACATTCGACAATTTTCCGTGTTAAAATTAAAGCTACAGGATTAATTGATAAGACTTATAGAGACGGAGGCATCTGAATGTTTTCAAATGCAGAAATTGGAATTGATCTAGGAACAGCTAACCTATTAATATATAGTAAAAACAAAGGCATCGTTTATAATGAACCTTCAGTTGTAGCAATTGATACGAACACTCGTAAAGTATTAGCTGTTGGTAATGAAGCAAAAGAAATGATTGGTAAAACACCAGCAAACATCACGTCGATTAGACCATTAAAAGATGGTGTCATAGCCGACTATGAAGTTACATCACAAATGTTAAACGTTATGCTTAAGAAAGTAAGTAAACGTTTAGGCATGTCCATGCGTAAACCAACGTTATTGTCTGTGCGCCAACTGGTTCGACTTCTGTTGAGCGTCGAGCGATTGATAATGCCATTAAAGATTATGGTGCAAAGCAAGTACACATTATTGAAGAACCTGTTGCGGCTGCAGTAGGTGCTGGACTTCCAGTGGACGAGCCTGTGTCAAACGTTGTTGTTGACATTGGCGGAGGAACTAGCGAAGTTGCGATTATTTCATTTGGTGGAGTTGTGTCAGCCAACTCAATCCGCACAGGCGGAGATCACATGGACCTTGCTATAATTCAACACGTACGTAAACATTACAATGTTTTAATTGGTGAACGTACTGCTGAGAACATAAAAATGGAAATTGGTTATGCTTTAATTGATCATGATCCAATGGAAATGGAAATTCGTGGTCGTGATTTAGTTACAGGTTTACCAAAAACCATCTCGCTTAATTCAAAAGAAATTCAAGATGCCTTAAAAGAACCGCTAGAATCTATTCTAGAAGCTGTTCGTGCTACACTTGAAAGCTGTCCGCCTGAACTAAGTGGTGACATCGTTGATCACGGTATTATGCTGACTGGTGGTGGAGCATTACTAATGGTATGAAAGATTGGCTTTCATCAGTAATTGATGTGCCTGTACACGTAGCTGAAAATCCACTTGAGTGCGTAGCTGTTGGAACAGGTAAATCATTACACTTAATTCATAAGCTGCAAAAAGCAGCGAAATAATATCTTATGAAAAAGGTTCGGATGACTAGTCATCCGAACCTTTTTTATTGTTTATGACGATTTTCTTTTTCTAAAATTAACATTCACCATAATGACCCCAACAATAACAAGAATTCCTCCAACAATTTGAGCTGCAACCACTTGTTCGTTTAAAAAGATCACGGCTCCAATTGTGGTGAAGAAAGGTAATAAGTTTAAGAATACACTTGAGAGTGACGGTCCTAAATCGGAAACTGCTTGATTCCATAGCACTAAAGCGATAAAAGATGGGAAAATTCCTAAATATAATAAGCCTGACCAATTACCGGGATTCACAATTTGTGAAGGAAACCCAAGAATAAACCACTCGATTACAACAGCTGGAATTATAACTATTAAGCCTAGACCTACCATTACAAGTGTACCGCCAAATATCGGAAACTTATGATTATGTTGTTTGACTATCAGTGTGTAAAAGGCCCATATGATCATCGCAAGTAGCATCGTTAGGTCACCAATATTAATGTTTAATTCAAGTAGCCTTTCAATTGAGCCCGAGGTTAATACCCACAATGCTCCAATAAAGGATACGACAGTCCCGATAATATGACGAGGTTTCAATTTTTCTTTTAAGATTAAAAATGATAACACCATCGCAAAGGCCGGAGTCGTCGCTTCCACAATCCCAGCGTTTGTAGACGTCGTAAAGTTAAGCGATAAGTAAACTAACACATTAAACGTAGTAATGCCAGTTAGTGCAATTCCAATAAGTGGCCAAAAGTTCTCACGCCAAATTTTATGGTAATAACGAAACTGTTTGAACCCAAATGGAAGAACGACTAAAAAAGCAATTAACGTTCTGAAAAAGGCAATCGTAATAGGTGGTAATTCATTGATAGCTTTTCCAACAATTAAATTACCAGAGAAGATCATAACTGTGATGAGTAGAAATATGTATGAACGAATCAAGTTTTACCACCTCCGACTATCATCTTACTACTTTTACAAACAAAAATAAAAGCGACCAACGTGTGGTCGCTTATAATTTTTGAACAGTTTCAAAAATGTGGTTGGATTTCGTAATAGCTGAAATCACTGATACTCCATTAGCTCCAGCTTCTAACACTTGTTGTGCATTCGTTTCATTGATTCCGCCAATACCGACAATCGGAAGAGTAAGACCCTGATTTCTAAGCGATCGAATCCACTCTAACCCTACAGGCTTCTTAGCATCTTCTTTTGTCTTAGAGCCAAAAATCGGTCCAGTTCCAATATAATCCACTAAATTAATCGGACTTCGTTTTAATTCATCTTGATTTGAAATTGAAAGTCCTATAATTTTATAAGGAAACTGTTTCCGAAGTTTCTCTACAGATACATCATCCTGACCCACATGGATACCGTCAGCTTCAAGTACATTTACTAATTCCACATGATCATTCACAATAAACGGAATATCGTAGGTTTTACATATCTCCCTAAGTTCAAGGCCAAGCTTTAATTTCTCATTTCCATTCTTAGACCCACTTCCTTTTTCCCTGAATTGAAACATCGTAATTCCAGCTTCAATTGCCTTTAGTAATATGTCTCTTGGATCATTCACACAGTTTTGACTGCCCATTATAAAATATTTTCTTAGTAGATGCTCGTTCATTTGGTTGCCTCTTTCAAAAACGTTAGGTCATAAGAAAGCGCATCTATAAAATGAGGTATAAATGTTCCTGGTCCCTTCACATGCTGCAATTGACTTGCATATTCAGCGGCCAAACCATAAAATAGACAGCCTCTTTTAGTTGTTCTTGTAAATCACCATCAACAGAGATACATGAGGTGATGATAGTTCCTAGTAAACAACCTGCTCCTGTTATTCTTTCTAACCATCTATGACCGGTTTTATTAGTTACCGTTTTGCCTGCAGTTACAATAACATCCCTTTTTCCCGTTAAGACAACAGGGCATTGATAGCGATCGAATGCTTTTTCAGCTAATTCAATGACATTGCCATCTCCTACGGCATCCACGCCTTTAGCTTTCCATTTCACATCTGCTAAATAGGCAATCTCTGCGGCATTCCCCTTAATAACCGTCGGCGTGATTTCTTTTAACAACTTTTGAACATTTGCCTGTCTGAATTGGCTTGCACCAACTCCAACTGGGTCAAACAAAACTGGAATTCCTCTATCATTTGCCTTTATACCAGCTCGAATCATAGATTTGTAATCTTGCTCAACTGCAGTACCAATATTTAGTAGAAGACCATCTGCCACTTGAACAATCTCTTCTACTTCCTGTTCTTCTTTAGCCATAATTGGTGAGCCACCAAAAGATAATAAACCGTTCGCACTAAAATTCATCACAACATGATTCGTAATATGATGAATGAGTGGACTTTTTTCTCGGACAGCATCAATTACGTTTTGAGTTCATACGATCCTCCCGAATTCCCCAATGGTTAGTTGGCCCGTTCCCATGTCCTAATGAGAAAGAATATCTTAAAGCTGACGTCACAAATTGTTTCGCATACTCAATAGAAGTCAATAATAGATTTTCTTGCGCTAAAAGAGCTGTAATGGCTGCAGAATAAGTACACCCAGTTCCATGCGTACTCGTCGTATTAATTCTATTAGAAGTAAACTTGTAAAACTCATCACCATTGTATAACCAATCTATAGGATGACCTTCCAAATGACCACCCTTAATTAAGGCTGCTGAAGCACCTAATTCGTTGACAAGAATTTTGGCAGCGGCTTTCATATCTTCCATACTCGTAATACTAGTTTCGGTTAGGTATTCAGCTTCAGGAATATTTGGTGTCACAACCGTTGACAATGGAATTAAATAGTCTCTTAAATAATCGCGCGCATTTTCATTTATTAGAACATCACCACTTGTAGCTACCATGACTGGATCTAGAACGTAGTAAATATCCTGCTGCCTCATACGCTGATGTATAACTCGCATCATATCTTCTGTTGCAATCATACCTGTTTTGAATGCATTAACAGGTATATCTGTTAAAACAGAATCTAGTTGTTTTTCTATAAATTCTATTGGCAAGTGGTGCACATCTTGAACACCCGTCGTATTTTGAGCAACGACCGATGTAATGACTGACATCCCATAACTTTTTAATTCCTGAAAAGTTTTTAAGTCAGCTTGTATACCAGCTCCTCCAGATGGATCGGTTCCAGCAATCGTTAAAACAGTTGATACTTGTTTCATAGAGACACCTCGCTTGACCCAGACCAGTTTTCACATGTGTAAGCCATGTCCCAAAATTTAAGTTCGAGCTCACAGCTTTTACGAAATGCTTCTCTAATATTAATTTTCTCATTTTCATTTGCTAGTGATGCTAATGAGTCTAAGCGTTTTTCTTAAATTTAGAATTAAATCCTTAAGATCGTCTCGATCATAAAAGCTAATCCATTCATAAAAAGGGTGCTCCTCATTAATGTTAAAGTGCTCGATTAAATTTAAGGCAATTTCATAATACGTCCACGGGCAAGGTAAAAGCGCAGAATAAATCTCAGCTAATGTTCCGTTTTGTGCATGAAATAGCATGTGTTTTATATAATGATCTGCTGTTGGTGGTAACGGATGATGTTGTAACGACTTATAATCCACATTTGCATACTGGCAAAAGTTATGGTGTGGGTGCGTTTCATCATTTAAAATAAAACTTATTTGTTCGTTAAAAACTGAAAATCACTTCGCCTACTTGATTTAACTATGGCTAATGCATAAACCTTAATAAATGAATTTAAGTACTCAAAATCTGCTTTAATATAATGCTTCACCGCTTCAGACGGGACATCACCGTTCCCAATTCCTTTAACAAAAGAGTGATTAAAGATCTTTTGAAATAAATCATCGTTTTCATGTCTTAAATTTTCTGTAAAGCTCATTTAGCTACCTCCTCCTCAATGTTACCTGCTGCTCTTATTATGTGTTGATTTAATCTAGTAGTTAGTAAGACACCCATTATGGCACCTGGAACACAACTAACTATAAATACAGGGATAAAAAATAAAGCACCTGCTGAACTGCCCATTAGGAAATTTGCGATTGGGAATGCTATAAGCGCTCCTATTATTCCTGTTCCAAAGATTTCACCTCCAGCAGCCCAACCTTTTTCTTAAACCTTTTATATAAAATTCCTGCGAAAAAAGCTCCAATCATCCCCCCCTGGAAAGGCTAATAACGTACCTAAACCTAGCAAATTACGAATTAAAGCCATGAGAAATGCTATTAACACAGCTGGACCTGTTCCAAGGGAAATGGCTGCCATGACATTAATGGCATGTTGAACTGGATAAGCTTTAGCAACTCCTGCTGGAAACCAAATAAACTGAGATCCAACAATACCGATTGCAATAAACACTGACATAACAGTTAATTTACGAACTTGCCCCACTACTTCACCTCCCTTTGATGCTAAAAAAGGACCTAAATATACACAAAAACGTCAGGCCATAACTGGACCTGACGTTAGAAGACATACTAAGTCATACATAGCTACTTCCCTACGCTGGTATTAACCAGATCAGGTCCTTTAAGAGTTAGAAGCATGCGTGCTTCCTCTCAGCCCACGATTATTGGGCACCCCTAGTAGTGCATCATTTTCAATTTTCATAATTTTACTTTAACAAAGAATATTTATTCTGTCACGTTCAAATTTAATATTGACTCAAAAGTCCCTTTTCCATAGCAATTTTTTTCAGACCTTAAATAAATAAAAATTCCAAACACTAAGTAAAAGACTGAATTTAGAAGCAAAGCTGTGTAATCTAATGCTGTAAAATCTCCCCATGTATATCCGTGGATCATGACTTGACGTACCATATCAATTCCTTTGGAAAATGGAGCAAACACTAAATAAGGAGCTACTGATAGTGGTACAAAAGCTAACCCCATTAAAATAAACTGAAGGACATTTAAGACGGATTGAATTTGTTTAATAATAATTGCAAGTCCTGCTAATAAAAAGCCAACTCCAATCATACTTAAAGTCGTAACCATAAAAATTGGTAATGCGATATCAATTCTTAAAATAAGCCACTCGCCGGCCGTTAACATAGATAGAATAAGTAACACAAACACAATCACACCATAAATCAATACATTTGAGACAATTCTTGCTAAAAGCACTTTCCACATGCCGAGTGGCGACATAAAGAGCTGCTCTAAAGTACCTCTCTGTGCTTCGACTAGCACGACAAACCCTAAATTTTGCATAATGGTTAACATGAAAAACCATATCACGTAGTTTACTATGACGTATTGTACGTTCGTATCAACTTGTTGGGGGTCTCCAATAGCATATAGTCCTAGCAGCATGGCTAAAAAGACGAAATAAAATTGAACAATCATGGTGATCGTATTGGGATAATAGCGTTTTAACTCTATATATTCTTTTGCCATATTGGCTTTAGTGAGATGCCACAGCTGTGTCAATGTCATTCCCCTCCTTTATTAACTGCATAAAGACCTGTTCAAAATCGACTGTCGTACGATCAATTTTTTCAATTTTAGTTTGATTACTTTTTAAAATATCCATAATGATATAAAGGTCGTCTTCTTTTTCCAAGGTCACGTTAATCTGGAGGTCATTTATTTCAACTATCGGAAAGTGGTTATGGATGGCTACTTTCTGCTGTTCTGTGAGGACTTCTTCAATAGTGAAACTGTAAGCTCTTGTCTCAAACAATTTAATTAAATCTTCAACCTTTTCATCTGCTACGACTTTACCACCATTTATGATCACCGCTCTATCGCAAATGTCTTGAACAATAGGCATATCATGAGTACTTATAATAATCGTTTTACCTTGCTCGCTCACAATCTGTTTAAGTAAGTCTCTTACCTCATAGCTTGTTTCAACGTCTAACCCTAAAGTCGGTTCGTCTAATAAAATCACATCCGTATCCGGGAGTAATGCAATCGCGATCGCAAGTTTCTGCTGCATCCCCCGTGACAAACTACTAACCAGTTCTTGCTCTTTATTTTTCAAATTGAAAAAAACTAGTAACTCATCTATTTTACCTTGAATCGCTTTTTTGAGATTCCGCGATTCCCTGCAAAATACTCCATGTTTTCCCTAACTGTGAGTCTCCAGTATATATTTCTGTTCCCTTCTAACACTGCCGTAATATAATTGACTGCCTTTAGTCGTTCTTTATTAGAGTCAAACCCATTTATATGTACGCTTCCTCCATTCGGTTTTAACAGACCACAAATTGACTTAATGGTCGTTGTTTTACCAGCACCATTTGGACCTAACAAACCTAAGATTTCACCTCGATAAACATCAAAACTAACGCCATCTACTGCTTTGACAAGTTCTTTTGTCTTCTTCTTTTGTAAACCTTCTCTAAGTTCCTAACCTCAATAATTTTCTCCATTCTCATCCCCCATTTTCATAATCCATTGTCATTATATAACAAATTTTCTGAAAAGTGTTACCAACTTGGGAATGTTTTTACATCAGACTTAAGTCTGAATGTGAAATATGGATTAGACGGTTACACGAGTCTTCTGTTAATTCATTTAAACCACTTGTTTGTTCAATAAACTTTTGGACGATTGAAGGTTGTTTATAAAAAATTTCAACTTGCATATATTGATATAAATCCTTTAAAACAAAATCTGTTTCATTTAAGAGTTAATTAATAGAGACCCCCGATGATAATTGTTGCACCACCATTGAACAAGCAATTGGCCAGCCTTCAGTCAGGCTATAAATATCTTCAACTTGATCATCATTTAGTTCGATGCTATTCATGTCTCTAATCAGGTGATCCATTTCATCTAATGACAAGGCAAGGTGTTGAGTGATAATCTCTAATAAATCGTCTTGGACCTTTAATTGTTGTAATGGTGTCCAGTTAGGTTTATGCCTAGTCGATATGACGATGTGAATGTTTTTGGAATATGCTTAATTAATAACTGCATCCATTTATGAAAAGAATGGGCTTGATTTAACACATGAACGTCATCAATTACTAAAACTAGTTCATCATTTAAGGCTTCTATTTCATTAACCATCATCGTCATTAACGTCCAAAGCTCATCATCTTTTACATGTTGATTCAATTGATTAAATTGATCCATTAAATCACGACCAAATTCAGGTGAGGCGGATTGAATAGCTGTCACCATTTTCGTTAATAATCTAATAATATGCTGGTCATATTCGGCAACTGTTAGCCAACACGATTTAGAATCTAAGTCTTGGATAAACCTACTTAAACCAACCGTTTTACCATAACCAGCTCCAGCATAAATGATTGTTAGAGGATAGTTAGGAATGAGTTGTAATTGTCTATGTAATTTAATGCGATGGATAAATTGATCTTTTACTGGCGGCGGCGATAATTGAGATTTTAAAACGGGAACTTGGTTACTCATCAGCATCCTCCTTATTCAGAAAATTAATAATTTTATTTTAACATAGTTCAATTATACCAACTCTTATTAATAAGTTTAATTATGAACCTGAAAAGTTTTTATCAGAAGAAATTAATAAGAAGTTTTGATAAAATAGTTAATAGACAATGTGAAAAAAGGGGAACTGCCATGCAATTAGGTTCGTTTGATAATGATGTATTCGTATTAATCATAGCTTTTCTATTAATTAGTGGAGTCATAGCTGCAAAATTCTCTAGCCGCATTGGTCTTCCTTCACTAGTCCTTTTCATACTCGTCGGAATGTTAATTGGTAGCGACGGGTTAGGCTGGATTTACTTTGATAATGCAGAAATTGCTCAAATGGCAGGTATTCTAGCACTAATTATTATTCTTTTTGAAGGTGGTCTTCAAACAAATGGAAGACCGTTCGATCTGTTGCCCTACCTTCTATCTCGCTTGCAACTGTTGGTGTCCTTCTTACATCACTGATCACAGGAGTAGCCGTTCATTATATATTAGATGTCTTATGGTATGAGGCCTTATTATTTGGTGCTATTGTTGGTTCTACTGATGCCGCAGCCGTGTTCGCAGCATTAAAAGAACGAAATATTAAAGCCAAGATGGGAGCAACTCTTGAAGCTGAGTCAGGTACAAACGATCCCATGGCTGTATTCTTAACACTCATTTTTATTGAACTACTATTACAACCTGACACAAGTCTTTGGATCATGATTCCTTCTTTCTTCTGGCAAATGGGAATGGGTCTATTACTTGGACTAAGCATCGGTAAATTAGCTTCGTTTTCAATTAATCGAATTAATTTAGAATCATCTGGTTTATACCCGATTTTTACTTTATCGTTTGGGTTACTAACCTATAGTATTGCTTCAACCATTGATGCCAGTGGGTTTTTAGCTGTATATGTTGCAGCCCTTGTGATTGGTAACTCAGAATTAACTTACCGTTATTCTATTTCGCAATTTAATGAAGGGTTCGCTTGGATGGCTCAAATTCTAATGTTCGTGATTTTAGGATTACTTGCTTTTCCTGAACACGTCTTTTCTTTTAGTGTCATGACGCAAGGATTATTAATTTCATTCGTTCTTATTTTTATAGCTCGGCCAGCTGCCGTGTTCTTGTCATTAATTCGAATGAAGTATACCGTAAAAGAAAAGATTTTCTTATCTTGGGCAGGTCTACGCGGTGCTGTACCAATCGTCTTAGCTACCTTTCCAATTGTAGCCGGTATTGAAAATGCTACTTTATTATTCAATATTATCTTTTCGTTGTCTTAACATCGGCTCTTGTTCAAGGTTCATCGATTAACTATATCGCGGAAAAATTAGGTCTAATGGGGCCAGTTAAAGATACTCCGCACCATTCTATTGAGTTGATTTCAATTGCCAAAGCAAATGCCGAGATGATTCAGTTTCAGGCAAATCGCGATAATGCGGTGGTGGGTAGAACATTAAAAGATATCGAATTTCCGAAAAGAGCTACAATCAGTGCCATTGTGCGAGGTGATCGGTTAATCACACCTTATGGTGATACTGAAATTAAACCTGGAGACTTCTTATATATCTTAGTCTCACGAAAATATAAAGAAGAACTTAAAAAAAAATGTTAAATGAAAAAAACCAGAGTCAAAACAACCCAAGGATGCTTAATTCCTTGGGTTAATTAGTTATGGCATAAATTTTTAAGTTTTTGTGTTCACCTTTAACAAAAATCTCTTCGTCATCGTTCCCTCGTATGACATCCCGACTTTTTGCATCACACGTTCAGAATTAATATTTTCTTCAAAACATAAGGCCTGGACTCTAACAAGTTTCATGTTATTAAAGCCAAAATCTATCATTTATTGACCACTTCTGGCATTAAACCTTTTCCCCAATAATCCGGTGATAAGACATAGCCAATCTCTGCTACACGATGATCTTTCTTCCACCATACAAAATCGGCCGTCCCGATTACTTTTGATCTTTTTATGATTAATTTCCCATGGCGCTACTTGATGGTCCGCATATCGACTTTGGGCAAAATCAATAACTGTAATGTTTCTTCTATACTTTTATGGGCATCCCAAGTGACATTGTCTGATACGATGCGTTGACTTGCGTAATGATGGATATCTGCAGCATCCTCATAGGTAAGCTTCTTTAATTTAATTCGCTCTGTTTCAAGTTCTGGAAACGGGTTAAATACGTTCTCCACGAAATCCCCCCTTATATATATATTTCGCAAGTTATGTCGAATTTCCTTTTGACAAAAGAAAGTAAGCTATGAACATGTGTTCATAGCTTCACTACTGCTTCTCACTATATGTGACTAGGGGGAAATAACCTTTTTCTAATTATAAGAATAACACCACTTGAACCGCTTTCATATTACACAAGGTTTAAATGAATATTACAAAATTATGTCAAATCAGAAAATATAAATGGCTAAAGCGATAATGCTTGCAATGACCACGACTCCATAAATAATTAACAGAGACGGAATGTTTTTCTGCAATGAAGATGTCTCATATTCCCAAGAACGTTTTAAGTTCATCTTTTGGTGAGTGGCCTTCTTGTTCATACTTTTTAACTTTATTTGTTTCATTTTTCCCAATTAAGAATGTACCAATTAACGTTACGACAAATAAAACACCTATAATTAAATAAACTGCCGTCGACATTTTAATCCCCTCCATCTAACTATATTTTACAATAAAATAATGCATCTGAATATCCTTCTGATTGTGACAAATACTACACAAAAAGGGTATATAGAAATGGAGTGTAAAATGATGTCTAAACCTAAATTTCCGGATCAGTCTCATTCTATATGGTTTGAAGAGACTTCAATTCCGACCTTTGAACCACTTACTGAAGACTTAACAACTGATGTCGTCATTATTGGTGGTGGAATTACTGGCATAACTGCCGCCTATCTTTTGTCACAACAAATATTAAAGTCGCGTTACTTGAAGCTAGTACGTTATTAAATGGCACAACTGGACATACGACGGCAAAAGTAACCGCCCAGCATGAAATTATCTATCAGGATTTAATTAATAAAATGGGGTATAACACAGCCAGACTCTATTATGAGGCGAATATGGACGCACTTAAATTGGTTGAAGAGCTTGTGACGAACCATCAAATTGATTGTGATTTTGAGAAACAGGATGCCTATCTATTTTCAACTTCTGGAGAGTACAAAAATAAGCTTGAAAAAGAGTACCAAGCTTATGACAACTTAAAATATTAAAGGAAATTTAGAAAGTGAGATTCCCTTTAATGTTCCAATTGAAAATGCTTTATCTATGAAAAATCAAGCGCAGTTCCATCCGCTAAAATACTTATCTCATTTAATTAAACTCATCCAGGATAAAGGCGGGAAGTTCTATGAACAGACAGTTGCTGTTGATGTTGAGGATGCTCACGGTGCCGCTGTCGTTGTCACTCGAGACGGCTTTCGTGTGAAAGCTAACTACGCGTTAGCCTGTTCTCACTTTCCTTTTTATGAAGGAACGGGACTCTATTCAACTAGAATGTATGCCAGCCGTTCATATGTGTTAGCTGTTAAAGCTAACAAACCTTATCCAGGTGGCATGTACTTAAGTGTTGATAAACCAGAACATTCAATCCGTAAGGCTACTTATAATGGCGAAGAGGTTTATTTAATCGGTGGTGAGGATCACAAGACTGGTCAAGGTAAAGGCATGATGGAACACTTTAAAGGCTTAAAACGCTTCTGTGATGACTTATTTACAGAAAATGAATATGAAATTTTACACAGATGGTCAGCTCAGGATCTTATCACCCTAGATAAAATTCCATATGTTGGCCCGATTACTAAGAAACGACAAAACGTACTAATTGCAACAGGCTACCGTAAATGGGGTATGACGAATGGAACTAATGCCGCAAAGTTAATGAGTGATTATGTTTTAGGTGAGATGAATCCATATCAAGACGTCTTTTCTCCTTCTCGCTTTTCACCAGATCCAAGTTTAAAGAAATTTTTCATGGAAAACTTGGATATGGCTAAACACTTAATTAAAGGAAAAATGGAAGTGCCACGCACTAAAATTGAAGAGTTAGATCATGATGAAGGTTCGATTATACGAATGGATGGTGAGCGAAAAGGAGCTTATAAAGATCCCGATGGACAAGTTCATATCGTTGACACGACATGTACTCATGCAGGATGTGAAGTTAATTGGAATGAATCAGAACGTTCATGGGATTGTCCTTGTCATGGATCTCGATTCTCATATACTGGTGAGGTGTTAGAAGGCCCTGCTGAAACTCCATTGCAGAAGCATGACTTTCACATGATTGACGACTATAAATTTGACGACAAACGTTCAGGTTATTAAGGAGGAAAGTTTTATGGCGTATGTAAAAGATTATAAAAATGACCAAAACATTGAACATGACATTAAGAAATTATTAGGTAATGGTGTCAGTCAAGAAGATATTTATGTATTGACTCATGATGATGAGCATACAGAAGATTTAGCTCATAAAACTCGAACACATACGATCGAACTCATGCAAAGTGAAGGATTTGACCAAAAAGGCAATGAATTAAGAGCAAAACTAGAAGAAGTTGGCGTATCAGAAGAAAGCGCTGAACAATATGAAGCGATGTTGGATCAAGGGAAGATTCTATTAATCGTAAGAGGCGAGCGAGATTTTGATGATTTATTAAGTTAAGCCCTTCTTGTATGTTTTAGATTTCGTTCACGTGGTAAACACCTAATGTAACATATTAAAGAAGGAGTGAAAGACATGCCATTTGTAAAAGAATATACGAATGATGAAAAACTTGTTCAAGATGTTCAAAAACTAAAAGATCACGGAATTGACAACTCTGAAGTGTATATATTGTCACATGATGACGATCGTACAGAACGTATTGCGAGTAATGCAAAAGCCAACACGATTGGCTTTAGTGAGCAAGATATGAAAAACTTCTTGAATAATATGTTCAACAAAAAGGTGACGAACTTAGAACTAAACTTCAAGAAATGGGCTTTAGTAAAGATGAAGCTGAAGAATATGAAGAAGACATGGATGAAGGTAAAGTATTATTAATTATCAATAGCGATCAAGCCGTATCATCGGTATTAGAATAAACTATCTCCTCCCCCTAATAGTTTTTAGGACCTCACAGTAAAATGTGGGGTCCTTTTTGTGCTAATACAGTAAATTTCTCCGTGGTTAAACGGGCGCTCAGCTCTTTTCAGATCCTAATAACACTGAAATGAATCGATTCGTCTTAAATCTACACCATAATACACCCAGAAGAACCCAGTCCACCTGTAACCAGATACTGAGCGTCTACCGACATATGTTGGATAGAACCAGAAACGCTGGCGGTTATCTAGCCATACATAAGTGTATCGGTACAAGCAGCCCCTAATGGAACCCGGGTCTACCGCTTGAACTCCGTACTGACCACCTTGCTGCGGGGTAAAAGATGGAGGTGGTCCTTGTGGGGGGCCACTTGGTCCTTGACCTAGTCCACCTGGAAAGCCACCCGGTCCTCCGCCAGGAAAACCTCCTGGGCCGCCACCTGGGAACCCACCTGGACCTCCTGGAAAGCCTCCAGGACCACCGCCTGGGAAGCCACCTGGGCCAAACCCTTGCCCTGGCGGAAACCCTCCCGGCGATTGACCAGGAAAACCGATTAATTGTCCAAGAAAGTTAAATGGAGAAAACTGATCATCATCATCTGGCTGCCGATATGGACCATGTTGTCCGTTATATCCGTTCATGGTTTATTCTCCTTTCTAAAAAGCCTCACACCATCATCATATGTAAGACTTTAAAGAATGGGTGTCTGTCCGATGAAAGACTTCTGATATAAACCATTTTTTTCTAATCTATTTTTGGTAACATATAGCTATGTATGAGGGGGAATTAAGAATGAAATTAAAGTTTCTGTTACTAGGGCTGCTCATTATTGTTTTGAGCTCCATTGGTAATTCCATATACTTTAACGCACAACAACTAGATCAACCGTTATTTTTAGAACACTATTACGTACATCAAGTTGGAGAAACACCTTTAAAATTTTACTACATAGATAATAAATTTAATCAGCGAAAAATCAATTATGTCACGATTAATGGTAAAACCTTTCATCTTCAAAATAATTCTTTCGCGTTTCAACATCCAAACAAACCTAGAAATATTACGGAATATAGCCATCATGCGTTAAGAGAAATTTTTATTTATTTTAACGAACCATCTGTTAGAGAAATTCAATTACCGTTTTCTTTTAATGACATGACGGTCCACTTTAATGATGGAACTTCAGCGAAAGTCGATGTTGGCCATGTAAACGTGAAGAAACCTTCTCAATTTGAGAAAAAACCCCACATATACACATCAAGACACTATGGAAGTGGTAGCGATGGACGTGCGATTGAATCAAAACAGTTTCATGAGAGCGCACAGATCGAATCATTAAGTATACCTTTAGAAGAAGTTAAAGGAGATTTTGAAGTTAAACTGAACACCGCCAAAGGAACGACGAAACAAGAGTGGCGAGAGGAAATAAATAAATCGAAAAATCACCCGATTGAACCTTTGATGAAGGCCGAGTGGTCTGAACTACCTGGGGGGCTTTTTCAAGATGCCGAACCTTACAAGATCGAACAAGGTAAGCAATTATACATATATACTCAAATTGATTTAGATAAGACTCATATGTACCTTTTTCGAGCTCAGTTAAACGGAACGACCGACCAAGGCGAGTCATTCGCCATTCCTCTGCTATTACATGAAGATCCTAACCTATCATCAAAGGATATTCAGGAATTAATCAAAGCGAGAGGGGAATAACATACATGAGAAAAGCCATTTTATTAATTTTTGGGGGGTTATTAATTGTCTTTTTAGATTTTCGATTAAATGAGTTCGACGTCTTAATGGACCCTTTAGGTTATGTCATCACGACAGTAGGATTTAACTTTTTTGCCAATAACATTCAGCCTGCTAGAACGGCTCAAATTATTTCTATTCTTCTCGCCGGCTTAGTAATTCCAGAAATGTTTGTGGACCCTAATGCCACTTATACAACACTCGGACTCTGGAACTTTTACTTTTTAGGTGTTACGATATTAAGTATTGTTTTAGCCTATTACATCTTTCTGTTATTAATTGAATTGGCTGACCAAATGAATCGTAGTGATTTAAAAAGGCGTACGGAGAAGACGATGAAAGCCTATTTGGTTATCATGTTCTTTATTGCGCTGTTAAACACATTTAGTATCAATGTCAGCCATTTATTAGGCTTTATCATAATCCTAGCAATTGCTGGGCTCATCACTCAAATAGTGTTTTTAGTTCTTATATTTAAATTTAGGACAATAGATGAAACCGATCATCAACAGATTAGCATGGAAGGATGAATGTGCAATTGAATAAAGCAGTATTTTTAGACCGCGACGGTGTCATTAATGAAGTCAAGACCCATCGCGTTAAGTTTGTCAATCGTAAAGAAGATCTGTATTTCTTAGAAAACGTACCTGAATCGATTAAAAAGTTAAACGATGCCGGCTTTAAAGTGTTTGTCGTTACAAACCAAGGTGGTGTTGGATTAGGTTATATGACAGAAGATACGCTAAACGATATTCATGATCATATGGCTAGAGAACTCGCAAAGCAAGGCGCGCAAATACACGAAATTATGGCATGCACGCATGCCCCTCATGAAAACTGTTACTGCCGAAAACCAGGTTCACAAATGTTACTCGACCTCATTGATGATTATGATATCGATATAATGAAAAGTTATATGGTCGGCGACCGCGAGCCTGATATCGAAGCAGGGAATGCAGTCGGTATTAAAAGTCTAATGGTAGTAAACACACATCCAGAAGCTTATAAAAGCTTTAAAGATTTAAGTGAAGCCGTCGATTGGATATTAGAAGATGAAAAAGCTTGAGGCGCAAGGCCTCAAGCTTTTATTGTAGCTGCAGGTTTTTTGGTTTATCTGCAGGTTTTTCTAATTTACCTGCAGGTTTTCACGATTTATCTTCATGTTTTTGCGATTTACCTTCACGTTTTCAACTTTTATCAACATGTTGAGCTATTTTACCTGCAGGTTTACATATTCTCGGGGGCACTAATTCCTAATAACGTAATCCATCTTTAATTACAATTCCTGTTGATTCGACTAATGCAAGACGATCGTCTAGCTGCCTATCATCATGTAATATCTTGACCTTCCCATAATATTTATTAAAAGCCTGCGATAAGTCAATTAAATACTTAGCAATAACAGATGGCTCGTATTCTATATAACTCTTTAAAATCACTTCTGGAAACTGATGTAATCGTTTTACGACTGGCCAAGATTCATCATCGTTTACACCATCATTCACCTTTGGCTCTGCCGCATATTTACTTAAAATAGACTGGGCGCGTGCATGCGTATACTGAACATAAGGACCTGTATGGCCTTCAAACCGGAGCATGTCTTCAAGTGAAAACTCTACATTGTTAAGGCGATCATTTTTCAAATCGTGAAAGATAATGGCACCCACACCAACCATCTCCGCGACTTTCTCCTTATTTTCCAAGGACGGATTTTTGTCATCGATATTCTCCTTAGCTAACTCAATCGCTTCTTGAATAACTTGATCGAGTAACACAACTTTACCTTTACGGGTCGACATCTTCTTGCCATCTTTTAAAATAAAACCAAACGGAACATGGTGCATATTCTGTGCCCACGTGAAGCCCATCTTCTGCAGAACTAAAAATAGCTGCTTAAAATGCAAGGACTGTTCATGTCCAACGACATAGATCGCTTGTTTGAACTGATATTGATTTTGCCTGTAAATAGCAGCTGTAAGATCACGCGTCGCATACAACGTTGCCCCGTCACGCTTCTTTATTAACGAAGGTGGAAGGTCAAACTCATCTAAACTGACTACCTCTGCTCCATCTGATTCAACTAATAGTTCTCTTTCTTTAAGCTGATTAATCGTGTTAGCCATCTTGTCATTATAAAAGGCTTCACCATTATAAGAATCGAAATCCACACCCAACAAATCATAGATTTTCTTAAATTCTTTTAGTGATTCATCTCTAAACCAGTCCCATAGTTGATGAGCCTCTTCATCTCCATCTTCCAGTTTTTTAAACCAATTTCGTCCTTCATCTTCTAACTGAGGGTTCGCTTCCGCTTCTTTATGAAATTTCACATAAAGCTCCAGCAGCTCTTTGATCGGATTCTGGCGCACCTTATTCTCATCGCCCCATAGTTTGTAGGCATAAATGAGCTTTCCAAACTGGGTTCCCCAATCACCTAGATAATTAATTTTGACTGATTGAAAACCCACCTTCTCAACAATATTCGCAAGTGACTGACCAATGACTGTAGACCGTAAATGCCCCATCGAGAAAGGCTTAGCGATATTAGGTGAGGAAAAATCTAAAACGATCTTCTCACCCTGGCCAATTTGCGACTGACCGTAATTGCTGCCTTCTTTTAGAATGGTTTTAAGCACGTTTGTACTCACAACTGATTTGTCTAAAAAGATATTGACATAAGGTCCAACTGCTTCTACTTGTTCAATTAGTGGATCCTCGATCTTCTTTGTTATGTCTGAAGCAATTCCCTGTGGGGATTGACGCATTTTTTTTGGCTAAAATGAAACAAGGAAACGAATAGTCTCCATGGTTTTCACTTTTAGGCTTTTCAATTAACTTTGCTACTTCCTTTAAGGTTAAATGTTCACTAACATGTTCGTGAATGACCGTTGTGAGAGACTGTTTTATATCCATTAGATTCCTCCTCAATAAAAAACTCGCCTCTTAACCATTAAGAGACGAGTTGTCGCGGTACCACTCTTTTTACCTGTTAAAACTAACAGGCCACTTTACATTGATAACGGGGGTTACCCCGGCTCACCATACTAGGTTTCAGGTAGCTCCTCAGAAGTGCGGTTCATTTAGGTTTCACTGTTAGGCTCACACCAACCCTAACTCGCTGTTAGCTACATCTAAATTACTCTCTTCATCATTGGATTCACTTTTTCAATATATTACCACAAAATATGATATGTAAAGCATCGTTATTCGTTTAGTTCAGCGTATTCCTGCTGCAGAAGACTCATGATATAAATATCATGCCATTCTCCGTGTCTAAAGAAGCTCTCTCTTAGTTTGCCTTCAACTGTAAAACCAAGATTCTCATACATTTTCTTAGCCTTCTGATTAAACGAAAACACTTTTAAACTAACTCTGTGTAAATTGAGCTCTTTAAACGCATAATTTAATAGCAGTCGAAACGCTTCTTTCCCGTAACCTTGCCCCCAGTAATCTTTTTCGCCAATTAGTAATAAGATCTCTGCATGACGCTGCCTAAAGTTAAGGCCAACCAATGAAATATTTCCAATATCACGATTGTCTTCTTTATTAACAATGATGAAGCTCTTACCTTCTTTAATTTTGTCATAAAATTCTTCAATGTCTTCATGGTTGTAAAGATCAAGTGACGATCTCATGTTCGTAAACACTTCAACGTCATTGTGCCAATTATAGAGTGTTTTGACATCATCCTTAGCTAATTTGCGAAAGTAAATCCGGTCCGTTTCAAATACCATGTTATGACCCCCTAGTGTAATTCATGTTTTAACATATCTTAACACAAAAGAGCTCTCCTAGTACTCCAAGCACATGTTCATTGTCTAGTATATTAAAAAATCTTCTAGTAAAATTTCGAAATTGTCTAGTAAAACTTAAATTTTGTCTAGTAAAACAGTCAAATTGTCTAGTAAACGTGGTCAATTTCAGCTTAAGAAAAAGACGCCCGACCTAACAGAAAGTTAAGCCAGACGTCTCCCTTTTTCTACTCTCTCTATTTATTTACCAATGAACATTTGTGTCCAGTAAGTTTGTCCATTTGATTCAACGTAGCCAACGCCAATGTGTGTGAAGTTACTGCTTAAGATGTTTTTACGGTGGCCATCACTATTCATCCAGCCATTCATAACTTGTTCTGGAGTCGTTTGACCCATCGCAATGTTTTCACCTGCAGTACGGTAGTCAATTCCAAACTGCTTCATCATATCAAACGGTGAACCGTAAGTTGGTGATGTGTGGCTGAAGTAATTGTTCTTAGCCATATCACGTGATTTTTCGCGTGCAACATCACTTAATTCAGATGAAGCTTTTAATGGTTGTAAACCACGTTCTTGTCTTTCTTGGTTGACTAATTCAACAACTTTTTGCTCAAATGCTTGTAAGTCTGAAGTTTGTTGTTGATCTTGCTTTTCTTGAGCTGGCTCTTGTTGCTGATCTTGCTGTGGAGCTTCAGCTTTTTGTTCTTGTTGCTCTTTTTGAGGAGCTTCAGCTGGTTGCTCTTGTTTAGGTTGCTTTTCAGGAGCTGGCTCCTGTTTAGCTGGCTGCTCTTGCTCAGCCGGTTGTTCTTGCTTTGGAGCCTCTTCTTTTGGCTCAGCTTGCTTCTCTTTATCTTCTACTGGCTGCTGTTTTGTGCTTGATTCCAGTAGTAATCTATAAATTTATTCCAATTAAACTTTGTATCCTGTTGGAACCACTCAGAGAAATTAACTGTGAATGTGTGTGCTTCGTTTGACGACTGGCTATCGACTTGGCTACTTGCTGCTACTTGTCCAGTAGCTAAAATAATTGACATAATGACTGCGATTAACACAGCCGTAATTGGTCTTAACATTTTCAAGGTATTACCTCCTTAGATGTCTTGACCCCCACACGCACATTATAACAACTTTCAACCAGATTTTAAGAGTTAATATATACCATAGAAAAAGTTTCTAGTTAGTAGACCGCTTCCTTACTATTTGATACGTAACTTCGGGCCTCTTTCGTCTTTTTTCTTTTCCTTTAACAAGTCACGTATTTCATTCAGCACTTCTTGATTAGGGTGAGGAGCCTCCTCAAGTTTTACACTTTCTTTCCCTCTAATGTAATTAAAAAATCTTGATAAAGATATAGATTGAAAAGGCAATAATTAAGAAGTCGATGGTTGATTGTAAAAAAGCTCCGTAACGAATAACGGTCCCATCAATGTTAATGACCAAAAATTTTAAACTTGTCCCGCCTGCAAGCAGTCCTAAAACAGGTGCTAGGATGTCGTTTACAAGTGAGTCTACGATTTTACTAAAAGCCGTCCCAATAATTACTGCAATAGCTAGTTCTATGACATTGCCTCTCAAAGCAAACTGCTTGAATTCCTTCCACATGACAATCCACCCTTTCATTGGTAGATTATATTCAATGTAAAGTTAAGTTATCATGTGGATCAGAATTTTTTATACTAACCAGAGGAATTAACGATCGTCAGTTCCTTGTTTTATCTGATTGGTTTGGTACATAATTTCAAAAATCGAAAGCAATATGGCGAACCAGAATATTCCGCTAGCAAAAGATACCCCTGGTTCATTAACGGTACCGATTAACGAGAAAATGATGACCATTCCTGTTATGATCAACGTGCTGACGACTTGCCAGTTCCTTATCTGCTCTAATGATCCTTCCTTGTACTTTTTATAATTTAAACTATAAACGATCAGCCCAGCAAAAATCCAAGCTAGAAAATTATGTGAGAATCCACTAACAAAATGATCAATAATTAGTAAAACACCTATCCCAATAAGCAGTAAGTAGTCTATTTTATTTAAATTCACTGTAATTCCTCCTATTCACATATTAATTACTATACAAAACCGAACCACTCATTGTGATCCGGCTTCTTCCTACTTCCCTATAAACATCTGCGTCCAGTAATAAGTTCCGTTGTCTTTAATAAAACCGACACCTAGATGTGTGAAGTTTTCATGGAGAATGTTCTTTCTGTGTCCGTCACTATTCATCCAGCCCTCCATGACTTGTTCTGGACTCCGTTGACCCATCGCGATATTTTCGCCAGCTGCCATGTATTTCAGGCCAAATTCTTGCATCATATCGAATGGTGATCCATACGTTGGTGATTCGTGACTAAAATAATCTTTGTCTGCCATATCCTGAGATTTAGCGCGAGCGACATGGCTGACGTCAACAGAAAACTCAAGTGGCTCAAGTCCCCGCTTTTTTCGCTCTTCATTCACCAGTTCATGAACGCGGCGTTCAAACTCATGGACTTGGTCAGAATCCCGCTCTGTCCCGTCTACTTCATCACCTTTAAAAACTGGGACTACATCAACGTCTTCATCACCTTCTAAGTACATAGACAGCATCATCGCTGCACGGTTAAGTCCATTGACAGCTTTCTCCGTAGCCTCTGCCCAGTCAACATTGGTCACTAAATGCTGAACTCTGCTCCCGACTTCTTCAACAGCAGTCGTCTCTTCATTAGATGCTGCGTTTTGCTTAGAATCTGTAAACATCGACTCTGGCAGGGAATTTATAATATAACCGATGACTAACAGTACAACGGCATACTTAATTAATTTGAACATGATCTTTCCTCCTCTTAGGAGCTACTTATTCATTATAAGACCAGCTAAGAACATTTTAAACAAAAACCTCTTTAGATAAACCTTTTCCCTTTTATTTTCCGACATAACCTGACATTTTCTTCAAAAAGAAGGGATTTACCCATATATCTAGAATCAGTTATGTATCAAGTATTTAAGAAGGTGATCGTATGCCAAACGTCTGGACCCATATTTTATTTTGTGAAGATGTCATGGAATATGTCCCGTTAAGCTCTCAAGTACGTAAGCACCAACATTACTTTAATTTAGGAGCACAAGGGCCAGACCCGTTCTTCTATCATAACCCCTGGCCTTGGACAAAGAGTTCTCCAATTAATGACCTAGGACTTCTCATGCACCGTAATAAATGCGGGATCGTCCTACGTGATATGATTGAAGGCGCTAAAATTGGAACAGACGAAACGAAAGCCTATACACTGGGTTTTATCACTCATCATGTTCTCGATCGTGTAACGCATCCATATATTCATTATAGAGCTGGTTATAAAGACTATGACCATCAAAAGCTCGAGACGATTATTGATACGTTAATGCTGTGGAACTTTAGAAATATTAAAACCTGGAAGGAACCGGTTTCTCAGAAATTAAATGTGGGCACAGAGCTTAACTCCTATTTGTCTGTGATGTTAGAGAAGATCTTGCACGAACATTTTGGAGATGACCTGTCAATGCAGGAAGGCTTTGTTCAGAAGTCTTATCAAGATATGAAGCTAGCTTTAAGAATCGTTTATGATCCATATGGATGGAAAATAAATTATTAGGAAAAGTGATTCCACCTATTTCACATAGGCCAATCACGGAGGTAACGGACTTTTTAAATGAACGGCACGAGGTTTGGCATCATTCAGCTACTCAAGAGCCAAGTACAGAGAGTTTTATTGATTTATACAAACAAGCCAGAGATGAGGCGGTAACTCTCGTTAATGCTATTTTACAATATTGGGAAAAACCATTGGATGAAGTGCGGGCAACAGCCTTTGACCTACTCGGCGATATATCATACGATACCGGCCGCCCATTAAATGAAAGCTTAGAAAATAAGTACGCTGAGCCGATTGTATAACGAGGAAAGAGAAAAACTTCAGATTAACTAGACAATCTTAATACAATACTAGACAAAACAGTTACGTTACTAGACAATTCTAGAGATTTACTAGACAATTCCGAAAAAATACTAGACAAAATTTTAAGATTTACTAGACAAAATTGCAATTTTACTAGAAACTTTTTATTTACTCGAAAAACCAAGAGGCTGGGACAAAATATTAATTAATCTAGAAGAAGACGAATATTAGAGGAGAGATCAACCCCTAATATTCGTCTTCATTTTTAGCTGCA
>NZ_BBCD01000019.1 GCF_001311865.1 Piscibacillus salipiscarius JCM 13188
CATGTTTCAGTTCGTATGGCTGAGAATGGTTTGGAAGTTTTAAAAGGAACGTTCCATTTTTAAATAAAAAATGTGCACACCCTGTAAGAAGGGTGTGCATTTTATTTCATGATTCACACAGTTTAGTGCAAACTAACCTTAAGAGGTGAAGGGTTATGCACATGGATGGTCAAATTATCTCTGGAGACTATGATCGCCAGAATCATGAATTTTCAATTAAAAGTATTAAGCATTTATCGACTGAATCAACTATTACAGAACAGGAGTTAGGACTTCTCCATGATTATCTGTCAGCTCACTTAGATGAAGGTGGACAGATCCTATCTTTAAATGATCAAATACTTGTTAAGTTAAATGAAGTAGAAGTTCAGCTCATTCTTCAAGATTTAGATGACATTAAAAAGTTGTTTTGAATGTGATAAATACTTTTCTGAATAGAGGTCTCAACGTATCCTAATAGTTGGTCAAAGGTAAAAACTTGTAAATCTTCATATAAGTCAGGTTCTGGATAATCGATGTCCTTTAGTATGTATGAAATAAATGTCCTAATATCATCCGATGATACTTCATCCGTTTCCTGATTAATTCTAGCATTTAAGAAAATCTGTTTTAAAGTCGTCTTCAAATTATAGTGCTTAATTAATTTAGCATTTAACAAGCGAAAATCATTATGATATCTGTAGAAGATTTCATCATCATGGTCTAAGCGGTTTTTTAACCAAGATAATGCAAACCCATGTACCAATTATCATCGGCAATTAAGTGCGTATAATAACCTAACATAAACGGCTTATGTAATTGATTTTTATATTTTGAAACGAAGCGTTCAACCTCAATTTCTTTGGAAAAGTCCTCCATACTACCTTTATAAAAATGAGAAGCATCTTTATTTGTAAGAGCTGCATCTGCTGCTATACCGCCAATAATAAAGGAGTCTAAATCATTAACTTCAAAGTATTTCCCCACTTGATGTGCAATGATCGCGTGCATGATTCTCGAACCCATTATTTCTCCTCCTGAAAAATTGTCTCTACTTACTACATTCTATAATAGTTTAAGCAGTCCTTCTATTCCAACTTTTACCTAAGGAAAAGCACCAACTGGATTATAGCCAGTTAGCGCTCAGAAAAGAAAAATTTTGTTTAACTATGCCTCAGAGTATTTTTCTGATGTGAACAGTCCACCCAAAATACGGACAGTTTTCTTTAGGATGCGGACAATCCGGCTTTAGATGCGAACAAACCACTTGAAAATACGAACAGCTTTCCCCTGGATGCGGACAATTCATCCGTGGATACGGACAGTTGCCTTATGATTAATATGGATCTGAAACGTGACCTAATTCTTGCGCATCGTGAACAGCTTCTTCTTTTTCATTATTCGTATTCATTTTCTCTAAGCCTTCCTTAACACGTCTTCCGTATTCCTCATCGGCTTGTGTCAAGTTTTCAATCATTTTATCTTGAATTGGCTTACGACATTGAGATAATGCTCCAACTAAGTTATTGATTAGATCCTCACGTTCCCAATCATTTAAACGACGATAGGTTTCCCCAGCCTGACCGAAGTTATTTTGACGCTCGATGGGCTCTCTAACAATATTTCCTTCTACATGAGGTGTGTTTTCAACACCTGGGTTTTAGCTTCTTTTAAACCGTTAAGGGTTGAAGGTTCATAGTTAATATGAGGATTCTTCTCTTCAGCATAATCCATTCGATAATCCATTTGACCACCATTTTGGTTTGTGACAACACGCTTGATCGGACTATTAATTGGTAACTGCAAATAGTTTGGACCAACACGGTAACGCTGAGTGTCAGAATAAGAGTACGTGCGGCCTTGAAGCAGCTTATCATCTGAAAAGTCTAGTCCGTCTACTAAAACCCCTGTACCAAAGGCCACTTGTTCTACTTCTGCGTGGTAGTTTTCAGGATTTTATTTAAGACCATTTTACCGACCTTATGCCAAGGGAACTGGTCTTTATACCAAAGTTTGGTAGGATCTAACGGATCAAAATCAAGCTCTGGGTGCTCGTGGTCTTCCATAATTTGAACATATAGCTCCCATTCTGGATAGTTGCCTTCTTCAATCGCATCATATAAATCCTGCGTTGCATGGTTGAAGTTCATACCTTGAATTTGTTAGCCTCTGCTTGAGTTAAGTTTTTAATACCTTGAACAGGCTCCCAGTGATATTTGACTAACACGGTTTTTCCTTCTTTATTCACCCATCGGTAAGCGTGTACCCCAGAACCTTGCATTTGACGATAGTTTGCAGGAATTCCCCACGGTGAAAATAAGAATGTAATCATATGTGTCGCTTCTGGAGATGCACTAATAAAGTCGAACTGACGCTCTGGATCTTGTATGTTTGTCACTGGGTCAGGGAAGAACGAGTGTACAAAGTCTGGGAACTTTAGTGGGTCTCGTATGAAAAATATCTTCAAGTTATTCCCGACTAAATCCCAGTTCCCGTCTTCTGTATAAAACTTCACCGCAAAACCGCGCGGATCACGCAATGTTTCAGGTGAATGCTTTCCGTGGTTTACCGTTGAAAAACGAGTAAATACAGGAGTGCGTTTACCTTTCTCAAAACCTTAGCGCGGGTGTACTTTGAGATTGGCTCACCATTAATTTCCCCGTAAGATTCAAAGTACCCATGCGCTCCAGCCCCACGCGCATGCACAATTCTCTCTGGAATTTTCTCTCGGTCAAAGTGACTGATTTTTTCTAGAAAATCATAGTTTTCAAGGACTAATGGACCACGATTACCAACAGATCTTGTATTTTGGTTATCCGTAACAGGATGGCCCTGCTGGTTCGTCATCTCTTGCCTGTTTTCTTTGTCTTTTGGGTGTTCTCTCATTGTAAATTCCTCCTTTCACATTCAGATGTTATTTTTGCCAACAGGAGAAAAATCATACAGCATTCATAATTAATGAAAATTAGTTCAGTTTAGTAAGTAAAGAGGTGATTTGAATGAGAAAGGTCTTATTACTAGTTGGGATTCTTCTTTTCCCAGCTTACGGCAATGTATCAGCTGAATCGAATTTGGAGGAAAGCTTAATTTTAGAACTATTAACGCCATATGTTGAAGACGCAATTGAGGAATTTTATGGGCAAACGAGAGATTATGATCAAGAAAATATCGTGGAACTGGAAAAATTGGATGATTGTCAAGGCTGCTTCTTAGCAACAATTGAAGTGCGTACGCAAATTCAAAGTTTGGAGCCACCGTACGTAACAGATCAGATTTCTATCGATGTAAGAAACGGTAATGTCACCATCGTAGATTATGTTCATAAAAGTGAATGACTTATGAGGAAAATTTTAATTTTATAAGAAAAAATAAAATTTATGAGGAATTTTTCAGATTTATGAGGAAATAAAATTACCGATATAAAAAAACTCGCGGGACTTACCCGCGAGTTTTTTACTCTTCTTTTTCATTTGTAACGGCCACATTGCCGTTATCCATATAAATCGTACGAGATGGGAAAGCAACAGAAACGCCTTCTTCTTCAAGGATCTCCATGATTCTGAAGTTAATATCCTGCTTCACATTTAAGAATTTTTCCCATTGAGTTGAAATCGTGAAGAAGTATAAGAATATATCTAGGCTGCTGTCGTTATATTTATCAAATTTTACAAAGATCGTTTCTTTATGAATTTCATCATGATTGTTTAGCATATCATTGATTCGTTCGACCACAATTTCAAGTTTCTCTTTCGGAGTACTGTATTCAACCCCGAGGTTGAAAGTTATCTGACGCTTGCCCATCTTACTCCAATTCGTAATCGCTTCGTTAGAAAGTGTAGAGTTAGGAACTGTGACAAGTGCCTCAGCAAATGTGCGAATAATGGTGCTTCTAAAATTAATATCTTCAACGATTCCCTCAACAGTTGGTGTTCTGATCCAGTCACCTAATGTAAAAGGTTTTTCGGTGATGATCACTACCCCGCCGAAGAAGTTTTTAATCACTTCTTGAGCTGCTAAGGCGAATGCAAGACCACCTATACCTAGACCTGCAACAAATCCATTTACATCAAATCCAAATTTCGATAAAACCAGACTGATGGTAATAGTTATGATGATGATTCTTAGAGCCTTAGATAAGAAAGGAATAAGTATTTGGTCGACTTCAAGTCCAACACCATCATTGAGTTTCATAAAAAGGAGTGACGACGTTGAGCATAAGTTATAAAGTCCCCATGCAATTAACACAATTAGAGAAGCTTGAATTATGTTTAAAAAGATTCCATTTTCATTGCTTAAATAGGGGAAAAAGTCAACTGCTATGTACAATCCGATGATAACAAATAACCATCGGATTGGTTTTTCATAAGCATCTAGAATTTGCTTAATTAATTCTGTTTTATCACGATTAAAAAACCTTCTAATAAAGTAAAAAACATACTTGGTAAAGATTTTTCTTAATAAATGAAATAACAGTAATATTCCAATTGCAAAGCCAATATCTATCCATTGTTCTTCACTAATGTATTGCCAAAATTTCCAGTTAAACTCCATGATCTTTAACTCCTAAGCTAGATTTGAGTGAGAGCCTCCCAACCATATACGGCCTCTTTTATGATTTGTCCGTCGAATTCTACATCAATACAATCTACTCGTTCAGCACCTAAGTTTTCATAAAACGTGCAGTGAGTATCTTCTTCAAAGACCGAAATCATGAGGGAGGAGATATTGTGTTCTTTTAAGTCATCTAATAAGGTTCTTATTAGCATTCTTCCCAAACCGAGGTTTTGATAGTCTTTTAAAATATGCAAGGCATAGATTTCTCCTTGAAATTGTTCATATTGACTCGTACGCTTAATGCCTCCGTGAACGAATCCAACAATATCACTATCATCATTTTCTACTATCCATACTTTATCATTCAAGAGAATCTTTTTCCAGAGGTCTTCTCGCTCTCTGTAGCTCAAATCTTGAAGTAAGTTTTTTGGTAGAACACCTTGATAACTGTTTAACCAGCAATCAACATGCACCTTGGCAATACCACTATAGTCCGATAAAATAGCTTCTCTAATTAACATGATGACACTCCTTTGTAAGCTTTTACTGTATATATACCCAAGTTTTTTACAAATTATCAAAAAATATTACAAAATACTCATAATCTATTACAAATGTCCTTAAAACTATTACTTTCGTTATAGACTCTTAACCTCTGTGTAACCACAAATCTAGTACTTCCGTGTTAAGATAGCTCTTGCAAGTAAATAAGGAGGGAATGACACATGAAGAAATTAGTCATATCGCTTGCAGGCGGAATTCTATTATCAGGATTCGCTGTAACATCATCTGTATCAGCTGAAGCAGACTACAAAATTCAAAAGGGTGATACAGTAAGTGAAATAGCCGAAACGTACGGCACAACGACAGAGGACATCAAAGAATTAAACAACCTATCATCTAGCATTATCGTAACAGGAGACAAACTAAAAATAGATAACAGAAGAGTATTAGAAGTTCAAAAAGGAGATACACTAAGCGAACTAGCTAGAGATCTAGATGTAGACGTAAATGACATCAAAGATTGGAACAAACTAGATTCAGACACAATTGTCATTGGACAAGATTTAAAGTTAGATCTTTCAATAGATTCTCTTAAAAACTTTGATGAATTTGTAGCTGAACGTAATGGACAAGCTCCTGTTCAAAAACAAGAATCAAATAAAGAGAAAAAATGTTAAACAAACATCTAATGAATCAGCTGAAAAAGACGAGAAACAAACAGCTAATCAATCTAAAGAAGAACAACCAGTTCAACAAGCAAACAAAACAGAAGAAGCAGCTGAAACATTAACTGTAAAAGCAACAGCTTATACAGCTGATTGTGAAGGTTGCTCAGGAATTACAGCAACAGGCATCAACTTAAACGAGAACCCTAACAAGAAAGTAATCGCAGTTGACCCAGACGTGATTCCATTAGGAACAAAAGTATGGGTTGAAGGTTACGGCGAAGCAATCGCTGGAGATACTGGCGGTGCTATTAATGGTAACCGTATTGATGTTCACGTCCCTACAAAACAAAAAGCTTATGACTGGGGCGTAAGAACAGTAGAAGTAAAAATTTTAGACTAATTAATTATTAAATAATGACCCCTACACAAGTACCCCTTTTCGCAGTTTGCGTGAAGGGGTGCTTTGTTTGTGTAAAATTAAAAACCCCACATACGTAATCATCCGTATGTGGGGTAGTGTCATATTGATTAGCTTTCTAATGCGTCAACTACTTGATCTGCAGCTGAACGGCTGGATTGTGGGTTTTGACCAGTTACAAGGTTACCATCTCTGACTGAGTAATCTTCCCAGTTATCACCATGCTCAAAGTTGGCACCTTTTTCACGAAGTTTGGATTCAAGCATAAATGGCATATGCTCGTCCAATTGCATTTCTTTTTCCTCGGAGTCAGTAAAAGCAGATACCTTTTTATCTTTTACAAGCGGTGTTCCATCAAGATAAGTTACATTGACTAGACCTGATGGGCCGTGACAGACAGAGCCGATGACTTTGCCTTCTTCAGCAAATTGTTGTAATACGTACTGTAATGTCTTACTATCAGGAAAATCAAACATAGTTCCGTGTCCTCCTGGTAGAAAGATAGCGTCAAATCCAGTAGCATCCTTTTTGTTAGTTTATGCGTTTTTTCTAACTCAGCTTCTGCTTCTTTCCACTCAGCTCGTTCTTCAATGCTGTTTGGATCTAGTGGCACCTGACCACCTTCGATACTCGTGACTTTGATCTCGTATCCTTTGTCTTTAAATACGTTATAAGGAACGGCGAATTCTTCTAACCAAAGTCCAGTTGTATGATCATCGGTAATTTTTGTGTGGTTTGTTACAACCATTAATATTTTTTTACTCATGATGACATTCCTCCTTCTGCATTATTATTTATATCACCTGTAAATTTTATGTCGCAAAAAAATCTGCTTGTACTAAAGTGATAGAATGTCCTTACATTATTACCATATCCTCATAAACAAGTATTAAAACATCAAAAAGCCCCTACTTACCTGAGGGGCTGTATGTTTAACATTTTTGAGGAGGGATACTAAAGTTGGTATTAAATGAATACGCAGGAGCAGGTTCGAGCGTAGGTAAACCGCCCATTGGTTTAGGGTTTGCTACATATTCAAACGTGCTGCAACCATCGATGCTAGGTCCACTTGCCCAGCGTCCTTTACTGCTCTCATCACCTTTTGATAAATTATAAAACTCATATGAAACGTCTTGAATTTCTAGCTCTGGTGGGAAAGTGGACGGTACGATGACGCCTTCTTTTTCCTCAAGCTCTTGAATCGCTGCAAGCCACATGTTCTGGTGATAACGATCGCGTGCGATTAAGAAGGCTAACATATCTTTAACACCAGGGTCAGATGTAGCTGCGTATAATCGACTTGCTTGAAGACGGCCTTGTGATTCAGCTGTGACATTAGCGCGGAAGTCTGCTAGTAAATTTCCGCTTGCACCAATGTATTCCGCTGTCCATCTGTTTCCAACACTGTCAGCTGGCATAGCTCCAAAGCCTGATACAATTGCATGCTGAGGATTCATTCCACCAATGATAGCACCTAATACTGGATCTTCAACAGCATCTTCTAAGTCTCCAATTGGGGCATCTTCAAGTAATCTTGCAATCATGGTAGCTAACATTTCGACGTGCGCTAACTCTTCCGTACCAACATCCATGAGTAAGTCTTTATATTTTCCTTCCATACGTACGTTAAACCCTTGGAATAAGTATTGCATCGCAACTGAAATTTCCCCGTATTGTCCACCTAATATTTCTTGCAATTGTTTAGCAAAAAGGGGATCTGGACGTTCTGGCTTGGCATCGTACTGTAGCTCTTTTACATGATAAAACATATTGTCACTCCTTAGTGTCTATAGGTATCTGCACATACAATATGTTTAGGACTAGTTGAATGTCCCAAATTATTTTAGATTTGGGCTTATGTCATGATTAAGTTAATTTCGGGTAATCTAAAATTAAATGTATGCGTGCGGAGGGAATGTGAGTGAAATATGATGTCATTATTATTGGGTCAGGTTTAGCAGGATTAACAGCAGGACTTTTATTAACAAAAAAAGGTTACCGTGTGTTAATTCTAGAGAAGAAACCCTTTGTAGGAGGGCGGACAGCTTCGTGGGATGAAGATGGGATGAAGGTGGAATCCGGTTTTCACCGAGTCATTGGTTATTATAAACACTTCCCCAGAGTTCTTAAAAAAGCTGGTATTAATATGAATAAGATAGTTATGTGGGAAGAAGTAATGGATTTCCGTTCTGCTAGAAAAGGAGACGTGACGACATTTGGAATGGCTCCAGTACACGGACCACTTAAACTTTTAAAAGGGATGTTTGGAAATACAGATACCATCTCATATAAAGACCGAATGTCCTTATTTCCGTTTTTTATAAATGGTATGAAGGATTACTTGAAAAAGCCTGACCAACTTGATCAAGTGAGTGTTAAGGAATACGCTGAACGACATCATGTCACTAATAATGCATTTCACCTAGTGTTAGTTCCATTAACGGCTGGTATTTTCTTTTTACCACCTGAGAGGTTTTCTGCTTATGTGTTCTTCGGGTTACTTGCACCGTCACTCCCGCGTTTTTATAAGATGAGAATGGGAGGATTCTTAGGAGGCATGTCTGAATTGTTTTCAGATCCTATAGCGCGTGTAATTGAAAAACAAGGCGGAACTATATTGAGGGATCATAAAGTCACTAGAATGATCTATGAAAATGGTAGGGTAAAGGGCGTGGTAGCAGAAGGTCAAGAATTTTATGCTGACGAGACGGTTCTTGCGACCGAAATAGGAGCAGCAAAAAAGTTAATTACAGATTCGTCTGTGGAGCATGCTTGTTTTAATAACTTACTTCAATTACCAGATGTCCCTGCCGTCACGATCCAATTCGAACTAGATAGACCTGCAACCCCATATGACCGAACGACTTTTGGAGCTGGTACCTCGCTTGCTTCTTTTACAGAACAATCAAGGACCACTTTTAAACATGTCCCTGGTCGCATGTCTTGTATATTAGCTCCTGCTGAAAGGTTTATAAATATGGAGTCGGAAGATATTTATCAAATCGCCATAAAAGATGCAAAAAACTAGGTCTTGAAATTGAAGGTCATGTTGTAGACTACAGAGTCGTCAAACACCCAAAAGAGTTTTATAGTCTTGAACCAGGACATGATTGGATGCGACCTGATCAAGACACTCCTATAAAAGGTTTGACGTTAGCTGGTGATTATACTAAAACCTCGAACTTTGCCACGATGGAAAGTGCAGTTGAATCAGGGGAAATTGCAGCTAAAATTGTTGAAGACGAAATGACTAAATCAGCCTTGTAACCTTTGAATAACAAGACCGTCTAATTAATTTAAAAGGCGGTGTTATTATTGAAAATTATAAAAGTATTATTAGCTACTTCACTTTTGGTATTAAGTGGTTGCGGAACGTTGGTACAAGGGGAGAATAGCTCTTCAGTTGAGGAAGCATATATTGTTGCATTAGATGAACTAATGAAAACAGATGAAGCCCTTAATCACGGTCAAAAATTCATTGCAATTAATATGGAGAATTTCAAGCTGAATGAGGAAAAACAGCAAAAAATCGTTAATTATTTTTCTAATCAATATAATACGAAAGTGAAAATTGCTACCCTTGAAGAATTGAAAGAACAAGGCCATTTCGATGAGGAAACGATGTCTTTAGATGGTGTGTTACTACGATTTGAAGAGATAGATCAGAAATTTAGTAATAAATACGTTTTTAAAGGACATAAATTCAAGTCAGGACTTGGTGCTATTTGGTTAACTATTGAAGTTAAGAATAATGGGGAAGAGTGGGCAGTTACAGAATCTAGGATGGATGCGATTAGTTAAGACTGGTTTTAAGCAAGACTATAAATTATCCAACATAACTAGTTTTGTGATATGTTAAAATAGATAAAAAGACTTGAAGGGAGATTTTGAACATGGCAGAAGGAACATTTGTAACAGCGATTAATTGTATGGATGGACGAGTCCAAGAACCAGTAATTAAGTGGATGAAATCAAAATATGAAGTCGATTATGTCGATATGATTACGGAAGCTGGTCCGAATAAGTATTTACTAGATGGTAATGAGGATCAAGTCAATTCATTAAAATCAAAAGTTGATATTTCCTATAGCAAGCATGGTTCAAAAGTACTCGCAATGGTGGGTCATCACGATTGTGCAGGTAATCCTGTTAATAAAGAAGAGAAAGCAGCCCAAATCAAACAAGCTATTAAAAAGATTAATACTTGGGGGATTTGATATGGAAGTCTTAGGGCTATATGTCAATGAAAACTGGGAAGTTGAAACGTTAGATTAATTGTTAGCGCTCCATAGAGGGGCGCTTTTCTGAAAAATAATAAAGCATTAAAATTTATACGCACCAATTAATTATGTTTGATTTCACTGTCTAGCGCGAGACGCCCAACCACTGGGTGACTTCCCGTCTAAACCTACGATAAGTCAACATCGATTCGCGATGCTCATCGTGTTTCCTTTATCTCAGTTTAGTCGGTCCAGTCACTGCGTGGTTAAACGGGCGCCCCGCGCTTTTCTTATTACACGTTTTCCTAGCAACTACATAATTTAAAGTAGGTTTATGTAGTTAGGAGGATGTAGAATGGAACGTCAAGACGCTAGTAATTATGGAGCAAAAGGCGCTCTAACTGATTCAGCACTAGATTTAAATAAAATGCTGACCTATGCATTAGAAGATGAGTATTTAGCCCAATCAAGATATCAAGTTGTGCTTCAGGAATTCGGTGCAGTTCGACCTTTTACCCAAATCCAGCAAGCAGAAGTTAGACATATTAATGCTTTACTACCTTTGTTTAACCGTTATCAAATACCTATCCCGGAAGATGATTCATTACAGTATATTACTGTTCCTATATCTTTAGAAGAGGCATTCAATGAAGGTGTAGAAGGTGAGATTGATAATATATCAATGTATAATCGCTTCTTAAATTTAGATTTACCTAATGATGTTAGACGGGTGTTTACTCAGTTACGTAATGCTTCGTTAAATCATTTGGAGGCATTCCGAAGAGGAGCAATGCGTTAAGAGGATAATTATAGGTTATCCTCTTTTCGTTAATGGGAATACTGCTAAAGAAACAATTATTAAGGAGTGAATCTTATGCATGGACATGGGCATCGTTTTAACCCAGAAAAGGCAGACAAGCTATTAAGTGATGAAAGACGAAAAAGTATTGATATTGAACGTGTTATGGATTTGATGTCACTAAAATCAAGTGATGTCATTGCGGACTTTGGAGCAGGAAATGGTTTCTTTTCAGTTCCGTTTGCGGAACAAGTGGATAAAGTTTTAGCCATCGATATAGAGCCTAAAATGTTGGAGTTACTCAAAGAACATGCAGAAGCTAAAAATCTTACCAATATTGATTATGTTGAAAGTGATTTGCAAGACATTGCTCTTGATCACGAACTTGCCGATAAAGGAATTATTGCATTTGTTATGCATGAGATTCCGAATATGGAAGTAGCACTTAATGAATTTAAACGAATCATTAAAAAGGGCGGAAGTTTAATCATCATTGACTGGGAAGCAGTTGAATCAGAATCAGGCCCTCCAGTTCATGAGCGTATTGCATCTTCAGATCTGGGGGACTTTTTAAAAAGGCAAGGTTACGAACCACATTTAGAGCACTTAAATGAAGCGGTTTATTTAATTAAGATTCATTTTTAAAAAGAATCAAAATATTTTATAATATAGAATTAAAAAAGGGAGTGGAAAAATGAATAGCTTAATTAAGCCGGAAGATACTTGGCTTGTGGGGTTTTAGCCGGGTGGGCAGCGTTTAGTATTTATTTGGAGCAAAAATATGAATGGGCTTCCAAAGTGACAGGCGCCATCATTGCACTTGTAGGGGCGATGATCTTAGTTAACATTAACGTCATACCTGTACAGGCTCCTGCTTATGATGCAGTTTGGACCTATGTCATTCCGTTAGCTATTCCACTATTATTGTTCCAAGCGAACCTTCGTAAGATTTGGAACGAGAGCGGTAAAATGTTAGTGCTCTTTTTAATAAGTGCAATTGGAACTGTCGTAGGTGCATTTATAGCATTTTTTGCTCTGCAGAAAGTAGTTCCAGAGCCTGAAAAGTTAGCGGGCCTCGAAACGGGTTCGTATACCGGTGGTGGCGTCAACTTTGCTGCTCTATCGGCTAAGCTAGAAGTCCCGGGTGAACTAGCGTCATCTGCTATTGTTGCGGATAATATTTTAATGGCTTTATATTTCTTTGTTTTAATTATCATGCCAACAGTTGCTTTCTTTAGAAGGAAATATCGTACGCCATATGTAGATGAGTTAGAAAAGAGTGCCGGAGATTCTAATGAAAATACAGTTGCAGATTATTGGAAGAGAAAAGGCATTTCGTTAAAGGACATTGCCTTTGCGATCGGAACAGCGTAGCCGTATCATTTAAATTAGCAGAAATTATAGGCAATGTCATTCCGTCAGGTGAAGATGTTGGCTTTTTCTTAAACTTATTAAATGGTTTGTTTGGTGATGGATACTTAATGCTAACAACCATAACCGTCATTGCTGTTACGGTATTTGGTAAGTATTTCGAAAACATACATGGTGCACAGGAAATAGGAACGTACTTAATCTATATATTCTTTGTCGTCATTGGTGTTCCGGCATCTCTACCATTATTAATTGAAAATGCTCCGTTACTACTTGTCTTTATGGCGATCATTGTATTATTTAATATGCTAATTACATTTACAGTAGGTAGAGTATTTAAGTTTAGTTTAGAAGAGATGATTGTAGCAAGTAATGCAAATATTGGCGGTCCAACAACAGCTGCGGCCTTTGCGATTGCGAAAGGTTGGACGAAACTGATCGCGCCAATCATGCTTGTCGGAACGCTTGGGTATGTCATAGGAAACTATCTAGGTAGCATGGTTTACTATTTATTAATGTAAGCAATTTGACCTCCACATGGGTACTGCACCCCAAAAGTTAGAGTAAAAAATCTCTTTTGGGGTGTTTTTGTATGGCAAAATATAATTTCGATTTCAAATTAAAAGTTGTTAAAGAATATCTTGAAGGTCCGTTAGGCTACGGTTTGTTAGCTCAAAAATACGGAGTTTCGGATAAGAAACAAATAAGAATGTGGGTAAATTCATATAAGTCATTTGGTGAAGATGGTTTACGTAGTAAGCGTTCTAATACTGTTTATTCTGTTCAATTCAAGCTGGATGTATTAAACTTTAAGAGACAAACGGGCGCTTCTTATATAGATACTGCAATAAAATTTAAGCTGAATAATCCTTCTCTAATTGCGAACTGGAAGAGATTGTTTCTTAACCAAGGGATAGAAGGGCTCAAAGAAAAACCGAAAGGACGGGCTCCTATGTCGAAAAGAAAATCGAAACAGTCAAAACAAGAAAAGGCAATGTCTCGCGAGGAACAATTAGAACATGAAAATGAACTTCTTCGTTTAGAAAATGCATACTTAAAAAAGTTAAAAGCTTTTCAGGAGAACCCGAATGCCTACCTCGAAAAGCACAAACAGTCTTGGCATTCGAACTCAAAGAAGAAGGATTCAAATTAAAAGATGTGTTAGCAGTAATAGGCATACCAGAAGCAACTTATCATTATCACATTCATCAATTGAAGAGAGAAGATCCTGATAAAGAACTGAAAGAAATCATAAGTGAATTGTTTCAAAAACATGGAGAGAGATATGGTTATCGTCGTATTCATTTAGAATTAAAAGCGAAAGGCTACCAAATAAATCATAAGAAAGTCCAACGAATCATGAGAGAGCTCGGCTTAAAGTGTGAAAAATTCACACGAAAATCTCGTTACAAGTCTTATAAAGGAACCGTCGGTAAGGTAGCGAAAAATCGTTTAAATCGTAGATTTAACACATCTATACCTCTTCAAAAGCTAGTTACTGACGTTACGGAGTTTAAGTGTACTGGAAATGAGAAACTTTATTTAAGTCCAATATTAGATTTATATAATGGCGAAATCATCTCTTACGGTATGTCTAAGAAACCAACATTAGATTTTGTGCTTCAACCACTTAATCAAGCAGTAGAGATGATCACTAATAAAGCCGAGTATCGAACGACCATCCATTCAGATCAAGGGTGGCATTACCAATATAGAAGATGGGTTAACACATTAAAGACAAACAAGATTTTTCAAAGTATGTCTAGGAAAGCGACATGTGCAGATAATGCCACAATGGAGAATTTCTTTGGAATTTTGAAACAAGAAATGTATTATGGTGAGGCATTAAAATCTTATGATGAACTAAAAACAAAAATCGAGGAATTCATTTATTACTATAATAACGATCGAATTAAATTAAAATTGGCTGGTTTAAGTCCAGTTAAATACCGAATTCAAACCAGCCAATCAGCTGCATAATTAAAACTCTAACTTTTTGGGGTCACCACCATGATGGGGGTCTTTTTTTTGTGAATGAGATGAAGTGCAGTTTTTGCCTCATAATACAGTTTTTACGCGTCTAGAAGGTAAAGACTCCTAATCAGCTGGTTAGGAGTCTTTAGATTGACTTGAATTGTCTGTGGTATTTAGAACACTTGGCCGACTTTTAATGAGTGGCATAGGCGATCTGATTATGGTTTGTAAAAATGCTTTAGCATTAAATGGGATAAAAGGCCAGAGGTATGGTGTGTTAAGTGTTTTAGTGGTCAGTAAAAGAATGATCCAGCCAAATATTGAAAGTACGAAGCCTTTAACCCCGAAAAGGGCAGTTGCGCTCAAAAAGACTAATCTAATCACTCGATTAGCAAGTGATAACTCATAACTCGGCATCGCATAGTTCCCTAAAACAGCTATGGATAAATATAAGATAACTTCAGATGTAAAAAGCCCGACTTTAATGGCGATATCACCGATCATTAAGGCCGCTATTAAACCTAGTGCGGTAGCTAAGGCGCTAGGTGTATGAATCGCAGCCATTCTTAAAATCTCTACACCAATCTCTGCTACTAAAAACTGTATGTAGAGAGGAATCGAACCTTCTTCATTTACACCAATAAAACTGAAATTGGGTGGCAACAGTTCAGGGTGTGTGGCAAATAAGTACCATAACGGAAGTAAGAACAAACCTGAAAAAACAGCGACGAATCGTACCCAACGTAGGAAAGCTCCAACAATTGGTTTTTGTCTATACTCTTCTGCGTGTTGCAGGTGATGCCAGAATGTTGCAGGACAGATCATCACACTTGGAGAGCCATCTACTATAACTAGAACGTGTCCCTCCATTAAATGAACACTAGCAGTATCACCACGCTCAGTATATCGAACTTGAGGAAAAGGATTCATCGTTTTACCAAAAATAAATTCCTCTAGCGTTTTCTCACCCATGGATAAGTTATCAATATTAATCTGTTCAATTTTGTCTTTAATTCGTTTGACTAACCTAGGGTCAACTACGCTATCTATATAGGATAAACAAATATCAGTTTTTGACCGCTGACCAACCTGTAAGTATTCGAAAATGAGAGAACGGTCGCGAACATGTCGTCTAATTAATGCTGTATTGAAAACAATCGTCTCAACAAATCCATCACGTGGTCCTCGAACCACTCGTTCTAAATCGGGTTCTTTAGGGGAACGAATTGGATACTCACGCGTATCAACTAATACAGCCTGTTCGCATCCTTCTATGATTAAAGCTGCTTGACCAGCTAACACTTGAACAATGACTTCTTCTAGATCCTTTGATGTACCAACTTCTTGATGGGGGATAATTGATTTTGTTAATGCATTAATTGGGTCACGGCGCATATCACGATCTTCAATTTCGTGAAGTCGCTTCAGCATCTCAATCATCGCGTTTCCGCCAGCGAACCCATCAACAAAAACATGCCGATTTTAATGCCACCATGCTCGATCTTATGATGAATTAAATCGAATGTTTTTTCGACTCTTAATTCTTTATTCAAGTATTCAATATTTCGTTCAAAGTATTTACTGACTGGTATTTGGTTTCCGTCTTTTCCCAAGAACACCACTTCCTTCACATGCATCCTATATTCGTTTAGTATTGCATGGTTTAGGAACATTATGTAAAACAAAAGAAAAAACAGCCTATATTTTAGACTGTTTTAGTCACCTTAACGGCTGTGCCATATGCTATGATTTCAGCTGCGCCGCCCATGACAGAGGATGTGTGCATTCTCATGGCTAAAATAGCATTAGCCCCTTTAGATTCTGCATCTTCTACCATCCGATGAACGGCAAGCTTTCTAGCTTCTGTCATCATCTCGTTGTAACTACCAATTTCACCGCCGACAAGCCCTTTTAACGCTGCCGTAATATCGCGTCCAACATGTTTTGACTGGATCGTACTACCTTTCACATATCCTATTAACTCTTCAATCTCATATCCGGGTGCCGTTTCAGTAGTCGAGATCATCATAATTGAGTTCCCCCTTTTTCTCGATTCGTCGTTCATAAACAAATAGTAAAATAAGTAATATAAGCGCCACCAAATATAGGACTGCTAAGGTAACAGCAAGTGTTGTGTTATAAAAAATCGCGACAATGGCGCTGATTTGTAGCGTCACGGTTAATATGATGAGTAAATATTTTGTTTTATTAAACATGACATCTCATCCAATCCTGTATCGTAATTAATTTATACTAGCTGTTTTTCATCAATGCTCATTCCACCTTTAAAACTGTGGCATGCAGATCGTTACTACACAGTCGTTAGAGGTAGTATATGGCTTTAATTTGATTTAAATGTCGCGGAGTTTTCGCTTTTCTTTTAACAAATTAATTCGTTTGAATAAAAACAAATAAATGATTGCTAAACAAAAGTATAACAGACCAACTAAACTACCTAAAATTCTAGGTTCAATAAATTCTAAAATTAAACCTCCAATCGCAATAAAAGCACCTAATGTCACGTTTGAAATCATCTCAGTTAAGCCGAAGAAGGTTCCTTGCCTATGTGAGGGAACGGTTTTCATAACTAACGTATCAAAACTAATGTTACTGACCCCTCCAGAGAAGGTCATAACAAGAACCGCACCTAGGGCGATTGGAAAGGTAGGTGATACGCTTAACAGGAAATGACCAATCCCTTCAAAGATAATGAATAGGACAGTCACACCGACTAGATTGCCTTTGATCCAATGAGAAGAAAAAGAACTTAAGACAATACCTATTCCTAAACCACCGTAAATTAAACCGACACCTAGGTCTCCCATGTTAAATACTTCTAGTGCGTAAACACTAATTAAGACGTTATCAATTCCGTTTGCGATTGGCATGGTAAGGCATATGAATAAAAACACGAATAACGCTGGTGATTTTAGAAATTTCTTATAAGATATCGCAGGTGAGGGCGGTTTGACTGAATGATCTAATTGTCGGTTAGGCATCTTTAAGTACTTTAAAAATATTGCTGACATTAAAAAGGTTAGCGCATTTAAACTAAACGCTATATTATTACCTAATAAGTATGAAATAAAGCCTCCTGTGGTTGAACCGATTATTAAGACAAGCCCCATAATGATTTGTTCGATTGCATTTACGCTTAGTAAGTGATCCCGGCGTACTAAATTTGGGATTAATGCTTTTCTGGTTGGCGCATACACTGCTTCACCTAGAGCTAGTAAAAAGGAACTGACATAGATGATCCAAAGTTGTTCTAAGTTATTCCCTAAAATCAACCATAAAACTATTGGGACTCTAATGAGCTCGGTGGTCAATAAGATTGTTTTCTTTGAAAGTCGATCAGCTAAAGCTCCAGCTAGTGGCGCCATCATTAAAAAAGGAAGTAACCTGATTAAAAATAATAGACCTATGGCAAATGCTGAGTTTGTTATGTCATAAATGAGCGCAAGAATAGCAACTTGTGTAAAGCGGTTGCCAATCCCATTTATAACACCAGAGAAAAATAGTTTATGATATTCTGATTCTTTTTTCCAAACTTTCCAGTTATCCATGATTAACACTCATTTCAATTAATTAGATGATTATCTAATTAGGTGTCTAAAAAGAAAGCTGTACTGAGTACAGCTTGTTAAGAGTTGTTCTTAAATAAGCCATAACTCTCGTGGGTTCAGTTCATAAAAACCTTTATCGCGAGTCATGAAGTGGTGCATAATAAACTCTCTTCTAATGGTTGCAAAGTCATCGTGGTATTTCTTTATATGTTCATTAATTTTAGGTTCAGGATATGTCACACCTGGCTCTAAACCGCTAACCATATGTTCTAGTATGATCAGGCGTTTTTTTGAGCTGTGCTGGTATTGATTTTAGTCGGCCATCCGAACCGATGAAGTTTGATAAAATTTTGTGTTTCTCTTCGTCTGTAACCGTGAATTCTTCGTTCATTTCCTCATCCCCTAACGTTGTAATAGCATTAGCTAAACGAGCTAGTTTAGGTTCATTTAAATGATAGTAGATTGTATTTTATCACGACGCTGATAAAGGATATCAATTTCCTTTAGTTTTTGAATGTGGTGAGAAATCGTTGGTGGAGTCAGTCCTAACTTTCCAGCAATCGCTTGACCGTGAAGCGGCCCCTCTTTAAGTAAGCCAATGATCCTTAGTCTTGTTTTGTCACCAACCGTTTTATGAAAATTAACCAACCGATCTAATTGCATGAAACACCCTCCATTAGATTATCATCTAATTAGATTATAATCTAATTAGAGTAAAAAGACAAATTAATTATAATGACATTTGCTCTTACCAATTAAATCTATATAAATAGAATAGAAATAAGAAGGTGAGGTGTAATAGATGGGAATGCCTGAAATACCTGATTTTGATTTGAATAACCAGGATTCAATCAATCTTATGTTAGCTTCTATTGGGCTAGAAGAGTTAAGCTTGGCCCACTTAGTAAATGCAGAAGCGGAAAAAATTCAAAGAGCCTTAGGAACATTGCAGATACCAGGGACAACTGGTGATCTGCCAACTCACTACTTTCCACCATTAGTAGGCGAATCTATTGATGAACTTTTTCAGTTAAATCGAAATGCTAGTAAAATATTAAAAATAGCAGCTTTTAAAGAGTTTCTACTCTTAATGAAACTAGAGGATTTACTTGATTTTGAAGAAGGTGAAAATGGCAATGGCAATGGACCAGTTACTCAGTGTGAGTGTTCGGTGAATGGTGTATCTAACCAACCAATTACTTCAACTACAACCATTGACGGAACAACTTTTGAAGATATCAATACTGAGTACACAATTCGTTTCTGTGAAAATTGTGATCCAACATCTAACAATTTAAACTTTAATTTTGACATTGCACAATTGGGTGGACAAATTAATCTAACTCAAGGGCGCGTGACACAAGTCGTTAACTGTGACGAAGCAGCAAATGAAGCAATATTGGTTGGTACGATTAGAAGAGCAAATATTGTTTTATAACTTTACGCTTCAAGTCGTTAATGGAGGAGATCAATTAAACTTCATCGCAATTACTGATAATCCAGATGCTGATTTTCTATCGCTTTCAGCACAGCTAACTGATACTGAGTTATTAGCTGTAGTCGAAGAATGTTTACTGAATGAATAAGAAGTCGGCAAAAAGCCGGCTTTTTACATATACCTAAATCATACTTACATCCACACAGAATTGCTTTAGAAAACATAAACATGAGAAAGAACACCTGTCTAGAGATGTTGCTTGAAGAGGAGGGAAGTAACTTATGAGTATGCCCACAATACCACCGGAGCCTCACAGGCCAGACAAAACGATGTGGTAATTGATCTGTTAGAATCAATTGCCTTGGAGGAAATTGCTTTAGCTAATTTAATGAAAGCTGAAGCAGAGAAGATGAAGGCATTCGTAGGTGATTGTTGTGATTTTCCATCAGATCCAACAAATGAGGAAATTATAAAATTCAATCGTAATGTCAATCAGTTTCTTGAAACTTTGGTGATGAAAGAATGGTTATTGCTAAGGAAACTTCAAAATGTCACGACATTGTTTCATGACAGCAGTAATCATTGTCATCATAAACATGACGATTGTGATCACCATGATCACTATGAACATCATGAACATAAACCTAAGAGACATCGTCCTGTTTGTAAATGTAGTTGTTCAGAATGCCAAATTGCAGAACTCAAAGGACGTAAGTGTCACTGTATTGAACCAAGGAAGAAGAAGTGTGGTTGCGGTTGGCATGAACCATGTGATTGTTTTAAGCATGATGAACCATCCCATTGCGATTGTGACAAAGATAAAGATATATGTGACTGCGATCAAAAGCCTGATCGAGAATATCTTGATTGAAAACACCCGAATTAAAGGGTGTTTTTAAATCAAAAAAGACATCCAAGCGTTTGCTTGAATGTCTAATATATTAATATCCCATTGAATTCATCATTTGGTTTAATTCTTGCATTTCAATTAACTCACTGTTCTCTGGATCAATGGTGAATTCTACATCTTCACCAATGCTGTTATAGACAGTGTCTGACTGTAAGTTAATTTTGACAGGAGTGCCTTCATAATCAAAAGCTAAGTCTAAAATGAACTTCTGACTTTTAAGTTGGTCATCTTCTAAAGTGACATGTGTCTCAAATGTATTTAAGTCAACATCTTTAAGTGCTGTCTTCATTTCTTCAACACCTTGCTGAAGTTCATCTTCAGGAATGCTGTCGTCAAATTCAGTCACTAATTTAGAGAACATTTCAATTAATTCATCTTTAGAAAAAGTTGTGATATACGTATTTTCTTCTTTTGTAAAGTCCTCATCACTTTTTTCATTTAAAAAGTCAGTTAATATTGTAGTTGTCTTTTCTTGCATTTCTTGATAGTCAACTTGCGGGGCTTCCGTACCTTCTAACTCATTCATATCTAATTTTAATAGTTTACCTTTCAATTGTTCAGTATTCCCTAAGAACATGCCTAAATTATCAACTAAACTATCAGTCTCAACGTAAAGCGTTTGATTTTCTAAGTCTTGTAATACTGGTAAATCAATGTTAACGTCATAGGACTCATGGTAGCTGACAAGTGAACAACCATCTCTTGAAGATTTTGAGTCATATCCATACGCTGATCAACACTGAATTCCATATCATTAACCATTTGAATATAAGGTTTAATCATGGGGTCTTGAACATCAGCTTCTACATTAACGTCTAGAGTACCTGTTGAATCTACTTTTTCCATTTCCATCATTGATTGATATGTATCAATCACAACTTCTTTATCACTTTTAGATTCCCCTGAAGAACAAGCTCCAAGCAATAGCGCCAACAACAAACTACTTAAGGCGACTTTTTTAGCATGCTGTAAATTCCTCCCTTTTGTTTTCAAAAAATATAATATCACATCTTATATAAGATTAATAGTAAAATTTTGAAATTATGCATATTGACCATAGTGGTCTAATACATTTATAATGATATTGACCAATGCGGTCAAGGAGGTTGTCTAATAAATGGCATTTGATCACATTAAGGAAGATACACAAATGAAAATTATAAATGCAGCACTTAAAGAGTTCGCTGAAAAGGGTTATAAATTAGCTTCCACTAACCAAATTGTAAAACGAGCTGGAGTAGGGAAAGGAATGCTATATTATTATTTTAAGAATAAACAGGAGCTCTTTGAATTTTTAATTAGAAACAGCTTAGATGCAATCGAACATGATTATATTGAACAATTTGACCTTAATGAGACTGATTTTTAAACGTTTTAGTCAAATTGTAGAGCTTAAGATGAAAGTTCATTTCCAAAATGAATATTTGTTTATTTTATGAGTGAAGTGTTTGTAATGGAAGATGCACATTTGCCAAATGATCAAAAGGAACGAATTAATACTTTGCGTATAGAAGGTTTCGCTAAATTGTATCAGAATATAGATTATTCTAGATTTCGGCAGGATTTAGATGTAGAGAAATCGATTCAGTTAATTCAATGGTCCATGGATGGTTATGCGAATACTCTGATTGATAGACTAAAAGGAATTGATTTTTCTAAGTTTGATTATAAACATTATCACGAAGAGTTTTTGGAATATCTTGAAGTTTTGAAGAAGGCTTATTACAAATAAAAGGGGGATTGAAAGATGGTTATGCTAAAGGCAGAGGGGCTTAAGAAACATTTCGGAAAAGTTCAAGCGTTAAGAGGAGTGGATCTCGAATTAAGTGAAGGGGAGGTTTACGGTTTATTGGACCAAACGGTGCAGGTAAATCAACAGCAATTCGAATATTGTTAGGCATATTAAAAGCTTCATCAGGTAAAGCGACGATTTTTGGTAAAGATGTTTGGGATGATGCTGTTGAGATTCATAAGCGAATAGCTTATGTACCTGGCGATGTTAATTTATGGTCTAATTTAACAGGCGGGGAAGTCATTGATTTTTTCACTAAAATGCGAGGTGCAAAAATCGATACTAACAGAAAAGAGCAGTTAATTGAACGATTTCAGCTAGATCCTACTAAAAAATGCGGAACATACTCTAAGGGAAATCGTCAGAAGGTTGCACTTGTATCTGCATTTGCAGCAGATGCTGATTTATATATTTTAGATGAACCGACATCAGGGCTTGATCCATTAATGGAGCGTGTATTTCAAGAATGCGTTTTAGAAGCGAAAGAAGAAGGGAAAAGCGTTTTATTATCAAGTCACATCTTATCTGAGGTTGAAAAATTATGTGATCAAGTTGGGATTATTCGTAATGGTGAGATGATTGAATCAGGCTCATTAGACGAAATGCGACATTTAACTCGTACAACAATTCTACTTGAAACCAAGAATCCACTATCGTTTGACCACCTAGATGGAATACATGATTTAGAAAGTGACGGTAATAAGTACCGTTTTCAAGTGGATGCGGATCAATTAGACGGTGTTATGAAACAAGTAAGCGAAGCGGGAGTGATTAAGTTAGAGAGTGCACCACCAACTTTAGAAGATTTATTTATGAGACATTATGAAGGAGAAGCTGGAGGTGTGAAATAATGGGGAGTGGCCAATTTTTAAAAACTGGAATGTTAATGAAGCTGATTATTAGACGTGATCGTTTACGTTTCATTATTTGGCTATTTGGCTTTTTGACGATGACGATACTTACGGCCTGGGCATATAAAGATTTATATGCCTCACAAGCAGAACGGCAACAAGTGGCATCGACGATGGAGAATCCAGCTATTACTGCTCTATTAGGACCGGGGTTTGGGTTAGATAATTATACGGTTGGAGCCATGATGGCCCATCAGATGTTGGCAATCACGCTACTCATTATTGCTGTTATGAGTGTCTTATTAGTTGTACGCCACACTCGTGCAGAAGAAGAGGAAGGGAAAATAGAACTCATACGTGCCTTACCAAGCGGAAGATTGTCAAATTTAACATCAACTCTTTTAGTCATGTCGATGATTTATATCATATTAAGCTTAGCAACAGGTTTTGGTCTTTATGCTCTTGGTATTGAAAGCATGAGTTTTAATGGTTCCATGTTATACGGAGCAGCATTAGGTGTTACCGGGTTATTTTTTTCAGCAACAACGGCTTTCTTCGCTCAGTTAACCCAGACCTCTAAAGGGGCTGTTGGATTATCATTTTTACTAGTTGGATTAAGTTACCTCATTCGAGCGATTGGTGATGTGGTCAATGATACTATTTCCTGGTTTTCACCCTTTGGTTGGGTATTGAGATCAGAAGTATATGTCAATAACTATTGGTGGCCCGTTATGATGACATTCTTGCTGTCAATAGTCATTGTGATTATTGCTATGTATTTAAATTCAATTAGAGATCTAGGAGCAGGCTTTTTACCTTCAAAGAGAGGAAAGCGTGACGCAGGGGCTTTGACGAAATCACATTTAGGCTTAACAATACGATTACAGAAAACATCGATTATTTCTTGGGCAGTTGTGGCTTATGTATTTGGTGCTACCTATGGATCTGTCCTAGGTGATACAGACACGTATTTTGCTGAGATTGAAATGATGAAGGAAGTTATGGCGACTCAAGAGGGCGTATCCATGACGCTACAGTTTATTACGATGATCGCATCCATTATGGCTGTACTTTCAACCATTCCAGCTGTTATGGCTGTTAATAAATTGAGGAAAGAGGAAAAACGTAATCGAACAGAACAATTACTAGCAACAGCTTTACCAAGGGTCAAACTATTTGGTAACTATATTTTAGTTGCGATCTTTACAAGTATTATAACGTTAGGAGCAGGTGCGTTAGGTCTTAGTAGCGCTGGGGCTTGGGTAATTGAGGAAGACTTAACGTTTTATGGAATTGTTTAATTCAATTATGGTATTTTTGCCTGCTTCATGGATCATGATTGGTGTAGCAAGTATTTTTATAGGTTTAGGTAGATTGAATAGTTTAGGGTGGATCTATTTAGGATTTATATTTATAGTCATTTATATGGGAGATCTACTTCAATTTTCGGATGCTGTGCGAAACATTTCCGCTTTTGAACATGTTGTGGACTATCCCATAGAAAGTTTTGAGTTTATGAGTTCATTGATTCTCAGTGTGATTGCTGCGGTCTTTATGGTGTTTGGTTTATGGTTATATAGAAGAAGAGATGTGGAGGGTTAGATGATGACTTGTCGCCAAATTAGGCGACAAGATATACTAAACCTTAAAATATAAATCGTGATGAAGCTGACAACCAGGATTAAACTTTGCTTGGCAATTTGGGCATTGGTTAGCAGAATTCAAATATTCATTCACCGTTAATTCATGCCTGCAGATGCCGCATAGAACCGCTTTTTGATTAAACTCTTCTGGTTCCCAGCGTTCAATAGAGTGACTGACCGATTCTTCATGGCATTTATAACATGGATAGTAAGCGTTACAACATTTGAATTTAATAGCAATCACATCATATTTACTATGATAGTGCTTACAACGTGTTTGCTTGTCGATTACGGAACCGAAAACTTCCATTAAGTTCACCTCAGTAGCCTTTTTGTCTATTATATCTTCTGTGCATAATATCACTTCTTTTGCTAAATATAAATGGTAAAAGGAGTGATTTTTTATTATGCAAAATTCAATCAAAAACTTAATGAGTACAAATGTTGTATCTGTTACCCCTCAGCAATCTTTAAAAGAAGCGGCTGAATTAATGGTGCAAAACGATATCGGCGCTATTCCGGTTGTTGAGAATGGTGCGTTAAGAGGAATTATTACAGACCGTGATATTACAACGCGTGCAACGGCAATGGATAAGGACGGAAACTGTACAGTAGGTGAGTGCATGAGTGATCAGCTCACTACAGCAGATGCGAGCATGGATATTCATCAAGCAGCACAATTAATGGCAGAGAAACAAATCCGTCGTTTACCGGTCACAGAAAATGGTCAATTAGCTGGGATGTTATCACTTGGTGACCTAGCCACTCAAAACATATTCCAAAATGAAGCGAGTCAAGCTTTATCAAACATATCGTTCCCAGCCCATAACAAGATGGCTCAGCAAGGTCAACAGGCTAATCAAGCTCAACAAGGCCAAGCCCAAATGGGTCAGCAACAGCAGTCGCAAATGAACCAGCAACAAGCTCAAATGGGACAGCAGGCTCAGCAGCAACAGCAACAAAACCAACAGAACCAAGGCCCACAAAATTATCAATAAATAATCAACCGTTTTACTCAGAGATGAGTGAAACGGTTTTTTAATTAAGTTAAACTAAAAAGAAAAGGAGTGGAGGCATTGGTGAAACGGATTCGAGACTATGGTTATAAAATAGGAACAATGAACACTGGTAAACTTAATAAAATAACAGATGTACATGGTGTGAAAGTCGGTCATCAAACGTTCGCTAAAGGTGATCTTCATACAGGCGTTACATCTGTTTTTCCCCATAATGGAAATGTTTTTAAAGAAAAAGTCGTTGGGGCAACACATGTCATAAATGGTTTTGGAAAGACAGTTGGTTCTATTCAGATTAATGAATTAGGCACAATTGAAACCCCGATTTTACTCACTAATACCTTTAATGTTGGAGTTTGTTCGGAGGCTTTAATTGAGTATACGTTAAAACAGAACCCTGAAATTGGGCGCACTACTGGAACGGTTAATCCTTTTGTTGGTGAATGTAATGATATGATCTTAAATGATATACGTGCCATGGCTTTGACTAAAGAAGATGCCCATCATGCTCTTAACAAAGCACGTGTAGATTTTGAGGAAGGAGCCACTGGGGCCGGAACTGGCATGTCATGCTTTGGTTTAAAAGGAGGAATAGGCTCATCCTCAAGAATCATTCAGTATGAGCATGGTACATACACACTAGGAGTTCTTGTCTTATCAAATTTTGGACAACTCGATCAGTTTCGCATAGATGGCCGAGATATCGGTAAAAGTTTAAAGCAGCAACTTGATGTTACGTCAGAACCAGATAAGGGTTCTATTATGGTGGTGGTCGCAACAGACTTACCGGTTAGCCACAGACAACTGAGAAGAGTGATTAAACGATCAGCTGCAGGCATTTCACGTACGGGATCTTTTTACGGTAATGGAAGCGGGGATATTGTCATTGGGTTTTCAACTGACAATAAAGTTCCGCATAACTCTAGTAATGGTCTTCAAAGTTTTAAAGCGATACATGAGGATGACATCAATCAAGCGTTTCAAGCTGTAAGTGAAGCGACAGAGGAGGCTATATTAAATTCAATGGTCACTGCTAAAACCACAGTAGGGAGAGGCGGGAAGAAGATTTACTCATTGAGGGACTTTTTTACCGATGACTTAACGGCAAGTTTTAGTGATTGTTACGTTAAGTATTATGGATGTTACGATAACTTTTTTTTAAATTATCGTCAAGTTATAAAAAGGGTGACTCAGTTATGAGCCACCCTTTATTAATTTATTCACTTGTTACAATCAGCTGCATCTGTTCGCTTAAGTCAGATGTTCCTGCGAAGTTTTCGGCTTCTGTTTTTAAGAAGTGGTTTCCATTCGAGAATTCAATTTCAATAGCGAACTCCCCATCTGAATTAGCTTTACCTGAGCCAACTAGATTTGTTTTATTTCCTTTAGTTTCATATATATTAACAGTAGTAAATGGCTCTGCTTGTCCAGTTAATGTCACAAGTGATTCATCAGTTTTTTAACCGTTTCTGATCCCAAGCAGGAGTACTTGGAGGTTCTTGCTCCGCATTTAGAGCATAGTCCATAGCTTGAACAAATAGTGCTTGTCCATCTTCTGTCCATCCGTAACCAGGTCCGATCATATTGTTGACTGCAAATGAAGATAGTAATAAATGAACTGACTGCTGACTTCGATAACTATAAGCGACTGCAGTCCCTTTAGTTTCACCATCCACTTGAAGATCTCCTAATTGATGTCCTGGATAGTTAACAAAAGCAGAGTATGGACTCTTCTCACTATGAATTGTCATCTCATCTGGCAATCCTTCAAAAATTGGATGTTCTGAATCGCTGACGTTAAGAATGACTTCTCCTTCGTCGTATCCATCATCTCCACGTTCTGGGTAACCTACTGTATCTTTAAGAGTAGGAATTGAGCCACGATTCGCCCCCCATGTACCAAGGAAGGCTAAGCTAACATCATGTTCATCGGTGGCATCGATTAATTCTTGAAGCTGCTCCGGATTTCCTTCACTTGAGTTAAGAATAATCAAATCGTATTCAGTGACATCTTGAGCAACATCCCAATCTCGTCCTTCAGCGTACAAGTCATGGTCATTTAATAGAGTCTGAAGTTTGTTTTTAAAATCTCCTACGACAGCAACTTTTATGTCATTTAGAAGAACATCAACAGTAATTGGTTTATCTCCAAGGACTGTTTCAATCGTTTTATTTAAATAACCATCCCGTTTAATTTTCAGTACATAATCATCTGGTAAAAGTTGATCGAAATTAAACTGGCCATCTTCACTTGTTTCAACTGTCTCAATTGGTTCTGTTTCATCACCAATATATAGCTCAACAGTCGCACCAGATAATGTTCCTTCATTCTCAGCATCCATAACTTGACCAGTAATTGGTTGACCTTCAATGGCCTCAAGCGTAAAGTTTAGTTCAGCAGAATGTCCTTGAGATTCTACTGTGACTGATTTGGTGTCTTCATGATAACCACGAGCTGATACGCTCACGTCATAAGTTCCAGTACCAATACCGATTTGGTACTCGCCGTTAGCATTGGTTGTCGTCTCAATGTCGAGACCCGGAATACTAACAGTGGCATTTGCAATTGGTTCATCATTAACATCAGTTACTGTACCACGAATCTCACCAATGCTAGCATTTAGCGCCCAGTTCATAGCATTCTGGTAGAAGATGTGAGCCTCATCTGTCCAGTTCGATGTTGGATCTGAGTAGCTGCCAATTTGAAACCCAGACAGTAGTAGGTGCACACTATTCGCAGTTCGGAAATCATAGCCGATACCATCCCCAATAACACCCTCTTGATCATGAGAAATGGAGCCAATAGTTGTACCGCTATAATCTTCGTAAATCGCATACTGCTGATTATTGTCGCCATCATCTAATATGCGGAACTCTTCATCCTGAATACCAGCAAATAGTGGGTGATCTTGCATCGTTTTAATATTGATGTGACCTGGCACAAAACCATGCTCAACATCAGCAGGGTCGCCGAGTAAATCACTTAAATCACCAATCGTGCCACCACCATATTGCGATGCGAAGATAACACTAACTTCATGCTCGTCTGTTTTTTCAATGAAATCGGTAAACAGTTCATCACTCGTATAATAAGAGTGATTGTTATAGATAATTAAAGCGTAATTTGGAATTTCTGAAATAAACTCATCTAAATCTGTATAGTTAATGTAATCGGCATCGTACCCAGCATTTGTCATGACTGATTCAAATTCATCAAACCGAGATGACATCGTAATGACAGCAACTTTTTCGGAGTAAGGCATGAAGACTGAAACGTCCGTAGTTTCATTATGCTTGATGTCAATGTTTGTTTCTGTTGTGGTCATATACCCTTCAGCCATGACCTGCAAGTCATAACTACCAATAGGGAGGGTTAATTCAAATTCTCCATTTTCATCTGTTTCAACAGAAGCTGGTGTCCCTAAAATGTTAACGGTTGCTCCGGAAATAGGCTCTTCAGTTTCACCATCTAAAATTTGACCACTTAATGTTCCGATGTCGTTAGATTGTATAGTGAAAGTTTCATTATAAACTTCGCCATTTTCAACCGTTATAGAAAATTCACCAGTTTGATGACCAAATGCTTCAATTTCTAATGTGTAAGTGCCTTCTTGTAACCCTAAGAAAAACTCACCATCAGCATTTGATTCAATGATTTTCCCTGTTTCTTTAACCGTCACCGTACCTGCAATTTGCGTACCTAAATCGTTATTAATAACACCATTAACGTCGGCTGCTAAAGATTCTTCATTGTCTAATGTCCAAAGAATGGAGTTATTAATGAGCTTGACAAGCGTTTCATTGAAGTAACGTGGCTCATCAGGGCTAAACTGATACCCGAATGTTGTATTAGCAAGTAGCACTTCAACGGAATCTGTCGTTCTTCCTTTATACGCGGCTAAATCACCTAGGTCACCTTCAGTTGGATGGTTGACTGTAGCTACGGTATGACCATCGTACTCATCAAATGCATAATAGTAATCTGAACGACTTTCGAAAGAGTAAGTGTCATTAACCTCTAATCCAGCTGTAATTGGGTGTTCAGCAATAGGTTTAATTGTCTTATCAGCGTCTCGTTCTCTTATTTCAACTTGCGGATTATTCTCATACTGATGTAAAAAGCGTATGCCGCCTCGACCATTTACATGTCCTGTCCAAATAACAGATAATTTTTCTTGATCAATTGCTTTAAGGAAACGATCAAATTCTTCCTCTGTCGGTTCGAGGTCACGATTATAGTCTGAGTTAGCAATGACTAAATCTAAATCACTAAGTTGATCCAAATCAGTATAGAATAGCTCTTTTGTATTAAAGCCTCGACCTTCTAAATAGTTAGCTAGAGTTTCATCATTTGATTGGTTATCTACAATGATCCCCACAAGAGGAGAAGGCTTCATTCTAATTGTCAGATCTAAATTTTCACCTGGATTTATAGAAATGTTAAGTTCTTTCGTAACATAACCATCTGCTGTTAAGGTTAATGTGTATTCTCCAGGCTCCATTCGATCGATGTTAAATGCTCCTTGAGTATTGCTTGTCGTTTCTCGCGGAATTCCATCAACATTGATGTTAACATCTTGAATGGCTTGGCCATCCTGTTCATTCTCAATTACACCACTTATAGATCCTGCTTCTTGGTGTACCTCTAATTTAACGTTAACAGGTTCATTGCCATGACTAGCAGATGCTGAAATGGTTTGAGATTCATATCCAAATGATTCCACTTCTATTTCATAATCACCTTCTAGTAATGCAATGGAGTATTCGCCATTATCATTTGTGGTAGTTTCAAAGCTTTCGCCAACGACTTTAACAGTTGCATCAAGAGGATTCCCTTCTTGGTCTGCCACTGTTCCATTAATGGTCGGGAATTCAGCATGAGCTGCCCAAACGATGCTATCAATAAGTAGTTCTTTACCTTCTGCTGTGTAGTCATCCGCATCATGACTAAAAGTAAAACCGTACCCTCCAAGTAATAGTTCAACGCTGCTTTCTGTCCTAGGTTTATAACCCATTCCAGGTCCATAAGGTTGGTTTAAATCTCGGTTTTAATGTCGGCGATATTATAACCACTATATCCACCATAAGCAGCAATGCGTCCACTTCCAGGTGGTAGAATTTCAATGGTGTCCCCGGCTTCTAAATCACCAAATATCTCATGTGGTTCAGTGACGACATATTCTGTGCTAGATGAATGGTCAGCTCTGTTTCGACTAGATGGATCACCGCGTCTTTCGACTAATTGATTTAAAGGAGATGATGTATAATACGTTTCTCCAAATACGACACTTGTCTTCGATTGATCGGCTTTATGAAGTAATTGATCTATCTGATCTCTAAGGTCAAGACCTAGACCATTCACAAACACGACATCAAATTCATCTAAACGATCTATAATCTCATCATCAGAAACTTCTTCTACTGGAATACCGACTTCTTCTAACACCGATTCGAACTACGTTCACTTGAATAGTAATCATCTAGTACTGCTACAGATGGAACTTGTGTAAGTTCCACATTTTGTTCAATAGGTACAGAACCGACTTCAAGTCTGGTGGATTCCTGTATATAATTTTCTTTATTAAGCTTGAGCGTGTAGTGGCCTTCATCTAAATCTAAAAATTCATAGTATCCTTGTTCGCCAGAAGTTGTTTCTGAAACGACTTCTCCTTCCTGATGGAGTGTAATATCAACACCTGCTAAAGGTGCACCTGTCAGCGAATCTATGATTTCGCCAGTGACCGAACCACCTTGCGTTGAGACTAATACAATATCTAAGTTAACAGGTTCTCCATTTTTAACCTCAACTTCTTGCGTCTTTGTCTCGTAACCAGATGCTCTGATTTTCAGGGTATACGTCCCTACATCATGATAGAAATTAAGGTCGCTTTGATCATTGTATTGATAACCTGTTTCGACAACTTCAACTGTAGCGTTAAGCGGATCGCCTTCCTCATTCTTAACCGTTCCGGTGACCTGACCGAATTCAGCTGATAACAAGTAATTCATACTGTTTAAGAAACGTTTTGCATATCTTGTTGCCAGCTTTGGAAAGGAGAAGACCATGGTGACGCCGAATGTGTCGATAGTAACAAGTGCGCACTATTCTCACTAACAGGCTTATAAGCAACACCTGTACCGACTAATCCAAGTTCGGATGATCCAATTTCTGCAAGGTCCCTGCCTGAATATTGATTGAACCATGCGAAGTCGCCGCTTCGGCTGCTTAACTCTAAATAATCTCCAACTTCATAACCTTCAAAAATAGGATGTTCTTCATTTACCTTTAAAGATACTGTTCCCGACCCATAATTATGAAGAAGCTCTTGTGGGTCCTCATAATAATCAGTTAAATGGTGTATACTTCCATAACTCTGGCCCCAAGTATCAGCGAATACTAGATTCACATCGAACTCTTTTGCTTTTTGAACTAATTCATTAAAGGTTTCTTCATCAGGTGGTTGTCCGTCTGTGGTATAAGCACCATTTAAGTAAACGATATCGTAACGATTGATGTCCTCAATAATATCCCAATCACGTTCCTCAGCTAGGAATCCATTTAAATTGAGGAGTTCAGTGATTTCTGATTCATAGTCATTCAAAACAGCGATGCCAATTGGCTTTAATGTAAATTCGAAATCATTAAGGGTATTAGCTGTAATATCAATTGTTTCCGTTTTAGTTTCAAACCCATTTAAATTAAGTGTGACATCATAAGTTCCAGCATAAACTTCAGATTGTTCAAATAAACCATTTGAATCTGTTGTTCCATTTACTGGAGTATCTTTTAATTCGACTTCAACATTCTCAATCGCTTCGCCTGTTCTTTCGTTTGTAACGGTTAGCTTTAGTGAGCCAGCTTCTGCTTCTTGTAGTGTAAAGTCTTGATTGATTTCATAACCAGAGACGAATGTGATCGTTTCAGTGATTTGTTCATAACCATACTCACTGACTTTGACCTCAAATTCCCCTGGGGCATGTTTGAATGTATACTCACCTTGCCCACTCGCTGTTGTAGCTTGCCCTGTTTCTTCTATGGAAACGTTAGCCTCTATTCCTTGACCAGCATCATCTTGAATCACACCAGTTAATATTCCGGGAGCAATAAATTGTTCAATTCCAGATAAATGAGGAATGAAGACTGATCCTGGCATAATAACAGGAGTTGACGTACTGTAATTTGGAAGTGACCCTTTCTTTAGGATTTCCCCTGTGAAAGCATCCATCCACATAAGGGTGCCATTTGTGTTTGAAATGACTAGAATACCGTTACTAGTAATAGCACCATTGTTTAAAATCGTCCCTGTCTGATCGTTAGACCATATTTCTTCGCCATTTTGAACGTTAAAGGCGCGGACGATTGGCTGACTCGCTGAGCTAACAATGACCATATCACCATAAACAATAGGGGAGTTAGCTTGCGAATCGCCAACTTGGTTTGTTTTCCATATAAGCGAGCCATCGTTCGCATTTAGGGCGTGTAAAGTTCCATTACTACCCATGTTTGAAGACAATGCATAAACGTTACCGTCCTTATATACGGGATGGGATAAAAACCCTTCATTTTCTTCTAGAGTATAGCTCCAACTAGTGGAACCGTCGTCTAGGTTTAATGCTCTTAATGTTTTATCTTCAAACGTTCCGACGTATAAATATTCGTCTCCAAGAGTAGGGTTAAAGAATGACGAGGCATTGATATCAACCGACCATTCTACTTGACCCGTATGGGCACTTAGAGCATAAACTGTTGTTTCAGTATCCATACTAGACCCTACGTACACGGTTTCATCTTTAACAATTGGAGCTTCGTATACTGCTGGTTGTCCGATGTCTTGACTCCAGAGTGTGCGTCCTGTTTCAAGATCTAATGCATAAATGGATTGATCTGAACCACCTGATACATAAACAACGCCATTGTGAATAGTTGGAGTAGAGCGTAACGTATCACCTAAACGTATACTCCATAACTCTTCCTGTGTATTAATATTAAGAGCTGTCACCCAGCCGCGATCAGTTGTAAAAACCATTGTATTCTCAGCTGCTGAAGGGGAAGAGAATATAATCTGCCCTTTTGTATCGGTGTTATAAGACCAATTATTTTCTAATTGCTCGATATCAATACTATTAGTTGATACGGCATTACGAGCAAAGTTCTGGTTTGCTGTTTTCCAATTTGGTTCACCAGGATTAGGGTTTGGTTCAACGTTAATATCAATATTTGTATCTTGAGTTAGCTCAATCGTTTTAGTTGTGCCTAATATGTCTGAACCTGTTAATTGTAATTCGTAAGAGCCAACAGGTAAGTGATCGATGGTAAATTCTCCATTTTCATCCGTGCGAATCGTATTTAACGGTGTATCTTTAACTCGAATGAATGCATAAGGTACCGGTTCACCTGATTCGCTGTTTAATACGTGCCCGGTTACGGTATACGATTCGGCTTGATCTAATGTCCAGTTCACTTCAGTTGTATCATTTTTTTCAATTGTGATGGTTGTTTCAAAGTCCACATAACCAAATGATTGAACGATGACCTCATGTTCCCCTTCACGGATCTTATGAGTGAAGCTTCCATCTTCAACCTCAATCGTTTGGTTTAAATCTGGTAATAGAATTTCACCAGAGATCTTTTCGCCGTCTCCATTTGTAATTTCTCCTGTGAATGTTCCGGCAAAAGCAGCTTCTGTTACAGCTTGATAAATGTTTAAAATACCAGTGCCGTACTGAGTGTTAGGCAATTCACCCATATGTGCTTCTTTTCGGGTTGTATTTTTTAATAGATCAGCAATTTCCTGAACACTAAGATTAGGCTTTGCGCTTAAAAGTAGCGCAATGGACCCAGCTACGTGTGGTGTAGCCATTGAGGTACCGCTAATTGTGTTATACTTACCTTCACCTGGCCAAGCTGAATAAATTTCATGACCAGGTGCCGCAAGGTCTGGTTTTATATAACTGACCATTTCACCATCTTCGTTTTCCCAATATACTGGACCACGACTAGAGAAAGATGCAATCTGGTCGTAACGATCGGTAGCACCGACCGCAAATGAATCTACAAAACTAGCAGGAGATCCAATCGTTTGAGCACCTGGCCCATCGTTTCCGGCTGCAAATAATGGGAAAATACCTGCTGAAATCCAAGCCTGTACATCGTCGTAGAATTCTAAAGTATAAGTATTTGAGTTACCCCAAGAATTGTTAACGACATGAGGTGCTTTACTTGGGTCACCTCCAGGAGCCATAAACCACTGAAACGCTTCGTGAATCGCTGATAGAGTAGTAGAACCACTATCTTTAAATATCTTTGCGGCAATCCATTCAGCACCAGGAGCAACACCGATTGGTTCACCCTCACCCCCGCCGACTGCTGTCCCGGCAACATGAGTACCATGACCATGTCCATCACCTGGAGTCTCGTAACCGTCACCAGAGAGATCAATCCATGATGATTCGTGATCACCGTTTCTACCGCGGTAATTATGTCTAAGAGCTTCATGATTACCATCTACGCCTGTATCCATAATTCCAACGACTATGTTTTCACCAGTAATTCCATAATCTCCCCATACTTGAGGAGCATTAATTTTTTCAAGTCCCCACTCTGGTAGATTAGGGGTACTTTCAACAGTTACTTTAGGGACCTTTAATGTTTCATCTAACTGAATACGTTCGACATCTTCACGTTCTTTAAGAGACTTTAACGCTTTTTATTGATACTTGCGACAATACTATTATTAATCCAAAGTTCATTTTTAACAGCAGCTTGCCCTTTTGATTCTAGTGCAGATAGAGCTTGCTTTAACCCTTTTGCGATGCTTGAGCTTTTGTCTTTAAGGTTTCTCTAACGTGTTCAGCACGCTCAGCTTTCGTTTTACCTTTAATATTTTGGTATATGGACTGGAAATTCGTTTGGTCTTTTAAGTGAATAATAACATTCACTTGTTCTTTTCTTGGAGTTGTTTTGAAATTTGTTTATCAATTTTAGGTGGGGCATTTGGTTCTCGTGGCGTTTGTTCGGCAAGCTTAGGTGTAAATCCGAGGCCTGACAGGATGTTTTTAAGTTCCTCTGATTCATTTGGCTCGTTGTCTTGCTCTTCAAAGGCTTTCTCGCGTTCCTTCTCAATTTCTAATTCGCTTTTTTCAACATCACTGTCAGCATGAATCGAAGTTATAAGTCCTGTGTTAACCCATGTCGAAAAAAGCATTAGTAGAATCATCGTAATAGGTAATAATTTCCTATTTAATTTTAAATACTTTCTCATACACACCCTCCCAATTAATTTATTGCATCTTATTTCAGCAAAGTTTAATGAATACCTCTGTGAAATGAAATAAATAAGTCTTTAGTTGGGTAGGAATGGTAAATAAGGTTGATAGGCTAGTGGTACGAACGACTGACTGTTTTTGCGGAAATTTGTCGAAGGAGATAAATGAAGTCAGATATTGTTTTTACATCAAAAATCAGATCGATTTTTGTGCTATTTAATAAAAAATAGTAGGAATATAGAAGAGGGGGAGTTAAGATCACAAACGAAGTGCGCTTTGTGAAACCCGCGTTGTGCTTGCAGAAAGAACTAAAAAAAGCTGCCCATCAGTCATTAATTATGACTTTTAGGACAGCTCTTATAGTTAATTATTGATTAATGGCATCTAATGATTGAACTAAACCTAAGCCATATTGGCCAGAATCACCTAAAGGTTGTGCGGTATCATTTAATAACTGACGAAGTTCAACATTAGATAAACCTGGCTTAGCTGCCCAAACTTGAGCTGCTACACCTGCTACGTGTGGTGACGCCATTGATGTACCGTTATAAGAATCATAACTGTTACCAGGAACAGAGCTTAGGATATTAACACCAGGTGCTGATAATTCAACAGCAGGCCCTGTGCTCGAGAAGCTTGCGCGTTGATTATTTTGATCAACCGCAGCTACCGCAATAACAGATTGGTATTTTGCAGGGTAACCAACGCTATCATTTTTACCGCCTTTGTTACCGCTATTACCTGCTGCTGCAACCACTAACACACCCTCATCATATGCTAGATTTGCAAAATCTTCTAAGATAGAAGAGCTTTGTGATCCACCTAGGCTCATATTAATAATATCCATGTCATTATTAATAGCCCATTCAATTCCTTCAGCGATACCAGAATAAGATCCGCTACCATCATTGTTTAATACTTTTACCGCATATAAAGAAGCTTGTGGTGCAACGCCTAGCACACCTAATCCATTATCTAGTCCTGCCACTGTACCAGCTACGTGAGTACCGTGACCATTCCCATCATTACAAGGGTCACTATTTTCAGCATCATCAAATACTGAGTGACCACCAGATACATTTAAATCTTCATGGGAACAATCAATACCCGTATCTAGTACAGCAACTTTAACGCCGTTACCTGTGTGTCCGTCATTTTGAGCATCAGTGCCTTGAACATGTGGGATGCCCCATGGAGTTGTTTGCGCAAAAGCCTTAACTTTAGCATCTTTTTCAACTGCCTCAATTTGAGGATGGTTGAGTAAACTTTTAGCCTGATTATCGGAAAGACTTAGTGCCACTACTGGAAGCTTAGTAAAAGTATGTTTGATGTCTTGGTCTTCAACACCGAAGGCTTTTAGTAAACCTTTTTCAGCTGGACCGTCAAATTTTACTAAGTAGTCTGATTTAGATTGTGGCTCGACTTCTTGTGCGAAGCCTGTTTGAAGCGGCATTAGTAGTAAAACCAATGCACTTAAAATGAACAGTATCTTTTTCATTATAGACCTCCTAAAGGGTTTTTATATTAAACGCTAGATTAATAGGAAATGGCTTCAAAAGATTGTACAAGACCATTTCCATAATGGAATGAACTACCAAGGTTTTCTGCTGTATTATTAAGTAGTTCACGTAATTCAACGTTCGTTAAATTAGGCTTAGCTGCCCAAACTTGAGCTGCGACACCTGCCACGTGAGGCGATGCCATAGAGGTTCCATCGTAAGAATCATAACTATTACCTGGAACAGTACTTAACACTCCTACGCCTGGGGCAGAAATTTCAACTGCGTTACCTGCACTTGAGAATGAAGCGCGGTTATTGCTTTGATCAATTGCTGCTACTGCCATGGCGGATTCATATTTAGCTGGATAGCCAACCGTATCGAACCATCCTAACCAAGTACCACTATTACCAGCAGCCGCAACTACTAAAATTCCTTCTTGATATGCAAGGTCGACAAACTCCTTTAAAACATCTGAACTTACAGACCCACCAAGGCTCATATTAATAACATTCATATCATTATTAATCGCCCATTCAATACCTTCAGCAATGCCGGCATAAGAGCCACTACCGCTAGAATCAAGAACTTTAACGGCATACACTTCAGCATCAGGTGCTACGCCAACAACACCTAGATTATTATCGAGGGCAGCGACTGTACCAGCAACATGCGTCCCGTGGCCATTACCATCGTTATAAGGTGAATCACCAAAACAGAGTATCCACCAGCGACATTTAAATCCTCATGGGATGCATCTACACCAGAATCTAATATCGCAACTTTAACGCCCTCTCCAGTATGACCGTTGTTTTGGGCTTCTGTTCCTTGAACATGAGGAATTCCCCACGGTGCTTCTTGGGCAAAAGATTGCGCCTCAGCATTTTCTTCTACGTGCTTAATTTGAGGATTATTTTTAAGTCCTTTTGCCTGCTTTTCAGTAAGTGTAACGTTATAGACTGGCAATTGGTTAAATTCATGAACGATATCCTGACTCTGTACGCCAAATGCTTTTAACAACCCTTTTTTGGCAGGACCATCAAATTGTACTAAATATTCATCTTTTTCTTGAGTTTTCGCTTCATCAGCGAAACTTGTTTGTAATGGAACCATTAATAAAAATAATGTTGTTATTAGAACTAGAAACTTTTTCAAAATTAGCCTCCTAAAATTTTGATCAGTAGGGAAGAGGAGTAGCCTCATCCCTACTGAATTAATTAATTTGCAATAGCATCAAATGATTGAACTAAGCCGTTACCATAATAATTTGAGTTTCCTAGATATTGTGCTGTGTTGTTTAACAGTGAACGTAATTGAGAGTTTGATAGATGTGGTTTAGCTTGCCATACCTGTGCTGCAACCCCAGCTACATGAGGTGATGCCATTGATGTTCCATTTAAGGAATCATAGCTGTTTCCAGGCATCGTGCTATAAATATTAACTCCTGGTGCTGCCAGCTCAACAGCAGGACCGTGGCTTGAGAATGAAGCACGGTTGTTGTTTTGGTCTACAGCTGCAACTGCGATGACAGAGTCATACTTAGCTGGGTAGCCAACTGTGTCACTCCAGCCCCAAGAGTTACCACTATTACCTGCAGCTGCAACAACTAAAATACCTGCATTATAGTAAGCATAATCTGCATAATCCTTTAGAATAGAAGAGCTTTGGGATCCTCCTAAGCTCATGTTAATAATATCCATGTTATTTTGAATTGCCCATTCAATTCCTTCAGCAATTCCAGCATATGACCCGCTTCCATTACCATCTAACACTTTTACAGCATATAGGTTAGCTGAAGGAGCTACGCCTAAGACACCAGAATTATTGTTCAAGGCTGCAACGGTACCAGCAACGTGTGTACCATGCCCATTTCCATCGTTATAAGGTGAATCACCAAATACAGAATAACCACCTGAAACATTTAAGTCGCCGTGTGAAGCAGCGATTCCAGTATCAAGAATCGCAACGTTTACACCGTTACCAGTGTAACCATAACTTTGAGAAGTTGTTCCTTGGACATGTGGAACGCCCCATGGAACAGTTTGTGCAGTGGCTTTAGCTTCTGCATTCTCCTCAACAAATTAATGTGCGGGTTATTAGATAACCCTTTTGCCTGTTTATCCGTAAGTTTTACGTGGTATACAGGTAATACCTGAAATTCATGTAAGATATCTGACTCCTCAACACCAAAGGCATTTAAGACACCTTTTTGGCAGGGCCGTCAAATTCAACTAAATACTCTTGTTTTGCAGATGCACTTGCATCATCTGCAAATACGGTTTGAAGTGGTATGAGCAAGAATGCTAACACACCGATCAAGACGATTAACTTTTTCACAACATTTCCCCTTTCAAAAAATTGAATTTTTCACACGACAATCACAAATATACTGCCTTGAACGTTTGATTATTCTTGATAGTGTCTGAATTGATAAAATATTATCATTATTTAAAATTTATAGTAAATAGTGCTTAAGGGGTAACTTTTTATCGAATTAAATCGAAAAAGCACGAAGAGGCATAATTTTTTCTACCATTATTTGGAAAATTCTAGATTTAATTGGGTGTTTAGTGTAAATTAAGGGTAGGGGAATGGGTGATTTTCACTTAAAAGGTGGGAAAATAGGATGAAAAAGAACTTACTTACGATTTTTTACTTTATAGTTGTAAGCCTTTTGAACCTTTATCCAATCTATATATCGATTGCGGTGGTTGGTTTTGTGAACCGTAGTGGGCATAATGTAGATGGTTGGTTACAGGTACCATTATTCACAGTAGGATTGACGTTGTTAGCAGTTATCATGACAGTACCAGTATATTTAATCGCTTGGCAGTTCGGCCAAAAATATATTCAGCACTTTAAGACAAGAACTTATACCATCCTAATGACAACAGTGATTGTTTGCCTATCTGGATGGTATGTGTATACGGCAATTAGATTGTACTAAGAAGAGATGACTTTTTTTAAACATTCGTTTGAACTTGTCGCGATCTTGATCTGTCATTGCTTTTGGACCTTTAGTTTTTGGCCGCTTTTACGTTCCATAGCACTTGCATATCGCGCATTCAAAAGAGTGTCCATTTTTTCAGCTGTGTAAATAAACCCTTTATGGTGGAGGATTGTGCAATTTTTAGCGAGTAAAAGAGAAGCCAGTCCGTAGTCTTGGGTGATAACGACATCTCCCTGACTTACGAGTTGCATAATTTTATAATCAGCTGCTTCGTTTTCAGAATCAACGTAAATCGTTTTTACATGTGGGTCTTCAACCTTGTTAGAGAAATGAGAATAGCTTCTAATTAGAATTACCTCAAGCCTTTCTTTTTTAGTTTCCTCTATAATAATGTCTTTGACAGGACAAGCGTCTGCATCTACATAAATTTTCATTTTTTATCACCCTTAATAATTGTAGCATGTCTTCATAACATTGACTTAACTATATGGTTGGGTTAGGCTTTTTAATAAGTAAAAATATCCATTTAAGCTAAAGGCGGTGGCAACTATGGACCAATTTGTGGTCTTTCGTATGCGTGAAGAATATTATGGTGTGCCGATTGAACAAGTACAGGCTATTGAGAAAGTTCCAGATATAACGAGGGTTCCTCAGGCACCTAATTATGTGAAAGGAATCGCTGATATCCGAAATGAAGTGACAACTGTTATTGATTTAAAAGAGTTACTTCAGGTTGGAGAAGTAAAAAAGGATGCATCATCGCGAATTTTATTAATTAATTTGCATGGGTTACATTTAGGTCTTATGGTCGATGAGGCCAAAGAAGTCCTAGGTATAGATACTGAAACAGTGGAGGACCCACCACAAATGGTAGGTGGAATTGATCAAGAGTACATATCAGCAGTTTCAAAGCAAGATGATCGGCTTTTAGTGTTAGTTAATTTAGAGAAGATATTAAATGTACACCAAATTGAAGAAGTTAAAGAAGCCGTTGAGGCATAAAATAGGCATTCAAGCGATTTAAGCTTGAATGCCTTCTTCATTACATAAAGGGGGAGGTTCATCTATCAATAATACGGTTTATTTTGCTTTTACTTCAAACTCATGTTTTGGCATCACGTGCTGTGACTTAGCTGTTACATGAGCGTACATCTGATACGTACCATCTTCTTCAAATGTGTACGTTGCTTCATAAATCCCGTCTCGGTATAGGTTGTCTCAATCTTTTCACTGTCATCTTCATGACCTTTCTTCCATACCTCAAACGTGACTTCTTCTGCTTCAGCGATTGGTTCTTCATCATGTGTGACCTGCGCTTGAAGCGTTTGTTCACCTAATTCTGTTTGATCTTGAACTAAAATTTCAACCACAACCGGTATTAATGAATCGTCTTTCTTATCTTGGTTTTCACCATGTTCAGAATGGTTGTCTTCTTGTTCAGCTTCTGATTGTCCTCCGCAAGCAGTTAATAAAGAAACCAACATGATTAAAGTTATAAACATTATTTTTTTCATTGAATTTTCTCCTATTCAATTTCTTCTATCTCCTACTCTAACATAACCTAACAACCTATAAACCGTTCAAATGTGACTACTATCTGAAAAAACTTTGAACATTTTAGTATTGCAAAAGATGGAAATTAGCATATAATAAGATTAGTACATTACATCACTAATGCACTATTCCACATAGGAGGTGGAAATTCTATTGGTTTTAAACAACGACAGTTCTAAGCCTATTTATATCCAAATTGCGGAATGGTTAGAAACAGAAATCATAAATGGCAATATTAATGCAAATGAAAAAATGTATTCACAATACCAGCTTGCTGATTTATTTAATATAAATCCTGCAACGGCAGCGAAAGGAATTAATATTTTGGCACAACACGATGTGCTTTATAAAAAAAGAGGGCTTGGGATGTTTGTACAGGAACAAGCCAAAGACCAAATTTTACTAAGAAGAAAAAATGAAAACTTAAAACAAATGATTCATGACTTTTTACAAGAAGCAGATTACTTAAATATTGGAGATCAGGAACTTATGGAATTAATCGAAAAGGTTAAAAAAGAAAGGTGGGAAAATTCATGAATGTCGTTGTGTGCAAAGATGTGTTGAAAAAGTATAACAAACATCTCGCCCTTGATTCATTATCTGTTGAGCTTAAGGAGAATAGATTAATCGGGTTAATTGGCCGTAATGGGGCAGGTAAAACAACGTTATTAAAAAATGTTAGCTGGCCAAATTGTCCCGACTAGTGGAGAGGTAAGAGTATTTGGTGAACGACCTTTTAACAATTTAAAAGTATCGGTCAATTCAATTTATGTGGATGATCAAATGAATTTCTCTTTAGAGATGACTATTAAAGAAATTCTAACGGCGGCGAATATGTTTTATCCAAACTGGGATCAAACGTTAGCTGATCGATTAATTGATTACTTCGGAATTTCTATTGATGTGTACCACGATCAATTATCAAAAGGTAAGGCATCAACATTTAATGCGATTTTCGGGTTGGCTTCAAGATGCCCGCTAACAATGTTCGATGAACCCACAACAGGCATGGACTATTCGGTTAGGCAAGATTTCTATCGAGCGCTACTTAAAGATTACATGGCTCATCCTAGAACAATGATTATCTCAAGTCATTTACTAAATGAATTAGAGACCATTTTAGAAGAAATAGTCTTGATTAAAAACGGTTCGTGTATCCTTCATAACTCAATAGAAGACTTTAAAGAATTTGCAACAGGTCTTACTGGAGATGAAGAGTCTATCCAATCAGTCGTAAATGGGGAAGACATAATTTATAGGAAACATTTAATTAAGAAACAAGTCTACAACGTTGTTGGAAAGTCATTAAGTGAAATAGAAAAGCGACAATTAAGTGAAGCTGGCGTTAGTATAACAAAGGTAGACGCCGCAGATTTGTCGATGTACTTGACGAGTGAAACAAAGGGGGGAATTGATGATGTCTTTACATCATCCTAATTTATGGAACGTCGTAAATAAACAATGGAAGTATAAATGGATAAGTTACAAAAGTGTGTTTCAAGGTTTGATTATCGTACAGATTATTGCGATTGTTTTCTCGCTATTAGGAGTAGGAAATGGTGGTTTTGGATCGGGTGCTTTTCATCTAAATGTTCAGTATGTTTCGGGTGATATCGTCTTTTTTCTTTACGTGTATTTGGGCTTTTTATTGCGCTTGCAATTGATCGTATGGATAACAGGTTAGCTGAACAAATATTTGTGAGTAATGCTATGAGTCATCACTTGTCGAATATTATGTTCATTGGGGTTTCGAATGCGATTGGAGCAATATCAGTGATCATGGCAAGCTTCTGTGTGAAAATACTTCACATTTGGATATTTGGTTTAGATGCCTTTGTGTTTTTGGAGAATACACATTACCTGGCTTAATCACGTTCTTTTTAACTACCTTCTTCTACTTAATTTTGTTTAGTGGCGCAGGATATTTAATTGGTAGCATTATGAGGCAAGGTAAGATCATGAAAGTAGCAACTATCGCAATTGTTGGTGGGATGATCTTCTTACAAGAAAGCCGGCTTGAACCAGTGTTCATTTTCTTCGGTCAAGAATCACACCTTGTATTATTTATTACAAAAGTGCTGCTGACGAGTTTAATCAGCTTTGGATTAGCAGTCGTTTTCTCGCGCCGACTGGAGGTGCAGTAAATGACTTCAATAATCTTTATACTTTTATTATTAATAATAGTCACAGCTGTGGTTTCAATCGTGAGTAAACGTTCTTATTCCCCTAATAATTTTTGCAAGAAGACATAGTGCCCTGTTATACGGTTATTTAGGGGTACTAACGACTATGAGTATTATTTATTTTATTACGTTGCAATCGGTAGAGCACGTACAAGGGTTTGAAGTCTCAAATGAAGAAGAACTAAAAATGAGTTTGGAGTTGCGTATGAGAAAAATCAACTAAATGATGAAGCTATCAAGGTGATCGATGAGTGGACGTTTAATACGGATTTAGAAGAATTAATAGTTCAAGATGTATTTTCTGCAATTAAAATTGTGGTTAAAAATAGTGGTCAACCTGGAGAAATTAAAGTGACTCAATTGATGATGAATATTGACCACCCAGTGGTGGATCAAATTCCATCTGCAAAAGTCTTTTTTCAAGAAGAAACTGGAGAGTTAATTATTGAGGAAAATAGTGAATATGTTACTGTCCGGGGTGCCTACAAAGAGTTTCCGATGAGACAAATGGAAGGTACATCCATTATGGGCGATGATTATAATTTAGATTACGATCTTTATCAGCAGCATATTATCGTTGAAGTGCCTAAAGGTGTTAAAGCCGAAGTAGAGTACTAGGGTTATTTTTAGCCCATAGGACAAACACGACATGAATAGGATAGATATAGGTAAACCAGAAGGAGGTTATATCGCGATGAATATTCATGTCGTAAGGAGTGGTGATACTCTTTGGCGCATTGCGAGGAGATATAATACAACAATTGATCAAATTTCCTATGTAAATGGTTTAGAAGACTTGGACGTGTTGGTGATTGGTCAGGCGTTAGTTGTACCAGACCCCGCTGTAGAATATGTCGTTCAGCCAGGTGATACGTTATGGCGAATTTCTCAAGAGTACGGCATTCCTTTAAATGAACTATCTGAACATAATAATATCGCGAACCCAAGTGTCATTCACGTCGGTGATATGTTACAAATGCCTTACCGCACTCATTCAGTTCAAAGCGGCCAAACATTATGGATGATCGCGCAGAGGTATGGAACAACTGTTTCAGAGATTGTTCGAATCAATAATATTGACAATCCATCGCAGATTTATCCAAATCAAAAAATTAGAATTCCAGTAAAGCCTCTGCCTTTAACGGAGGTCAATGCTTATATCACTCAGACTGAAGAAGAAGGAAGGCGAGAAGTGTTAGAGGTTGGCAGGCACTTAACGTATTTAACGCCATTTACTTATGGGTTTAGTGAGGATGGAAGTCTGACTAGTTTTAACGAGCAGGCGGTTATTAATGCCGCCTATGACACAAATACCGTACCGTTACTTGTGTTAACTAATTATGTTAATGACACATTTGATTCAGAGCTAGCTTCAATTTTGTTTAATAACCCTAACCTGCAGGACACTTTAATTAATAATATGCTTAATGTCATGAAGGAAAAAGGGTATCAAGGTGTTAATTTTGACTTCGAGTATGTCTATCCGGAAGATCGTGAAGGTTATAATAATTTTCTAAGAAGAGTGGTTGAACGTTTACGACCACAGGGATATATCGTCTCATCCGCTTTAGCGCCTAAAGATTCCGGAGATCAAGTAGGCTTATTATATGAAGGTCATGATTATGAATCTCACGGTGAGATTGTAGATTTTGTCGTCATCATGACTTATGAATGGGGCTGGTCAGGTGGTGAACCATGGGCCATTGCACCAATAGATGAGGTTCGTGAAGTTCTGGATTATGCAGTGACCGTTATTCCTCCTGAGAAAATTATGATGGGGGTTCCGTTGTACGGTAGGGACTGGAAAATTCCGTGGGTGCAAGGCACGTACGCGACCACGGTTAATCTAGATGAAGCCATTGGTCTAGCTGCGGAGTACGGAGCGAATATAAACTTTCACCCAAAGCATCAGTCACCTTATTTTGAGTATACGGATGAAACGGGCCAACGACATGAAGTCTGGTTCGAGGATGCGAGAAGTGTTCAAGCTAAGTATGAAACGGTTAAAGATTATGGGTTAAGAGGTGTGAGTTATTGGGTATTAGGAATACCATTCATGCAAAACTGGCCAGTATTAGAAAGTGAGTTTAGGGTTAAAAATGAATGAATAATCGCCCGATTCTAGCTAATGAATCGGGCATTATTTGTGTCATGGGCGGATATCTTGCTAAAATATATTAGTTAGTGAGGTGTCGAATCATGTTAATGCGAAGAATTGATCCAGCATCAGGTGCGATTATTATGGCGAATGGGATCTTTTTGTACGGTGGCATACAAGCCTTTCCTTATATAGATCAATATTTAGGTGAAGTGTTAGCAATTTTATTATTTATAGCCTGGACTGGAATTTATTTACGACTAACGGTGCAATTTTTTCAGAAGGATTTTTTGCTTCCTTTTCTTAATAATCCGATTCAATCTTTTACGATAGGCACATGGATAGCGGGGGTCTCAGTATTATGTAATGTTTTATTAAAATATTTCCCTGAAACTCTGCTCTTTTTGCAGGTAATGTCTATTATTAATATTGCTTTATGGGCAATCTTTCTCGTTACAATGATTAAAAGTTTCAAGACGTTACTAAAAGAGAAGAACAGTTCAATTCATGGAGTTATTTTATTATCGACGGTTGGGACCCAGTCAATAGTGATTTTGTTAGAGAATTTGTTTACCTGGGTGCCAGAAATTATTTTTGAATCGCTTGTCCTGTTAGGGGTCTTATTCTATATAGTAGGTGTATTTTTGCTAGCAAGACGATATTTAACAACGAAATGGACTTTGATTGATGATTGGAAGAATACGAATTGTATTATACATGGAGCGTTGTCCATTACAGGCCTTGCAATGGTGACAGGCGGGTTAATGACAACCGGCTTTATGATCTGGTTTTGGATGTCTGTATTTGTCCTACTTGTAATCGTTGAGGTAATTGAAATAATACGTGCTTATAAACGTATTAAGAAGTTAGGGTTTATTAAGGGTGTATGGACGTATCATATTTCTCAGTGGTCTAGAAACTTTACATTTGGCATGTTCTTCGCATTTACGTTAGCGATGAACTTGAACTCTGTTTATAATTTTCCTGAATACTTCATTCATTTTCAATTAATCTTGCTTCCTTTATGGGCTAAGGTCGTTTTATTAACACTTATATTAGAGATCTGGTTGTCATTTTACTCTATAACCACTTCGCGAAAAAATGTCGATTTATTAGATCTTTCATAAGTTTTTGCTTTTTTAAAATAATTTTGTATATTCTGTGAACATCTTGTATAATATGTAGTAATTCAGAGAGGAGGACATGTTATGGGGAATAACAACGAAGAATTAAACGAAGCGACGGCCTCGAAAAAAAGTCGAAAAGCTTGAATTTAGAGGTGGTCCATTTGTAGCAACCATTCCACTAGTCTTTTTCATTATTTGGGCAGTTGTCCTAAGTGTAACGGGCTTAGTATCAGAACAAGCTCTAATTTTAGGAATGGTCATCGGATTAATTTTAGGTTTATTATTAACAAAATCGAAATGGGGCGATTACGCCCAAGGGTTATTTGATGGAATGTCACAACCTATTGGTGTCGTGGCCATCATTGCCTGGTTCTGGGCAGGGATGTTCGCAACACTATTGCAGGCTGGCGGCTTAGTAGATGGTCTGATTTGGTTTGGTTTCCAAACGGGATTTGAAGCGGGCTGGTTTGTAGGTTTAACCTTTGTTTTAGCGGCATTATTCTCAAGTGCAGTTGGTACAGGATATGGAACAGTATCAGCGTTTGGTATTTTAATGTATCCAGCAGGTGTTGTGTTAGGTGCTGATCCGACGATGATGTTAGCTGCGATTCTATCCGGAGCGGTGTTTGGTGATAACTTAGCGCCTGTATCAGATACAACAATCGTTTCTGCTACGACGCAGGAAGCAGATGTGCCAGGAGTTGTCCGTTCGCGTTTTAAATATTCTATTGCAGCGGCGATCCCAGCTTTAATTTTGTTTGTCATTTTGGTGGCGCTTCCACGTCAGCAGGAGAACAGCAAGTGCTGAATGAATTACAACAGGAGGTAACGGCAAACGGCCTCATATTCCTAATACCATTCGTGATTGTGCTCGTTCTCGCTTTAATTGGACATCACCTACTGACATCTTTAACTTGGGGAATCGTTGCGTCCATTGCACTATTCTTCGTAGTAGGTATTCCATTTACAGAAGTTATTCACATTTATGAAGGTGAAGGAGGAGCCGTTGTTGAAGGTGCCTTAATGGGCGGTCTAAGTGGGTACTTTAACATGGCGATCTTAATTTTATTCATTTTATCGGCCTCTTATTTATTAGAATTAGCTGGTACAATGGATAGGATCATGGACTTCTTCATCAAAATTATTAAAGGTGTTACAAGACGTGCGGAGTTATCAATCTTTGCGATTGTAGCGTTCTTAAACTCATTTATTACAATCAATACAGCAGCAGAAATCGCAGCTGCTCCATTTGTAAGTAGGATTGGTAAGAACTCAAATCTTCACCCTTATCGTCGTGCCAACTTCTTAGATACCGTGAGTTCTGCGTTAGTACATATTCCCGTGGAGTGGTGGTGTGTTATTAGCCTATACAACAGTTAATGGTATCGTGGATGAATATGGTATTCCTGGGGTGAACCCAATTGAAGTATTCCCATTTGTATTCCAAGGTTGGGGCTTACTCATTGTGATGCTAATCGCTGCCATTACTGGATGGGGATTACGTTACCACGGTAAAAATGGAGAAGAGGTAAAGCCTGAAGATTACGAAGGATAATGATTTAAAAAAGCTGACTCACTTGCGAGTCAGCTTTTTTTGTGAATCGCCTGCTTAGCTAAGCGATCCGCATGGTGATTTTGTTTACTAGGAATCCACTTGAAAAATACAAAGGAAATTGATTGCCTTTTTCAATAATTTCGCTTAGTAAAGGTTGAAACAAAGGATTTTTCGTATATCCTGCTTCAACAGCATCGACAACAATTTGAGAATCTGACCGAAATGATAAAATCTCATCTGGATATTGATTCATACATATATCCAATGCCTTGATGGCGGCTAAAAACTCTGCCTTATGGCTTGTATGGACACCTAAAGGTTCAGCAAATTCGAGCTGCTTACCATGAGCTTTTATATAAATACCTGCTCCGCTTAATCCAGGGTTACCTTGCGAGGCTCCATCTACATATACTTCTATCAATCATGAACGCTCCTTTTTAGACTAATTCTAGAAAACCAGTTGTGGTTCTGTTCTTTAAAAATGTTGAGTTTCAAAATCTTTTATCTCGCGCGTGTGAACATCCCCTTTGAGAACATTATAGGTTAAAGACATGTGAGATGAAATGGTATGTAACTTTTTTCTTATGATACGTCACAATCATGGGAGGGGTTTGAATGAGAATAATGATGTTAGTATTTGTTTTATTTTTAACTGGATGCATGGGCATGAAGGGGATAAAAAAAGGCTCGCGCACCTATGCGCGAGCCTTTCATTTATAACGAGGGGGTTAAAAGTGTTATAACAATTATTCAGATAATAGCTTTTCTTCTAAGTCATCTAACATTAAGTTTGCAGCACGAACGCCGCCTGCTGTATTCCAAATGGTATCACTTACTTCATAAGCTTTACCTTCTTGAACAGCACTTAAGTTATTCCATAATGGGTCATTCACCCATTCACTTTCAACAGATTCACCATCTTCACCTTCAGGCTGATACGTGAAGTAGAAGATGACGTCTCCATCCATTTCTTGAATACGTTCTTTCGTTACACCTTTTGCTGCAAAGTCATTAACATCTTGTGATTCAGGGCGTGCTAAACCAATTTCCTCAAGGATAATTCCTGAGAATGAATCTTTATGATAAATACGAACATCTGATGGCATGAAGCGCACCATAGATACTTTAGTATCTAATTTTCCAGCTTCTTTTAACTTCGCACGAAGATCTTCAACTCGTTTCTGATAATCGTCTAAAACTTGCTGACCTTCTTCTTCTTTATTAACTGCTTTAGAGATTAACTCGAAGTTTACTTTCCAATCTCCGCGTAGAGTCTCTTCAAAGACAGTAGGAGCAATGGCACTTAATTTTTCGTAGTGCTCTTCTTGACGCATTTTGTTACCAATAATTAAATCTGGTTTTAATTCGGCAATTTTTTTCTAAGTTAATGCTACTTTCTGTACCGACAACTTCAACGCCTTCCATATCTTTCGTAATATGATCGTACCAAGGGTCACCAGTCCATGACTGAACGGCACCAACAGGTTTAATTTCTAATGATAATAACGCTTCTGTTCCGTGGTTCGTTAAAACAACAACACGTTCAGGCTGACCTTCAATTGTTGTCTCTCCCATAGAATGTTCAATCGTATATGTTTCAGCTTGTACTTCACCTGTATTTTCTTCACTTTCGTTACCAGTTGTCTCTTCTGAGTCATCTGATCCGCCGCCACAAGCAGCTAATGCAAACACTAAGGCAACAAGAAGTAATGATAACTTCCAAATGTTTGATTTAAACATAGTTGCGCTCCTCCTAATATGTAATTTTTATTTAAATTGAGTTGATTGAGAATGATTTTCAATCACATTACAAATGATAATAGTTATCAATTATAAAGTCAATAGGTTTTTCTCAATTAATTGAAAACGATTCTCAAGTTCATTGACAATGATTATCAATTAGATTAGACTAAAAGCAGCAACATATAGGGAATGAAAGGTATTACAAACTATGCTGACGAAAACGTCTACTCGGACCTTTGGGATCATCATAGGCATCATTTCAGTGCTTGTCCTTATGTGGGCGAGTGTGATCCTAGGTTTGACGAAAATAAATACGCAAATGGTCATAGAATCATTTACAAATTTTGATGAATCAAATGAACATATCATTATACAATCCGCTCGTATACCACGGGCATTAATAGCAGCAGCTGTTGGCTCTAGTTTGGCTATTGCTGGTGCGATTATGCAAGGACTAACCAAAAACCCATTAGCTTCTCCAAGTATATTTGGGGTTAATGCTGGTGCTAGTTTCTTTGTCGTATTAGGTGTTAGCTTTTTCGGTGTAACATCTATTACAGGTTTTACATGGTTAGCGTTTATCGGAGCAGCGATTGCCGCAGTAGTTGTCTACATGCTTGGCTCTGTTGGGACCGACGGACTAACACCTGTCAAATTAACCCTAGCCGGGGCAGCGATTGCCGCTTTATTCTCGTCTATGACTCAAGGTATTTTAACTTTAGATGAACAAGCCTTAGATCAAGTTTTATTTTGGCTTGCTGGAGCCGTTCAAGGCCGAGATTTGGAATTACTACTTGGGGTTTTACCTTATTTATTAGCCGGATGGATTATGTCTCTTTTTATAGGTAAAAAGATGAATGTGCTAACCATGGGAGAAGATGTAGCCGTTGGGTTAGGGCAGAAGACTTGGCTAGTTAAAGTCATTGGTGCATTAGTCATTGTACTTTTAGCTGGTGGGTCCGTAGCGATTGCGGGACCAATTGGTTTGTCGGTTTAATTATTCCGCACGTGGCGCGCTGGTTAGTTGGCTATGACTATCGCTGGTTAATTCCGTACAGCGGATTACTCGGCGCAGTCTTATTACTAGCAGCTGATATTGGTGCTCGTTATATCATCATGCCAGCAGAAGTACCAATCGGTGTGATGACGGCATTTATTGGTGCTCCTTTCTTCATTTTCATCGCAAGGAGGGGCATAAATGAGTAAGTATTGGGAATTAAAGCTAGGAAGCTCACGCTTTTTAATAAACAAAAATCGTTTGCGATTATTTTACATTAACACTTCTTATCATGGCTGCCATCGTTGTTAGCTTGGGTATTGGACAAATGGTTATATGGCCAATAGATGTGGTGAAAGCCATTTTTGGTTATGGTGAAGAAATGCACAAGCTGGTTGTCAATGACTTCCGTATGCCAAGGATTTTGCTTGCCGTCTTAGCTGGTGCAGGACTAGCTATGTCGGGTGCGATTTTACAAGGAATTATACGAAATCCACTTGCATCACCAGACATTATCGGTATTACGGCTGGAGCTGCATTATCAACTGTAGGATTTTTAGTGGTATTTAGCGACCGTAGTAGTTCATTAACTGTAAGTATTCAGTGGTTACCATTAGCATCTTTAATTGGTGCTGTATTAATGGGATTCTTTGTATACTTGCTGGCAACAAACCGCAATGGTGTCCAGCCTGTTAAATTGGTTTTAATTGGTGTAGGACTTTCTGCTGCGGTTGAAGCAGTCACCACCATGATTATGACGTTTGGACCGATTTATACAGCAGCCAGAGCTAATATTTGGTTAACAGGAAGTGTAAACGGCGCCACCTGGGAACAAGTTGGAACAATCACGCCATGGGTTGTTGGCCTAGGAATTATATTGATGTTTTATACAACCCAGCTAAACATGCAAGGCTTAGGTGATGACATTGCGACTAATGCTGGTGCGAGAGTCCAACGTGATCGCTTAGTATTATTAGTTCTTGCGACTGCTTTAGCGGGCGGATCCGTAGCATTTGCCGGTGGGATTGGATTCGTCGGCCTGATGGCACCACATATCGCCAGACGCTTAGTGGGGTCAGTCTTTAGTTCATTAATTCCAGTCTCAGCCTTAATTGGCGGTTTAATTGTGTTAGTAGCAGATTTAATTGCACGCACGGCATTCGCACCACTTGAAATCCCAGCTGGGGTGTTCACATCGTTGATTGGTGCACCATATTTCATTTACTTGTTATTTAAAACTCGCAAATAACCAATAACTGAGGTGTTTAACGTGACACAACTGATGAAGTCAGAAAAAATTTATCTCAAAGACAATTTCAGGATGGTTGATTATGCTGAAGACGTAACGGTTACGCTTGATCAATTATTAGATGAGGAATTTTTACTTCAGTATTTAAAAGATATTAAAAGTGAATTTAATACAGAGAGCATATTTGTTGCAGGGTCGCAGCTCATGAAGCGATTAGGCTTAATATCGTGTTACCAACACTTTACCTTTTAACCGTTCATGATATGAAGCTTAATCTGTCATTTAACCGAGCTGCAATTGTGCCAAATAGGGTCGGTGACAAATGGCTTCCGAACTTATATATGGACGACCTTGAAGTTGAACTCATTGAACCATCTTTACGTGAAGATGAACGTCGCAAGTTGACGGAAGAACTTTTTGCTAAAATGGATCAGCTAGTCAATGTGTTTAACAAGGTATCACGAGTGCCTAAACCGAACTTATGGGAAAACATCTCCATTTATGTTTATTGGTTATACGAGAAGAAATTAAAAGACGAACGCTTTGCTGAGGTGGCTGAACGAGTCGATTCTGATTACCAATATTTAATCTTCGGCATGTCATCAGATATATTTTCTGACGACTGTAACCAGCTCACGAACTTTTACTGGGGACGCCGAATCAAAGAAGATGGAACCCGCATCCGCCGTACTTGCTGCTTTTACTACGGAGCTAACTCCGATCGTAAATGCTGTAAGACATGCCCGAAAGCAAAAGAAGACCTATCTAAACCACTGCCGTTTGAAACGGTTAAAAAATAAGACATCCCCTGCGTAAGCGCGGGGGGGTTCCTAACAGGAAGCTTTTGCGCAGAGGCGCAAAAGCTTTTGTTTATAGTTAGATGAGATGCATTTTTACTAGACTATTTTGCTGTATACTAGACAATTTATGGGTTGTACTAGACAAAATCACGATTCTACTAGACAAATTTAAGATTTTACTAGACAAAACTGCAAATTTACTAGACAAAATTTAAAATTAACTAGAAGATTTTTTGAAATACTAGACAAAACTCAATTCATCAAATAATAGTAATCCGTTTGATAGTCAAAATCTAATGAATATACTCTGTCCTTAAACTTGCCGCTATACTTAAAGCCTTCTCTTTTTAAAATTTTACTTACGACATGCGAATCATCTATTTGTAACATCCATCGAGCTTCTTTGTTGGTGATACAATTCTTATACAAGAGTTGAAAATCTTTAAAAGCAAATAGATGGGATTCTCTATTTATCTTTTTGCAACGAGGACAATACCACCTACCGTAGTTGCGTATAATCGGTAAATAATAACACTCTGGACATGGTGCGCCGGGTTTTATGTCCTTTGCTGTTAAGTGATACTTCTTTAATACGTCTAGTCGCAATGGTTGGTGATGCTGTTTTAAAAATCGGGAGAGGTTAAGAAGTTGCTGTTCACTTAGGATTTTAGTCGTATATTTCTGCTTCAACTCTTGATATTTCTCGATAAATTTCCCTGGTCGTATGATGCGCGGGTCGACATCATTGGCGTCTGTTCTCGTTAGATGAACATGGTTGCTGACGAAAATGACGAGGGCGACGATGGGGATGGCGGAGTAACCATGTTGCATGAGCCAGTTTTGTAAATGAAAAATTTGTGTATCGACTTGATTAATTGGGTCTTTAAAGGATCGTGTGCGTCCGTTTGTATGTTGAGTCATTTGCCCGAATTCATGATCAAATTCAATGGTCCCAGAAAAATTCTTCACTTCTGCGATCGTGAAAAAGTAAGGGTTCAAAATTAGGTTGTCCATTTGAAATGGGTTAGGACCAGGAACCCGAAGGCCATTTAGTATCGCGGTGTTATCGTCATCAACCGCTTTTAAGTAGTAATTGAAGGCTAACTCTCCTCGGTATCCGGACTGGTTAATAGCGTGATCATCAATAATAACTGGATACTGAGGATGTGCGGATTCGACGCGCTTTTTTTAGACCAGCTAGTTGAAGTAAAGGAATTGGAATATCATCTGTCTTAACAATCATTACTCTTAACTCCTTTTTTAATAAAATTAAACTGAATTTCTTTTAATCTGTCAAAACGCCTTTCCCCTTAAGAAAACTCAATTTTTAAGTTAATTTTAAGAAAAATATGACAAATTATGATAAGATAATGGTTAAATGAGGGGGAGTTATGATGTATGAACAAATTTTTGAAGAAATTGTTAACATCATACACCATGATTATGCAGGATGTGAGGATAAACGAGGGTGGGATGACCCAGAGAAGTATAGAGAAAAAATATACAATCAAAATCTTACTGCTCATGAGTTTGTAGAACTAGTTGAAGAATATATAGCTGATTTAAAGGATCCACATATGTTCTTTAGACTAATAGGAGAGGAAAAAGCGCTGGACATCGGTTTTAAGGTGCGTCGATATGAAAATGCCTTATACGTTACTGAGCTAATAGGTGAAACAAGGTTGGAGATAGGTGATCGAATTGTCGCTTTAGACCAACTTAGGATAAATGAAATATCTGAAATCTATAGCAAATATTTATACGACAAACCTTCTGAACGTGAGAATTGGCTTCCGGTTCTTAAAAAAGTATAATGAAGCAACTATAAAAAATCCAATGGAGATATAAAACAGATTAGAATTCGACGATATGTTAAATCTGACTATAAACCTGAATATTCGTTTGAAAAATTAAAACCAGATACGAGCTACATTAAAATGACGGATTTCTTAAACCCTGACTCGATCAATCAATTAATACAGAAACACGAACATGAACTAAACACATCAGATTATTTAATTCTCGATGTTAGAAAAATTTAGGTGGTTCAGATTCCGCTTTTCAGGCCCTAATTCCGTTTCTATTTCCAGAAGGTAAAACAAAACTAGATTTAGCGAAAAACTATACACAAATATTCAATGCGACTGACCGCAGCTCTGATTTGACTATTCGATCTGTCCAGGAATTTATGTCTAACGTTGAAGATCCACAAGTAAAAAAAGAACGCACAGTCATTTATAGATACTTGGAAAAAGTACCGAGGTAAAGGTTTTGTTGTATTTGACCAAGATTTAAATCCAGAGCCAGAGTTAATAGAGGGTAAATCTAATCCAAAAAAAGTAGCAGTTCTTAGTGATGTATATTGCGGGAGTGCAGGAGCGTCTTCGTTGAGTTCTGTAAATTTTCAAACAAAGTAACCGTGATTGGACGCGGTACAGCGGGAGTTAACGACTACTCTAACTTAGCCCGTATGAGATGGGATAACCAGTTTGAGCTATTATACCCTACATCCAAACTAACAAGGGTTGATGAAGGTAAAGGCATGACAGGCATAGGTATTTTACCAGATGTATATATACCGTGGACACCAGAACACTTAACACGGGATGTCGATCTGGAACATGCTTTAGATTTGTTTTATCAGGAAAGCCTTACCTTTGATTAATTCACCAAGGTCAATACCACAACGCTTTAAAGAAAGCAGGTTTTGAAATACCATTACAGTGGGAGCGAGATTGGAACTTATAATAAAGGGGATACATCAATGCAACATATTCACGAGCAGTTAGATCAACTAAACGAACATATTTATTTTGATGAAGACCATTTTTGCGCGAAAAAATTGACGAGATGGAACTATTGGATGAAGTGATTGCTCAAGTGCGCCGTGAATTATTAAAAACAGAAAACCCTGATCATCTTTGTTTCCTTTATGGTACGTTAGGCAATTTATATCGACTGAAAAATGAACCGCAACAAGCGATTAAATGCTTAGAAAAAGCATTAACACTAGCGGATGCTGACTCATCACGGGAGATTGTCATGCTAATTCGCTTAGGTGAAGCTTACAAATATAAACACGAACACCAAAAAGCGCTAGAGCAGTTTGATTTAGCGATCTTAAAAGGATTTGAATATGAACCGCAATACTTAGATTTTGCCTACCAACATAAAGGGAAATGTCTGATGGAATTGGGGTTATACCAAGAGGCCATGGAAGCTTTTCAAAATGCCCATGCGGTTCGTAAAGGGAAGAAGGACGAGAGGCTTTTAAAATCAACTGAAAAGGCTATAGAATTTCTAGAACGCCTAACATAAAACGAAGCAGCCAATCATTGGCTGCTTCATTTCTTCTTCTCTTTAGTCATTTCCATCATCTGTTTCCAAATGGAACCTTTTGCTTCTTCGCCGCCCTGAATGCGTGATAAAGCCATTTTAGCTTGCATGCGAACCTCGAATTCTGGGTCTTGAAGTGCGTCTTCTAACGCTGGAAGTGCCGTTTCATCGCCATATTCATATAAGAACATCGCGGCTCTCCAGCGAACAATCCGGCTTTTGTCTTTTAAGGCTTCGATCATTTTCGGAATAGCCTCTGTAAAACCTAAATCGGATAAGCAATCTCCAGCTGTTCGTCTCACGGTTACTGTTTTGTCTTGAAGAGCTTTATAAATATAAGGCAATACGGCTTTGTCATCAATTTCACCTAAATACGCTGTTGCTAAGCGGCGAACTGACATTTTAGAATCGTCCAATGCTCTATCTAACAAAGGTAAGTCTTCAGTTGTAGGGTCAGGCATGCGGTCTAATGCCGCGTAACGCTCTTTCCAGTCTTCTGATTCCAACTTTTCCATTGTGAGTGGTTCTTCAAACTGGCTTCGATCTTGCACGCCCCCAGAACTCGCTAAATCAACTAATGTCTTAAGGCGCTCTTGGTCATAAGTTGCTTCAATTTCCGCAACGACATCTTGACCGACTTCCTCAGCTTGACCGTAGCGTGGACTTTGTTCAACCCATTCACGTTCAGCCAACATATCGGCATCCTTGGATGCTTCCATTGCGGCTTCCATAAAGCGATTGTTCAGGCCAAACCGTTTTTCCTGATCCTCTTCCTCAACTTTAACTTGCATTGGAATTTGGCGGAACTTTTGAACAAAACCTTAATCTCACCAAAATCATCTTCGTCAGATGACGAGTTTTCCTCATTAGTAGATTCGTCCTCAGAGCCTAATACCTCTTTAACACGCGGTAAAATATCTTCCCATGGCACTTTAGGATGACGTTCTAAAGCTATAAAATTTATGACTCGATAAAGTTCCTTCACACCATCAATTTCAAATAGTTCTTTGACATATTTAGGTGCATCGCTTAAATCTTGATGTTGTTTGAATTCTTGAGTTTCTCCATCTGAAAGACTTTCATTTAATTTATTTTCATTGAGTAAGGACTAGGTGTTGGTTCAATCGATACAATTTTCATCCGAATACCTCCTTCGCATCTATATAAAGTTTAACAAATCTATCATGTTGGGGCTATTTTGACATAAAATAGGGTATTAATAGAATATGTACATATTTAGGATTGAGGAGGTTCACAGCATGAGTGATATGAGTGTTAGAGTTAAGGGGTATTTAGAACAGTTAAAAGATTATTCGACTCAAAAAAAGATCAACTAAAGGAAGTACCTAGAAATGTGTGGCTTAAAAACATTCCTGCTATTTGTTTATATTAACGTTTATGGGTTATTTAATGTTTGCTTCCAAAGGTCATTCACTAATTTGGGGAATCGTTTTCATTTTAGGGTTGGCATACTCCATATTTCTTATCCATTATTGGAAAAAAGATCGGGATTTTAATATACATTTATCAATTGTACTATTACTAATGAGCCTGCCATTAGCAAGCTTTGAAGTTTTTAGTTATTTATTTTCTATATTGTTTAAAAACCTTCTCTAAACGTCCGCAATGAATTCGGGCGTTTCATGGTTCAATAAAGGTTTCGAAATTATTTTTGGTGCAATGATATAAAGAGAGAGAGGTGATTGATATTGGGATAAGAGAGGTACCTAAAAAGACGTATTTATTTTTAATTATAAACTTTTGTATTATTTTGGGCGGCGGTTGGCTCTTTGCTGAACTTGCCGATGGAGTCGCTGAACAAGAAAAATTCATCTTGGATCAAAAAGTCAGACTGTTCGTTAGCTCCATACAATCACCAACATTAGATCAAGCGTTCCTTCATTACTGAATTAGGTTCAGTAACGTTCATTACGATCAGTTCTATAGTATTACTGGTAGCGATTTATTTTATGTACAATCGATATAAATGGCGTATTTTTTATTTTGCTGTAGCCATTATTGGAATTGGTCTTCTAACCCGTGTATTAAAACATGTATTTGAAAGAGAACGTCCGAATATATTTGAACAGTACGATGGAACTGGTTTCAGCTTTCCAAGTGGACATTCAACAGGTCCGATGGTCTTCTATGGATTTTTAATCTATTTAGTCATAAGAAGCAGAATGAATGATGCATTGAAATGGGCTCTGGGCATTATGTTAGCCTTGTTAATATTTGGGATAGGGTTCAGTCGTATTTATTTAGGTGTACACTTTGCAACGGACGTTTAGCAGGTCACGTATTAGGCCTTGCATGGCTGATATCTTGTGTTTTAATTTTAGAATATACATTATGGAGGAAAAAATAATTATATTTTGATAAAATAAAACAATCATACTGAATATGAGTTCACTTCATACAAAATGATTGACTTCATTTTTTTAAAAAGATATTCTACACGGGTAAAGATTTTATCTCCAGTTAGGGGGAGCGCGTTTGTTAAGAGAAGGACAACTAAAAGATATTGAAAAGCTCCAAATGATTGTGGAGCAGCATGATCGTATTGAACTAAAATTAAATTGGTATTTCCTTCGATCGCGGATGACGGAGAATAACGACTTTTTCTATTATGAAGGTGATCGGCTACTCGGATATGCAGCACTCTATTATGTTGGTGGTGCTTATGAAATGTGTGCGATGGTGCATCCTGACCATCGTCGTAAAGGTATATTCACTAAGCTTTTCCACGAAATCCTCGATTCTCTTAAAACAAGAAAAACTCAAAAGCTCTATATTAATGCTCCGCCAGAATCTGAATGTGCTAAAATGACGCTTCAAAAACTTGGAGCAACTTATGCTTATTCTGATTACCAAATGCGCTGGAGCAAAAAGATATTCCAGAGCCTGAAGTGGATGTTAAACTAAGGCTCGCTACTCCAGATGATTTAGATCAAATTGTTGATTTAGATGTTAAAGGGTTTAATCTCACTAGGGAAGAAGCTGAGTTTTTAGTTGATGTGCTAAAAAGAGATGCAGGTCATAGAACTTACATGATTGAGAAAGATGGTCAAACGATTGGGAAACTTCGTCTTAAAGCAGAAGGAATTGAAACGTATATATTCGGCTTTACTGTAGATCCTGATTTTCGTCGTCAAGGCATTGGTAAAGCTGCCTTAATAGAAGTTGTTAAGCAGGAGTCAGAATCTGGACACGTGATCTTCGTTGAAGTTGGGATCGAAGATGAACGTGGGTTACATTTATATGAAGCAGTTGGTTTTGAAACTTACCAACAACAGGATTATTACAAATATCAAGGTTAATATAAACCAGCTCAATTCTAAATTGAGCTGGCTTTTTTTCTATATAGGGGGGGATTACAATCGGTTATGTCGAAGAGTTACGTAAACTAGTTGGACATAGGCCATTAATTTTAGTAGGAACGGTCATCGTCATCATAGATCAAGATAGTCGTGTTTTATTACAGAAAAGGACGTTTCCAGAAGGCATTTGGGGTCTTCCAGGAGGATTGATGGAATTAGGTGAATCTACAGAAGATGTTGGTCGTCGTGAAGTTTTGGAAGAAACAGGGCTAACAGTTGGTAAACTTCATTTAATTAATATTAACTCTGGCTCAAGATATTTTACTCGTGCTCAAAATGGGGATGAATTCTACTCGGTTACGGCTGCGTATTGGACTAAGGACTATAAAGGAACATTAGTATATGATGATGAGGAATCACTAGCTTTAAAGTTCTTTTCCCTTCATGAGCTACCTGAACAAATGATTGGTAGTCATAGGGAAATAATTGAAGATTATCAAAAGAGCCTGTCCAACGGCTAGGAGGCAACCAATTATTAAAAAACGGCCGCCTAATACTTGGGTCGCACCAAACCCGCACCCAAAGCCTACTGCACCATATAAGAACATTAATTTGCCGACATCTAAAACAATTCGCGGTTAACATCAAGCAATCCGAGAAGTAAAAAGAGAATACCAAATGCAGCCAATGGAACAAATACGAATAAATAGATATCTACGCGAACCATCAATCTAATTTGTACAAATCTTAGAATCAAGGCAATCACGGCGATTACGAAGAAAATAACTAAATGGTGTAAGATTCCCAAGCGCCATCAACTCCCCAAGACAGGTTATTATATTATACGCTAGAACCTGTATAACATGATTGGAAAAAACAATCATGACCAATAATAAAAATGAGGTGATTAAAACATGATCGTAGGAATGAATCCTTATTTTATGTTTAATGGAGATGGAATCGAAGCTACACGTTTTTATGAAGAATCTTTTAATGCAGAGGTTATGGATTTTAAAACGTATGCTGAGCTTCCTAATGCAAAAGAAGGAGATGAGCAGTTACTTCTTCATGCGAATTTGAGATTGGTGATAATGAGATTATGCTATCAGACACTGATCCCGAGCATCCAAGCTATCCAATTCAAGCCGGGACGCATATTTCAGTTGCCCTTGTGACGGATGATGCCGATCAAACAAGTGATATTTTTAGAAAAATAGTAGAGAACGACGGTAAGGAAGTCATGGCGCTTCAGGAAACTTTTTTTTAGTCCTGCTTACGGAAAAGTTCGAGATAAGTATGGGGTTGAATGGCAAATTAGTACACTCAAACAAGAAGATTAAGGAATCAAAAGAGGCTGGGACAAAATATTAATTAATCTAGAAGAATACGAATATTAGAGGAGAGATCAATCCCTAATATTCGTCTTCATTTTT
>NZ_BBCD01000020.1 GCF_001311865.1 Piscibacillus salipiscarius JCM 13188
GAATGTGAGTTTGGGGAAGTTGAAGCCGTGCCTGCGGAAAGCGAAGCTTTTTGACGTAGCTAAAAAAGAAGACGAATTTTAGGAAGTAAATTGACTCCTAATATTCGTCTTCTTTTAGGTTAAGAACTCAGCTCTTTTTTAATATAGATATTGGGAAGGTAAATTAACGTTGTCTCTTTTACTCAATTTAATATTATCCTCTTTATAACGTTCACGTAAACTCTCTTGAATATCTTCAGGTAGAGTGTATCTCTTATAATGGATCGCATAACTAATCTTGTTTTGTAAGAATGTTCTAGGCCATAACTTACCGAAACGTTTAGATTTTTTAACCTTGAACTTACCATTAGGGTTTTGTTTTGTTTTAAAATATTTATTTAACCTACGGGCAATCTTAGCTTGTAACACACCATAGCTCTTGTTTACCGGATCAGTCTTATAGTTAGGAATTTTATTAACCCCAATATAATTAAGTAACGCTAATAAGTAGTTTTTCTCATCTTTTTTAAGATTTTCATAGATAAATAGGTAATAGTCCTGTCCGAATATTTCTTCTACTAAATTTAAATACTCATTATATTTATATTGATCCAAGACTTCATGTCTTTCAAGCTTTTCCATATAATCTTCAACTTTTTGATATCCACCCATGTGTAGATACTGGATGTATAGCGATGACATCATTTGAACTTGTTCGCGAATACCAATAATTAATTTGACATCATATTGATCTTCCGGAAAAACACGTCTAAGATCTTTTAGAATGCTAGAATGCTTTTTAGGCTTTTTTGCTTAAATGGGCTACCTGATAATCCCTCGTAAGAAATTAAAGTAGGTTTACCTTCCTTGCCTAACCTATCAAACTTCGCTCTAATTTCATTTATATCTTCATCAGATAGTTTTCTAACACGAAGATTATAAAGTTCTTTTTTAATCTTTTTATTTTTAATGTGTCGTACTTTTTTTAGGTTAGGAAAAATGCTATTTTGTAAAAAGGTTGTAGCCGTTTTATGATATCCAACGTGTAGATAGATTGTTTTTCTCAAATTAAGCACCTTCTTTATGTAGTCTTTGCCACTATAAGAATTTTAAAGGATATTTAGATTAATCGCAATAATAATTTTATTAAGTGTACATTTCAACAAATTTTTAGCAGCCTGGATATGTGAATGGTTTTGACTAACATATTCTTTTGCTTGTTCGCCTAATTTATTTGCTTGTTCTCTATTATTTAATAAACCTATGATATGGTTAGTTAAATCATCTATTTTTTTTTCTTCAAATAATATGCCATTATATTCGTGTTGAATTAATTCTTTAAGACCACCAATAGAACTGGCGACAACTGGTTTACCAGCCGCCATGCCTTCTAAAGCAGCGATTGATGTTGCTTCCTCAACACCTTTAGTATGAATGCTTGGGATGAGTATAATTTGACTTAGTTTGTACAATGCGATCATATCTTCATGGGGGACAGAGCCTAAGAACTTCACATAATTTCCTAGATTCTCTTCTTTTACTAAGCTTTTTAGCTCCTCCGTCATCTCACCACTGCCTGCATATATTAAACACACATTAGGATTTGTTTGAATGACGTGTTTTAAAGCTTTAATGGGGTATATGACACCATTTTTTTCAGTCAGTCTTCTAGGTACAAGTAATAGGTTCTTATGAATAGGAATGTCATGTTTATTTGCAATAGAATTAACTTGATCGTTAGAGACATTAAATAAATGAGTGTTTATAAAATTGGGAATGGTGAATGCTTCTCTTCCTGATTCATGTTTCACATATTGTTTTAATCGTTGATCTACACACACTAATTCATCAGCAGTCTTGTATGCATATCGCTCAGAACGTTTGAATTTATGTGCATATGATGACCCATCATCTACAGCACCTCGGCTTATCGCCTCAAAGGTATAATACCCATGAATCGTCTGAACGGTTTTGGTTTTTAATTGTCTAGAAGCTAATGTAGCAAAAATATCTTGAGTATTGATTACATCATAATTTTCATGCACTAACTTTAGCTTTTTAAATAACAGAGATGATCTTCTTCGATCACCAAACCATTGCCCCTTGCCTAGTGACAATTGATTAAGGAGTCGACTCGGAGCTTTAATGGTTAAAAAGTCTAATATCCCTCTAAAGTCCGAACCAGATACGACATCTACTTCATGTCCTAGCTCTTCGAGTCCAGCTTTTAACGTGCTAATATGCGTTGATAAGCCACCTTCGTGGGGGTATTTAAAGATTGTACTTAATAGAATTTGCATTATTATGTTCCTTTCAGATATCTAACCATCAATGTAATCTCTTTTCTATGAACGATATAAAATGTGATGAAGGTAATCAAACTCGTTATGGTGATTGATAAAAACGTATAACCGTTAGAATAATAAGGCATAAAGAACCAAAGCATAAAAGCAATGATGCTTAAAGTGATACTCGCTCTTACTAATAACGATAGGTCAAACGTGCAATAACTTCTACGAATATAAATGTAAAAAAAGACTGATTGAATAAGCATAGAGCTTGATGTAGCAAGCGCAACACCATTAATCCCAAAGTAGTAAGCTAATAAAATGCTTAGCAGTATATTAAAAAACACACCAATGATACTTCCTAGCATGACCTGTTTATAAGCTTTATTGGCATAGAAATGTTGGACAAAGTATTCTCGTGTGCCGAAAAAGACCAACCCTAACGAGTAAAAATAAAAAGCTCCAGCTGTCCTGTTAGTAGCATCTTGCCCAAAAGCCCCTCGTTCGTAAACTAAGTTTACAAGGTTATTCGATTCAAAGCACATCACTATAAGAAGAGGAATAGACAGCAGCACAATCACTTTAAACCCACTGTACAAATAAGACCCGTATTCTTCTAATTCATTCATTTTGATGAGCCTACTTAATTTCGGATAATAAATCGTTGAGATAGGTATTAATAAAATACTTAATGGAATCCAAAGTAGTCTGTAACTATAATTTAAAGCTGCAATACCACCAGGCTCTAGAAAAGAAGCAACGATTCGGTCTACTACTAAATTAAGTTGAAGGGCAATAGCCGCAATGATAATAGGTAAGATTGGTTTTAATGATTTTAAATAGGTTAACGATTCTTTTAATTGAAACCCTTTAAACAGAAAGCGCTCAGACGATAGATGATATTGATAACCTAGTTGCGCCATACTACCTAGTAGTACAGCCGTAGCTAAGCTATACAACTCAATAAAAGGGTACAGGATTAGGATGAATATAATCGTAATAAAATTATTTAGTACGGCACCTAGTGCAGGTGGCGTGAAATGTTCGTTTGTATGAAAGACGACTTGTGTTAATGAATTAATGGTCATGATGAGTAGAATGGGAAGCATAACGAATACTAATAAGCTCGTGATGTCAAATTGTTCATCTGAAAAACCAGGTGCCATCAGCATCACGATAGGTTTAGCGAAAACCATTAATAACAGCATCAACATGAATGAAAACAATAAGATTAGGTGACTGTATTGAGTAAAAACTTTATGATCTTTTTGATTTTCTTTCACTTCCATATAGACTGGTAGGAGGTAACCTTGTATAGCGGTTCCAATAACAGTGAAAGCAATCGTTGGAATGATTAAAGCTACATAAAACATATCCGATGCTATACTTGTTCCGAAGTATGATGCTATGATGGCTTCTCTTACAAAACCAAGCAATTTACTTCCTATAGTTAAAATGGCAATAATACTAAACGCACGAAAGAACGTTTGGCGCTTAAGCATGGTCCACTCCTCGCGATCGATTAAAGAGAATTCCTAAAAGGGTAAAATATAGCATCATAAATGTTTTGCTTTCAAGTGTATTGTAATACAAACATGAAATTAGAAAAGTAATCGTTAAAAATATAAAGAACCACTTATCTTCAAATAAGTATTGAGTCCAAATCATTCTAAGTAATCTTATTAAAAAATCATTAGAAGAATCAATCCGACTAAACCTGTAGAGACGAGGATATGTATGTATTGATTGTCGGTATAAATATCCCCTTTGATGTTATATGTCTCATAGATAGGTGATGAAAAGGACTGCGTAGCTGAGTCACCAAATGTTGCAAATCCAGTCCCTATGATGGGATGATCCAAGAATATCTCTTTGCCTTTAATTAATATGTAAATTCTCCCCCAATTGGTGCTAGCTTTGATGGTCCGATCAGAGAACATCACTTGTAGACGTTCAAATAAATCTAATGAATCCTTTTTTGATTTCTTCTCACGTTGCTCAGTTTTATCACGATCATCTTTCTGATCAAACGCGTCAGCTAAAGATTGAGCGGGATAGTATATTAAGATAAAGCTTAATACAGTCAAGAGTGCCACTTTAAGAAAATACGTCCATTTCTTAGTGATGATTAAGTAAATGAATCCAGCAATAAAAAGGCTAATAATGAACCTCTTGAAGCGGTTAACAACACTGTGCTTAGTGTCGCTATTTGTACAATTGGAACCATAAATTTAAGTCTGGACTCCTTAACGAACGGTAAGAAGGTTAAAACAAATACAAATAATAAGTACATAGCTAAAACATTTGGATTTCCGAGTGTTCCATAAACTCTTTCTGCATTTTCCTTAGATAAATCCCATGCTGCCCAGGATTGAGGTAACATAACACTTTTCCCGAGAAGCTTTTCCAGTATTCCATGAACACTGATCACCAGTGCAGTCACGAACGTAGTATTAAGTAGAAGGATATAATCACGCTTCACCCAATAGTTATTTGAGAATATGAATACAAATATAAGCATTAAGCCCAAGGCCCTTAATTCCACAGCTAAAGAAATAATAGATACATTTGAAATGATTAGTGCCGATATACTTCCGATCATCAAAAACAGTAAATAATATATAAAATAAGACTGTTTTCTTGAAAGCGAGTAAATGTCACTCTTTTTATAAAACAAGGTGATGACCAGTGCAGATATTAATACAGCATCCCCTAAAAAGGTGAGCCCTTGATTGATTTCTGACATAATTGGACGTAAAGGGTAATAAACAAATAAAAACATCATATTAGTCTTTAAATACTTGATGCTGAATAACACCATTAATAAGATGAGCAAGTATGCTAAGGCATCGTATGGTAAAATTAGGGTTACCATTAAAAACAGGATATAGAATAACAACAATTTCAAATTCATTAGTATATGACACTCCAAATATGAAAGGAATATAAATATGATCAGAACAACTCACATCAATATATTAGATGTCGAATTTATACATACAACGAGAAAACAATTAATAAACCAGACAATTAATCATTATGGTCAAAAACCTATATTTTTAGTAACAGCTAATCCAGAAATTGTGATGCATGCGCAAGAAAGTCAGCATTATAATCAAATATTAAAAAGCGCTGATTATGTTATAGCTGATGGGATTGGTATTATTATAGCCTCAAAAATACTAAAAAACCCTTGCCAGAAAGAATTCCAGGGATTGAGCTAATGGAAGACTACTTAAAGTATGCCAATCAAGAACAAAAATCTGTTTATTTATTAGGGGCAAAAGAGCACGTGGTTGAAAAAGCAGCAACAAAAATTAAAAATAAATACCCGAATTTAGTTTTAGCTGGGTATCATCATGGGTATATAGATATCAATGACTCAAAAATCATTAATCAAATTCAAGAGGCGAAGCCGGACTTTGTATTTGTAGCTTTAGGATATCCGAAGCAGGAAGAATGGATTTATACACATAAGGAGAAACTAGACAAAGGAATCGTTATGGGAGTTGGAGGAAGCTTTGATATTTGGGCAGGCGAAGCGAAACGAGCACCAAAGGTTTGGCTTAAATTAAACCTAGAGTGGTTGTATCGCTTAGTGACCAATCCGACACGAATCAAAAGGATGGTTCAATTGCCTAAATTCTTAATACATGTACTTAGGGGAAAATAATACCGTAAAGGAAGACCCTATTTGCGTGTACTGCATTTAAATACAGGTAATGAAACTGGCGGAGGCATGCACCACATACTTTCTCTACTATCTAAGTTTAACGAAAATGAGGTAATCTTAGGGTTATTCGAACGTGGTGAAATGCTTGAAAGAGCGAAAGAGCTAGGAATTCCAGTCGTGCTTTTTGAACAACATAATCAGAAAGATTTAACGGTTTTATGGGAATTAATCAAATTCTTAAGAGAAGAAGATGTTCAATTTGTTCACACCCATGGACCTAGAGCGACATTTTTAATGGCGTTAAGTAAAAGGTTCATTAGACAGCCAGTGATCACGACCATTCACAGTAATCCTCAAGATGATTTTTCTGGTAGAGGTCTTAAGGGTCTAATATGCTATCACTTGTATAAATGGTCCTTTAAAAATGTGGATCACTTTATCGTGGTTTCAAGGTCATTCTCGGAGATTATGCAAAATGCCTTCAATGTTCATCCAAACGCCATTTCAACAATCTGGAATGGAATCGACTTTAGTGAGAAAGTGGATGGATTAAACAGGTTCTCATTGGGTTTTAATGATGAGGACTATATCATTATCATGATTGCAAGGTTAGAATCAGTAAAAAGACATTGGTTAGCTATTGAAGCATTTCAGCAATTCTTAGAGGTTAAACCTAATGGACATTTGCTTCTTATTGGCGACGGCGTTGAAAAGGATAATGTTATAAAAGCGCTTTCAAAGAACGATTTAGATAATCATGTCCACATAATCGGATATCAGGAAGAAGCTGTACAATACTTAGAAATAGCGGATTTATTCTTATTAACGTCAAAGAGCGAAAGTTTCCCGTTAGTATTATTAGAAGCGGCAAGAGCAAAAGTTCCAATCGTGACAACAAATGTTGGTGATGTTAAAAAACTTATCCCAAATGACGAATACGGAACGGTCGTCAATGAAGATAGTCCAAAAGAAATTGCTCAAACTATGTACCAAGTTGCTACGCATAATCACGAAGATCAAACAGAAAAACTATATGAATATGCCAAAAGTCATTTTTCGTTGCAACATTTTTTATGATCAGATACGTCTAATTTACAGTGATTTAAACACTAAGCAAATGGAATGTAAAAAAATTGTAAAGAAATTCAATGCATAGTGTGATACAATATTCGTTAGTTATTTTAAAGTTAGTAGGTGACAACCATGTTTTACACGCATGTATTAATTGGTTTTGTAATAACATTTATATTAACAATAGCCATTACACCTTTAGTTATATATATTGCTAAGAAGTTTGGGTTGGTCGATCGACCTAACGATCGTAAGAAGCATAATGGAGAAGTTCCATTACTTGGCGGTTTAGCTATTATCATACCTATTATCGGTGGGTTATTATATTATCAGCCTGCGCACTATGGCTTAACGGCTATTCTTATCGGCGCGGCATTAATTATTTTTCTGGTATTGCAGATGATATTTATAATTTAAAACCTTTAACTAAGTTAGTTGTTCAAGTAACAGCAGCAGTTATTGTCTTATCATCAGGATTAATGATCGAGAAAGTGACAATCCCGTTAATGGGAAGTGTTGATATAGGATGGTTTGGTTATGTTCTAACCATCTTGTGGATTGTAGGTATTACTAATGCCATGAATCTAATTGACGGGCTAGATGGTTTAGCTACAGGTGTTGCAGGCATTGCCTTTATGAGTATCTTTGTCATGGCAATGGGAGATACCGTAACATTAGTCATTTATTTAAGTGCTATTTTCATTGCGGCATTATCAGGGTTCTTATTGTATAATTTTTACCCTGCAAAATATTCTTAGGAGATACTGGATCACTATTTATTGGTTATTCATTGGCCGTCATCTCGATGATGGGGCTATTTAAAAATGTAACAGTATTTACATTTATAGTGCCAATCGTGATCTTGACGATTCCAATTTTTGATACGGTTTTTGCTATTATTCGAAGAGCGATGAACAGACAACACATCATGACAGCGGACCGAAAGCACATTCATTACGTCCTATTAGAGATGGGATTAGGACATCGTAAGACGGTCCTATTGATTTATTTGTTTAGTGCTTTCTTTGGTATTACAGCCATCGTCTTTACGAACGCAACGACTTTACTTCATTATTCATTATGGTGGCAGTTCTGTTCGTTCTTCATATTTTAGCGGAGTTAACGGGGGGTTGTGTCGAACGGTAAGCAACCATTAGTCAACAGCATCAAGCGGTTATTTCAGTACAAATAAGGGTGACACACGATGAAAGTATCAGTAATTATTCCGGTTTATAACACAGTAGAATATTTGGAGGACTGTTTAGAATCAGTCATAAACCAAACGTATAAAGATCTCGAGATTATTGTCGTTAACGATGCGTCAACAGATAATAGCGGGTTAGTAATCGATGAATTAATGAAAGCAGACAATCGTATAAAGAAATACGATCTAACTGAAAGAAAAAGGCGTAGGTTCTGCCAGAAATAAAGGTATAGAAGTAGCCACAGGTGATTATCTTTACTTTGTGGATAGTGATGATGTGATTCACGAGAATGCCATTAAGCATTTAGTCGATCACATTGGCGATGATCGTATTATGTCTGGCAGTGTTTCAACCATAAAATCTTTAGATCAAATGGAAGAATTTGAAGAGAATGAAGTACCAGAAATAAAAGTGCGTAAAACATCTAAAGTGTATACAAGCCGTACGGTTCAAAAAGGGCTTTTCTCTAGAAAGGCAGTTATTGATCACAATATTAAGTTCTTAGAGAATGTGACGACTTACTCGGATTATTCATTTGTCTATGCGTTTTTTTGCTAATGAGCCTTACACACAATACACGAGGGACAGCCGTTACTTTAGGAGAAAACGTGTTGATTTAATTAATAATCCAAACATTCTTGAAGAAGCAGATTATTATCAACGAAGCATAGATTATTTGAACATGTATTTATCGGTTGAGCCTGAATATAGTGAAACTCCAAACGTAAAATATATTATAGATACTGATTTAATGAACTTCTATCGTAAGACGTTCTTATTGTTTATGCGTGACCCAGAAGAGTATGAAGAGGTATTCGATTTATTAAATCAGGTCTTTAATAAATTATCTTCCAAAGTTTATCGAAAACAAAATCCATTTGTTAAACGAGAAATTAGAGCTATTCAAAAAGGTGACGCAGAGAAGTTTAAGAACTTAATCAGGTTGCACCACATTCTAAGCGATGTGAAAAGAGGGGCTACGAGCCGTACCAACTTAAGAAAACTCATTTACAACCGAGTATTCTTAAAGCAATCGGTTAAAAGAGATCATGTCGTTTTTGAAAGCTTTATGGGTAAAGGGTATTCATGTAATCCGAAATCAATTTATGAATATATGCTTGAAAACAGACCTAATTATAAATTTATTTGGATTAACAACGGCAAACAACTAGATATTCCAGGTAACCCTAAACAAGTTAAACGGTATTCATTAGGCTATTATTATTATATGGCAAGAGCTAAGTATTGGGTGTTTAATACAAGGTTACCTAAACATGTGAAGAAGCGTGATGAAACGGTTTATCTTCAAACATGGCATGGAACACCTCTAAAACGCTTAGGTGTCGATATTGAGGCCGTACAAATGCCTGGTACAGATACAGGTAGGTATAAGAAGAATTTCACTTTTGAAAGTAGCCGGTGGGATTACTTAATTAGCCCAAACCAATACTCATCGGACATCTTTAGAAGAGCCTTTAATTTTGATAACAAAATGTTGGAGTACGGTTATCCTAGAAATGATATATTGCATCAAGCTAATCAGGGTGATATTGATCGAATTAAGAAAAAGGCAGGAATCCCAGTCGACAAGAAGGTTATTTTGTACGCTCCAACTTGGAGAGATAACCAGTTCATTGAGAAAGGTAAATACTCCTTTGAACTGCCTTTAGATTTAGACCGAATGAGGGAAGAGCTATCAGATGAATATGTATTAGTCTTAAGACTCCATTATCTAGTCGCAAGTCAGCTTGAACTCACAGGATACGAAGACTTTGCCTATGATTTATCAACTTACGACGATATCGCAGAATTATATTTGATCTCAGATATCTTAGTGACGGATTATTCATCTGTATTCTTTGACTATGCAAACCTGAATAGACCCATTCTCTTTTACACGTATGATTTAGATGATTATAAAGGGAAAATACGCGGTTTATATTTTGATATTGAAACCGAAGTACCAAGTCCTCTACTGATGACATCAGATGAACTTATTAATGCTATAAAAAATATTGATGAACTGAATGAAAATTATAAAGAAAAATATAAGGAATTTTATAACAGGTTCTGCAGCTGGGAAAATGGAAAAGCCGCAGAAAAATGTTGTGAAAACAGTGTTTGGTGAAGAGGCTTAGTCATGTGCTGGCCTCTTTTTTGCATATAGTGGTTCATAATACCTACTCGCATAAATGTATAAGTTTATTGAAAATTGTCATTTACACCTAACATTTTTGTAATAATTTTGATATAATTCTGTAGTAGACGACAAAACACGACTTTAAAATACATAATAAAATTTGGACATAAAATATGGAGGTGAGCAAAACCATGACTTATAGGTATAGGCTTTTAGCACTATTATTCGTGGACTCTTTTATCGTTATAACGGCAATATTCTTAAGTTCTTATTTGTTATATGACACATTCTTCATAAGGCAAGAAGCCCTAATCCTTTCATCATTCACACTACTTATTTGCCATCACATTTTTTTGCCATGTTTTATGGGCTTTATCAAAAAGCTTGGGAATACGCTAGTATTGGAGAGCTTAAAGGAATCTTTAATGCTGTCACGTTATCGATCTTAGTGACAGGATTCATTCAATACTTCGTGTTTGAAGGGATACTACTTAGAGCTTTAGTCGTTACTTGGATGTTACATATTCTATTAATTGGTGGTTCTAGATTCTCTTGGCGTGTATTCCGTGACCAATATTTTAATGTGAAAAGGGATTTAAGAAGAACGTTAATTATTGGTGCAGGTGATGCGGGAAGTATGGTCGCACGTCAGTTAATAAATAACAAAGATACGGAACTAAAACCAGTAGCCTTTATAGATGATGATCCAAATAAAGCTAAATTACAGGTGTATGGCGTAAGAGTGGTAGGCACGTCAGATGAGATTGAAAAAGTGATAGACAATTTTCGAATTGAACATGTGATTATTGCGATTCCATCACTGGATAAAAAAGGCCTTAATGACATCTTTGAAAAATGTGTTAATACGAAGGTTAAAACTCAGATACTACCAAAAATTGAAGATATTATTTCTGGTAAAGTATCCGTTAATCAATTTAGAGATGTGCAGGTGGAAGACTTATTAGGACGTGAACCAATAGAATTAGATATTGAATCAATCTCTGAATCTATTACAAACCAGACGGTGTTAGTTACAGGTGCTGGTGGTTCAATAGGATCTGAGATTTGTAGACAGGTCTCCAAATTTGACCCAGCTAAGGTTATTTTATTAGGGCATGGGGAGAACAGTATCTATCAAATAGATATGGAACTACGTCAAAAGCACGGAACACAATTTGAAATCATTCCAGTTATCGCAGATATACAAGATCGTGATCGCATTTATGACGTGTTTGAAAACTATCAACCTGATGTCGTGTACCATGCAGCTGCGCATAAGCACGTTCCGTTAATGGAGTTCAACCCTAGGGAAGCGATTAAAAATAACGTATTTGGAACAAAGAATGTTTCAGATGCTGCCGACCATGTAAGTGTTGGAACATTTGTATTGGTATCATCTGATAAGGCTGTGAATCCAACGAATGTTATGGGAGCTACTAAACGGGTTGCTGAAATGGTTATTCAAGCTAAAAGTAAAGTGAGCTCTACTAAGTTTGTTGCGGTCAGGTTTGGAAATGTACTAGGTAGCCGCGGTAGTGTCATCCCATTATTTAAAAAGCAAATTCAACTGGGAGGTCCTGTGACAGTTACGGACCCTGAAATGACGCGTTACTTTATGACCATTCCTGAAGCTTCAAGATTAGTTATACAAGCTGGATCTTTAGCGCGTGGTGGTGAGATCTTTGTGCTTGATATGGGAGAGCCAGTTAAGATAGTCGAGTTAGCTGAAAATTTAATTCGTTTGTCAGGTTTTAATTTAGAAGATATCGGAATTAAATATACAGGGATTAGGCCAGGTGAGAAAATGTATGAAGAGTTGCTTGGTGAAGATGAAGTAACGAACAAAGAAATCTTCCCTAAAATATATATAGGTAAAGCGACTTTTAATAAAAACATTAATATTGAAACCGAAATAAAGAAACTGGTTGAATCGGAAGAGAAAGAATTAAAGTCTAAAGTAATGAGATTAATAAAAGAGATGAAAAGAATATTTATTCTATTTCTAACTAGATAAGGCGGGGAATACACTTGGAACAGGAAATTAGTTTAAGAGAGATTATAGAAACATTATGGAAAGGAAAGTGGATTATAGCTAGTATAACAGCAATTGCAGTTTTGTTAGCAGCATTATATAGCTTTGTGATGGTGATTCCTACATATGAATCAAAAAGCTCAGTGATTATTAATAATACAGACCTACCTATAGGTTCACTAACTGAATACACCAATAATTCCACTTCAAGAGATGTAGTTGTTGAAGTCATGAAATCTCCTGAAGTGCTACAAAGCACAATTGAGGAACTTAAATTAGAGCGAAGTGTTTCATCATTGCAAGGTAGTCTTAATGTTACTAAGCCAAAAAATAATGAATTATTAATCAATCTTTCTATTCAAGGATCTAATCGGGATTTGATTGCAAAAATACTAGAAGCTGTTGTCACAAACACTAAAAAACATATAAGCTCTAATCTTTCAGATTATATTACTTCCTATAAATCTATGTATGAAAATAAACTAAAAGAGCAAGAAGAGTCCCTGGATGAGTATTAAGTGAATATAACAAACTGGAAGACTCGGAAGGATTACCATTGCTTGTTTTATTCCAACAAAATGCGAGTGATTCGCAATATGTATTAGAAGCTAATGAAAGTCTTTTACAGGAATTAAGAAATTTAGAGAAAATTACTCAAGTCGAATATGAACAAATAAACGCCAAAATTGATCAAGCAAATAATAAATATAAGCAGTATTATCAAAAATACGAAGATGCTTTATCTGCCGAAGATTTACAAATTGTAGATGAACGGGTAAATATTTTATCTAAACCGTATACACCATCTAGTCCTATTTCTCCTAATAAAATGTTGAATATAGGCGTTGCCTTAGTATCAGGGCTAATGCTTGGGGTTTTCATAGTTTTCATTAGAGATTACTGGAATCAAAGTAAGGGAGAGCAATTATAACCAAAGTCAAAAAAACATTATAACAGTAGCAGTTTATTAACTCTATTCCTCCTCATTGTAACAGGCAGAGGTCAACGCGCCAAAGAAGGGTGAATTATTACAAAGTTAAGGTAAAGTAAATACAGGCTACTAGAAAAAATTTGAAATTATGGGTCAATACGTCTTAAACAAAAAGTCATGGACCACTTAGGCCAACACAAAGTCTAAGCAGCTAACGAATCACAACTAACTGTTGCATTAAACGAACAATAATTCATTTACTGTTATGATTTTGTAGATCGTCTTTTGATGTTAGTGATATTAATGGATGCTTAAAGGCGACGATTCTAATGTCATTGGTTAGGCCAAGATGAAGTGAAAGAGGATAATTATGCTAAATACTAAAAAACTGTAAAGTTAAGTAGCAGATTGTAAAGGAGGAGTGATTAAGTGTGATGATAAGAAAATTGTATAGTTCATTATTTAAAAGAATACTAGATTTCACTATTGCTATAATAATTACATTGTTTTTAAGCCCACTTCTAATTTTATTAGCTATACTAATAAAAACTAAAATCGGTTCTCCTGTAATTTTTAAACAACAACGCCCTGGTTTAAATGAGACTATATTTACAATGTATAAATTTCGTACGATGACAAATGAAGTTGATGACAATGGTGAATTACTACCAGATGATATCCGTTTAACCAAATTTGGAAAAATTCTAAGGTCAACATCACTTGACGAACTACCTGAATTATTTAATATTCTTAAAGGTGACATGTCTATCGTGGGCCCCAGACCATTATTAGTGGAATATTTAAATTTATATAATGATTATCAACGAAGAAGACATGAAGTAAGACCTGGTTTAACCGGGTTGGCTCAAGTTAACGGACGGAATTCCCTTGGTTGGCAAGAAAAATTCAAGTTAGATGTACAGTATGTTGATCAAGTGAGTTTAATTTTAGACATCAAAATCATGATACTAACGGTTTTAAAAGTTTTTCTAAGAGAAGGAATCACTTCTACAACGTCTAGTACTAACGAGAAATTTATCGGGAATGAATAGGTGATTGTTTTGAGTCGTGATTTAATCATTGTAGGTGCCAGCGGACATGGAAAAGTTGCTGTAGATGTAGCTAATCAAATGAACAAATGGGAAAACATTTATTTTTTAGATGATAATGATAAGTTGAATGAAATAAATGGACATAAAGTAATTGGAAATATTGATAGTGCTAAAGAATATAAGAATGGTTATGACTTTTTCGTTGCCATAGGTGATAATTACATACGTCAAAAAGTATATAATTTCTTGGTTAAATTTGATGTAAACATTATTACATTAATTCACCCAAATAGCACTATAAGTGACAGTGTATTAATTGGTGAGGGTACAATTGTTATGCCTGGAGCTGTTATCAATGCTGATAGTACTGTTGGTAAGTGTTGCATTATAAATACTTCCGCATCAATAGATCATGATAATAGAATCAGAGATTTTGTACATATTTCACCTGGTTCAAATTTAGGTGGTAATGTAATAGTTGAGAATATGTCTTGGATTGGTATCGGAAGTACAATTTTAAATAATGTATGTATTGGTGAGGGTATAATTATTGGAGCAAGTAGCTTGGTTCTAAGATCAATTAAGGAATCGGGGACTTATGTAGGTATTCCGGTACAGAAAAGTAATAAAACATACACAATACCTAAATAGATTCATTTAATGTTTAGGAGGACGGAATAGATTTTTAAATTTATATTAGCTTTTGTTAAGAAAGAAGTGCGTTATAATGAAAAAAATATTTGGATACTTAATCATTATGCAACTGATATGTATTATAACGAAGGTGGACGTCATTATTCATTTGCATCTAACTTAAAGTCTAAAGACTATAACCCTGTAATATTCTGCGCTAATACAAGACATAATAATAATGATTATGTTGATACTGGAGAATCTTTATATGTAACAGAACACTCAAATGGTATTCCCTTTAATTTTGTAAAGACTCGACCTTATGAGGATAATGGAATTCAGCGAATTAAAAACATGCTTTCCTTCTATAAAAATGTTAAAAAAGCTGCAAAGCAGTATTCAAAAGTGAATTCTAAACCCGATATCATAATTGCTTCGAGTGTTCACCCACTAGCGTTAATAGCAGGGGTAAAATTGGCTAAATACTATAATATACCTTGCATAACTGAAGTAAGGGATTTATGGCCAGAGAGTTTAGTAGCCTATGGTGTAATTAAGCCCAATAATATATTAACTAAATTACTATATAAAGGTGAAAAATGGATATACAAAAAATCAAATAGAATAATAATGACTTGGCCTGGTGGAGGAAAGTATATAGAAGATAAGGGTTGGAGTAATGATATTAACTTAAATAATGTACATCATATAAGTAATGGAGTGGAGCTTGAAACCTTTGATTATAACTGTGAAAACTATGAATATATTGACTCTGATTTAGACAATAGGAATCAAAAGAATATTGTTTATACTGGTTCAATAAGAAAAGTAAATAATATAAATAACCTATTAGATGTTGCTAAATTAATTAAGCATGAAGGTAAGAACGATATCAGATTTTTAATATTTGGTAATGGCAACGAACTTGAGAACCTCATAGACCGTTGTAACAGAGAAGGAATAAATAATGTTATATTCAAAGGTAGAGTAGATAAAAAGTTTATTCCATCTATATTGACAAAATCCACTATTAATATATTGCATAATTCTAGCACTTCACTAGATAAGTATGGACAAAGTCAAAACAAATTGTTTGAGTACTTAGCAGCTGGAAATCCTATTGTTCAGACTTATACTACTGGTTTTAGTGTCTATCAGAAATATAATTGTGGTTTAAGTTCTAGCAACCAACATCCAAGTGACATAGCTCAAAACATATTATATTTAATAGAAAACAGAGAAAAGCGTCAATTTTTAGGTGAAAATGCACGAAAGGCATCTTATGATTTTGATTATAAAGAGTTAACTAATAAGTTGATTGAATTAATAGAGAGTACTTAAAGGGGAGATCACCATGAGTTTAGTTGAAGGTATATTAAATAAATATGAAAAATTATCAGTAATCGGTCTAGGCTATGTAGGTTTACCAATAGCTGTAGCTTTTGCAAATAAAGTAGATGTTATAGGATTTGATATAAATAAGTCTAAAATAGACCAATATCGATCAGGAATTGATCCAACCGAAGAGGTTGGTAATCAAAAATTAAAGACACATCAATCGAATTTACTGATGATGAATCAAAGATAAAAGAAGCAAGGTTCCATATTGTTTCTGTTCCAACTCCGATTAAACCTGACAAAACACCTGACTTGTCTCCAATTGAAGGGGCAAGTAAAGTAATTGGTAGAAATTTAACTAAAGGATCAATTGTTGTATATGAATCAACTGTTTACCCAGGTGTTACAGAGGATGTGTGCATTCCAATCTTGGAGAAGGAATCGGGTTTGAAATGTGGTGTGGATTTTAAGGTTGGTTATTCACCTGAAAGAATTAATCCTGGTGATAAAGTTAATACATTGGAAAAGATAGTTAAAATTGTTTCAGCAATTGATGAAGAAACCTTGGATGAAATTGCACAAGTTTATGAACTTGTTATTGACGCTGGGGTACATAGAGCAAAGTCAATAAAAGTTGCTGAAGCTGCAAAAGTAGTTGAAAATAGCCAACGTGATATAAACATTGCATTCATGAACGAGTTAGCTATGGTTTTTGACCGAATGGGCATTGATTCAACAGATGTTGTGGAGGCAATGAACACAAAATGGAATGCCTTAGGGTTTACTCCAGGTCTTGTTGGTGGCCATTGTATTGGTGTTGATCCCTATTACTTTATTTACGAAGCAGAAAAACTTGGGTATCATAGTCAAATTGTACTCTCAGGACGTAAAATTAATGATAGCATGGGTGAATTCGTAGCTGATGCAATAATAAAAAAAATTAATTAAAACAAATAAAGTTGTTAAACAAGCTAAAGTAGCTATTTTAGGTTTGACTTTTAAAGAAAATACACCAGATACACGAAATTCTAAAGTCATTGATATTGTCTATGGATTAAATGAGTTTGGAATTGAACCAGAAATTGTGGATCCAGTAGCAAATCCTGAAGAAGTATATCAAGAATATGGTCTTGAATTAACTTCTATGGATCAACTAAATGATCTCGATTGTATTGTACTAGCGGTTGCACATGATCAATTTAAGGATATGGATTTATCTGTATTTAACAAATTATTTGCTAATGTTTCCAATGAAAACAAGGTGATTATTGATGTTAAAAGCGTTTTTGGACAGAGAATCAATAGAGGCCGAGGGATTTGAATATTGGAGACTGTAGAAGAGAGTGAAATTAATTGAAAGTATTACATATAAATTCATATTATAGTACAAGCTCATTTTATAAAAATATGTACGATAAGCAAAAAGAACAAGGGTTAGATATTGATGTGTTTGTTCCAGTTGCTAAAGGTTTTGAAATAAATCGAAATTTAGGAGACTACACAATAATTAGCGAAAACCATAAATACGATCGTTATATATTTCACTTAAAGCAAAAAAAATCCTAAAAGACATTCAATTTAAATACGATGTAACAAATTATTCTATACTACATGCACATTCATTGTTCACTAATGGTTATATTGCCTTTAAACTGTTCAAGAAATATCGGACACCATACGTTGTCGCTGTTCGGAATACTGATGTTAATTTGTTTTTCAAAAAAATGATACATCTTAGGAAATTAGGAATTAAAATTTTTAAAACATGCTCATAAAATTATTTTCATTTCACCTCCTTACAAGGAAAAAAAGTTCTTAGTCAATTCATTCCCAAATCATTAAAGGATGAGATTGAAAATAAAACACATATCATACCAAACGGTGTCGATGATTTTTGGTTAAAAAATAAGAATAATCCTAAAACAAAAGTGAAAATGACATTAAAATTCTGCATGTTGGAGACGTAAACAATAATAAGAATGTTTTGTCTACAGCAAAAGCGGTTGAAAAGTTAATTGATAATGGATATGAATGTGAATTTACGGTAGTGGGTAAAGTAATGGATCATAATGTGTATAAAAATCTTATAAAACATAGGTTTATTAAATATCTACCACCTGTTAGTAGAAAAATAGAATTGTTAGAGATATATCGAGCTAATGATATTTTAGTAGTGCCTTCATTTAAAGAAACATTTGGAATAGTATACCCGGAAGCAATGAGCCAAGGTTTACCAGTAATTTATTCAAAAGGGCAAGGCTTTGATGGTCACTTTAGTGATGGGGAGGTTGGGAAAAAGTAACATCAAATGACGAAAAAGAGATTGCAAGTAAGATTAAGGATATCTTAAGTGTATACAAGCAGATATCTGAGACATGTTTGGTAAACTCGGAACGTTTTTAAATGGAAAACGATTTCTAATGAATACAATAAAATTTATGATGAGGTAATAAAATAGTAATCATAACATTATATTTGGGAAATATGTTACTTATAATCAAGAATACTCAAATGCGCTAACGAACAATTGATATAACTCCTTAAATGGGCAGAGCTTAAATCGAGTTTTCATTTTAACTACTTGATGAAAAACAAATAGAATGGTTTCGTCCCGCTAATTTAATACGGACTGTTTTTAGGGTGTTCTATGTATCGAACATCTTAAAATTTACTAGATTTAAAGTATTCTCATCTGTTGGATTAAATTTGTGTACTTGGAGAATACTGTGTTAATTTAACTTTATACAAATAATGTTTTTGAATTGATTACCAAATCTTAAACTATAAACATATTAGATAAGGATTAATGTTACTATGGTTAAAAAATGTTAAAGATGTAGCATACTTTTGCATAATTACTTCCCTACTGGGAGCAACAACAATATCAGTTGATCTTGTATTTTTCAATTTTCTCTATTTAGAATCACTTTTTTAATACTTATGATTTTCACTTTTGTGATTCTGTGGGTAAGAAATGATAAATTTACTATAAATAAAAAGAATAGTCAAAGTTATTCAATAATGTTTTTTATATTTTGGTTTTTTTATTCTATAATCACAATTGCATGGGTCGAGGATTATGCTTCATGGATTCAAGACCTATATTTTATTGGACTCGCAACTTTTCTAATAATTTCATTTAGTTACATATTTAATAACGTTAATGATATATTAGTGGGCTTTAGATTATTCTCTATTATGAGCATTTTTCATATAATTATTGGAATTTATGAAATATTCACTAACAATTACTTTTTTTAAATGAAGATAGAGTTCCTATATATTCTGTATATGATCATCCTGTATCAATTTTTAATAACACAAATAATTATGCTACTTTTATTACGTTTGCTATATTCACTTTAGCGATTTGTTTTAAAAATACATCCAGTTTTATCGCTAAGTTAATTTACGTAGTTTTTATTTTTTTAAGTGTTTATACATTAATTATGACTTCTTCTAGGGCCAATATTATAGGATTAGTGATCGGAATAGTTGTATTTTTATTATAACAATTTTTATACAAAGAAAAGCTAAGGTACTATATGGACTAATGGTTTTAATATTGATGATTTTTGCAGTATCATCTGTGTTTATTTCAGATATTGTTGAATATTTAACAAATAATTTGACTTTTGATTTTTCTGCAGAAACGGGATCAATATACATACGTGAGAATTTATATAAAAATGCTTTAATCTTCTTATTTGAAACTTTTGGTTTTGGCACTGGCACTGGTAATTTAGAGTACTGGATGATGAATTATAGTACATTTCAAACAGACAGTGTTTTAGCTGTACACAATTGGTGGATTGAAATTTTATCTACTTATGGTGTTTTAACTTTTCTCTTATACGTTATATTTTATTACAAACTCGTTAAAGATCTTATTATAAATATAGTAAAATCAAAAAATGAAGTAATAACTTCTATCTCTATTGGCTTATTATGTATAATGTCTTCTTTTACAATTAATTCATTGAGCTCTAGTACTCTAATTAGCAGTGAATGGATGTGGGTGTTCTGGGCTATAATAATAAGCTTTCAGGGATTAACTTATGAAGAGAGACGCTGATTCAGACTAAATTCATATTTATTTACTTAATAACTTTATTAATAATAAACGGTCGGTGGTATTAGTGAAAATTTTTATATTACAAGTTTAGATTCACAAAAACGGGAGGGTTAATTAACGCAACATTTGAACGTGTAAAAAGACATGCTGAATATAATGATGTTTTTATCGTAAACAATAACTACTACAAAACTACTTTTATAAATTTTTGCTTAAAATATTTAATAAAGATTCATCAATTGACACAAAACTTATGGATAAAAATGAAATTAATGGGCTGGCAATCTACAATCAAAATATTCGAATATCTTTATTTAAATACATAAAAAGGCTTTTACAAGGTAGTGATGCTGAAAGGATTGTTAAATTATACAAAGAAAAGCAATATAGAGAGATCATTGATTCGAATGTTATTCATGCCCACTGGGGGATGCCTCACGGGTATATTGCTTATCTTTTAGGTAAGGAATTTAAAATACCTTACTTTATCACTTTACATGGTAGTGATGTAAACAGTGTTAAAGAGAAAAATTTGAGTAAATTAATTACTGCATTAGAAAATGCCGATAAATGTTTTTTCGTTAGTGAGGAGTTGTTAAATTCAGCTATTAATAAAGGTTATTCAGGTAAGAATGCGGTGATTACTTATAATGGCGTTGATACTGAAAAATTTTATTTGAAGAATGAATTTAATAAAAAATTTAAAAAAATAGGGTATGTAGGCTCTTTAGAATACAAAAAGGGTGCAGATTTACTTCCGAAAATATTTAGTAATATTCATATGAGATACCCTAGTACTAGATTTAAAATAGTTGGCGATGGCCCTTTAAAACTCTCGCTAAAAAAAGAAATTTCTAATTTAGGTATTGAAGATATAGTTGAGTTTACTGGCAATGTAGACAAAGATTCTGTTCCTATATTTTTAAATGACGTAGATTTAGTAGTAATACCTAGCCGAATGGAAGGTCTAGGTATGGTTGTTTTGGAAGCGAATGCTATGGGGATTCCAGTTGTAGGTAGTAATGTAGGGGGAATTCCTGAAGCTGTAGGGAATTATAAGAATGTGTTTAATCTAGACAATTATTTTATATTTAATATTAGCAAAAGATCAATTGAAATTTTAAAAAATGAAGATTATAAAAATAATGCTAGGTTGCTAAGAAATAGAGTAGAGGATTCTTTTAATTGGGATTCAATAGTAAGTATTGAGCAGAAGTTTTATGAATTATCAATTAAAGATTAACAATGATAGTAATACAATGGAATTAGGATTAGTATTTATAGGTATAACTATAGGATTATTATTTGGTCTAGGGCATGGAAGTGCAACTAAATTCCCAGGCACTAATATTTCTGAACATTATTATATAGATACATAAGTTATTCACCTTAGTTTACACTCATGGGCTTGTTAGTTATATACCTAAATATCTTGAATTTATAACAAGAAATTTAGAAATAAGAACTATTTTATAGCTATAGTCTAAATAGAAACGTGTATTGTTTCTATTTAAAGTGCATATTACTTATCATTAGTCTTAATAGATTTACACTTATTATATAAATCTATTATAAAATAAATTAGTTAGTTCCAGTTAAACCAGTCAAAATTAAATGTTCTTTGTCTTTTACTATTCACAGTTTTTTGCGTTCTATTACAAAATATGCGATATTTTGATGAGTGGCTATTTTAAAGAAGGCAGTGAATAGTATATACAAAATTGCTTCCTATTAGATGTAATGTTGTAGCCTCAATAAAATATTTACTTATAATTTGGATTATCTATTATTCTTTCTTTTTTCTTTAGAAATTTTTTAATCTAAATCCAGTTATTGAATTTATTCTAATTAAAGTTATATAGTATTATCGATCAAATGAAAAAATTGAATTTATATAAAATGCTTAATCAAGAGGTATATGAGAGGTTTGAATTGGAGGTTATTATGAAAAAAGCTAATTTGTTTGTTATTGGTGCTTCTAAATGTGGCACTACGAGTTTATATGAAATATTAAAAGAGCATCCAAATATATGTATGTCTAACTTAAAAGAAACTGGATATTTTGCAAAGAAGACTAATCACAGAAAAATGTAAATTATGAAAGTTATTATTATCACTATGATGATGAAAAAGTAATAGGTGAAGTTAGTCCAATTTATAGTGAGTTAAATGTAGTACCTTGGGTTCCAAGAGAAATCCACAATTATAATTCAGATGCCAAAATCATCTATATTATAAGAAATCCAATTAAGAGGATGGAATCTGTATGGAAACAAACAATGAGTACAGGGCATTGGAGAGAGAAAATATATGAACAAAAGTTTGGGGTAAATATTAATATAATGCCTTTAGACTTTAAAAAAGCTATATTTAATTATCCCCCTTTTCTCGAGGCCTCGAAATATTGGGAACAAATACAGGAATATAGGAAGTTTTTTAATGATAATCAAATTAAAGTAATTTTATTTGAGGATTTTGTAAACGATCCTGATGGAGTAATGGCTAATATTTATGATTTCCTTGGAGTAGAGAAAGTTGATGTAAGTAACCAAGATGTACATTTGAATCCAAGTCAAGGGAAAACTATGATAAATCCAAAATATAAAAAAGTATCTAAATTACTCCAAGAAATAAATAAAAGACTCAAAATGCCTTACATAATAAAAAGATTCGTAAAATCTAAAGTTTCTAAGCCTATTCCCCAAAATACAATTGAGGGTAATTTAAAAAAGATATATTAAATATATTAGAAGAAGATATAATAAAGGTTTTATCTTATGCCGACAAGAATATAAATTATTGGAAATTTTAAATTGAATATTGATTGTATATTAAATTAAGTTGAAATTATTGTATGTAATAAAGGAGAATAATAAATACATGAATAAAAAAATACCAGATTTTTTATCATTGGTGCAGCAAAGTCAGGTACGACTTCGCTGTATGAATATTTGAAACAACATCCACAAATATATTTCCCAGAAAGAAAAGAACCACACTTTTTTGGGAATATGAAGCCTGGTGGTGAGCATGTAAATAACATTAATGAATATTTAAAGATGTTTGAAGATGCACCTGATAATACTGTTATCGGAGAAGCTTCTACATCTTATTTGTATTCATCTGATGCTGCAAATAAAATTAAAAAATTTAATAATAATGCAAAAATTATTGTAATGTTAAGAAATCCAGTTGATCGTGCTTACTCTATGTACCGACATCAAGTTCGAAACGGTTCAGAAAACCTTTCATTTGAAGAAGGATTGAAGGCAGAGGAAAGTAGAATATTAAAAGGTTGGAAATATGGTTTTCATTATTTTGCAGGTGGAAAATACTCCTGGCAAATAGAGAACTATTTTGATTTCTTTGGTGATAATAATGTAAAGGTTTTTTGTTTGAAGACTTTAAAGAAAATCCGTATGCTACATTATTTGATATTTTAATTTTCTGAATGTTGAACATGAAGTAAAAATAAATACCGAAAAAGTACATAACGTCAGTAATAAACCTAAGAGTAAGAAATTAAAATTACTTGTTGAATCAAAAGAACCTATTAAAAGAATTGCTAAAAAAATAATCCCTGAATTTCACAGAAAAAGGTTAAAAAAATATTTAATAACAAAAAATATGTCAGACCATTATGATAAAATGAGTGAAAAGACTAGAAATCATTTGATTAATGAATATAAAGAGGAAATCAATTATTTAGAAAAGTTGCTTGATAGAGATTTATCGCTGTGGAAAAGATAGATTGTACTCAATAAATAAAGTAAACTAATGTTTTGCAATTGCAAATTGTTTAACATTTTGTCGAAGGCGAGACGATAATAGGTTATATTTACTATAAGAAATTTGCAGATGCTTTATATAGTTATAATCCAAATGGAAATTAAATATTTACATTGAGAAATCTTGTTACGGGTCTTTCTCCATCAATGAGAAAAGACACAAAGATATTTAATTAAATATTTTATGATATAAAAAATCTGAGAATATAATAATAAGAGACTTAAATCTTTGGTTAAAGCTCTGAATAACTATTTTCATTTAGGTTTTAATTGATAATTCAAAAGGTGAATATTAATGTCAAAGGAAATTAAAAATGTTACAAAGCAATCTGGAATTGTATTTATAGGAAAGGTATTAGGTTTAGTATTAGGATTGATATTTAACGTTTTTAGCTGCACGTTATTTAGGGGCAGAATTATTCGGGAAATTCACTTATATATTTACTTTTATTAGTTTTTTTCCAATAATAGCCCTATTGGGAATTCAACAAGGAATAGTCTATTATATACCGAAATTGGATGAAGAAAAAACTATAAATTTAAAAGTGAAATTATAACTATAAGCTTTTTGATAGTTTCCTTAATTGGTGTAATATTATCATTTGTACTAATCTTAAATAGTGATTTTATATTGAATACTGTCTTAAATAGCAAAGAAGAAGCATACAATAGTATTTATTATTTAGTTGTTCCACTTATTGTTTTTTAGCACTATCACAATTGCACAGGGTGTGTTTAGAGGTGTGAAACACATTAAGCCGTTTGTAATTAATCAGGATTTTATTGTACCATTATTGAAAATTTTAGTTTTAGTGATTTCTATAATTTTTCTAGGTAATCAAATAGAAACAATAATTCTTTCTTTTTATGTTTCAATAATAATAGGTTGTTTATATTTGATTAATGCAATAAGAAAAAAAGATTTATTTGGTAAAATTTCTTTAGAATCAATGAAGAATTATAAGCAAGTGTTACTGTATTCATTTCCTTTGTTATTTACTGGATTTCTTGGATTCATAAGTCAAAAAACAGATGTTTTTATGATTGGGTATCTTCTTAATGATCAAGATGTTGGTGTTTATAGGATTGCTTTACAAATTGGAACTCTTAGCAGTTTTACTTTAGTTGCCTTCAATATGATATTTGCTCCTACTATTTCATCACTTTTTTCATAAAGGAAATATTAAAGAACTAGAATTGATGTTTAAAACTATTACGAAATGGGTAGTCACTGTTAATTTACTTGCATTCGGATTAATTTTATTATTAAATGAAGAGATTATGCTTGTTTTCGGTTATGAGTTTTTATTTGGATCAACAGCTTTAGTGCTAGTAGCTATTGGTCAAGTTGTGAATGCAGGTGTAGGCTCTGCAGGGCAATTTTTGACAATGACGGGACACCCTTTTCTTACAATGATAATAAATTTTATGACAGTAATATTAAACATTTTCTGAACTTAACATTTATTCCGAAATTCGGAATTGAAGGAGCGGCGCTGGCTTCATTAATGTCAGTTGCATTTGCTAACATTTTAAAACTGATCTTATTATATAGCATCCACCGAATCCAACCTTATGATAGATACTTTCTCAAAATGTTACTCAGTGTAAGTCTAAGTTTTATAGTAATCTACTTTTTAAAATTATTTATTGATTTTCATTTTATAATTAGTATCTTAATTCTTGCAATAGCCTACATAATGATTTTCCTAATATTATACTATTTTGTAGGGATGAATAATGAAGATAAACGTATTTTAAATGAAATCAACAAATATATTAAATTGAAATTGAAATAATAAATATTATTATTAAGTTAAACTATTAATTAATATTTTAGAGGTGATAGAATGATTGTTTCTCATAAACATAAGTTTATTTTTATAAAAACTAGAAAGACAGCTGGTACTAGTTTAGAAATAGCTTTGTCCAGGTATTGTGGTTCGAATGATATAATAACTCCTATTTCATCTATAGATGAAGAGTTAAGAAAGGATGAAGGGTTATACCCAATAAATTTTCTGAAATCATATAATGAACTAAATTTGAAAGAAAAATTCAATTATCATGTTAGAAAAAAAACACCCTTTAAATATTATAACCATATGCCCGCCGAAGAAGTAAAAAACTTTATAGGTAATGACAAATGGCATGATTACTTTAAGTTTTCAATCGATAGAAATCCATGGGATAAGGTTGTTTCACTATATCATTATGAAGTGGGAAAAAGTAAACAGGAATTAACTTTTGCAGAGTGGTTTAAAAAAGGAAACTATGCTAAAGCATATAATTATCCATTGTATTCAAGTTCAAATGGTGAAATTTTGTTAGATTATATTTGTAATTATGAAAATTTAAATGAAGAGCTACAATTTATTCAAAATAAACTAGATTTTGATATTGTTAGTTTTATGCCAAGGGCTAAAAGTGAATTTCGAACAAATAAAAAAGATTTGAGTTCTTATTATAATTCTGAAATGTCCTATATTGTTACAAATTACTTTAAAAATGAAATAGATCTACATGGGTACGAAAAACCTTTTAAGTAAATTATTTGCTAGACTTAAAAAGTATATACGAAAGATATATGTGCAAGGGATTGATACGATAGTAAAGAGCATAATTTAAGTATGTTAAAGCAAGCTTTTAAGATGAACTAATTATAACATGAAATGAGGAATTACATGGAACGCGTATTTTTATCAAGCCCGCATATGTCTGGTAATGAACAAAAATATATTCAAGAAGCATTTGATCTTAATTGGATCGCTCCATTAGGAAATAACGTGGATGGTTTTGAAAAAGAGTTGTCGGAATATAATTCTATTAATCATGCAGCAGTTGTTTCATCTGGAACAGCAGCTATTCATTTGGCATTGAAGCTATTGGATGTTCAACCAGAGGATACCGTTTTCTGTTCCTCTTTAACATTTGTAGCAACTGTTAACCCTGTGCTATATGAGGGTGCTACACCAGTATTCATTGATTCAGAGCCGGATACTTGGAACATGTCTCCAGTAGCTATAGAACACGCGTTAGTGGATGCTAAACGTGATGGGAATTTGCCTAAAGCTGTTATTGTCGTTAATTTATACGGCCAAAGCGCGAAAATGGATGAAATTATAACTGTTTGTAATAGATATAATGTTCCGGTTATTGAAGATGCTGCTGAATCATTAGGAAGCGAATACAAAGGTCAAAAGAGTGGTACCTTTGGCCAGTTTGGGATTTACTCATTTAATGGTAATAAGATTATTACAACATCAGGTGGGGGAGCCCTAGTTTCCAATGATGAGGAATCTATTCAAAAAGCTCGTTTTCTAGCAACACAGGCTCGTGACCCTGCCGTTCACTATCAGCATAGTGAAGTTGGTTATAACTATCGAATGAGTAATATCGTAGCTGGAATTGGTAGAGGACAGTTAGAAGTCTTAGATGAACGTGTGAATCAAAGACGTCTGTATTTAATAATTATTATGAAGCTTTTAAGGATATTCAAGGCATTGAGTTCCAGCCTGAATTAAAAGATACACGTTCCAATCGTTGGTTAACGGCATTGACCATTAATCCTGAAAAAGCGGGTATCACTCGCAATGACATTATTCATGCATTAGATGAACAGAATATAGAAGCTAGACCAGTATGGAAACCAATGCATTTACAGCCACTATTTGAGGGTTGTAAATATTATAGTCATCATAATAATGAAAGTATTTCCGACCAACTTTTTGAAAATGGTTTATGCCTACCTTCAGGGTCTAATATGAGTGAAGAAACACAAGACAAAATTATTAAATTAATACTAGATCTATTGCCAACTGATTAATTCAGTTGGTTTTTTATACTGCAATTTCAGAAAAATCCTATTACTCTATTAAAATTAAATCGTAACTAAAGTATAATAGAATTAAAAGTCTTGTAATAGGAGAGAGATCATGAAGAAATTCTTGTTTGTGTTATTTTTTACTGGGATGTTATTTAGTTTTCTTCAAGGGGTGAGTGCTGAAGAAGCTGAAAGTGAGGTATTAATTTTAGAGGAGTCAAATGTTTATAGCGAGAACAGTAAGGATTCTACTATACTAAAAACATTTGAGAAAGGCTCAATCGTAAAAGTACATTCTTCTGAGTTTAAAAACTGGTTTTTAATTAGTTTAAACGATGAAGAAAAAGGTCAAGTAGAAGGATATATACATAAAGATAACATTGAGGTTATAGACAAGGAACAAGAGTTAAAATCAGGATACTCAAAAGGAACGCCTATTTATCAAAATCCAAACCAAGGTTCTAAAGTGTTAAAGGAATATAATGAAGGGAAGCTATTATATTATAAAACGTTCACATCAAACTGGTATGAAGCATTAGTTTATGTGGACGGAGAGGCTGCTACAGGTTATATACACAAAGGTGATATAGAATACCCTGTTGAAGATCAAAAAAGTTTAACCGGTATTGCGTTAAATAAAAGTACAAATGTTTATAGTGAACCGATGAAATCAAGTTCAACTTTAAAAAGTTATAGGCAAGGTAAATTGTTGTATTTCAAGACGTATTTAGATCAATGGTACGAAGCATTAGTTTATGTAGATGGAGAAGCTCAATCAGGCTACATACACGTTAATGATGTTGAAATTCCGACAAATAATCCTGAGTTACTTCAGGGCGTGGCGATGACCAGCCCAACAAACATTTATACAATGGCATCCAAATCTAGTGATGTTCTAAAAACTATGATAAAGGGTCAGTTCTTTATTATAAAACATATATAAATGGTTGGTATGAGGCAATTGTCTATGTGAATGGCTCTAAACGAATAGGGTACATCTCAGCATCTGATGTAGAAGAACCGACTGATCAACCAGTTAATCTATCTGGAATTGCATTAAAGCAGAAAACAAATGTGTATTCTAGTTTAAATGACGACTCAAGAGTATTAAAAGATTATTCCCAAGGATCTAAACTCTACTATCAGACTTACTTAAATGGCTGGTATAAAGCAATCGTCTACGTAAACGGTGAGAGAAAAACTGGCTATATTAAGGCGAGTGATGTAGAACAACCTGTTGAGAATCAAGAAAATCTAAAAGGTGTAGCTGTCAAAGATCGGGTTTACGTTTATGACCGTCCAAGTCGTCAATCAGGTCAGTTAAAATCTTATAGAGCAGGTAAACTACTTTATTATAAAACTTATTTAAACAATTGGTACGAAGCGTTAGTCTATGTCAATGGCAAACCGAAAACAGGTTATATTCATAAGTCAGATGTAGAAGAACCTGTAGAGAATCAAAAGAGTTTAAAGGGTTATGCTTATAACTCAACTGTTCATGTGTACAAGCTCCCGAGTAAAGGGGCAAGTTCACTAAAATCATATCGTGAAGGCAAGTTATTATATTATAAAACGTATTTAAAAAATTGGTATGAAGCTATAGTTTATGTTAATAATAAGCGAACAACAGGTTATATTTATAAATCGGATGTTATTAATCAAAATGCGAAGCAAGATCTAGTTGAAGGTTATGCTTCTAAAGAAAAAACTTACGTGTATAAGAGTACTAGTAAAAATTCTAAAAAATTAAAGGGTTATGATTTCAACTCTAAATTGATCTTTAAAACATTTACTCGCAATTGGTATGAAGCTATCGTGTTTGTAGATGGAGAGCGACACAAAGGTTATATTTCAAAAGACGATATTTCTTTAGATAAATTTACGTTTAATTCAATCGTGAATCCTAAGACTGAGTACTCTTATAATCAAATGGTCTCGGATATTAAAAAGCTTGAAAACACATATCCTCATTTAATTGAAGCGGAGGTCATTGGCCGGTCTAATGATGGACGTAAAATTTATGCAGTTAAAATAGGGAAGGGATCTAATGATACACTTGTTACAGCATCTATTCATGCTAGAGAGTGGATTTCTACTAATCTAGTTATGGAACAGATTGATTCCTATGCTGAGGCTTATATGAAAGATAATCGTATTAGTGGAGTGGATGTGAAGGACACTTTAAATGATGTAACTCTACATTTTATTACGATGGTCAACCCAGATGGTGTTACGTTGGTCCAAGAAGGAGCTTATGCACTAAGTAATACGTCACAGCTATTGAATATCAATAATGGGAGCAATGATTTTAAACACTGGAAATCAAATGGACGTGGAGTCGATATCAATCGAAACTTCTCGGTAGGTTGGGATAATGCGGGTAGTTATCCAGATAATCCTTCGTCTCAATTTTACAAAGGGCCAAGCCCAGTGAGTGAACCTGAGTCATTAGCTTTAGTAAATTATGCTAGTCGACATAATTTTAATGGTGCAATTAGTTATCATTCTTCAGGTCAATTAATTTATTGGGATGGTTCTGCTAGAGGGGCGAATCATTCAGAAACTAGAAGAATAGCCAATATTGCAGGTAATAAAACTGGTTACACTGTTATCAGAGAAATTGATCAATATTTAGGACATTTTTCAGATTGGTTTGCGTACCATATTAATGAGCCGTTTATTACGCCAGAATTATCTCCATCAGTAGGTGACAGACCTGTTCCATTAAGTCATTTTAATGATATCTGGGACGAAAATGATACGTTACCATTAATTATTGCGAATGAATTGAAATAAGTTACAAGTCCACCTTTAGGGTGGGCTTTTTCTTTTGTTGAATTGTATTTATTAGAGGAAAAATTAGACACCAATTGACAAATTATGCTATGATGTTCAAGGTGATTTTTTATGAAGAATGAAAATAGACAGCGTAGCGCTACACACTTCTTATCTGAAGAAGAAATAAAACGTTAACGCGCTCAATTCCAAATAGACGAACAGCATTAAAGAGACAACTAGTCTTCTCATCAATCATTATTGCATTGATTGTTGGGATGGTTGTTTTACTATAATGTTTAATTAAATTGAGTTTAAATGAAGTTAAGTAGGCATTCGGTAGCTGGCGATCTTAGCAATGCGTTAGACCCTTGAGCTTTGCGTCCCTATTTTTCAATAGGTTTGCCTTTGTCGTTTGCCAAAAGACATTCTGATGAATAAAAGATTTAATTAGAGGCTTAATGAGGAAGTCTCATTTTTAATACGTCACATAATTTTAAAATAGGTTAAATATCTTCTTCTTTTTCTTTCTCTTAAATCGAAATGGCTCATCGCTTATAACATGGCCATCTTCTGCTAAGATCTCCGCATTTTCTCTTAAGAAATAAACCATATCAAGTCCAAATTCTCTTCTAATACTCTCCCAGGCACTAGTCGAAGTAAAGCCTCTTGTCGTTGTATTATGTGCATCTGAAGCTACAAAATGAATTAAATTATGCTCAAGTAAATCGAAGCTGAATTCTTGAATCTTTTTTCCAAAATCGCCTGTGACACTTGCAGAGGTGACTTGACTTAAATTCCCATCTCGTACGAGTTTGTATAGTACATCTGGTTTTTGCATGATTTCTTTGTTGCGCTCAGGATGTGCAATGATTGGTTGATAGCCAGCTACTTGTACATCGAATAGTAATCGCTGAGCATATTCTGGTACGTGATCGGATGGAAACTCAATTAATACGTATTTGTCACTATTACCTAAGGTTAAAGCTTGATTAGAGTTAAGTTGTTCGACGAGGTCCCCGCTAATACGAATTTCTTGTCCAATCCTTAGTTCAACAGGTATATCTTCGTTGATCAGTTCTTTTTTCAGGTCATCAAAGTGTTCGTAAAGCTCTTCTTGATTGTAATCAAATAGAGGATGTAAGTGGTGTGGTGTTGCGTAGATCACTTTGACACCATCCTTGACAGCTGATTTAGCCATAGCAAGACTTTCTGTCATTGAATCGGCACCATCATCTAGACCATATAAAATATGACTGTGGAAATCAATCATAAGAAATACCTCCTCCCGTATTTTTGTCCACAGTACTATTGTACTATATAGTTATTTTCTGTCAATTATGAAAAATTAAACATTTTTAATTTCCGTAATAATAGTAGTAGCCACCGTCTTTAATATCGCGATCGTTAAGTACAGCGCCCAGAATATTAGCTTCAGCTTTATTTAATAGATCTTTTGCTTTCTTAGCAGCTTCCTTTTCTGTTTGTTTACTACGTACAACAAGTAATACTCCATCTACTAGGTTAGCTAATATTTGAGAATCTGTGACTGCTAGAACAGGTGGTGTATCAAATACAACAAGATCGTAAACGTCATTACTTTCCTTTAATAAACTCTTCATCGCTTTTGAACCTAATAGTTCAGACGGATTCGGCGGTATAGGTCCACACGTCATAATATCAAGACTTTCTACATTTGTTTGTTGGACAACTTTCTCAAGCTGATAGTCTCCTACTAAATAGTTACTCAAGCCAAAAGTATTATTTAATCTGAACGTGTAATGAACGGTCGGTTTTCTTAAGTCTGCATCAATTAACAATACCCTCTTACCTTGTTGAGCAAACACGATTGCTAGATTGGCTGCTGTTAGACTTTTACCTTCAGATGGCCCTGTAGATGTTAATAGAACAGACTTTAAATCCTGATCAATGTTGGCGAACTCCATATTGGTTCTAATGGTTCGGTATTGTTCAGTAATAGGCGATTTTACTTGATCTCTTGCGATTAGCGTACGTGAGTGTGGGTTTCTTAATTTAGATTTACGCGCCAATACGATCTCTCCTTCTGCTTCTTTTTCGTTTATAACTTTGATTTATTTCTTGTTCTTGAATTGTAGAGACAACTCCCATAATCGGTAGCCCGAGTGTATCTTCAATGTCTTGTTCTGTCTTGATGGTATTATCCAGGTATTCAAGCAAGAATGCGAGTCCCACTCCTACCATGACTCCTAGTACAAGAGCAATTGCAACATTCAGTTTAAGGTTCGGACTGACGGGTGATGGGTTACTTCCGACACTTGCTTCTGATAGAACGCTAACATTATCAACGTTCATGAGGTCAGGAAGTGTAGATTCGAAGACTTCATAAGTTGTGTTTGCAATCGTTTCAGCCCTGGTAGGATTAGAATCAGTTACCGTCACACTAACAACTTGAGAGTTATTAGCATTATTAACTGAGATTTTATTAGAAAGCTGACTAGCTGATAGATTTAAAGATTGCTCTTCAATGACTTGGTCTAATATACGAGGACTTTTAATAATAACGTTATATGTATTAATCATTTCAACATTAGAACGAATGTCGTTCACATCATATTGAGCTTCTTGACCAGAATCTTTTTGATTCACAATAAACTGAGTGGATGCTTCATACTGTGGAGTAATAAATAATTGAGTCATAATGAGGCTAATGAGTGCGGCCCCAATCGTTATGAGGGCAATTAATTTAAGTCTTTTCTTTAATACTTGAAAAATTTCTTGAAGTGAGATCGTTTCTTCCATATGATATCCTCCAAATTTTTTGATAGTTACTTACAAATTATAACATGGAACCACTGGGGGTATGTAGATACGTTACCCATTTTTAAACTGTTTGTAACATGCTTTTTATTGATAATAGGGGGCACAAAATTATGTGCCCCTTACATTATGAACAGTAATCTTCTTTTAATAGTTTTCTCAATTTCCGTTTAACTTCCTTCCCCCAACCTTTGACAGCATCGATTGTTGCTTGCTCTTGTGCGGCAATCACTCTAACCGGCTGCCCTTCTAGTATTCTTTTATTAAAGTAAATCCATTGTTTTGATGTTAACACTTGTTTAATCTGAAGTAAGATATATGGGTCTAACGTGTCCTGAAAAGGAACATCATTGTGACTAAGGTGAAAGTCCTGAGAAGCGAAACAGTGATCTGAGTAGCGTTTTTCTTTTCTAATGAGATCAATTAGACGACTCTTTACGACAATATAAGCTATTCTTGTAAATGAGTCTCGTCCATAGTATTTTTGATATGCTTCGTAAAATGCAACCAATCCTTCCTGATAGAAATCTCCATGATCATCCCTCACACCTAATTTATAGATTAGGTGATAAATTACCCCTTTGTGTTGTTCTAGAATTTGATTGAATTCTATTTCCTTAGTTACCATTTTCCTACCCCGTATAATATGGTAGGCATGCCTCCGGAACTGAATGAATATTCACAATAAAATTATAATTAAATGGTCCTAATTTGTCACCTATTTTATTGAAAAAATTTGTATTTATTTAGGTGAAAAATTTTATTAATTTTATAGACAAAAACAGACCTCACAATTAAGGTCTGTTTAACTTTGCTTTTGTCCGGCTCGACTGCCAAATCGTAAAGAGGATCGAGAGGACCGTTAAAACTAAAACGTCAGTGATATGGGTCTTGATACAAATAGCGTCCAATCTGGGTTGGTCATAAAAGCTCTTCTTAAGTTAACCTCCGCAATCGGCCCTAAGATGACGCCGATAATGGCTGGGGCGAGGGCGAATTTGTATTTTGTAAATAAGTAACCGATGATGCCCATCGCAAGTAGAATGTATAAGTCTGTGACTCGGTTGTTTAAAACGAACGTCCCGACAACACATAACATTAAGATAATTGGAACGAGAAGATGCGTTGGGACCTGCGTGACTTTGACAAAATACCGCATGCCCGCGAATTGAGTAATCAACATACCAAATGAGGCGATAAAGAAGGCAACGAATATACCCCCAACAATGCCTGGTTCTTCAACGATGAGAAGCGGGCCAGGGGTGATGCCATGCACCATTAAGGCTGATAATAAGACGGCGGTGACCGCTGAGCCTGGAATGCCTAAGGCAACGGTTGGGATGAGGTCGCCACCAACCGTTGAGTTATTCCCGGCTTCTGATGCGACAACGCCTTCCTCGCAGCCCGTACCGAATTTTTTAGGATCCTTGGACCATTTCTTCGCCTGATCATATGCAACGATATTGGCAATACTGCCCCCAGCTCCAGGGATGGCTCCGATAATGGACCCGATAAAAGAGGAGCCAATGAGTGTGCCGGGTTTCTTTAGTACGGTTTTAAGTGTTTTAATCGGGCGGAGGACGAACGCGACTTCAGCTGCATTTTCCTTCTGTTTTTCTTTTAGGTCTTTCTCCATCTGAGGTTTTTCGAGCGACTCCATTAAGCGTGAGATTGCGAACATGCCGATTAAGACGACTAAAAACGGGATGCCTGCTCTTAGGACGCTTAAATCAAAGGTAAATCTTGCAAAGCCCATAATCGGATCAGCGCCAATTGTTGAAATGAGGATCCCGAATAGGCCGGCAATGAGTCCTTTAATCATCGATTCCCCTGTCACGCTCGCAATGATGGTTAAGGCTAAACAGATTAGGGCGAACATTTCCCATGGTCCGAATTTTAACGCAAATTGCGAAACCTGCGGGGCAATCGTGACTAAAATAAGTAAGCTAATGATGGAGCTTAGGAATGAGGCCCAAATTCCAATCGAAAGGGCCTTACCTGGGTGACCATTTTTCGCCATTGGGTAGGCATCAAAGGTGGTCGCGACAGATGATGGTGTGCCTGGAATACCGAGTAGGGCTGCACTAATCAGACCACCTGACATCCCGCCAACGAAGACCCCAATCATCGCCGCAATTCCCGTGACTGGCTCCATGCCGAATGTTAAGGGTAGCGTAAGGACGATCGCCATAGCTACGGTAAACCCTGGGATGAGTCCAGCGATGACGCCAACGACGACTCCGATAAATATAACGAGTAATATTTTTATGTTTAAAATTTCTCCGAAACCGAGATATAGTAAATCAAACATCGCATGTCCCTCCTCTTAGAAGAATAGTCCTGTTGGGAATCTGACTTGTAGTACGTTTTGGAAAATACATATAGGCCAATCGTTAACACAAAGGCAATGCTTGTGATGGTGATAATGTCCTTTTTCGTTCTAGGACCGACAATGAGTGCCGTTACGATCATAAAGATGATAGATGAAATGATAAAGCCGATGATTTGAATGAACAGGATATATAATAGAAGTAATCCTAACGTGATGAACACGAGTTTGTGTTCGCGGATGATATCTTTGATCGATGATTGGCTGCCTTCTTTGTTTTTCATTAGCTGGATTGTTTTTGTATGGACAGGATTAACGCAAGTGAACCAAGTAAGATGGCCACAAATTGCGGGAATGAACCTGGATCTAATTGGGATTCATTCATTGACGGCAAATCATCTGAGTTTATGTAAATTAATATGGATAATAGCACGAGTAGTAGTGCTAAGATTAACTCTCCCAAGATGGTTCCTCCTAACAAAACATAGAGGGAACGCGAATCCCCTCTATGGATTTATTCTTCAGATAGATTTGAGATGATGTCACTAATGACTTTGTCTTGTTTGTCTAGGTATTCTTTGTATTCCTCAGTGCCCATGAAGTTCACGCTAGCACCGACGTTTTCGACAGCTTTAATGTAGTCTTCATCTTTTGATGTTTCCTCTAATGCTTTCTCCAGTTTTTCAACGATTTCAGGCGGGGTGTCTTTTGGTGCGACATAACCACGGTTAATCCCCATCGTTAAGTCATAGCCCTTTTCAACAAAGGTTGGTAGGTCTGGTGCTTTATCGATACGTTCTTTTGTTCCAACCGCAATGAAGTTCATTTTGCCTGCTTCAACAAAGTCACTGCCTGATGGATAATCCACAATGGCTGCATCAATGTGGCCACCTGCTAAGGCTTGAATGGCTTCTGAAATACCTTCATATCCGACGAGGTTGTAGTTAATATCCAGCTCGTTACCGATTTGTTCGACCCAAACACGCGGGATTCCGGCAACCGTTCCTCCGAATTGGATTTCGTTTTCTTGACCGTACTTGACGAACTCTTCTAATGTTTCAACGCCTAAGTCACTTGAGACAGCTAAGATTTGATCAGATGATGACATTGATGCGATTGGCTTGAAGCTGTCGTAGTTAATGTCGGTGACATCTGAATGATGGGACACGAGCAGACCTTCATGAATTTGGCCGATGTTATAGCCGTTTGCTTCTTTGTTCGTGAGCTCTTCTAATCCAACCGTTCCACCGACACCTGGCACGTTAACGGGAACAATGTCTGTTCCGATGTGTTCTGACGCATGTTCGGCAACTAACCGACCTTCAATGTCACTTCCTCCACCTGGTGACCACGGAATCGTCATTTCAATTTCTTGGGATGGATAATCCTCGACTGACTCTTCTCCACTTGAGCAGGCTACTAATGAAACTGCCGCAACGGGGAGGAGGGCTGATGCTAAAAGACGCTTTACTTTGTTCATATTGACCTCTCCTTTGTCTCTTTTATGTACTAAATGTTTTCAAACAATTTTGATGTTTCAAACATTATAATTCAAACATTTTTGTCAGTCAACAGGGTTATTTAGTTTCTTTAAGAAAATATTTTTTCATTTTTTATAACATTTTTGTTAGTTATTGGCATGTAAGCGTTAACAAAAGTGAGGGTAGGGTGGTTGATAGGGCGAGGATGTAAGCGATTTTTCATAAGGTTAGTGTGTAAGTCATATGTTTTACAAAATGTTATATAATTTATAGTGAGTTTATTTTTTTGTAAATAATCTGATGATTTTTATTACTTTATGTGATAGGATGTTGTAAAATTACCAAACAAACGAAGGGGAGATTAGGATGGTAGAATTTGATCCAATGTATTACCCGTACGCATCGAGGCGAAATGCCGTTTACGGAAATAACGGAATGGTTGCGACCTCTCAGCCGTTAGCAGCTGAAGCGGGACTTGAGGTTTTGAAAAAGGGAGGAAACGCAATTGACGCGGCGATCGCAACGGCTGCTGCTTTAACCGTGGTTGAGCCGACGTCGAATGGAATCGGTTCTGATTCATTCGCGCTCGTCTGGGTCGATGGCAAAATTCATGGACTTAATGCGAGTGGCTATGCACCAAGTGGAATTTCGATTGAAAAATTAAAGGAGCTTGGTTATGACGAAATCCCAACATTCGGTAAGGTTCCGGTGACGGTTCCTGGAACACCTAAAGGCTGGGCGGAGTTGTCAGAGCGCTTTGGGAAGTTACCTTTTGAAGAGCTGTTTGTGCCAGCAATTCGCTATGCGGAGGAAGGCTATCCGCTGTCGCCGACGTTAGGCTTTCACTGGAAGAGTGCTTATAAGAAGTTCAAAGAGATTTTTAAAGATGATGCCATTTATGATGAATGGTTTAACGTGTTTGCGCCGAATGGTCGGGCACCTGAAACCGGTGAGCTGTGGAAATCTCCAGGGCACGCACGAACATTACGCGAGATAGCGAAAACCAAAGCCGAGTCGTTTTATAGTGGAGAGCTCGCAGATGAGATCGATGCTTATTTTACTAAACATGAAGGTTTTTTAACGAAGGAAGATTTGTCTAGTTATGAAGCCAAGTGGGTGGACCCGATTAAGGTGAATTACCGCGGCTATGATGTGTGGGAGATCCCGCCGAATGGTCAGGGGATCATCGCATTAATGGCTCTTAATATTCTAAAAGGCTATGAGTTTAACGAAAAAGATAGCGTGGATACATACCACAAACAGATTGAAGCGATGAAGCTGTCGTTCACCGATGGGCTTGAGTATATCACCCAGCAAGAGCACATGGACGTGAGCGTAGAGGAGCTGTTGTCAGATCAGTATGCGGATGCGCGCCGTAAGTTAATCGGTGACGAAGCACTTGAACCGACTCCAGGTGAACCTCAGCGTGGCGGAACGGTTTATTTATCGGCAGCTGACGGCGAGGGTAATATGATTTCTTATATTCAGAGCAATTATATGGGATTCGGCTCAGGCGTGGTCGTGCCAGGAACAGGCATTGCGATGCAAAACCGCGGGCATACGTTCTCGCTAGATTCGGAGCATGTGAACTCTCTTGAGCCAGGCAAGCAGACGTACCACACGATTATTCCAGGATTTTTATCGAAAGGAAGCGAAGCGGTTGGTCCATTTGGCGTGATGGGCGGATTCATGCAACCACAAGGCCATGCGCAGGTCGTCATGAACATGGTTGATTTTGATTTGAACCCTCAGGCGGCCCTTGATGCTCCGCGCTGGCAGTGGATGAAGGATAAGGTCGTGAAAGTCGACCCGCTATTTCCTGAACATCTCGCCCAAGCATTACAGCGCCGCGGACACAAGGTTGAACGCAGCCTGTACCATCATGAGTTTGGGCGTGGGCAAATCATTGTGCGCGATCCCGAGACTGGTGTGCTATGCGGCGGAACCGAACCGAGAACCGACGGCCACGTGGCGGTTTGGTAGATTGAAGTGCAAAGTCCCATAAGCAGGGGTGAATGTCTCATAAATGAGCTCTAATGTCCCAAAAACAGCCTTCAATGTCTCATAAATGAGCTCTAATGTCCCAAAAACAGCCTTCAATGTCTCATATACGAAGAAAGATGTACTAATTCGACAAAATTCGTGTCTCATAAATTTGAATTAATGTCCCAAAAAAGGGCGTCCCGGTATTTAGGGACACCCTTTTCCTTAACAACTATAGTTTTAAGCCCGTCCGGCTTTTGAAGCGGCGAAGCAGGATGTGACTTTCGACTCGCGTAATGCCATCGAGTGCATACAGCTCTTCGTTGATGAATTTTTCAAGTTCATTGAAGTCTTCAACGAGCACGTGGGTATGTAAGGTGCTGGGACCTGTCATTTGATAACAGCTTGCGACCTTTGGATTCTCAGCAAGCCTTTCAGCGACATAAACGAGATGGGTCGGGTCGCAGTCAACGTTGAAAAACGCGGATACGCCTTTTCCGACTTTCTCGGAGTTAATGACGACGCTGAACTTTTCGATGATGCCGGCTTCTTGCATTTGGTTAATGCGATCGCGGACAGCAACTCTTGATAAATCGAGTTCTTTAGCTAAATCGACGTAAGACATTCGGCCTTCGTCGCTTAAGATATTGAGAATTTTAATATCTGTGTCTGTTAATTTCATGCGTTCTCACCACTTTTAATAGATTAATATATTTCACATTATACGAGAAAAGTGCAGATGTGTCACACCTGTATTTTGAAAAAATTTGAAAGTTATTACAACATGAAAGCGAGGTGTTCCACGTGGATTGGACGTTACAGAAGAAAATCTTCGTCAGTTTTTAGATCAAGCATGCTTGGATTCGGTGGTGGTCCGTCAACGATTCCGCTTGTACATAAAGAAGTGGTGGAGACGTATGAGTGGATGAATGATGAAGAGTTTGGCGATGTGCTTGCGATTGGTAACACACTCCCAGGACCGATCATGACGAAAATGGCTGGTTACATCGGCTATCAGGTCGGCGGGCGAATTGGCATGATAAATGCGCTGGCTGCTGCGGTTCTGCCGACAGTACTAATCATGATTACGCTGATCGGGGTGCTCATTGCCTACCGTGATACGCCGGTTGTCCAGGGGATGACACAAGCGATTGCGCCGGTTGTTGGGGTGATGCTGTTTGTGCTAGCGTATTCGTTTGTCAAAAAGTCGAAGGAAGCGCTTGGATGGACGATTGCGATTATCTTAAGTGTCGTAAGCTTAATTGCCTACGTTTGGCTCAATGTTCACCCGGCGATTTTAATTGGAGCGCTGATGATTTACGCACTGGTGAGCAAGCCAAAACCAACATCATGAGAGGAGGAACCTTATGTTAGATCTTTGGTATTTGTTTTTAGCCTTTTTAATTCCAGGAATTCTGGGCTACGGCGGTGGACCGGCGTCGATTCCCTTGATTGAGCACGAAGTCGTTAAGAACTATGAATTTTTAACGACAACAGAATTTGGAGAAATCCTAGCGCTCGGAAATGCGCTCCCAGGACCAATCGCAACGAAACTAGCAGGCTATATCGGCTATCATGTTGCGGGTACTCCGGGTGCAATTGTCGCGCTAATCGCAACGATTGTCCCATCACTTGTGGCCATGATTTTGCTACTCGGGCTAATCATGAAGTTTAAAGATTCGCCAAAGTGAAGAAGATGACATCGCTGATTCGGCCGACGATTGGGATCTTATTATTCGTTTTAGCGTTTCAATTTTTTGATACATCGTACCAGTCGGCAGGATTACTGCAAACTGCGATTCTAATCATATCTAGTTTTCTTCTGCTTGAAAAAGCCAAACTTCACCCAGCTTTTGTCATTATGGGAGCTTTAACATACGGGGCTATTTTCCTAAGTTAAAAAGTAACATTTTGTATAGTCTGAATAGTCAAAATTAATCAAAAAGTGAATGTTTATTCATTAAAAATAATAAAAAGTTAAAATATCATTGATTTTTACTTATTTTGTATATAATATTCTTTAAAATCTTTTTATCTGACTATTACATTAACTCGATAAAGGGGGTAAAACTCATGATCAATTTAATCATCTCAAGGCTCGTGCAAATGTTCTTCTTGCTTTTGGGCATATCGTTCATCGTCTTTATGAGCATGCACTTTGCCCCTGGTGATCCAGCCCGAATTATTGGCGGACCAACAGCTAATGAGTCTGACATTGAAAATATTAGGGCAAGCCTTGGACTGAACCGGCCAATCTTAGTTCAATACTGGGACTACCTAGTAGGCGTGTTGCAGGGTGATTTAGGGTTTTCCTATCAATCTAACGAGTCGGTCAACCAAGCTATTGCGACTAGATTTCCAAACACATTAAATCTAGCCATCGCGAGTATGATTGTCGCGGTGATCATCGGAGTTGTGGCTGGAATCGTATCAGCCCTTAAACAAAACACATGGTGGGATGTTTTTACGACTACGGGAGCACTGGCGGGAATCTCGATTCCAAAACTTCTGGTTAGGGACGATTTTAATTCTTATTTTCGCCGTCAACTTACAGTGGTTTCCGGCTGGTGGATTAAGCGCTCCGTTCTGGACGCTTCAAGGCATGAAAGAACTGGCGTTACCAGCGATTACGCTTGGAACAGGTTCGGCAGCGTTAATCGCCCGAATGACGAGATCCTCGATGCTGGAAGTGATCCGCTCTGATTTCGTCAGAACAGCGAGAGCGAAAGGGGTCAAAGAAAAAGTCGTCGTGTTTGTCCACTGTATGAGAAACGCGATGATTCCTGTCATCACCGTAATCGGTATGAACTTCGGGTTTTTACTTGGCGGAACGATTATTACGGAACAAGTTTTCGCGATTAATGGTGTTGGAAGACTCATGATTGATGCGATCGCGGACCGTGACTTCCCAATGGTACAAGGGTCGGTCCTACTCGTTGCCAGCTTGTTTGTCATTGTGAATTTAATTGTTGATATTGTGTATGCCTTTATCGACCCAAGAATTAGTTACGACTAGAAGGGAGGAACGAAGATGTCAACGCAAACCGTCACTGCAAAAGGACTTAAGAATGTTGAGAAAGACAGTGTCTTTAAAGATACGATGAAGCGGATGCTTAAAAATAAGCTCGCTGTTATTGGACTTGTGATTATCACTATTCAAATTTTACTTGCCGCATTCGCACCGTTTTTAACGAGCTACGCACCTGACACTCAAACGTTATCAGCCCGTGAACTACCAATTGGATCTGAAGGCCACTGGCTAGGGACGGATAACTACGGACGCGACATGTGGAGCCGGATTGTTTATGGTGCGAGAATCTCCATCTTAGTTGGCTTAGGGTCCGTCGCCTTAGGGCTAATCGGAGGCGTGATCTTAGGGCTGCTTTCTGGTTACTACAAAAAATTAGATGCGATCATTATGCGGATTATGGACTTACTGTTCTCATTCCCAGGCATTTTACTAGCCATGCTCATCATCGCAATCTTAGGAACAAGCCTAGTGAACGTGGTGATTGCGATTAGTATTTGGTCGATTCCAAACTGCGCGAGAATTGTCCGCGGAAGTGTTTTATCGGCTAAAAAGGAAGAGTATATCTTGGCCCAAAGGTCACTTGGAGCTAGTGATAGGCGCATTATGTTTAAACATATTTTGCCGAATATAACAGCGCCGATTATCGTCTTTGCGACAATGCGTATGGCAACAGCGATTCTATCAACCTCAGCCTTAAGCTATTTAGGTTTAGGGGCACAGCCGCCAACACCTGAGTGGGGCGCAATGATTGCAGCAGGTCAGGACTATATGTGGACATCCCCGCATATGACGATTGTTCCTGGTATCGCAATTATGCTTGTTGTATTTGCTTTTAACGTTGTCGGAGATGGTTTGAGAGATGCGTTAGATCCAAATATGGAACTAGATTAAGAGGAGGAATTATGTATGAAAAATTATTGTTTTTACTAGTAGCTATTCCGATTCTACTATTAGCTGCTTGTACGGGTGGAAGTGAGAGCCAGCCAGAAGGAGGAAATGCAGAAGGTAATGAAGGCGGAGGTAGCGGAAGTGCTGATCAAACCCTTACATATGCATCCACATCAGATGCGCCGGGTTTATCGCCGATTGATACGAATGACAGTGTATCATCACACGTGATCGAGCAAGTCTATGAAACTCTTTTTAAGAGAAATGCCGAAACAGGCGAAATTGAACCACTTCTAGCTAAATCTTATGAAAACCCAGATGACAACACGTGGGTGATTAAGCTAAAAGAAGATATTAAATTCCATGACGGCACACCTTTTAACGCAGAAGCGGTTAAATACACATTTGAAACATTTTTAGATCCTGAACGTGCAGCACCGCGTGCGTCATTACTAGCACCCGTTGAAAGTATCGAAGTGAAAGATGAATATACCGTTGTCATTAAAACTAATAAGCCTTACGGTGCCATGCTAGCAGCTCTATCTCACTCAAACGCGTCGATTGTGAGCCCTGAAGCAGACAAGAGTGGGAACTTAAATGAGAACCCTGTTGGGACAGGACCTTTCAAATTTGTTTCTTGGGAAAAAGGTAACGAAATTGTTTTAGAGAAAAATGCGGATTATTGGCAGGGTGAGCCAACGCTTAACCAAGTAACATTTAAAGTTGTTCCATCTGTATCAACGGCTATTTCAATGATGGAAACAGGCGAAGTTGATTTTATTGATGGCGTGACTTCACAACATACGTCTCGATTAGAAGGTAACGGTTCGATTAATCTGATTAAAAAAGAAGGAACACCTGTTTACTACATGGGTTTTAACATGGAAAAAGAACCGATGAATAACCCAGAGTTCAGAAAAGCATTAGCTCATGCGATTGATCGTGATGCATACGTGGAATCGCTGAATGGGTTAGGTGTTCGCTCTAACAGCTTCGTTGGTCCACAAGTGTTTGGTTATGATGAAAGCGCAGAAGACCTTGGTTACAGTTATGACCCTGAAAAAGCGAAACAAATTATCGAAGAAAATGGCTTTGGCGATCAAACATATCACATGTTAGTAGCAAACCGTGACATGTATATTAATATGGCGGAGATCGCTCAAGCCCAGCTAAGCGAAGTTGGCATTAATGTTGAGATGGAAATGATTGAGTGGGGAACATTCCTAGATATGACAGCTGAAGGGAACTTTGACTTAACCTTCTTAGGTTGGTCGAACGTAACGGGTGACGGTAGTGAATTGTTATACCCTAACCTTCATACCGACAACTTAGGTTCTTCTAATCGAACGAGATATTCCAACAAAGAATTCGATGAGCTAGTTGTAAAATCTCGTACGACAACTGATCAGGAAAAACGTAAAGAATATTTAGCTGAAGCCAATGCCTTAGCGATCAAAGACGCTCCATGGGTACCCATGCACCACGGCGTTGTGACTGCAGCCGTCGTTGATTCAGTTAAAGGATTAGAATTATCACCAACAGGAAGTTGGAGACTATACAAAGTTTCTAGAGAGTAGGGATCGTATGACAGAACACTTATTAGACGTCAACAATCTAGTAACTTCTTTTCGAACAGCTGATGGAAATCTAACAGCTGTTCGAGGGGTATCTTTTTCAGTCGAACAAGGCGAGACTTTATGTATCGTCGGTGAATCTGGTTGCGGTAAAAGTATAACATCATTATCAGTGATGCAGCTTTTACCTAATGGTCAAATTGACAATGGCTCGATTCAATTTGACGGAAAGAGTTAACAGGTTTATCGCAGGATGAGATGAGGCAAATTCGCGGAAATGACATCTCGATGATTTTCCAGGAACCGATGACGGCATTAAATCCTGTTTTTACGGTAGGTTTTCAGATTCGTGAGCCACTTAAGATTCACTTAGGATTGTCAAAAAAGAGGCGACTCAGAAGGGGATCGAGCTGTTAAAACAAGTGGGCATTCCATCACCCGAGAAGCGGATGAATCAGTTTCCACATGAACTAAGCGGCGGGATGAGGCAGCGCGTGATGATTGCGATTGCGCTCGCTTGTAATCCGAAGCTTTTGATTGCGGACGAACCGACGACAGCTTTAGATGTGACGATTCAGTCGCAGATTCTAGATTTAATCGATGATTTAAAAGAAGAGCTCAACATGGGCGTGGTGATGATCACTCACGATATGGGTGTGGTTGCCGAAGTCGCTGATCGCGTCATGGTCATGTACGCTGGTGAGAAAATCGAAGAAGGCGACGTCGAGACGATTTTTAACCATCCAAAACACCCTTATACGAAAGGCTTGCTTAAGTCCGTGCCTAATGTTGATGATGCCGACCATAACTTAGAACCGATTGCGGGTTCACTGCCTAGTTTAAAAGAAGAAATAGTCGGCTGCCGATTCTTTGATCGCTGCGAATTTGCGACCGAAAAATGCCGAAGTCAATCACCACCAAGTTTTGCCGTATCAGAAGGCCATTCAGTCAGATGCTGGTTACAGGAGGGATCACATGATGAGCGAACAGCAAACTATTCTTAAACTCGACCAACTAAATAAACACTTTCCTGTACGAGGCGGATTGCTTAAGCGCGTGCAGAATCATGTGTACGCCGTTAATGATATATCGATTGACGTGAACGAGGGTGACTCAGTCGGGATTGTCGGAGAGTCGGGCTGCGGAAAGTCGACACTTGGCAGAACCATTTTAAGACTAGAGGAACCAACGAGTGGTGAGATTTGGTTTAAAGGTGAAAACATTACGGATTTAAGTGAACGAAAGCTTAAGAAATTTAAGCACGATATGCAGATGATTTTTCAGGATCCATTTGCATCGCTAGACCCGAGACAGCGTGTAGGCGATACGCTTGAAGAACCGTTCGTGATTCATACCGATTTATCTAAAGAAGAGCGAATGGAGAAGGTGGTTAAGCTCTTGCATGAAGTCGGGCTGGATGAGACGCATTATTATAAATATCCTCACCAGTTCAGCGGCGGGCAGCGGCAGAGAATTGGAATCGCGAGGGCCATTGCGCTGAACCCTGAGATGATCGTTTGCGATGAAGCGGTATCAGCCCTCGACGTGTCTGTGCAGGCGCAGGTTATTAAACTATTAAAAGAACTGCAGGATGAATATGATTTAACTTATCTATTTATCTCGCACGACTTGGGCGTCGTACGCCACTTCTGTAATAAAGTCTTGGTGATGTACCTTGGAAACATGGTCGAATGGGCGCCGGTTGATGAACTGTTTAGTAATCCGATTCATCCATATACAAGGGCGCTACTGTCTGCGATTCCAAGACCTATACCAGGTAAGGAACGCGAGAAGATCCAGCTGAAGGGCGATTTGCCTAGCCCGAGCGATCCACCAACAGGCTGCCCATTCCACACTCGTTGCCCTATCGCCACCGAGGTTTGTAAAGAGGTCAAGCCTGAGTGGCGCGAGGTCACACCGAATCACTATGTTGCTTGCCATGAGCGAGGGTGAGTAGAGGGGCGATTCATCGAAATGTGAACAGATGAGGCTCATATGCGGACAGTTTTCGTGGAAATACGAACACTTTGAACGCAGATACGGACAGATCACGTGAAAATGCGGACACTTTGATCGTAGATACGAACAGTTCACATGAAAATGCGGACACTTAAGTGACGGATGCGAACAATTGACCAGGAGATACAGACAATTGAAACGAATAAATAGATAAAAGGAGGTTTTACTATGGCAAAAACTCCAAACAACCTCGTTGCGACGTTTTCAATCGTCGGATTTGATCCAAATACTGGTGAATTAGGTGTCGCGACGCAGTCTAAGTTCCTTGGAGTAGGGGCGGTTGTCCCGTGGGCAGAGGCGAATGTGGGAGCAGTGGCGACTCAGTCACTCGCGAACACGGCGTTCGGTCCTGATGGTCTAGCCCTACTTAGAGAAGGCAAGACGGCTCAAGAAGCTCTGGACACGTTAACCAAAAATGACCCAGATGCGGCGATGCGCCAAGTTGGGATCGTGGACTTCAAAGGTAACTCAGCTACGTTCACTGGCGAGGGCTGCTATGATTGGGCTGGCGGAAAAGCAGGGAAGAACTATGCGGCTCAGGGTAACATCTTAGTTGGAGAAGATACCGTGACGGCGATGGCAGAGACGTTCGAAACAACAGAGGGCCAGCCCTTAGCTGAACGGTTACTCTCTTGTCTTCATGCGGCACAAAAAGCAGGCGGTGACAAGCGTGGGATGCAGTCAGCTGCGATTTATATCGTTAAAGAAAAAGGCGGCTATGGCGGGTACAACGACCGTTACCTAGACTTACGCGTGGATGAGCACGAAATGCCGATTGACGAGCTTGAACGAATCTATCGCTTACATCAGCTTTATTTTAATAAGCCAAAGGAAGAGAATATTGTTGAGTTGGATGATGAGAAAAAGTTCGCATTATCTAAAAAACTAGCAGAATTAGGTTACTTAGAAGAAGGCGGAGACTTTGATGAAGCGTTCCGTAATTACATTCACACGGAGAATTTTGAAGAACGCGAGCAAGAACCAGGTAAGATTGACTTGGAACTCTACTATTATATAGTAGGAAACCATTAATACCCCCTATAAATAGATGAAAAGTGGCACCTGTTTCATGACGGGTGCCATTTTTTCTGTAAAAAATGGAAATTTATCCGAAAATAAAAGTAGAGTGTCTTTTTAAGGGGGAAGTACGAATGAAAAAGGGAATCGCAATAGCTATTATTATCATTTTACCTATTCTATTTTTATTAGCACCAGCACTAGTCCTATTTTTAGGAGTTGTTGGATTAATTATACTTAAAGTTAAGTTTCCAGCGATTAAAGGGGCAGTTGGTGAGCGGTACGTTAATAAGGAACTGATTAAATTAGGCGACCAGTATCACATTTTATGTGCCGAATAAAGAGGGATGCACGACGCAAATTGACCACGTGGTGACCTCGCCTTATGGGATCTTTGTGATTGAAACGAAGCATTATCAGGGCTGGATTTTTGGGAAAGAGCATCAGAGATACTGGACTCAAACCATATATAAGAGAAAAGAAAAGCTGTACAATCCAATCTGGCAAAATTACGGGCACGTCCAATCGTTAAAACAGTTTCTCAGTAAAGAAGATATGAACTATCTATACTCTATTATTGTTTTTACGCAGGATTCAACATTAAAGTTTAAGGATGATTTTAAATCTGCGAGAGTCATTCAAATCCCGCAATTAGTGGGAGCTATTAGTGAACGAAAATTACCGAGAATTGGCCGAACTGAATTAGCGGAAATTAATCATGCCCTTGAAGGTTTAATCATCCATGATCGAAAAGAAAAGAGACAAGTTATGAAAAAGCATGTGGCTGATATTAAAACTAAGCAAAAAGTAAAAGTGTTCAAGGAAAAAGAGCAGATTAAACAAAACCTCTGCCCAAAATGCGGTGGCAAGTTGTCTCAAAAGAAAGGGAAGTATGGTTCGTTTTATGGGTGTAGTAATTATCCGAAGTGTCGGTATACGGGGAAGGTGTCGTAGGGGGAGCCCTTGACTTCATTTTAGAGATCTGTTCATAGACTAGGGTGGAAATATTTTATATTTTTAACATAGTAGAAAAAAGAATGTACTTAAAAGTGTTTTATATATTGGTAGTAGTTTTCAACAATCGGGCTACATTTAAATTATAATTAAATGATCCTGAATTGTAATTATTTATTGTATTCTGATCACGGTTTGAAGAAAATTTGTTAAGTCATGCTGACAATTGAAACAGTCATAGAGATAATGGAAACTCCTCCAAACAGGTGAAGCGCTTAGGAGTGGTAATTTGATGGGCCAAGATGAATGAGATGCGTATCTTAAGAACTTTTAATCTAGGGAAAATAAAGCTTTTGCGCTAGTGCGCAAAAGCAACAAACAAATTTTGGCACGCAATCATTTAAACTTATGTGGTATACAGTTTTAGTGAAAATATGAACAAATCATTTAAACTTGCGATCAATTTACACTAAATTGATTTATGATAATTATGAACAAAAATGAGTTAGAGTTCTTAACTATCTGTACACACCTAATTATCTTCTAATGGCATTTCGCAAGTAGAACTATCGCATTGTCCTGTAGGAATAATAGTTCTTCTTCTTGCAATCCAATCATAAGTTTTCTGACCTAAACCAATAAATGAAGCAAGTGTTAAAAAAGGAACCATTAACCAGAGAAGAGGGGTGTTTTTACAAATACGATTAATACAGTAAATTCCATCTTCTATTTCATGAGAGTGACTTTTAATAGAGTGAATACGATTTTCAAGCTTTTGGATATCTAGATTAAATATATCAACATACTCACTATCTCTAAACGATAGAAACTCTATGCGCTTAAACCAATCCAATCGTTTGAAACGTTTGATGCTTTCTTTACAAAAAGGACACCAACCATCATATAATACTACTATTTGTCTCACAGGATCATCACCACTTTTGCTTATTAATTTTTCTTTTCTCATTACCAACTAGCATCGAAAAATTACCATTAGAAAGCTGAAAAGCTTAATTAATTACATTAATAAGAGATTTAATTGTCCACCATAAAAAACCTGTTGCTGCTAATGCAAATAAAACTAAAGACCCAAACTGGTTTCTTGTTCTTTTTGGCATTTACAATTCCTATAAAGAAAACAACCGTTAAAAATGCAAATATAATAAAAGTAAAATTTCCAATTTTTCCCCTCCTAATTGTTTTTGATTATTATTATTATAGTGGAAATTACAACTAGTAATGATTAGATATTAAAACAAATTATTTTATTATCTCGATTTATTAAGAAGCTTTATCGAGAATTGTTTTATCGTTCTTTTGTTAGTAATTTTTCTTCGGAATTTACGATATCTAAAGTAATTTCTTTTGTAAAACTTGTCATTAAATAATAGTAAGTCTAAACAGATCATTGTTAATCCAAACGAGACAAGTCCCATGACTATAGCTATCCCTAAATGGAACATAACCAGGATAGAAATCATAACCCATTTGGTTGTTTTATTAAGAATTAAAAAGGGAAAAGCTATTTGAAAAATAACAGTTGAATATGTTCCTATTGTAAGCATAATAGGATTACTATAAATATATTCGGCTATACCAGGTAAAGTAAACTCACTTACTTGTAAAATATAATACAAAGCAACTCCGTTAAACCACATATCTCCTTGAGCTTTAAATATACCTGAAAAAGAGTATAAAATGGCTACCTGTATAATACACGCTATTATACTTGTATTATGTAGTGCTGCTATATATCTGTTTTTATTTCTTTTAGTTTTAAATAAGGTGAAGTAAGCTCCTACATTTGCAAACATTAAAAAGAATAGACAAATTATAAGTATATTGTTACCACCATCAAGTACGAAGGGATTTCTTTCATATAATGACCAAACAAATATAAAGTTTAGTACTCCAGTAATACGAGTATGAACACCTAATGTAAAAAGTAAGGCAATAACTATTCCTGAATAGAATAAAATATTGAAATACACGTTAGATACTGAAAGTTGATATAAAGAAAAAGAATTAGCTTGTGTTATATCTGAGATAAATTCTGCATGTGGGTAAACCCCGTTTGGTCCCCAATAATAATCCTTTTGGAAAATGTGAAGTAAATAAAAATGGTTACAATTGAACCTAATCCTACCCTAACTATACTTGCACCTATAAGATGCTGTTCTTTTTCGAAAAATTAAATAAAATACGTAATATTTTTTTCATTTTAATTTCCCCAATATTTAAAGTTTTTCTACCTGATTATAAGGTAATCGTGGGAGCTCTATATAATATTCGTTATGTTTTAAATTATCTCCAGATATGTAGTTAAAGTAATCTGGGAATTCATTAATCTGAATTCTAATTTTTACTTCATCAAAATTCATTTTATATTTACTATATAAAGCTTCAGAAGAAATATTTAACAAAAATCGCATCTCCAATGGATATTCACCTTTTCCTTTACTAGCATCTTCAATTAACTGTTTATATTCTTCTTGATCTTTTGGTATTTGTTTGTTACTTCAACTGAGCTAGTTGTTGCCTGTGCAACTGCAAGACGTAATGGGGGTTATTCTGTTATTGTGCAATTTTTGTAATAAGTGCATTACTTACATCAATCCATTCAGATTCTTTTTCTACATTACGACTATCATGATAGTAACCCTTTACCAAAATTTTATTATCTGTACTAACTGGATTCGGGGCAAATAGCCTCCAATTTTGTTTGAATATAGGATTCATATATGATTGAAGGACTTGGTTATAATTATATGAAATCGGGTTAGCAGGTGCATTGTACATAATAGTGATTGAAAAATGTACTATTAATATTAAACTCAAAAAGTAATCCAAATTATAAAAGATTTATTTTTATTTTGCATATCATCACCAAATTAAAAAGGATATTACACTCTTCTATGACTAAAAAATGTATAGAAGAGTGTTTGAATTTGACAATTATCGACTAAAAGCTTCTTCAATATCTTGTCCGTTTATCTCCGGTGGAAGGGATACACATAAGTGAGATGGAGCTGAGTAGCTTACGTTTTCCCACATGTAATCATAAACTTTCCCCATAGCCCATCCGGCAACCGTACCTGCTACCCATGCTGCTACCCTATAATCAGGAGTGACTTCATTTTCGAGTGAGACGGAATCAGGTTTTTGTGTGGTCTGATAATCTGTGTCTGTACTTGCAGAAGCAAAAACTGGACCAACGACAAGTAGGAAAACAAACACCGTAATAATAGTCTTTCGTTTTTTCACAATAATCACCTCCTTTTTCAATATAGATAGTAACATAAAATTTGGAATTGTCTGTTTTTAAAAATTAATTAGGTATTAAGTTGTAATATAAAATTGCTATAAATATATCGTTTTATGAAATTTTTCTTATATTAGCTCTAAACAGTATCAAAAATGAGTTAAAGAAGGAAAACTTGAAAAATAAGGAATTTTATGGAATATTTATATTGTGAAACGATTTTCGTTTATTTATAATGTTACTTGGAGGTGAATTAATGCGAGTTCATATAGGGGAAAAAATAAAATACTTTAGAACAAAATCTAAAATAACACAATCAAAACTAGCAGAAGGAATTATTTCAGAATCTTATCTTTCCAAAATAGAAACCGGGAAAATAGCCCCACCTAGAGAAATAGTGTTACTACTTTGTCAAAAGTTAAAAATTAACCCAGACGCAACCGAAATTGATCACCTACAAACACTATGTCATACTTGGTTTGAACACTTGTTTTATGGTATGAAAGAAAAAGCCACAGATTCGTATAACAAAATTATTCAAAATATTGATAACATCGCAAATACTTCATTGATCACCCTAGTAGAATTACATAAACTAAGGTATTTCATCCTCATTCAGAATCGAAAAGAAGCTAATAAACAATATGAATACCTGCAACAATTAAATTTAGAAGGGAAAGAAATATACTACTGGTTTAAATTCTCAGGGTATTATTACTTTGACCAGCTATTTTATAATAAATCATTAAACTTATTTCAAGAAGCTACTATATATATTAGGGATGTTACTAAGAGGGAAACATATGACCTTTTTTATATGATTGCTTTAAATGCATCTAAATTAAGAAAATCATACCTTTCATTAGAGAATGCAACAAATGCACTTACTTATTATCAAAATAACTATAATTTAAAAAGATGTGCAGAATGTCATATATTATTAGGAATAGCATATCAAAGGATTAACGAGTTAAATAAATCTATCGATAGTTATCAATTAGCTGCTAAAATAGCTAATGACATTGATGATGATAATATTATGGCTATTAGCAAACAAAATATTGGTAAAGTCTATTCTATTAGAGGGGCTACTGAAGATGCTATTTATTATTATTTAGATAGTTTTAAAGCAAGAAGAAATTTCCCAATAACTAAAAAATCATTCCAGTATCTAGCTTAATGAAAGAATACTATAATGTTGGGGATACTTTTAAAGCTGAAAGATGGTTAAAAAAGGGGATAGAACTATGTAAGAATCTAGACCCCCAAGATTCCATTTACGTCTATGAATTTGAAGTATATAAATATCTAATTATAGGAGAGGGAAGTTCATTTGAGGAATTAATCAATAAAAAAAGTGCTTCCCTTTCTAAGCGAGAGAAATTTATTTTATGAAACGTTTCAGTATTTAAAAAATATTAGCAAATTACTATTATAAACAGAGAAAGTATAAATTAGCCGCAAACTATTATGAGTTGGCAAATAGTACTTTAAATAAAATTCATACGGAATAGGAGAATGTATTATGAAAAGAATATTATTATCTGTATTATTAAGTTTCTCTATTTATTGATTACCTTATCTACAGACATAATACAAAATAACTCTAATTATGATAAGGAAGATATTAAATTAGCTAATAACGAAGAGCCAGACCCTTCTGGAATAGCAGATATTATTAAGTGGTTAAAAATAGGATTATTATAGAAGACAATAAACTCTTTTTTATGAAACACTAAGTCATTTATATATATCCGGCACCCTACTATCAAAAATCGGCACGTCTTTTCGGACTTGGTCGACTTTTTTCTAAATCCAGGGACAGGCTTAACACTTCTTCTTGGTCAAGGCTGCCTTCTGCTAGGACGTCTCCCCATGGGTCAACAGCGATTGAGTGACCGGCGAATTCAGTTCCGTCGTAGCTTCCGATTCGATTGCTAGATACGACATACATTTGGTTCTCGATCGCCCGTGCGATTTGCAGGGTTCTCCAGTGGTTCACGCGAGCAGATGGCCATTCAGCGACGACGCTAAGGACCTGGGCACCTTCTAGTGCGAGTGGTCTGATGAGTTCGGGAAACCTAAGGTCATAACAAATGATGAGGCCAAATTTTAGTCCGTCGAGCTCAAATACTTCTGGTGCGACCTGACCGCCAGTTAAGAACTTATGCTCATTCAGCATCGGAACTAAATGAGCCTTGTCATACTTCGAGACGACTTCACCTTTACGATTCACGACAACAGCTGTGTTATAAATCCCACCGTCTTTTTTATTCGCGATCGAACCGCCTATAATGTTAATATGATGCTTTTTCGCTTGTTCTTGTAAAAATGGGATCGTTGGATGCCCGTCTACATCGGCCAGGACATCTAATTCAGGTAATGTATAGGCAGTCGTCCACATTTCTGGTAACACGACCGTGTCGGGCTGATTGTTCTTCACATCTTGCTCAATCCAGTCAGCCACTCTTTGCCTATTTTGTTCAGGACTTCCTGGAATAATATCCATTTGATAGATTGAGAATTTCATCACGAATCCCCCTTATCGGTTGATAAATCCTTCCACAATTCGTTCTAACATTGCCTGGTCCATTTGCAATGGCTCATGGCCGTGATCCGTTAATAACTTTTGAGTATTGCGATCCTCAAACCTCACCGACGTATTCAAGTACTCCTTAAACACCTCGATTGGCTTATGCATGTTGATTTCTTCTTGTGTTAATAGATGCTTTTCCTCGTTTGGAATCAATTTTATTTGATCAAAGTTTTAAGCTTTTTACAATTGCATCGAACGTCATCTTGTTCGTTGGAGGATTTGGATTCGTGATGTTATAGACTGTCTCAGTTTTTCCGTGCTTGAGACCTAGCACAAGTACCTGCGCGACGTAGTCAACAGGTACTAGATTGGATACCGAATTTTCGTTAAGAACGAGTCTGTATAGATGGTCACTAGGCTTACGAGCAGATTTTTTCTTCAAAATCTGTATCGTACGGATGATCCCGTAAAGTCCGAACGTCGTCTTGGCTTCACCTGTTTTAGAATCGCCGATAATAATTGCCGGTCTCATTACGAGCACGTCGAATTGGTCTTTATAAGACATGACGAGGTGCTCAGCTTTGGCTTTTGTTTCCTCATAAGAATTTCTGAATGATTGCCACTCCGGGTAGAGCGTCTCCGTTCCTACGTCTCTTGTCCCTAGCGTGTAAGCCGTGCTCACGTGGATGAAACGCTTGATGTTAATCAACCCGGCGAACTTAAGAACATTTTGAGTGCCATCGACATTCACGTGAAATAGTTTGTCCCGTTCAGACTCATCGAAGCTTAAAAAGTGCCGCCGTGTGGTAAATAGCATCGATTTGATTGGTTAGACTTTGTATTGTTTCATCGGACATCCCGAGATTTTTATCGGATAAATGCCCTGATAGAAACGTAATTCGATTTTTATATGAATAAAGCTGATCTAACAAAATATCAGCTTTTGCCTGACTGCGAACAATTAAATATAACTCATGGCCTTCTTCTAGGAGTTTCCTAGCGAGTTTTTCCCCTAGAAAGCCAGTTGAACCTGTAATTAAAACGCGCATAAAATCTCTCCCGGTGATTGTGATGGAAGTGCTTTTATCATTATAACGAGTAGGGGAGGAAGGGGGCAAATGAAAACTGGCTGCATGTTTGATATACTCATAACATTGCGTGATAATTTAAGTAACTAGATTCATAGGAGACATTAATGATGGAACAATGGTTTAAGCAAAAATGGTTTCAATGGATGCTGATTTTACTCGTGACGATTTTGTGGGGCTATTCGTGGATCCTCATGAAAGACGCGCTTCAATACATGGGGCCGTTTACGTTTTCAGCTTTGCGGTTTGTGACAGGAGCGGCTGCGATGCTGTTGATTGTTTGGCTTCTTAGGGCTGGCCGGCCACCGAGATCGGCATTACCTCACTTAATTGTCGTTGGCATTTTGCAGACGAGTGTCGTTTTTATTTTAGTGATGTATGCGCTCAAGTTTATTGATGCTGGAAAATCGTCGCTTTTATTATATTCGATGCCACTTTGGAGCGGTTTGCTTGCGGCAATTTTTCTTCGTGAACGGATTTCAAAGCTCAGGTGGGGAGGCGTCGGACTTGGCATCGTCGGTCTTTTAATCGTGATGGGGGCCGATGCGCTAAGTCAGCAGTCAAAAGATGTGATTATTGGTGAGCTGCTCATTATTTTAGCTGCCGTATCTTGGGGTGCGTCGAATGTGTATTACCGGTTAAAACTGAGTGATTTGCCGAAGCTTCAAGTGAATGCGTATCAGATGTTGTTCGGGACCATAGCAATTGCGCTCGTTTCTTGGATCGCTGAAGGCGGGGAGCCAGTTGTGTGGACGCCTGAGAGTGTTTATTATGTTCTATTTACCGGCGTTCTCGCAAGTGCGTTTTGTTTTACCATCTGGTTTATGTTGCTCGGGCATCTTGATATGATTGGCGCGACCATGCCATCACTGTTAGTACCAGTCTTCGGGCTATTTTTCGGTTGGCTTTTGCTTGGAGAAGTATTGACGGTGAGCGTTGTGGTTGGTTCGGCGCTTATTTTGTCGGGTGTGTTTTGGCGAATATAAAAAGAGAGCATTAGATATCATATACATTTGTGTTGGATTAACGGCTGAAAATGTGTATTTCATATGGAGCTGGAAATTATTTTACCATAAATTGTGATATAATAATTGTTGTTACGGTGGATCTTATGCTTATTAAAAACAGGGAGGTTCACACGGTGGAAAATGAACCAACTGTATTAACTAAAGATGTTCAGTGGAAAATTAATGACTCCAAGTATATTATCCGAAATGTTCCTTACTTAAAGGCTGACTATGATGAAGAAGAGTTGTTTGATTTAGATGTTTCATTAACAATAACTTCTTTACGAGATTTAATGGTTGAAAACAAAATTCCTAATGATGTTAATTATGAAGATTTTGCTGATATAAAACTTGAACTTTAATGTTTACGAATAAAAAAAAGACTTCCAGCAGGGGTGCCGGAAGTCTTTTGCCATTTAAAAGAGTAACAATGCAACTGAAATTGGGATAAAGCTCCAAAGTAATATGACCATACAGAATCCCATGATGTCTTTAACTTTAAGACCAGCAATCGCAAGGAGTGGTAGTGCCCAGAACGGCTGGATCATGTTCGTCCACGCGTCACCCCACGCAACGGCCATCGCGGTTTTAGCCGTGTCGACACCGAGGTCAAGTGCCGCTGGAATCATAATTGGCGCTTGAACGGCCCACTGCCCGCCGCCGGATGGAACGAAGAAGTTCACGATCCCGGCGCTAATAAAAGCGAATAGTGGGTATGTGACTTCGTTTGAAATACTAACGAACCACATCGACATTTGTTCAGATAAACCTGACTCGACCATCATGCCCATAATGCCGGCATAAAATGGGAACTGAATGATGATCCCGCCCGCGTTTTTTCACCGCATCGTTGACCACGTTTAAGAAGCGGCGAGGCGTTTTGTGAAGTAGAATGCCAAGGAATAGCATCGTGAAGTTCGCGATATTGATGTTGATATCAAGTCCGTTGTTTACGAAATGGAATAAGATAAATACGAGACCTAGTAGACCTATTAGCATTGAGACCATCATGCTGTTTTCTAAACGCTCAGCTGGCGTGACCTCATCTTTCGTCGCTGCTTCTTCAACCTCTGTTGATACCATTTGTTCGTTTAAAAACTCTGGGTCGATTGTTCCTGTATAATCACTAGAACGGTTCATGAGCCAGTTCATAAGCGGCAATGTCACCAGTAAGAAAATCACGATAAATAAATTCATGCCGCTAAATAAAGTTTGCGTAATTGGAATGGATCCAATCGTGTCCATTAAAAAGTGGTTGTCTGTTGCGATGGTTAGTGGAATCGAGCCAGACATCCCGCCGTGCATAATAGGAACCCGCTGTAAGCAGAGGCAATGAGTAGACGGTAGTCCACTGATGGAATCCGTTTTGCCACGTGCAAGGCAAGAAGAGCACCAACAACAAGTCCGAAACCATAGTTGATTAAGCACGCAATCGACGCAACAATCGTTACAAGCAGAATCGCCTGACCCGGCGTGTTCGCAAGCGTACTAATGCGCTCGAGAAACCGTTTAACAGGCGGGCTGTTTGCGAGAATATACCCCGTCACAACAATGAGCGACATCTGCATGGCAAAGGCTAAGAGGTCCCAGAAACCAGTTCCCCAATGCTCCACCATTTGAGATGGCCCACTGCTCGTGAACAGGATCCCAAGCAAGTACACAATAAACGTTAAAATAATAGCGAATAAAAAACGCGTCCGGCAAATAGCGCTGGACAATACGATTAAAGAAAGACGTTAATCCCTTTAACATAAATTCCCCTCCCTAGATGTAATTTGAGAAAACGCTTTCAAAGGAAAGCCTGTTTCTCATTATATTTAATTTTAAGAGCGTCTTCAATTGATTATTCGTATTTTTCGGAATAATTTGAGAGGGGATGTCCTATTTTGCTAAAACTCATTACTATTAATATAAATTGCTTCCCAATTGCGGTTGAGCTCATTTCTATTACGGTTCGAGGCTTCCCAATGTATGTTGAGGTCGTTTCTATTGCAGTTCAGGTCATCCCAATGTAGATAGAGCTCGTTTCTATTGCTGTTGGACGCGTCCCAATGTCGATTGAGAACGTCTCTATTGCAGTTAAGGTCGCACCAATATCGGTTGAATTTTTATATAAAAAAAGTGACCTTCCACTTAAAGGTCACTTTTCCTTAATATATAATCGATTTATACCATGCT
>NZ_BBCD01000021.1 GCF_001311865.1 Piscibacillus salipiscarius JCM 13188
CTTAAAAAACGTTTCCGGCCCTTGCCGGAAACGTTCCATACACATTATTGGTCTGTAAACACGAGGTTTGGTTTTTTCTTTAGGCTGTGCTTGCCGTCGATGAAACGAACAGTGCCTGATTTGGCGCGCATGACGAGTGTTTCAGTTGTGGCGATGCCGCCTTTGAACTGAACGCCTTTTAACAGTTCGCCGTCTGTGATGCCAGTTGCGGCGAAAATAGCGTCGTCGCCTCCGCACAGGTCTTCCATGCGCAAGACTTTGTTAACGTCTTCGATGCCCATCTTATGGCATCGTGCTACTTGCTCGTCGTTTTTCGGAACGAGGCGTCCTTGGATTTCCCCGCCTAAGCACTTCAAACCGACTGCTGCTAAGACGCCTTCTGGTGCGCCGCCTTCTCCGAATAAGATGTCAACGCCTGTGTCATCAAAAGCTGTGTTGATGGCACCTGCCACGTCGCCTTCTGGAATAAGTTTAATGCGTGCTCCTGCAGCGCGAATCTCATCAATGATCGCCTGGTGACGCGGACGGTTTAAGACCGTTGCCACAACGTCTTCAACGTCTTTACCTTTAGCCGCTGCGACAGCTTTCAAATTATCCGTCACTGATGCATTCAGATCAATTTTTCCAACTGCTTCTGGTCCAACTGCGATTTTTGCATGTACATATCAGGTGCGTGCAGCATCTTACCGCGATCTGCAATCGCGACAACTGCTAGTGCATTCCATGACCCTTCAGCGACAATGTTTGTCCCTTCAACAGGGTCAACCGCGATATCTACTTTTGGATTTTCAGCGCTGCCTAGCTCTTCTCCTATGTATAACATCGGAGCTTCATCACGTTCACCTTCTCCGATGACAACACGACCGTCCATTGGGATCGTATCAAATACATGACGCATCGCTTCTGTTGCGGCGTTATCTGCTTCTTCTTTTTCTCCGCGTCCCATCCATCGTGCTGAAGCAAGTGCAGCTGCCTCAGTTACACGTACTACTTCCATTGATAAACTTCTTTCCATGTTAAAAAGCTCCTCCCCTATATCGACACCTTATGAATTTTGGTATTGCTTCACTTCATCATCAGTCAAATCTTCACGCCAAACGTTAGCCCCTAAGGCTTCTAACTTGTCGGTTAAATTCGCGTAACCACGGTCGATGTGTTCAACACCTACAATTTCTGTCACGCCATTGGCCATTAAACCCGCAACGACAAGTGACGCTCCAGCACGTAGGTCTGTTGCTTTTACTTTCGCACCTTCTAACGTCGTTGGTCCGGTGATGACCGCTGAACTTCCCTCAACTTTTATATTCGCATTCATTCGGCGCAGTTCATCTACGTGTTTAAAACGGGCAGAATAAATCGTATCGGTGACAATACTCGTTCCGGTTGATTGCGTTAGCAGCGCTGTAAATGGCTGCTGGAGATCCGTCGGAAAACCTGGATAAACTAGTGTTTTAATATCGACACTCGACAGGACTTTATCCGTCGTCACAATCAATCGGTCATCTTCTTCGACAATTTTAACACCCATTTCACGAAGCTTAGCCGTCAGTGACTCTAAGTGAATCGGAATCACATTATCGATGACAACTTCTTTCCCCATAGATGCCGCGATAATCGTATACGTTCCAGCTTCGATTCGGTCTGGAATAATCGTGTGGCGACAGCCGTTTAAATGCTCGACACCTTGAATACGAATGACGTCCGTTCCTGCTCCTTTGATATTCGCACCCATGCTGTTTAAAAGGGTTGCGACATCAATGATTTCAGGTTCTTTCGCTGCGTTTTCAATAACGGTTTTTCCTTTTGCACGAACCGCTGCTAGCATAATATTAATCGTTGCGCCAACACTAACAACATCTAGATAAATTTTAGCGCCACGAAGTTCATCAGCTCTTAAGTAAATCGCACCTTGTTCGTTCGTTACCTGTGCACCTAGAGCTTCAAAACCTTTAATATGCTGGTCAATTGGGCGGGGGCCTAGATTACAACCCCCAGGCATACCAATGACAGCCTTTTTAAAACGGCCAAGCATAGCACCCATGAAATAATATGATGCTCTTAGCTTCTTAACCCGGCCATTCGGCAGTGGCATTGAAACCATATTTGATGAATCGATTGTCACATCTTCACCATTTGTTCAACCTTACCCCCGATGTCTTCTAAAAGGCCTTTTAACGTTTGAATGTCTGAGATGTCTGGGAGACCTTCTAATGTCACTTCGCCTTCAGCCAAAATCGTTGCCGGGAGTAAAGCAACGGCACTGTTTTTGGCTCCACTTACTCGAACTTGCCCTTGTAACGTGTGTCCACCTTCGATGAGTAATTTTTCCATTGAATAAGACTCCTCTTAAGTTAATCTATCCTTATTATGCGAAAAAAGCTTTAAAACATGCTTCTTACTTGTTCGCTTGCTCCCAATCTGCTAAAAACTTCTCGATACCTTGATTAGTTAACGGATGCTTAACTAACTGTCCGATCACTTTAAACGGAATGGTTGCGATATGCGCGCCGTGTAAAGCTGCTTCATGAACATGCATTGGATGACGGACGCTTGCTGCAATAATTTCAGATTCGATTCCGTGACGGTCGAAAATCTCTGCGATTTCCGCAATTAAGTTCATGCCGTTTTGACCGATATCATCTAAACGTCCTAAGAACGGTGATACATAAGTTGCACCAGCACGCGCTGCAAGTAGGGCTTGGTTAGCTGAGAAAACAAGTGTTACGTTTGTTTTAACGCCTTGGTCTGTTAAGGCTTTACAAGCTTTTAATCCTTCTAGCGTCATTGGAAGTTTGATTGTAATGTTTGGTGCAATTTTCACAAGCTCTTCTGCTTCTCTAAGCATTCCCTCTGCGTCTTCTGAAATAACTTCTGCACTAACAGAACCTTCTGTTACGACTTCTGTTATTTCTTTTAAACGTTCGTGGAAAGATACGTTTTCTTTAGCTACTAAGGATGGGTTTGTTGTCACACCAGCTAAAATGCCTAAGCTGTGTGCTTCTTTAATTTCACTAATATTTGCCGTATCAATAAAAAAATTTCATAATATTTGCCTCCTATAAAAATATTCAGATGGTATTTATGAATCGCTTTCGGTGGACGCTTTCCGCGGGCACGGCTCGAGCCTCCTCGGCAGCAAGCTGCCTGTGGGGTCTCGAGACTCGTGCTGTTCCCGCGACGAACACGACGTTCTAGTGTCGGCATTGGTCACAGGACGTGACCGCTTTTAGCCGACCCGGAGTCGCCACCTTAACTTTTAAATCATAATCAGAACCAATATTAAACACGAAAAGGCCAACCCAAGTTTTACGGATTAGCCATCTTCATATGGTTATTAAGCTTTATTTGACGAACCAAATTCGCGCATTTTACCGATAACGGTCTCTTTAATTTTCTCGCGACTTGGTCCTAAGTATTTACGCGGATCATATTGTTCTGGCTGTTCAGCTAACACCTCACGAACGACTTTCGCCTGAGCGATTTGGTTCTCGGTGTTCACATTAATTTTTGCCGTACCTAATGAAATAGCGCGTTGTATATCTTTTGTCGGAATACCAGTTCCGCCATGTAACACGAGTGGTACACCTGTTAACTTTTGGACTTCTTCCATTCGGTCGAAACCTAAATTTGGCTCACCTTTATATGGACCATGAACCGATCCTAATGCCGGAGCAAAGCAGTCCACACCCGTTTCGCGAACCAAACGGTCACATTCTGATGGAATCGCATAAGCGGCTTCTGCATCTTCAACAATGATGTCATCCTCTTGTCCACCGATGCGTCCTAATTCTGCTTCAACTGACACACCATGAAGGTGCGCTAGTTCAACGACTTTTTGTGTTAAAGCAATGTTGTCATCTAATGGAAAATGAGAGCCATCAATCATGACAGATGTAAATCCAGCATGAATCGCCTCTGCGCATTTTTCGAAACTTGAGCCGTGGTCCAAATGAATGGCTACAGGCACAGTTGTTTGATAAGACTTCATTAATTCGTTAACTAAAGCAGTGACGACATTAAAGCCACCACAATATTTCGCTGCTCCTTCCGAAACACCGATGATGACTGGAGATTGTTCTTCTTCAGCCGCTTGTAAAATCGCCTGAAAGTACTCCAGGTTATTAATATTAAATTGCCCAACCGCATAGCCTTCACGGTTTGCCTTGTTGAGCATCTCTGTCATAGATTGTAATGGCACAACTGGTTCCTCCTTGTGATGTAAATCGTACCTATTTAATAGAATACCAACTGCACCCTAAAATCGCAACTAAATCTTAACGTTAAGCCCCTCTAATATTTGGTGAATTTGTTCAACCGAAAAAGGCTTTTCTATCACATCAAATACTTCTGCATCGCCTAGATGATCTCGAAGTTCCTGTTCTGCCATCCCGCTCATTAACACGACTGGAATGTCTGCGGATTCTTCGTTTAACCGTCTAATAACCTCATCTCCGCGCCAAGGTTCCATTAAATAATCTAAGAAGATGATCTGCGGTAATTTTGTTAAAGCTTCTGTAAAAGCTCGATCTGAACGTTCATAAGTTGTCACATTATAATTTTCACGTCTAATAACTTCTGATAACAACAGACGAACGCCAGGTTCATCATCTACCACAAAACCTCACCTTTAATCATCATTACCCCCCAGGTTGTTCAGTATAGTTTAACTTTACCAAAAACGGGAGTTAATCAATCAGTTATTTTGTCGTAACTTGTCGTTTGCTTGCTAGACTGTGTTCGATAAAATCTCTAAATAAAGGCTGGGGGCGATTTGGGCGCGATTTAAATTCAGGGTGAAATTGTGAAGCCACAAACCATGGGTGATCCTTTACCTCGATAATTTCAATTAAGCGGTCATCTGGGCTCTTACCTGAAAAAACAAACCCAGCTGATTCCATGTCTTGTCTGTACTGATTATTAAATTCATAACGGTGGCGATGGCGTTCATACACGACTTCCTCAGCATAAGCGTCGTATGCTTTCGTGTTATCTTGAAGACGGCAAGCATAAACACCTAAGCGAAGCGTTCCTCCTAAGTCTTCAACATCCTTTTGTTCTGGTAAAAGATCAATGATTGGATGCGGCGTTGTAGGATTAATCTCTGCTGAATGTGCACCATCAAGACCTAACACATTACGCGCAAACTCGACGGTGGCAAGCTGCATGCCTAAACAGATTCCTAAAAATGGCACTTTGTTCTCACGCGCATATTTAATGGCAGAAATTTTACCTTCAATGGCGCGATCACCAAATCCACCAGGAACTAAAATCCCATCGACATCTGATAAATAATCAGCTGCGTTGTCATCGTTCACATCTTCAGAGCTGATCCATTTCACTTCAATATCAGCATCATGCGCGAACCCAGCATGTTTTAATGCTTCAACGACTGAAATATACGCATCCTGCAAGGAAACATACTTACCTACAAGCCCGATTGTAACTGTAGAAGATAGGTTTTTAACCTTTTGAATTAAACCTTCCCATTCATCCATGTTGGCCTCAGGCGTGCTTAATTTGAAATGATCAACCGCAAGCTGGTCTAATCCTTGCTGCTTTAATTCTAATGCTACTTCGTATAATACATCACAGTCTAATGCTTCTATTACTGCTTTTTCATTGATGTCACAAAACAGTGCGATTTTTTCTTTCATTTCTTTGCTAATTTTCATATCCGTTCTAAGCACAATCACATCTGGCTGAATCCCAAGTGAACGAAGCTCTTTTACGGAGTGCTGAGTTGGTTTAGTCTTCAGTTCCCCTGCTGCTTTAATGTATGGCACAAGTGTACAATGGATATACATGACGTTGTCACGACCAAGATCACTTTTCAGCTGACGAATCGCTTCTAAGAACGGTAAGCTTTCGATGTCCCCAACCGTTCCGCCAATTTCAGTGATGACAACATCTGCATTCGTTTCTTTACCAGCTTGGAAAACTTTATTTTTAATCTCGTTGGTGATATGCGGTATAACCTGCACAGTGCCGCCTAAGTAATCACCTTTGCGTTCTTTACGGATCACTGATGAATAAACTTTTCCTGTTGTGATATTGCTGTATTTATTTAAATTAATATCGATAAATCGCTCATAATGTCCTAAATCTAAGTCCGTTTCAGCACCGTCTTCGGTAACGAATACTTCACCGTGCTGATAGGGGCTCATCGTCCCTGGGTCGACGTTAAGTACGGGTCGAATTTTTGAATCGTGACGTTTAGGCCGCGATTTTTTAGCAAACGACCGAGTGATGCTGCTGTGATTCCTTTACCTAAAGATGAAACCACTCCACCTGTTACGAAAATATACTTTGTCATGTTACATCCTGCCTTTCTATTACATCTGGATCGGGGAGTATTTATTATAAGTTTTCCTTATAAGTTCGATTTAACACTAATCATTTATTAAGAATCTCTATAAAATAAAAAAGCTCCCGAACTGAGTCGGGAGCTTGTCTATTTTTGAGAGCCCACATAAAATCTTAAAGTTTTATATTTAAGAAGTCAAGCTAAACTTTATAAATCTTCTTCGTCGTCATCTTCAACGAAGTTATCATCGTCTTCCGGATCTTCCTCGAAAAGTTCTTCGTCATCATCTTCTTCAGTGACTAAGTCATCTTCTCCAAGTTCAGGTTCCACCTCATCTTCAAGAAGCTCTTCTTTCTTTTTTCTTCTTTTTCTTCTTCTTCTTTTTCTTTGGTACTTCTTCAGTGAAGGAAATCGTATCATCTTCCTGCTGATCATATGGGTACCACTTTTTAAGGCCCCAGATGTTTGTACCAACTGACATAAAGCGTCCGTCAATATTTAAATCTGTATAAAATTGAACGATGTATTCTTCTTTTTCCTCTTGGGTGAATTCCTTTGCTTCTGCAATGAGTTCAAAGATTTCATTGAAGTTCATCGCTTTCTTTTCTTCTGCTAAGATTTCATAAGCAACTTCAACCATTGAAACCTCTTTAACTTCTTCCTTGGTATACTTTTCCAACGTCACTTCCAGCACTCCTTTACCCAATGTCGATGGCGGAAACCATAATTATGCTATTTTTCTAGTTTACAGAATACCACAACCATTAGTCAATTCAAGTACAAAATTAATTTTAGACATAAAAACGAGGATTTATTCAAAGTGGATGCTTTTTCGCTGTGGCAAAAAGGCTACTTCTCTGTTTTTTCCGTTAATTATCTACCCCTATTTGAAAAATATCTACCACGAAATTTGTCGACGAAGTAAAAAAGCTTTTTTATCTACCCCTAAAGTTCCTTTATCGACCTTTTTGCATAAGGAAACCACCAACGGCGAGGTTGGTGGTTTGACTTATTACATATTACGACGGTACTGCCCGCCGACTTCGTATAAGGCGTTTGTGATCTGGCCTAGACTGGCCACTTTAACGGTTTCCATGAGTTCTTCAAACACATTACCGTTTGACGCTGCAACTTCCTTAAGGCGGTTTAATGCTTCTTCAGATTTGTCAGCATTTCTGTCTTGGAAGTCATGTAAATTCTTAATTTGTTGCTGTTTTTCTTCCTTAGAAGCACGGGCAACTTCCATCGAGTTGATTTCATCTTCTGATGGTGGGTTCGGGTTCACATACGTGTTAACCCCTACAATCGGAAGGTCGCCTGAATGTTTTTTACCTTCATAGTAAAGAGACTCTTCTTGAATCTTACCGCGTTGATACTGGCGTTCCATCGCGCCGAGTACGCCACCGCGGTCGTTAATGCGTTCGAACTCTTGTAAAACGGCTTCTTCAACAAGGTCAGTTAACTCTTCTAAAATAAATGACCCTTGTAATGAGTTTTCGTTTTTCGTTAAGCCGAATTCTTTGTTAATAATCATTTGAATCGCCATTGCACGGCGAACGGATTCTTCAGTTGGTGTTGTGATGGCTTCGTCATACGCATTAGTATGAAGCGAATTCGTGTTGTCTTGAATCGCGATTAATGCCTGCAGTGTCGTACGAATATCATTAAAGTCAACTTCTTGCGCGTGAAGTGAACGGCCTGATGTTTGAATGTGATACTTCAACTTCTGGCTTCGCTCATTCGCACCGTACTTATCGCGCATCGCAACCGACCAAATGCGGCGCGCCACACGGCCAATGACTGTATACTCAGGGTCTAAGCCGTTTGAGAAAAAGAATGATAAGTTTGGCGCAAATTTGTTAATATCCATGCCGCGGCTTAAGTAATACTCAACATACGTAAAGCCGTTTGCGAGGGTAAAGGCTAACTGACTGATTGGGTTTGCTCCTGCTTCAGCAATGTGATAGCCCGAGATTGAAACCGAGTAGTAGTTACGGACTTCATTATTAATGAAGTACTCCTGAATGTCCCCCATCATGCGAAGGGCAAACTCGGTTGAGAAAATACACGTGTTTTGTCCTTGATCTTCTTTTAAGATATCGGCTTGAACCGTACCACGAACAACTGAGATCGTCTCGACCTTAATTTGTTCGTACTCTTCTTGGCTCGGTTCGCGGCCGTTTTCGTCTTTAAACTTCTTCAGCTGCTGATCAATAGCTGTATTGAAATACATCGCTAGAATAATCGGCGCAGGACCGTTGATGGTCATTGAGACAGACGTCATTGGATCGACTAAGTCAAAGCCATCATAAAGCTTCTTCATGTCATCTAACGTACAAATACTTACGCCAGATTCTCCAACTTTACCGTAAATGTCAGGGCGCTCATCAGGATCTTCACCATATAGCGTCACGGAGTCAAAAGCTGTACTTAAGCGCTTAGCCGGTTCGTTTTTCGATAAATAGTGGAAACGGCGATTCGTACGTTCTGGCGTTCCTTCACCAGCAAACTGACGAGTCGGATCTTCTCCTTTACGCTTGAATGGGAACACCCCTGCCGTAAATGGAAAGGCACCAGGCACGTTTTCCATGAGCATCCAGTATAAACGGTCGCCCCAGTCGCGGTATTTTGGCAGCGCGACTTTTGGAACTTTAATTCCAGATAAGCTTTCCGTATTTAAGTCAACGGTAAACTCTTTATCACGAACTTTATAGGACAACTGATCCTTTGTGTACGTCTCTTTTAGCTCATCAAATTTATCAAGCTTTTCCTTGTTGTCAGCTTCTAATTCTTTCTCGTATTTCTCAATTAGCTGAATAAGCTCTTCAACTTGGCCGATTTCTTCTTCGGTTCCCTTTAATTGATAAAGCTTACGCGCAATATCGCTCTGTTTCTTCGCATCCTCTTTATACCCGTGCACTGTCTGCACGATATCACGTAAATATTGACGACGCTCTGGTGGGATGATTAAGTTTTGCTTTTCAACTAGCTTAATCTTTGTATCAAACGGAACTTCAGCCTCCCAGCCGTAACGGTCGTTAATTGTTTCTAAAATTGAAGCAAATAGTGTGTTCGTACCTGGGTCGTAAACTGTGATGCGATCGTGCCAAACACTGGGAATGTGTCATGGTCTTCGTGAAATAGCATCCGGCTACGACTGTACTGTTTACGAACTTGATTAAACGCATCTTCTGACCCTTTTTGTTCAAACTTATTGATGACGATGAAGTCAGCAAAGTCGATCATGTCGATCTTCTCTAGCTGAGTTGGCGCACCGAATTCAGCTGTCATCACGTACATCGATAGGTCCGTAATCTCAGTGATCTCGGCATCCCCTTGACCAATCCCGCTTGTTTCAACAATGATGAAGTCAAAATCAGCTGCTTTGACAACGCGAATCGCATCTAAAATCGCCTGTGACAATTCCGTTTTTGAACTTCTTGTTGCAAGCGAGCGCATATACACACGTTCGTTAAAAATCGCGTTCATACGAATTCGGTCACCAAGTAGCGCACCGCCTGTTTTCTTCTTCGTAGGATCGACAGATAAAATCGCAAGCTTTTTATCTGGCACTTCGTTAATAAAACGGCGAACAAGTTCATCCGTTAATGAACTTTTACCCGCTCCGCCTGTTCCAGTAATCCCTAATACCGGCACGTCCTCGCGCGTAATTTTTAATAAATCTTGAAGCTTATCACTCGTGACGTCTTCATTTTCAACATGTGAAATAAGGCGCGCGATTGCTTGATAATCACCTTGTTGCGCTTTAGCTGCATCTGATTCAAGCTCAAGCGGCGTCGGATGATCGCACTCCTCTAACATCTGATTAATCATCCCTTGAAGACCGTGCTGACGACCATCTTCAGGTGAGAATATACGTGCTACTCCATGGTCATGAAGTTCTTTAATTTCACGAGGTAAAATAACCCCGCCCCCACCGCCGTAAACACGGATGTGGCCAGCACCTTTTTCATTCAGTAAATCAACCATGTACTTAAAATACTCAACGTGTCCACCTTGGTAAGAAGAAATCGCAATCCCTTGTACGTCCTCCTGGATTGCCGCATTAACCACTTCTTCAACCGAGCGGTTATGCCCAAGGTGAATGATTTCTGCCCCGCTCGCCTGCAAAATACGGCGCATAATGTTAATCGATGCATCGTGGCCGTCAAACAAGCTCGAAGCTGTCACAAAACGAACAGGATGCTTCACTTTGTAGACTTCCTGTTGTTGCATAAGGCTCATCCTCCTCTCGTCAGCTCAAGCTGACTTTTTAATAAATCAAATTGCAAATTCGTATACTCTTCAAGCGAAAATTCCTTTTGTAAAATCCAGCGCCTGAATCCCCACATTTGGCCTTGGATGAATATGTTATTGGCAATGATGGTCAGCTGGTCTCTCGTCATCCTAGGATAATTATTTTGAATAACCCGCTCCAAAAGATGAACCATCTGCCGTTCTTTTTTCTAGCACATAATCCTGAGCATCCTTTGGTAGTGCTTTAAGTTCCTGATATAAGACCAAGACTTCATCTTGCATATCATCCATTAGTTCATAGTAAGACTTAACGGCTTGATATAGCGTGTCTTCTGACGTCTCTTTTGTATTAAAAACCGCTTCCATCCTCGCCTTTACTTCATCATAAATAGCGTCACAGACGAGAAAAAGAACGTCTTCTTTTTTTCTAATATATTCATATAGCGTCCCGATTGAAAAACCAGCAGCCTTAGCAATTTCTCTAGTTGTTGCACGGTGAAACCCTTTTTGCTTAAAAAGAGATACCGCTCCTTTTTGTAGCTGCTCACGACGCTTTTGGATTAATTGTTCATCCTTAATCGATGAATCAATGGGTTTAACCATCCGCTTCACCTTCTTTACGCCATTCCGATAACCACTTTTTTCGCAAGGCTATACGGATCACCTGATTGCTTAAGCTCTTCTTGTTTATCAGAGTCGTTATTGACGAACTGATAAACGTCTTTCCATAATGCTTCTTGCATGAGTTCATAGACTTCATAACGAAGCTGCTCGCTTCGCTTCTTTTGCCCCTCGTCAGTCTCATCTAAGTAATGACGATGCTTTTGAAAAGCTTCAAATAATTTGTTAAATCCAAAGTTTTCATTCACACTCGTTTCGATGATTTGTGGCTCGAACCCACGGTGACCAGCAATATGAATGAGGTCACGCAGTGTATTCTTAAGTTTTCTAACGCCTGGTAAATCAGCTTTATTTAATATAAAAAGGTCTGCGATTTCCATAATGCCTGCTTTGAAAATTTGCAGAATATCACCACTGTTAGGTGTTAACATGACGGCGGTCGTGTCAGCAACCTTCATGATGTCGAGTTCAGACTGACCGACCCCGACCGTTTCAACGATAATGTAGTCAAAACCGTAAGCATCACATGCGCGAATCGCATCCTTAGTCGCACGAGCAAGCCCGCCAAGACTTCCACGGGTTGCCATACTGCGAATGAATACGTCTTGGTCGGTAAAATGCTTATGCATGCGTACGCGGTCTCCAAGAAGGGCGCCGCCGCTGAAAGGACTGGTTGGATCAACTGCGATGACCGCAACGTTGTATTGCTTTTCACGAAGCAAGGTGATGAGTTTATCAACGAGTGAGCTTTTGCCCGCGCCAGGCGACCCGGTGATGCCAATGTAATGGGCGTGTTTTTTGCGCGCGTTAAGTTCACTCATCAGCTCGAGTTTGTCTGGGTGGTCGTTTTCGATTAGGGTGATGGCCCGAGCTAAAGCTCGTTGGTCTTGATTCGCTATGCGGTCTGCTAGTTGATCCATTGGTTTCATCCTTTCTGTACTTATATAAATGCAAATGTGAAAATCCTAATTTGAAGAAGCAAGTAGTTCAAAATAATTTACGAAAGGCGGCGACTCCTGGTCGGCTAAAAGCGGCCACGTCCTGTTCGTCGCGGGAACAGCACGAGCTGAAAATCACCCAATACGAAACAATAGTGAGTTTTGGGAAGCCCTCGCCTTGCCTGCGGAAAGCGTCCGCCTGTAGCAAATCTAAAGTGAACTAACTTACTTCGTCACCATTCTTCCAATGACTAAACGTTGGATTTCTTGTGTTCCTTCGTAAATTTGAGTGATTTTCGCATCACGCATGAAGCGCTCAACAGGATAATCTTTCGTATATCCATAACCACCGAAAACTTGCACAGCTTCAACTGACACTTTCATTGCCGTATCACCTGCGTAAAGCTTTGCCATTGCTGATTCCTTCTGATACGGAATGCCTTCTGACTCGTTATACGCAGCTTGGTAAGTAAGTAGACGTGATGCTTCAACTTGAGTTGCCATGTCAGCAAGCTTGAAGGAAATGCCTTGATTGTTCGCAATTGGCTTGCCGAACTGTTCGCGCTCTTTCGCGTAGTCAGTTGCCGCATCTAAAGCACCTTGCGCAATTCCGACTGCTTGTGCAGCAATTCCGTTACGACCACCATCTAATGTAGTCATAGCAATCTTAAACCCTTCACCTTCTTCACCTAGTAAATTCTCCTTAGGTACGCGGCAGTTCTCAAAAATTAACTCCGTTGTAGGAGAAGAACGGATTCCAAGCTTTTGTTCTTTTTTACCAAATGAAAAGCCATCTGTGCCTTTTTCAACGATAAATGCTGAGATGCCTTTATGTTTCGCATCGACATCTGTTTTCGCAAACACCACATAAATATCGGCGACACCACCGTTTGTGATCCAAACCTTGTTACCGTTTAGGATATAGTCGTCACCGTCTTTTTTAGCTGTAGTGCGCATAGATGCCACATCACTACCTGCTCCAGGCTCAGATAGTGCATAAGCCCCTAAAGCTTCACCTGTTGCTAGGCGTTGTAAGAAGGTTTTCTTTTGATCTTCATTTCCGTAAGTATAAATCGGCCAGCTCGCAAGTGAGATGTGAGCGGATAACGTGACCCCTGTTGAGGCACAAACGCGAGATAACTCTTCAACTGCAATCGCATAGCTCACAAAGTCTGAACCTATTCCGCCGTATTCTTCTGGCCAAGGTATACCCGTTAGGCCAAGCTCTGCCATTTTGTCAAATATCTCACGGTCAAAGCGCTCTTCTTCGTCACGCTCTGCCGCCGTTGGTGCCACTTCATTTTCCGCATAATCGCGAACCATCTTGCGTAGCATCTGTTGTTCTTCTGTTAGTTGAAAATTCATGTTCAAGTCCTCCTATTTAAGTAGTTGTCTACTAATCACTAGATTTTGTATTTCCGTTGTGCCTTCATAGATTTGAGTAATTTTGGCATCACGCATATAACGCTCAACTGGATAATCTTTCGTAAATCCGTAACCACCATAAACCTGAACGGCATCAATTGAGACGTCGACCGCTGTTTGTGAAGCAAACTTCTTCGCCATTGAGGCCTCTTTTGCGCAGTCAACTCCACCTTCATGCATCGAAGCAGCGTTATAGATTAATAGTTTTGAACCTTCGACTGCCGTTGCCATATCTGCGAGCTTAAACGAAATCCCCTGGTTATGAGCAATCGGTTTACCGAACTGTTCGCGTTCCTTCGCATAACCTGTAGATGCATCTAACGCCGCTTCTGCAATTCCTAAAGCTTGAGCACCGATTCCGATCCTGCCGATGTTCAGGTTAGATAATGCAATCTTGTACCCTTCGCCTTCCTGGCCAAGTAGCTGACTTTCTGGAATGCGGCAGTTATCAAACGTTAACGAAACGGTTGCCGAGCCATGAAGCCCCATTTTCTTTTCTGGCTTACCGACTTCAAACCCTGGGGTATCTTTTTCGACGATAAAAGCTGAAATCCCCTTACTTCCTGCTTCCGAATCGGTCTTCGCAAACACGACATACGTATCAGCATAACCGCCATTCGTAATAAAATTTTCGATCCGTTTAAGACGTATTCATTGCCATCTTTTACAGCGCGAGTTTTAAGTGAAGCAGCATCACTACCTGCACCTGGTTCGGTTAAGGCAAATGCTCCTAAGTATTCACCCGATGCCAGTTTTGGAACGTAATGCTTTTTCTGTTCTTCACTTCCGAATTTTAGTATCGGAAATGTACCAACAGATGTATGGACTGAAAGAATCACGCCAAGTGTCGCACTCACTTTGGATAACTCATGAATGGCAATAATGTAAGAGACATAATCCATTCCAGCTCCGCCATACTCTTCTGGAATCGGGATTCCTAGAATGCCTAACTCACCCATTTTCCCAATAAGTTCTGATGGAAAACGATCTTCTTGTTCCATGCGTTCAACGGCTGGCGCCACTTCTTGCTGGGCGAAGTCCCTTACCATTTTGCGCATCATATTTTGTTCATCTGTGAAGTTCAAATTCATCTAAGGTGCCTCCTATTCGTACACGTAGAAGCCGCGACCAGATTTTTTACCTAACCAGCCTGCGCTAACGTACTTTTTAAGTAGTGGACACGGACGATATTTGCTGTCACCAAAGCCATCGTAAAGGACTTCCATAATGTATAAGCATGTATCAAGGCCAATAAAATCAGCTAGCGTTAACGGTCCCATTGGATGATTCATACCGAGTTTCATGACTTCATCCACCGCTTCAGGCTCAGCTACACCTTCATAAACCGTATAAATTGCTTCGTTAATCATTGGCATGAGCACACGGTTTGAAACAAATCCTGGATAGTCATTCACTTCAACAGGTGTTTTGTTTAATGCTTTTGCTGCTTCTTCAATCGTTTTATAAGTCTTATCAGATGTTTGAATCGCACGAATGATCTCCACTAACTTCATAATTGGAACTGGATTCATAAAGTGCATGCCGATCACTTGATCAGGGCGATTTGTCACCGCTGCTATATCTGTGATGGGTAGTGACGATGTATTCGTGGCTAAAATTGCATGCGATGGTGTGATTTCATCTAGCTTTTGAAATACTTGAGTTTTAACATCCATGTTTTCAACGACAGCTTCGATCACTAAATCTCGATCGCTCGCTTCTTCTAACGAAGTCGTCGTTTGAATACGGTTTAACGTTTCCGTCTTTTGTTCCTCTGTCATTCTACCTTTATCCACATTACGAGATAATAGTTTTTCCATTGTTGCAAGACCCTTTTGCAAGGACTCTTCCGAAATGTCATTTAGTTTCACGTCAAATCCAGACTGCGCAAATACTTGCGCAATTCCAGACCCCATCTGACCTGCACCAATGACCATTACGTTTTTAATTGTCATGAAAAACCCTTCCTTTCAAAATCTATTTATCTATTGTTTTGGAACTTCAATTAGGAGCGCGTCACCTTGACCGCCACCAGAACAAATCGATGCAATCCCTAAACCACCGCCGCGGCGTTTAGTTCATAAGCAAGTGTTAACGTAATACGAGCACCACTCGCACCAATTGGGTGTCCAAGTGCAACGGCACCGCCATTAACATTCACCTTCTCTGGATCGAGACCTGCAATCTTACCGCTTGCAAGTGAAACGGCCGCAAACGCTTCGTTCACTTCAAATAAATCAATATCATCAAGGCTATAGCCTGTTTTTTCTAGTAATTTATTAATCACAATACCAGGTGTTTCTGGGAACCTGTCAGCTTCAACTGCTACTTCCGCATGTCCGATGACTTTTGCTAGAGTTTCTTTTCCTTCTGCTTTAGCTTTTTCTTCAGACATTAACACCATAGCTGCAGCACCGTCGTTAACTCCTGGCGCGTTACCTGCTGTAATCGTTCCGTCTTTATCAAATGCCGGGCGAAGTTTTGCTAGTTTTTCAGCCGTTGTACCTTGACGCGGTGCTTCGTCCGTATCAACCACAACTGGGTCACCCTTACGCTTTGGCACTTCTACTGGTACGATTTCGTCAGCTAGTTTACCCTCTTCAATCGCTTTTAGCGCACGCTCATGACTTTGTGCTGCCCAGTTATCTTGATCTTCACGAGATAATTCGAATTTATTAGCTGTGCGGTTGCCATACGTTCCCATGTGCACATTTTCAAACGAACAAGTAAGGCCATCATGCACCATCATATCAACGACTTTCTGGTCTCCCATGCGCATTCCCCAGCGCGCATTCGGCATGAAGTATGGTGCATTACTCATGCTCTCCATACCACCAGCAACAATCGTATCTTCTTCACCTAAACGAATCATCATATCGCCTAAGGCTACACTACGCATTCCTGATGCACAAACCTTGTTAACCGTTTCCGTTTTCGTCTCCCAAGGAATACCTGCATGACGCATCGCTTGACGAGACGGAAGCTGACCTTGGCCACCTTGTAAAACCGTCCCCATAATCACTTCTTGAATATCTTTACCTTCAACTGAAGCACGATTAAGCGCTTCCTTGATCGCAATACCACCTAATTGAGCTGCCGTAAGCGGTGCTAGACCTCCACCAAATTTACCGAAAGGCGTTCTCGCACCTGCAACAATCACTGTATTTGACACTATGATTCCTCCCTTTTTGTAACTCTTTGTAAACGCTAACATCATTATAACATAAAACCGACTGAACGCTCGCTCAATAACATAATTTTAAGAATTTTTATTTAGAGCGAGTTGTGGGTGAAACTCAGATAGATCTGCGTGAGATGCGAACTGTTTTCTCTCGTACGCGAACAAATTTCGCCCACACACGAACAGTTTTCCACAATATACGAACAAACTTCTGCCGAATACGAACACTTCTCACGAAAACGCAAACAGTTCTCATCGAAATACGGACACTCCCCTATAAATAGGGACAAAACTTCTGTTAATACAATCAATTAGATATTTTTAATAATAAACTTGTACCTCATTTAATAAGATGATATAAGACTGGGGGGGAACTTGACATGCGGAAAGGTAATGGAAAAGCTTTTCTCATATTATTTTGCTGGTTGCAATCGTCGTATTATTTTTCATGAGTTTTGTTAATTTCAAAAAATCCCCCGAAGAAGAAGCAACAGAAACGGTTCATAAATTTTATCAGTTTGAGCAAGACGGAGCATTCTCGCATTCTTGGGAGTTATTTCATCCGCTAATGCAGAAAAAGTTCGAGAAAGGCTATTACATACAGGATCGAGCTCATGTTTTTATGAATCACTTCGGCGTTCAATCGTACACTTATTCCTTAGCGGGCCGACTGAAGTTCAAGATTGGTCGATGGAAAGTGGAGCAGAAGTCATTGAACGTCTCTATAAATTTGAAATTGCGAAAACATATAAGGGTAAATACGGAAACTTTACGATTGTGCAGGATGTTTATGCAACTGAATTAGAGGATGGATGGCGAGTCTTATGGGATTATAATAAATGAGCTTAGGGCACCCCTAAGCTCATTGTTGTTTTAAATAATCGTAAAATGGATTTGTTTCAATTGTTTTGTATTCACCGTGAAGGCCTGGTTCTCTTAAGAATAAATGATTTTCTAAAGACTCTCACTTACATCTTAATCGGAACATCGCGGATCATTCTATAGCATAACCAAAGCAGAAGTCCGATTAACATAATATCGCCTAATGAACTCCCTAATAAGTAATAACTTGCTCCAAATAAATGGTCAAATAAATCTGCTGCCAAAACTTCTATTGCTTCTCTCGTTGTAATGAAGACCAACGTTAACACTAATCCTACTTTCCAACCGTAGCGATAGTAAGCTAATGCGATGATCATCCGAATAGGAAGCTTAAAAACAGCGTAATGAGATAGTGCCAAATGTCTGAAAGAGCGATTGACTCAATAGTAAACCTTTGCACAACAGCATACTCAGTAGCTGTTAATATAAGGTTCAGCACGGCATAACTAATTGTTAAAGCTAATACGGTATACACAATCCCTAAGTAAAATGCTTTTCTCGTTGCGCCTAGTTTGATCGATTGCGGTAAAAATCCATATATTGAAATGATTCCTAAAATCATCATACCAATACTCATTGGGTCCATTGTAAAACTTAAAAAATGGCTTAATGAAGATTCCTCATTAAAGTATGACACAACGTAAACAGTGATTCTAATCACAACTAAAAGATAGAGATATAAAGTAGCCATTTAAAAAGCTCTCGGTAATAATCTTTAAAAACTATTTTAGTAACCTGTTCCATTAATGTTCCCCTCCCGTTAAATGTGTGAATAAATCCTGAAGTTTTGCCTGGCTGATATCGAGCCCAGCCGCTCTCGCCTCTTGTATATCTTGTTCTTTAAGATCTTCATAAATTAATACAGTTTTACTGCCGCCAATTGTTTCTTCGATTAGTACATCTATTCCGCTACAAAATTCATCTACATCGTCGTGGCTACCAGTTATAAAATATCCTCGCTCAATAATCGATTGATAATCATCGTGTAATAATAGCTTACCTTCGTGGATCATCATGACTTCATCAAACAAATACTCCATTTCTGACACAAGATGCGTTGATAGAATAAACAATCTTGGATGTTTTTCTTGTTCATTTAATAACTCTTTGTAAAACATCGAACGTGTAGGGGCATCCATTCCTAGGTAGACTTCATCTAAGATGGTTATCGGCGTGCGACTTGCTAATCCAACGATCATATTAAAAGCCGATAACTGACCTTTTGAAAGTTTACTTAAGTTTTTGTTATCTGGCACTTTAAATCGTTTCATTAGCTCATTAGCATATGTTTTATCAAAATTTGGCCTGTATAATTGTAATTTCTCAAAATACTTAGATGCCTTCTGATCTTGAAGATCCTTAACAGGCGCTTCGTATAAAAAGTTGAATTCTTCATATACTTCGCATTCTCAAATACAAGTTTTCCGTTCGCTTCAACATATCCTACTGTTGCATCTCGATAAGCTGCAAGTATTGATAGTAGCGTCGTTTTTCCCTGCTCCATTTCTACCAATTAAACCGACAATTTTATTTCCTTCTAGTGTAAAATTCACATCCGACAAAGCTTGATAGTCTTTGAAATGCATCGAAATATTCTTAGCCTCTAATTTGCCGTCCATCATTCCTCACTCCCCTTTTTAACCTCTCGAATCATACTAATCATTTCATCATCAGATATCTTTAATTTATTTGCTTCACGAACAAGCTGCACGATATAAGTATCTAAAAATGCATGTTTCCTTTTTTCAATTAACTTCTCCTTAGCCCCTTCTGAGACGAACATACCAACACCACGCTTCTTAAAAATAACCCCTTCGTCTGTTAGTTGATTAATCCCCTTCGATACCGTTAGGTGGTTAATTTTGTAGAAATTCACTAATTGATTGGTGGATGGTATTTGGTCACCCTCTTTTAGTTGGTCGTTCAAGATTTGATCTTCAATTCGTTCTCTTACTTGTTGAAAGATTGGTTTACCTTCATCAAATTCTCGGTTCATTTATGACACCACACTTTATATGGTTATATAGTTAAGTATATAACCATAATACTTTAACTTATACAACAATGCAACTTATTTATGGGAAAGTTTTTTATTTTATGAGGAACTTTCTTTAATTTATAGGGGACTCCACCTTATAACACAAAAAAGACCCCGATTCACTTCGAGGCCTCGTTCATTATTAAAATTTAATTTTAATTCCTGAAGGATCTTTAACAAAGTATCCTTGATCTGTTTCTTCTACCTGTTCACCAAAAGCTTTTTCACTTTGTCACGATCACCATCTGTCATTTTCACCGAAAACCAATTAAGACCCACTTCATCATCACTTTTCGCTTCACTATTTCGGCTGTTCCACACATTCAAACCAATGTGGTGATGATATTTGTCATCTGACATAAACAACGCTTGTGGTCCATATTTAGCTACAACTTCAAAGCCTAACTTTTCATAAAAAGGCTGAACGCTTGGTAGGTCATGAATCTGAAGGTGGATGTGCCCGATTGTTGATTCACTCGGAAAACCTGTCCACCCTTCTTCAGTGCGCTCTTTTAATAGACCTTCTATATCTAATGGGATGGTATCCATCACGACTTCTTCACCATTCCAATCCCATTCTTCAGGATCACGGTCACGATAAATCTCGATTCCATTACCATCTGGGTCTGCAAGGTATAGTGCCTCAGATACTTTATGGTCAGATGCGCCTTGCACTGGCAATTGATTACGCCAGAAATGATAAACGATATTTGCTAAGTCCTCTCTGGTTGGAACTAAGTACGCAATGTGAAATAGACCCGTTTTACGACGGTCTAATGGTTTTACATATTCAACTTGTTCAATGGTCAAAATCGGTGTTTCACCATCAAACGAAAAAATAGCTTGATCATCGGTTTGACTTAATAAGTTCATACCAAGGATATCTTTATAAAATGTAATTGATTTTTCAAGGTTTGATACACTTAATGATATTTGATCGATATATTTAGTTGGTAACTCATGATAACTCATATTGATCACTCACTTTCTTTTTAAATTAATTACAGTATATCATACTAACTTACAAAAAGTAAGTAAATATATAAAAATAAACTCAAGAAGCATCATGCTTCTTGAGTCTATTATAGTCCTTATTCAGTTACACCTACTTGGTAATAACGTTCAGTAAATGTAGGATCACCTACTGAGATACCCCAGTTAACTACACGCTCGTTAACTGGAATTAATACCGAGCGGTAAAGAGTAGGGAATACAGGGATTTCCTCTACCATAAGTTTTTGCCACTTACTATAAACTTCTTTACGGTACTCAGGGTCAAATGCTTCTTCTGAAAGACCGTCTTCTAGAAGTTTAGTATTTTCTTCGCTTTCATAACGCGGGAAGTTGAACATTGCTGTTGGACCATATAAACCACTAGGGTCTACATCGTAACCAACACCCCATGCACCTTGATAGATATCAACTTCAGGATCGTCGTTACCACCGTTACCTACACGCTCATAGAATGTGTTGAACTCAAGTAAACGTCCATCGATAAGTTGTACTTTTAATCCAACATTCTCCCAAGCTTGGATGTAGTAACGCGCTAATGGTTCAGCAACATCGCCACCAGACATAGATGCAAAGTTAATTTCTAACTTATCACCATTTGGTTTTTCACGGAATCCGTCACCATCAGTATCTTCATAACCAGCTTCGTCTAAGATTTGCTTAGCTTTTTCTGGATCATAAGTTGGTGTTTCGATTGAATCATCATGGTATTCAGGATGTGAAGGAGCAATTAAAGTAGTTGCATTCCAACGTAAACCGTTGTAGAACTCCTCACCAACTGCATTGTTATCTACTGCATACCACATTGCACGACGTAATCTAACGTCACCCATTTTCATTTCATCAGGCTTGTAGTTAACGCGACCTTCTTCTTTGTTCCAGTCACCTAATTTGAAACCGATGTAGGTGTATGCTAAGTCAATATCACCTAACCATTCAACGCCTTCCATACTAGAGTTGTCTGGGAACTGATCAACCGGGAAGCTATCCACTAAATCAACTTCGCCAGTTTCTAAAGCGTTTGCCACAGTACTAGGGCTTACAACTTTAAGAGTTACTTTATCTAAATTCGGCTCGCCTCTCCAGTAATCTTCGTTCTTAACGTAAGTTACAGACTCACCAGGAACAATGCTATCAACTTTGTACGGACCAAAACCAATTGGGTTTTGACGTACTGCATCAGAAGCTGACATATCTGCTACTTCCATGTCGCCAAAGATGTGTTTTGCTAACGGGTAAATCCAAATACCACCTGTTAATAGAGATGGTGTTAAACGCTCATAGTTAAATTTAATTGTTTTCTCATCTACAATCTCGATACCCTTAATTGAATCAGCTTCACCATTTCGGTATGCTTCCATACCTTTAAGTAAAGTGAAACCTACAGTGCTTCCACGAGGACCATCGTAATCAGGATGAGATATCACTTCATAGGCAAATGCCCAGTCTTCAGCTGTAACAGGCTCACCATCATGCCAGTTAACATTGTCTCTAATAGTAAACGTAATTGAAGACTCTTCTTCGTTTACTTCATACGTTGCAGCACCGTCATTAGTAATACGATAGTTTTCATCGTAAGTTACTAGCGCTTCATCAAACCATGCGATTACTTCCGCATCTGGTGCACCAGAATAGAAGTTCCAGTTTAATGTACCTTCAAATGCTGTATCAGTTACTAAACCGAATGTTAACTCTCCACCTTCGATTGGCTCACCAGTGTTCGAAACCTTTGTATTAAAGTCTTCAATGTTATAAAGACCATCAGCGTTAGCTTCTCCCCCTGCTTCTTCGCCTTCTTCACTTTCTTCACCTTCGCCTTCTCCCTCAGAAGACTCTTCAGTGCCTTCGCCTTCTCCTTCAGAAGGCTCTTCGTTCCCTTCATCGCTATTACAAGCTGCGATGAGCAAAACGAATGCGAGCATTAAGACAAATAAAAATTTGCCAAATAAGCTTCTGCTCATATTTAATTACCTCCCCCTAATATTTTTGCTCAGTCTATTTTTGACTGAAAAACTATATACTCAACACCTGACGTAAAAGCCAGGTGTAGGTACCATTGATTTAAGCTCTTCTCTGTCTAGCATCAGCTGCACGTTTTAGTGCTTCGCCAACGTTACGAACTGCTAGCATGAGTAATAGAATAAGTATGGCTGCTGGTAGCCAAATCCACCAACGTTGTTCTAACGTCGTTGGGTTCGTTGTGTAACTTAATAGAGTCCCTAAACTTGGTGTTTCTTCAGGGAAACCAAATCCTAAGAATGATAGACCTGACTCAATTCCAATATTAGCTGCTAAGTTAAGAGTCATCGTTACAACGATTAGTGATGTAATGTTTGGTAATACTTGTTTAAATATAATCTTCGTGTGTGAAGACCCTAATGTTCTAGATGCTTGAGCGTAATCTAGTTCTTTTTTCTTGTAAAGCTTTAGAACGTATCAACCTTGCGATCCCCCATCCATAAGAAAGCTGTCATAATTAAAGAGAATGAAATAACGCTATATTCTGGAACAATCGCAACGAATACGATAACTAACATAATGAATGGTAATACCATAAAGAAGTCTACGACACGCATTAATGCGTTATCGATATGACCACCAAAGTAACCTGAGACAACGCCTACCACAACACCAATAATGCCTGATAGGATGGTGACTAGAAATCCAATTAATAGAGAGTTTCTAGTACCTATAATTAACTGACCAAAAACATCACGTCCTCCATAGTCTGTCCCTAACCAGTACTCACTTGAAGGTGGCTCATATAAAGCAAATAAATCTACTTTAGCGATTTGATCTTGGTCTAAGATTAATGATGCTCCAAAACAAATAAAGTTATGAGTGTAAAAAACACTAATGAAACAAGTGCCAATTTATCTTTTTAATTTCCTTCCAAAAGATTGATAACCCGGAAGGACTTTTGTGCTGTTCTGTTTCTTGCTGAGCTTGATTTACTTCCTGTTCAATATCAACATCCTGCTGTCTGTTTGATTGTGCCAATTTGTCTCACCCCCCATTGATGTCTAATCAATTTATTTGATACGGATACGCGGATCTACAATACTTAAAATGATATCTGACAGTAACGCACCTAAAATTGCTAAAATACCAGATAATAGAACTAGTGCTGTTACAACTGAAAAGTCTCTTAATTGAATTGATTCGATAAATAAGTTCCCCATTCCTGGGTAACTGAAAATTCTTTCAATAAAAACTGTACCATTATAAGGTTTACAATTTCGTATCCAAAGAATGCTGCAATTGGAAGAATTGAGTTTCTAAAAATATGACGATTGTAAACACGACTTTCAGATGCACCTTTTGCACGAGCTGTTAAAATGAAATCTTTTGTTTCGTATCAATTATTTCACTTCTTAAGTATTGTACTGTTCCAACCGTTCCAATCAGAGCGATTGACAAGGATGGCAGTAATAAATGGTGCAACTTACTCAAAATGTATTGTAATGTTCCTGGTTCTAGGCCTGGCTCAACTGAACCGCCTGTTGGGAACCAACCAAGCATAAAACCAAAGACCCAAAGTGCAACTAAACCAAAGATAAAGATTGGTGTTGCAAATCCAATATAAGTGTAACCAGTAATTAACTGATCGATTAATTTGTCATTGTAACGACCACTAACGATCCCTAAAGGTAAGCCAATAGCATAAATCATAATTGTTGAAACTAATGATAGCCAGAATGTATTAACAACCCGTTGCCAGATTAAGTCTGATACTGGCATTTTATATTTAAAAGATTGTCCGAAGTCACCTTGGACAGCTCCAACTATCCAATCCTTATATTGAACATACCAAGGATTGTTAAGTCCCAGTTTTTCTCTCATTTCAGCAATACGTTCAGGTTTAATATTCGGATCAATTAATCCTGTTAACGCATCACCCGGCATCATTTTAGCTAACAAAAACACGATAACACTTAGTAATATGATTTGTGGTGTAGTGATTAATAATCTTCTAACTATAAATTTCCACATAGTCTGATCAACCTTTCTCTGGTAACGCTACCCGATGTGTATCGGTGACTGGTGTTAAATCGTACGCCAAGCCGTTTTCATCAAAATAATCATAGTACGAGTTTGAAAACTCATGCTTGACTTGTTCACGGAAGTTAAGGTTTTCTTGACGTCTTTTTGGATTAATGTCCGGAATCGCTGCAACGAGACGTTTTGTATAAATGTGCTGAGGAGAGTTAAAGATTTCTTCTTTTGTACCCTCTTCTACGTAACGTCCGTTATACATAATTCCAATTCTGTCACACATATGTTTAACTACACCTAAATCGTGGGATATAAATAAGTAAGTTAGATTTAATTCTTTCTGTAAATCTTGCATAAAGTTTAATACTTGTGCCTGAACCGATACGTCTAACGCTGATACAGGCTCGTCCATGATAATAAGCTTTGGCTTTAGAGCAATGGCTCTAGCAACACCAATTCTTTGGCGCTGACCACCTGAGAATTCGTGTGGATATTTTAGTATACTCTCAGGAGAAAGTCCTACTTCTCTAGTAGTTCCTGAACCTTCTTTTTCTCTTCTTGTTTCGATAGCTTTTCATAGTTTCTAAGAGGTTCAGCGATTATATCTAGTACGCGCTTCCTTGGATTCAAACTAGAGTATGGATCCTGGAAGATCATTTGAATATCTTTACGAATATTTACTCTTTTGCCACTTTTATTTAAGAGTTCATCTTGGAAATAAATTTTACCGTCCGTAATATTATTTAGCCCCATTACCGCTTTACCTGTTGTTGTTTTACCAGAACCTGATTCACCAACTAATCCATAAGTCTCACCAGGTTGGATTTCAAAGCTTACGTCATCAACGGCTTTGATTGAATCAACAACTCTATTTAGAATTCCACCACGGATCGGAAAATGCACTTTAAGGTTATCAACTTTGAGCAGTGTCATGGTTCTGTTCCTCCTTGCTCTCTTCTGGGAAGTAAAAATGCTTATAACATGTGCAGCGAACAAAGTGACCTGGACTAATTTCATGTAGTTCAGGATGTTCTTCATGGGCACTCGCATCAATCCATGGAATTCGTGCACTGAATCTACAACCTTGACGTGGTAAATGTTTAAGTGATGGAACAATACCGTGAATGACATGCAGTTTATCTTGTGCACTGTCAACAAGTGGAATTGAACTCAATAACGATCTGGTATAAGGGTGCTTAGGGTCTTCGAACAACGTCTTAACATCTGCAACTTCCACAATCTCACCTGCATACATAACAGCTACACGGTCAGCCATTTCTGCAACCACCCCTAAGTCATGGGTAATTAGAATGACGCCGGAGCCAAGATCATCTTTCAATTCACGCATTAAGTCTAATATTTGCGCTTGAATAGTAACGTCTAATGCTGTTGTTGGCTCATCAGCTATTAATAACTCAGGCTGATTCGCAATGGCAATTGCGATAATTACACGTTGTCTCATACCCCCGGATAATTCGTGAGGGAACTGATTATAAACGTGCTTGGGCCTAGGGATTTCGACCCTTTCTAAAAGCTCTATAATATAGTTTTTACGTTTCGATTTCGGCATATTTTGTTGTGAAGCGTCAAAACCTCATCAATCTGTCTTCCAACTTCCATCAGAGGATTTAATGCCGTTAATGGATCCTGGAAAATCATCGAAAGCTCTTTACCGCGAAATTTATTCATCTCTTTAAACGGTAAATTCGCAATATTCCGACCTTTAAAGTTAATGTCTCCTTCAATTTTCGCCCGGTTATGTAGTCCCATAACAGAAAATGCTAGAGCACTTTTTCCTGAGCCAGACTCCCCAACTATGGCTAGGACTTCGTTCTTATTGACGTTAAGTGATACATCATCAACCGCTGCGTAATACTCTTCCCCAATTCTGAAGGATGTCTTCAGATTTTTGATCTCTAGTAATGGATTACTCAACTCAATCACCCTATAGTTATATTTTCTCGATGACAAATCTTAAGGGTCTAAATTTCTCTAATTTTTAGAAAATTAAATTTTGATATAGTCTGTCCATATTAAAAAACCCATAAGTCTATTCGAGAATCCCCATTTTATCTTTATCAATAAATTTTTCTTTTTTCAGATAAGTTTAACATCTATTATTTTATGAAAGACGTCATCAAATTGCAACATCTTTTTTTAAATTTTTATAAAATTACTAAAATAAAAAAAATGGAAATTTCAAAAGTTTTTGTAGAAAATTAGCCCTAAGACTCTAGTCTTAGGTATAAAAATAACCCTCTAGCAACTCGTCGAAGCTAGAGGGGCAACATATGCAGGTTGATCCACTTTTGCAGGTTCCCCGAAGATTGAACGTTCAAGAACTTCTGCAACGTCTTGAGTTGTCACATCATCCTCAACTTCTTTAGCCTTCGTACCATCTGTAAGCATGGTTAAACAGTATGGACACGCACTCGAAATGGTGTTAGGCGTTACTTCTAAAGCCTGCTCTGTACGAGCAACATTTATGCGGTTACCTGTTGTCTCTTCAGACCACATCATACCGCCACCTGCACCACAGCACATTCCGTTTTCTTTATTACGTTCAATTTCAACATATTGAACGCCTGGAATGGATTCTAAAATTTTACGAGGCGGGTTATAGACATCATTATAACGCCCTAAGTAACAAGAATCGTGGAACGTAATCTTCTCGTTAATCGCTTGCTCTGGCTGCAATCGACCTTCTTCGATTAACTGTGCTAATAGCTCTGTATGGTGATAAACTTCACCTTCAAAACCGAAGTCAGGATATTCATTTTTAAAGATGTTATAAGCGTGAGGATCGATCGTTACAATCTTCTTCACTTCATTCTTTTCAAATTCTTTAATATTCTTCTCAGCTAACTCTTGGAATAAGAATTCGTTACCTAAACGACGAGCTGTATCTCCAGAGTTACGCTCTTTATTACCTAAAATAGCAAACTTAACGCCTGCTTTATTCATTAAACGAGCAAATGCCATAGCAATCTTTTGACTGCGGTTATCATAAGACCCCATTGAAGAGACCCAGAATAAGTATTCGAATTCTTCGCCCTCTTTTTTCATTTCCTTAACAGTTGGAATGCGAAGTGTTTCGTCTTGTTCTCTCCAGTTTTCGCGGTCTTTCTTAGAAAGTCCCCATGGGTTTCCTTGACGCTCAATGTTCATCATCGCACGCTGAGCTTCAGGATCCATTTTACCTTCTGTCATAACTAAGTAACGACGTAAGTCAATAATCGTATCTACGTGCTGGTTCATAACAGGACACTGATCTTCACAGTTACGACAAGTCGTACACGCCCATAACTCTTCTTCCGTTACTACGTCACCGATTAAGTCTTTTTCCATTACCTGCTCAGCAAGTGAGCCATTCGGATCTGCGGCTATTTGATTTCCTTGAGTCCCAGCAAAAGCATAAGATGGAACCCATGCAGATTTGCCCGTTACAGCTGCTCCCTTTTCAGTTAAATGGTCACGCAATTTCACAATAATATCCATTGGCGACAACATCTTACCTGAACCTGAAGCCGGACATACATCCGTACAACGACCACATTCAACACAAGCGTATAAGTCTAAGAGTTGTAGTTGATCTAAGTCTTCTACTTTTCCGACGCCAAACGTCGGCTCTTCATCAGACTCTTCCATTTCATCAATGTCAAAGTCGATTTTCTTAAGCTTTCCGTGCTTTTTATCTTTTGTTAAAAATACGTTAGCAGGCCCAGCTAAAAGGTGAGCGTGCTTAGATTGTGGCACGTAAACTAAGAAACTTAATAATGCGAATAAATGAATCCACCACATCACGTAGAATAAAGCGGCAGATGCAGTCGGTCCCATCCATCCAAAAGCAGTCGCAAACATGGATGCAACTGGCTCAGTCCATGTTAATCCATGACCATGCCAAACAATCGCGGCCCCGTTACCCATCAATACAGATAACATAAGCGTTGCGATAAAAATTAAAACAAGTCCTGCTTTAAAGCCTCGCTTTAAGCGAACAAGTTTTTCAATATAACGGCGGTAAAACGCCCAAACTACTGCTACTAAAATCGTCAACGTGACGATCTCTTGGAAGAACGTAAACCCTGGGTAGAAAATGCCAAGTGGCAAATGAGAATCAGGTGCTAACCCCTTCCAAATAAAATCAATAGCGCCAAATTGAACTAATAAGAAACCATAGAACATCATGACGTGAATCGCGCCAGACTTTTTATCCTTTAATAGTTTCTTTTGGCCAAATACGAACGTCAAAATATCTCTGACGCGCTGTTTCATGTCTTGGTCGAACTCTGCTTTTTTCCCCATCTTTATGTAAGCAATACGCGTGCGTACTACTTGTACAAAGAGGAAAATTCCGTAAGCGGTTACACCTAAAAAGGCTAACCAATTGATTAGAAGTAATGTGTCCATAAAAGTTTCCCCCCGCTAGTCTCGAAGTTGTCTAGTAACTATCTTATCATAAAAATTGTAATTTCATGAAAATTCTTTTTCTTACCTCTTATTATACAATGAATGAGCATTCAGTCAATGTTAAATTTAAGTAATTTAATCGTATAATAACGTTTTGGAAATCGCATAATACTTGAGAAGGGGGAGCTTACAGTGTGGGTATTAATTGTTATTATTATTGTTATTATATTTTTTAATCAAACAAAAACTTGAGACAGATCCCATTGACCATACATATCCCCACCGTCTTGCGAACATCGATTTTTACAATCATGGCGAGGAGTTGTATGACCAGTATTTTAAAGATATTCAATCCGCAACACAGTTTGTTTGCGTGTCTTTTTTTATTGTCAAAAGTGATCATTTTAGCGAAACGTTTTTTTTAAATTATTATCAGATGCAAGTTCAAGAGGTGTTGAGGTTTATTTATTAGTTGATCGTTTAGGGTCTTTTTGCCATTAGACGAAAAGATCGTGAAGACTTAAAAAAAGCTGGCGTTCAAATAGAGTATAGTAACCGGTTTAACATTTTGTCGCCGCTTCGTTCGTTTAACAGGCGTAATCACCGGAAAATCTCAATTATCGACGGGCGTATTGCCTATATAGGCGGTTATAACATTGGTGATGAATATATTAATCAGAACTCTAAGTTTTCTTTTGGCGAGACTATCACCTTCGTCTTCAGGGTGATGTGGTAAAGGATGTATTAGATTTATTTAAACAGGACTGGGAACAAAATACTTACGAGGCTCTAGAAATTAATTCAAACGTCGATATTACAGGGCATTATAGGTGTCAGCTCATTCCAACATCAAACGGCAAACTGCAGGAGACGTTTTTAAATTTAGTCCGTCAAGCAGAAAGTCGTATCGCAATAGGCTCGCCCTATTTTATCCCTAATAAAAGTTACTTGATTTATTAGAGAAAAAATTAGCTCAAGGCATTAAGGTTCAAATTATTTATCCTCATGATTCAGACCACATCCTCGTTAAGGAGGCATCTGCACCTTTTTTATCTCGACTTCACAGAGCAGGTGCTGAAGTGAGGCTATTTCAAGAAGGCTTTTATCATGCTAAGGCCATTTTTATTGATGATAAAGTTTGTGATATTGGTACGGCTAACTTTGACAGGAGAAGTCTTTATTTTAACCATGAAGTGAACCTGCTAATGTATGATCAGGAATTAGTCAGAAAGCTATATACCTATTACGAACAAGACTTCAACTATGCGACACCAATTTATGAGGAATGGTATGAGTACCCCAATTCCAAAACTCACATTGTAAAAAAAATATTAGCAAAATGGTTTCATCCGTTATTATAAAATGACACCAACCTGGAGTTTATTCCAAGTTGGTGTCTTCATTAATGCGCCTTCATTTCTTCAATAAATGACCACGCATCTTGTAGGTCTTCGTCTGTATAATTTTGCTTACTTTTAACTGTTAAAACCTTCTCTTCTACCTCGTGTTTTGGAAACGTATCAAAATATAGCATCGTTGAAACAAGTTCAAGAAATTTCGAGCTTTTAACATTCATCTTTTCGATTAACTCAGTCATATTAGGCGCTTGAACTTTTGAGTCATCTAAAAAGCCTGTCCCTTGCTCAGTTAACGTATAACGATATTGATAATAACCTTTTTCTTTCTCTTTCTCTTCATCTAAAAACCCTAAATTGCAGAGTTCTTCCACCCGAGTTGAAAGTTCCTCTGAATAAGGCCCGTAAAAATGGAATGAATAACGTTCCGAGAAATCAAAGCCTGATTTCTTAAGTATATAAACCATTTTCTGTAGACGTTTTCGCCCAACAACTTCCTCCGCCTGTTCAAAAAAATGTCATTAGTTTAGCATGATCTTCTAACATACACTTCTCAGCCCCTATCCCTTTAAAATTTCATTAATCCGACGTTTGATGTCACTGTCTTCGGGTAGTTGGTCAATCAAATCTTTCGCATAATATAATTTATGGTCTGTTCTCTTTTTACCTGAAATAGCTTCAACAATATCTGACTGTCTAGAGAGCTCTTTCAACTCCCCCATTCGGCATTTGTAGTAAAATTGGCAGTCGCTCTTCATCTTCCCCTTGTCTATAAAAGTCATAAGGTAGGTCGGATGATGAGTCAACTTCTAAATAATAAGACGGGTCTACTCCTGCTTCGATAAAACATTCTTTGAGATCCATTAAATCTCGGTACTGATTACCAGGATTAAATTCTACATATTTAAATAAATCACGGTCAACAAAACGACGACACAAATCTGCTAAAATGTGATCGTCCTCATCTTGCCAAATTTGAAAATAGTAATAAACTACATTCTCATCTAGCTTTAAATAATCTTTTAGCGAAACATCTTTTTCAAAAAAACTAACAAAATGGGTCGGCGCTAATTTAAACAAATAATCTGAGTGAAAAAAGTTCCTTAGCGCGGTGTAAAATTTTGGTTAGAATCACTTCTGCACTGCGTGTAACTGGATGAAAATAAACTTGCCAGTACATTTGGTACCTACTCATGATGTAATCTTCAACCGCATGCATCCCGCTTTCTTTAATCACAGCTTGATCTTCCATTGGTCGCATGACACGTAAAATTCTTTCCATATCAAAGTGGCCATAGCTTACACCTGTAAAATAAGCATCTCGCTGCAAATAATCCATTCGGTCCGCATCAATCTGGCTTGAAATTAAGCTTACGACTAATTTGTTACGGTATGTTTTGTTAATGACATCAGCTACATCTTGTGGGAAATTCGGGTCTACTTTAGTTAGCACTTGATTAACGCCTGTATCCCCAAGCACAATTTCACGAGTGAAATCTTCGTGGTCTAAGTCAAATACCTTTTCGAATGAATGAGAAAATGGCCCGTGACCTAAATCATGAAGCAGTGCGGCACATAAGCAGAGTAGCCTCTCTTCTTCACTCCAATTTGGTTTACCCTTGAAATTCTCAACGATTCGGCGGACAATCTCGTACACTCCTAATGAATGGCTGAATCGACTATGCTCCGCCCCGTGGAATGTTAAGTATGTAGTTCCTAGCTGTTTAATCCGTCTAAGACGCTGGAATTCCGGAGTTCCAATCAAATCCCAAATCACACGGTCACGAACGTGTATGTAGCGATGGACTGGGTCTTTAAATACTTTCTCTTCGCTTAATTGTTCATGGCGATACGACATTTTTTCCGACCTTTCTACAATGTATATCATCCATTATAACGATTTTTAAATTGAAATACATCCTTATGGCGAGAAAAATTTTATAACTTATGATTAAATGCGGAGAGTTCCCGCTGGTTGCAGGTAAGTCACTTGGCGATGCGGACAATTCACCCTGCGATGCGAACACTTCTCCCCGAGATACGAACAATTCACCACGCCACGTGAACACTTTTTCCCGGGATGCGAACAATTCACCACCTCACGCGAACACTTCTCCACGCCACTCAAACATTTCTCCTCGGGATGCGGACAATTCTCTCGTGAACACAATCTTTTTTCACAAACGAACCCCCCTGTTCAGCGTAATAAACAGGGGGGGTTAGGTTTAGCCGCGTGCTTTAGCTTGTTTATAGTTCATGATACCGTCAAATAATAAGGCGAAGAACGCAACCCAGTGAAGGATCATGCCGACGACTGGGATGAATGCAACAATCGAAACGACCATTCCGGTAATCGCACCCCATTTGGCGTAACCGTACTTAATAGACAGTAATAATATTGCTAGGTAAAATAAGAACATAAGCAGTAATGGTCCCCATGCGTTAGCGAAAATAAATGCGCCGCCAACAAATGGAATACCTAGGAAAAATTCAATACCTGATGCAATTAATTTTAAGATAGCTGTTAACAATGAATCCACATCCTTATCTGTTATAATATTTATTTGGTACATACAAAAAGATTGAAGGAACGATTTTATGAAGAAACATCCCTTATTAGATATTAATTATATTAGAAAAGTTGATCGAAGTAATGCACAAGATTCGAAAATAATAGAATCCTTCGCTGTTGATGATGCTTTATGTCTAGCCGCAAGTGAGCATCGTGAAACAAGTATTCATTATTGGGTTCATAAGCCAACTGTCGTCTTAGGTATTCCCGATAGCCGCCTTCCTTATTTAGAAGATGGAATCAACTTTTTACAAAAGCAAGGCTATGACGTCCTCATTCGAAACTCAGGTGGTCTTGCGGTTGTCCTAGATGAGGGCGTATTAAATATTTCCCTCATTTTCCCTGACGCTAAACATTTTGATATTCATGATGGCTATGAAGCTATGGTTGAATTTATTAGGTGGGTTTTTGAAGATGAAGGGCTGCCTATAGAAGCTTACGAAATTGAAGAATCTTATTGCCCTGGAACTTACGATTTAAGTATTCATGGTAAAAAATTTGCCGGAATCTCACAGCGAAGAGTTAAATCTGGGTCAGCTGTTCAAATCTATTTAGATGTTGAAGGACATGGAGAAGAACGTGCTGAATTACTCAAAACGTTTTATAAATTAGCTAAAAACGGTACTCAGACTAAATTTAATTATCCCAATATTAACCCTAATGTCATGGCATCACTTGAACAACTTTTTCATAAAAAGCTGTCTGTTAAACATGTTATGGACCGTGTTGAACAAAAATTAACTGAACAGAGCGTCACGATTGATGAACGTCCTATGTTTAGTGAAGAACGTGAATGGTTCGAAAACCGATTAGAATTGATGAAGCAGCGTAACGAACGATTGTTTCACAAATAGTTGTTAACAAAACGTTCAAAGGCTTTTCCTTTAACCTCGTTTAATTCTTTATGATATAGTTAAATTGGAAAATGAATTGAAGGAGTGAAACCAATGCCAGAAGCAGTTGAAACATTTGATGGTTGGTATTGTTTACATGATTTTCGTAAAGTCGACTGGAACGCGTGGAAATTAGCTTCTCAAGAAGAGCGTGACCAGGCGTTAAATGAATTTAATGAACTCATGCAAGGCTGGGAAGAGATAGAGTCAAACCGAGAAGGCAGTGTTGGTTTTTACCAAATGATTGGCCAAAAAGCTGACTTACTCATCATGAACCTTCGCCCTACAATGGACGAGCTGACCGATCTTGAGACAGCGTTTAATAAAACTAAACTCGCTGAATTTTTAATTCCAGCATATTCGTTCGTATCAGTTGTTGAGCTATCCGCTTATATGGCAAAAGGTAAAGACCCTGATACAGACCCTGAATTTCAGGCTCGCCTTAAGCCTGTACTTCCAAAATGGGAACACATTTGCTTCTACCCAATGGACCGTAAGAAAGATGCCGTTAACAACTGGTTTATGGAAGAGAAAGATGAGCGTGGCCGTTTAATGTATGAACACGGTATGACTGGCCGTAAATATGCAGGTAAAGTTCGCCAAATCATTACAGGTAGTATCGGTTTCGACGACTGGGAATGGGGCGTCACTTTATATGCTCACGAAATGATCCAGTTTAAAAAACTAATTTACGAAATGCGCTTTGACGAAGTGAGCGCACGCTTTGCGGACTTCGGTGAATTCTTCATCGGGCATCGCAAGACAAAAGAAGACTTAAATCAGATTATGGCACTATAACTGAGTCACATTTGTGGCTCAGTTTTTTGTTGGTTAGTTTTATTCCAGTGCTACTATTTACATTTCCTCCTCTTCTATTTCGGTTCAAGTGCATTCTATTGATATTCACGCTCGCCCTAACTTCCCAATTGACACTACCCCTCATTCTAACGACTTTCCTCTAATGAATTACAACTCTTTGCTATTAAAAACTTTTTACCTTTTCAAAAAGTACAAGCACCTATATCAACATTTACCCATTTCAACATATAAATGAACTAGTGGTGGGTATGAAAGAGGTGGTATGAATTGGCAGTCATTGCCTACAACGAAGCACAACTAAGAGAACTAGCAAGACTTATGCGCGCCGAAGCTGAGGAAGACGGTAAGTTAGGCATGCTTTTAGTCGGAAATGTTGGGGTTAATAGAGTTTTAGCCGAATGCTTAGACTTCACTGGAATTGATACGCTATCGGACATGATTTATCAATCACCTGGTGGGTTTGAAGCAGTCACTCAGAATTATTTCTACCAGAGAGCTCGCCCAAAAGATATCCGTTTGGCTCAGCGAACTGTCGACGGTGAACAGTTTGACCCTGGTGATGATTCACTGTGGTTTTATCGCCCAGTTGGTGATTGTAGAGCTAGGTGGTATGGGCAATGGAATGTTGGTAGATTTAAATCGCATTGTTTTATGCGCCTACACAAGCAGAATGTCCAGAAGTCTATTAGTTATTTAAATAAATTTTAGGAGGTTGATGATCAATTGGATCAATCAAAAGGCAAAGGCGGAAAGTTACCGGATAAAAAAATCTTTTAACGACCCGAAAAATCTCATGGGCGGGCAAGGTAAATGGCCAGGCAAAAACCCAAAATGGTCTGGCGGAAGCGGAAAAAAGTTAAGTCTTCCAGGTAAAGGACAAATGGGTAACAAATTACAAGGAATGGGTGGCGGACCTTCTAAGGGTCAAAACCCAAATAAATTTGGCATGGGTCAATCCCAAGGACAAATGCCAGGTATGGTTCAAGGTATGCAACAAGGGCAAACGATGCAAGGAATGCCTGGAATGGGTGGTCAACAAATGATGCCAGGTATGGGCCAAATGATGCAAAACGGTGGTATGCAAGGCGGACCGATGATGCAAAATGGCGGCCAAGGTCCAGTTCAAGTTCCAATTGGTGGTGGCCCTATTGGCAGAGAACGTTCATACATTGAAAATATCTTAAGGCTTAATAGAGGTAAAGAAGCTAGAGTATATATGACGTTTGAAGGTCAAGATACTCAAGATGTATTCACAGGTACAATCGAAGAGGCTGGAAGGGATCATATTGTTTTAGCAGATTCTGACTCAGGTAAGTGGTATTTACTACTAATGATCTATTTAGATTATGTTGAATTTAATGAGGAAATTGAATACCAGTATCCGTTTGGATAAAAAAAGTAACCCCATTGAGAGCTTAACATTTCAATGGGGTTGCTTTTTAACGGGCTAAGACCAATCTATTTATTCTATCTTGCAACGAAAAATCATAATAGAAAGGGTAAAACCCGTCTGAGGATGGGTTTTGACAACTTGATTACAGTTAATTCTGCTCTCGCTAGTTTGGTTTACGGCCTGTTTTTCTGGTTATACGGCCCGTTTTCGAATTTTAACGGCCTCTTTTTGAAAATTATCGGCCCCTTTTTTAATTTTTACGGCCTCTTTTTAAAAAATTACGGCCCGTTTTTTAATTTTTACGGCCTCTTTTTAAAAAATTAAGGCCCGTTTTCTGAATTTATCGGCCTGTTTCCATCTCACAAATTCATCAAAATCTTCATCGTAGTTAAAATTAAGTTTATAGATTGCTGTTCTTTTATCTCCTACCCTATTAAAGCCAGATCTTCTAAGTTGCTTTTTGGCCGTACTCTCAGACCCCACCCCAGTCCACCACCTAAACTGTCGATTGGTAATTTGATCTCCAAAAAGCAAGAAAAATTCCTTCAATGCACCAACATAGGCATCAGCTGAGCGCATTCCACAGGCCGAACATTCAAACCTTAATCGCTCCCATTTCATTGGGAGGGTTCGGCAGCTTGGGCAGCGCACGCCTCGCCTGATTTCTCCTGGCCCGATGCCTAATCTTTGAAAGACGTTTGGTTTCCAGGGTTTGTGCTGACTCGCGACGTAGCTTGCTAGCCGCCGGGTTTCAGCGAGCGTTAGGTGTTCGTGTGTATAATGTTGATTGATCTCTCTTAGCTTGGAAGCAAGTTTACTTAGGGGAATGACTTTTTCTTGGTATAGAGAATTCGGTGTGGCATCTAAAATGACTCGGGGATTCGTCATGACGACAAGGGTTTCAATCGGGAGGACAGGCATCCCTTGTGTTTCTAGCCATAATTCTAGTTGCAGCTTTTGTTCCTCAACTTGCAAAACTGGATCGTCATAACGTTCGTCACCATTTGACCGTTGACATCCTTTTGTTGAATAATCTGGTTGAATCCGTCTCTTAATGAAATGTGGCCCGTATAGTCTTTTGCCTCGATGATTAAATCATATCTTGGTGTCCAAAGGTTGGTGTCCATCTGGAAATTTAAATGGTTGACTTCAAGCCTGGTGTGGTGAGTCACGAAATGAGGAAATTGGATTTTCCTAAATGGATAGTCGAGGGCGCGCTCTCCGAAGTATCCGGAGCGTTCTTGATACAAAGTTTTTTCGTACTTATTAAAACTTGAATGTTGGGGCGGCACCCTTCCTTCAAGTACCTCTAGTTGTAGGTGGAATGGTGAGTGGGAATGGTTTTTCAAGATCAAACGCATCAGTCCTTTCATAATTTATATTTTAAAATTATTTCCATAAAATCAATATAAAAAAAGCATCGACCTCCCCGCCGCAACAAGTTCGGTCAATGCTTCCATCTTATTTACATCTTCTCTGGTGCTTCTACACCAATTAGTTTTAATGCGTCTTGAATAACGACACGTACAGCTTTCATAAGAGCAATACGAGCTTGCGTTAATTCTTGCGCATCTAAATCAATTACTTTCTCAGCGTTATAAAAGCTGTGAAGATCTGACGCTAAGTCGAACACATACTGCGGAATGCGGTGTGGCATTCGTTTTTCGGCAGCATCAGCAATCACCTGAGGATAATCGCCAAGTCGTTTTAATAGCGCGGTCTCTTTCTCCGCCGTGAGAAGTGACGTGTCTGCATTTGCCTCAACATTAACACCTTTTTCTTTAGCTTGACGAAGCATGCTGCAGATACGCGCATGCGCATACTGAACATAATATACTGGGTTTTCGTTTGACTGAGATTTCGCAAGGTCCATGTCGAAATCTAAATGAGCATCATTTGAACGCATGATAAAGAAGTAACGTGTCGCATCGAGGCCAACTTCTTCAATTAGCTCCTTCATCGTTACTGCCTTACCTGTACGCTTACTCATTTTGACTTTTTCACCATTTTCAAACAGGTTCACCATTTGGGTAATTTTAATGTCTAAAACCTCTTTTGGATAACCTAATGCTTGAATCGCGGCGTGCATTCTTGCGACATATCCATGGTGGTCGGCGCCCCAAATGTTAATGAGCTCATCAAAACCACGCTCGATTTTATTTAAGTGGTACGCAATATCTGGCGTTAAATACGTGTAAGAACCGTCTTGCTTAACAAGTACGCGGTCTTTGTCATCGCCAAACTCCGTTGATTTAAGCCAAGTTGCACCGTCTGCTTCATAGACATAGCCTTTACCTCGAAGCTTTTGAACAGCACCTGCTACTAAATCTTGATCATACAATGATGTTTCAGAAAACCATGAATCAAATGGTACGCGATATTCTTTTAAATCTTCTTCAATTCGATTTAATAAGTGTTTAAGGCCATACTGACGGAACTCAGCTAAACGTTCTTTTTCATCTAATTTCGTAAATTCATCACCGTGGTCATCAACTAAAGACTGCGCTAGTGCAACAATATCTTTTCCGTGATAGCCATCTTCAGGCATGTCCATCTCCTGGCCAAGTGCTTGGTAATAACGCGCGTTAATAGAACGTGCTAAATTATCAATTTGATTACCCGCATCATTAATATAATATTCGCGTTCGATGTCAAAGCCTGCTTTTTCCATCACATTAGCTAATGCATCACCAAAAGCAGCACCTCTAGCATGTCCTAAGTGAAGCGTTCCGGTTGGATTGGCGGAAACAAACTCAATTTGAACTCGCTTGCTTTCACCTGCGTTCGTCTTTCCGTATTCGCTACCTTGTTCTAGCACGGTATCCACGACCTCAGTTAGTGATGATTGATCAATAAAAAGTTAATAAAACCTGGTCCAGCAATGTCAACCTGTTTGACAGATGCTTTTTCACTATCTAAATGTTGAACGATCTCTTCGGCGATTTGACGTGGTGCTTTTTTTGCAATACGTGCAAGTTGCATCGCCATGTTCGTAGCATAGTCCCCGTGCGCCGAATCCTTTGGTGTTTCCAAAACGACATCGGGCATTTCATCCTTTGAAGCTAAGCCCGCTTCTAATACGGCAGATTCAATTCCTTGTTTTAATGTCTCTTCGATTTGACCTACGATATTCATCTAGGCAACCTCCTCTTGAAAGTGTAACTCAAATGTATGACGCCTCGGTTCTTGTTCATTCAGTACAACATCATAGTTTAAATAGATTCGGCCAGAACGATTCCCAATCCCTTTGACAAACTGCATATGATGTGTGGTTGTTTCCATTCGAAACTTCCCAAACGGATGGTGATAAACACACTCTGTACTTGACCCTATTCTAAACACTTGATGCATTTGCAAGGATCCTTCTCGTTTAATTGACACGCGATCGTCCTGAACGACAATCGTTGTTGCGACATTCCCTAAGTCTTCCATTTCTTCTTCGTATTGAATCATGTGAATATGCCCTTTACGTGCATAAGTTCCATGTTCCGTTCTCGTAATGTTTTCATTACCATGTTCCTCATCGACAATTTCAGTATCTATTTTTATATGAATTGGAATTTTTTCACTAGACAAAAGAATCTTCCTTTCTCCCTAATCCAACAAACTCACGATTTAATACCTCATCTATTGTGCCACAAATTTTACTTGAAAGAAATTATACCAATTATTATATCTAACAAAACACTATATTAGAAGAGTTCTACGTTTAAATTCATGCCAATTTTTACATACTAGTAAAAGCAACTAGCCTTACGACAGGAGACGTGCTTATGATTAGAAAAATACTTACATGGAGCATATTCGCATTAATCTTTGCTGTTTCAACTGGAGCAGTGATTCTTGTGTATTCTATTTTTCAAGGTCCACCTGAAATTAAACTAGATGAAAATACGGTTTTATATGATCAAGATGGCCAAGTTCTCTCCGTTGAACACGGCGTCCAAACCGGTTTTGGGTGGAGCTCGATGATGTGTCTCCTTACGTGATTGACGCTTTTATAGCCGCAGAGGATGAGCATTTTTATAAACACATCGGCTTTGATTTCAAGCGAATTTTTAGCGCGATCTATCATAACGTTTTAGCGATGGAAAAGCGGCAAGGCGCAAGTACCATCACGCAGCAATACGCTAGAAACGTCTTTTTAACAAACCAAAAGACATGGGAACGTAAAATTAACGAAGCCTTAATTGCTTTAAGGCTTGAAATTTTTCAAGATAAAGATGACATACTAGAAGGTTATTTAAATACTATTTATTTGGTCATGGACAGTACGGGATTCAGGCAGCTAGTCAATATTATTTTGACAAAGAGGCAAGTGACCTTACGTTAGAAGAGTCAGCGTTACTTGCCGCAATTCCAAAAGGGCCTTCTGTCTATTCGCCACTTACATCCTTAGAAAATGCAACCGAACGTCAGCATTGGATCTTGGAACGCATGCATGAAACAGGGAAAATTACTGAAACAACGATGACGAGAGCGAAACAAGAAGAATTAAATTTTGTTGCAGCAGCATCCGAACAAGAACCTGAAGTTGGTAAGTACTTTCAGGATTATGCAATGGATCAAGCATCTAACATATTAGGAATTGACCGCCAAGCCATCGACACTCAAGGTTATCAAATATATACGACGATTAATCAAGATGCTCAAAAGAAACTAGAGGATACGATTAAACAAGAATTGCCTGAAGACTCCGAAGAACTACAAATCGGAGCCGTTACTATTGATCCTCGTTCAAGTAAAATAGTAGCCATGCAAGGCGGAAGGGATTTCGACCAGACGCCATATAATCGCGTCACTCAAGCAGAACGTATGACAGGTTCGACATTTAAAGCCTTTTTATATTACGCAGCGCTCGTTTATGGGTTTACACCTTCAACACTTGTTGAGAGCCGTGAGACAACATTTACATTAGAAAACGATGAAACATATACGCCAGGTAATGCAGGTGATTTCGCAAACAGACCCGTCACGCTCGCGCAGGCGCTTGCCGTGTCTGATAATATATATGCGATTAAAACAGCCATGGAGATAGGACCTGAGAACATCGTTGAAGCCGCACGTGCATTTGGAATTGAAGCAGACTTAAAAGCCGTCCCGTCTATCGCAATTGGTACAGGATACCTCTCACCACTCGAGATGACAAAAGCGTACAGTGTTTTGGCAAATCAAGGCTGGTCGGTAAAACCCTATGTCATTGAAAAAATCGTTGACCGAGACGGTAATATCGTTTACCAGCACCAAGCCGAGACACCAAAGCGATTGTTAGAGGAGAATCATGCATTCGTTCTTACGCACATGCTGACAGGAATGTTTAATGACAAATTTACAGACTACATGAGAGCAACGGGTGCCAATGTTGCTCCTATTATTCAAGGCCATCAATATGCCGGGAAATCAGGAAGTACCGATTTTGATAGTTGGATGATTGGTTTTACGCCTGAGTACACCACAGCAGTTTGGACAGGATACGATGATCACCGTGAAATGACTAAAGTTCAAGACTTTAGAGTGTCTAAACAGGTGTGGGCTAAATATATGAGCCAGCTTCATGCTGGTTTACCAACACAAACCTTCAATGTTCCAACAGGTGTTGTAGGGCTGAAGGTCGATCCGATCTCTGGTAAATTAGAAGGTCCAGCATGTGAAGACAGATCTGTTATGATGTACTACATTAAAGGGACTCAACCAAAAGAAGTATGTAGTGAGTAAAAAATAAAAGGGGCTAGCCATTAGTGGCCAGCCCCTTTTATTTGTCCTAATAAACATGTGCTATAAAACCCATGTTTATCTATATTTTACAAAGGATTTATAAAACTTACAATGTAAAAGATTAATGTTCACAATTCATTCAAAATTAAACGAACGCTTGTTTTAATTCATCCGCTGCATTTTTCCAATAATCTTCGTTAAATTCTTTTAAGAAATCGCCTAATAATGTTTTCGAATGATCATCCATTTGATCAACGACAATACGACCTTTTAGTGATTTATCCATTCGATTGACATGCTCGGCTAAAATTTTATACCCACGGCGCGCTTCACGGTCGACTTCTAAATAGCTTGCTGCCACACCATGATAATAAGGTCCTTCCTCACCGCGTTCAACTGTGACCCATACAATCCAATAAGGCTTACCATTTGGAACCTCTTCTTTTTCCGTTACGAACTTAATCCGTTTCTCAACTTCACTTCTTGCGTGCATCGCTCCCATATCTACCCAAACCTTATCTTCGTTCGGGTCGACAACCAGTGGTGACATATTCTCTAAACTAATAGCCCCACCGCCACTATATCCAGGGTGACCATCAATCGGGTCATCTTTCATAATCGTAAACTGATTACTTTTCTTTTCATTTTTATCATCAAACGAATTCATGAGAGAAACCTCCTCCAAACTCAATCTAAATCTATTTTGCCATAAAGCGAGCTGTTTATAAAGCCATGACGTTTTCTATAATTTTTGAATAAAACTCCTATTCAGTCTTTTATTCAAGTGTTAAAAGTTGTCATTTTATGTCGATATAATAATTTATCGCAACAAGAAAGAAGTTAGGAGTGAAGATATGAAACAATTTTTAGTCATTGTACTTATTGGTATAGCCATCGTTATGTCAGGGTGCAGTGAAGACAATAGTCAGAAGACTGATAAGGAGATTAGTGCTGGGCTCGTCGTCACAGAAAGTGGTCTAGGAGATGACTCGTTTAGTGACTCTGCCTTTCAAGGATTAGAGCAAGCAAGAGATGAGTTGGGGGTCACGTTTGATTACCGCGAACCTTTTGAAGGTGATTTTGTTGCTCAGATGGAAGAGCTCATAACCCAGGATCATGACGTTATTATGGGGCTCAGTTATAACGCACAGGCTGCAATGGAACAATTAGCCGAAGAGTATCCAGAACAGCAATTTGTTTTAATTGATGCCGTATCTGATAAAGATAACGTGACCTCAATTACCTTCAAAGAGGATGAAGGAAGTTATTTAATTGGACTCATCGCTGGTATGAGAACTAAATCCAATGTCGTTGGATTTATTGGCGGGGAACGAATTGAGGTTGTGAAGAAGTTTGAGCGCGGGTTTAAAGAAGGCGTTCAAGCTGTCAATAAAGATGCTGAAGTGCTGGTAGAATATGCAGAAACATTCGACGATGATGCACTTGGGGCTAAATTGACAAGAGAAATGGTCAATAAAGATGCTGATTATGTCTTTCACGCAGCAGGTTTTACTGGCGTTGGAACTTTAAAAGAAGCCGAAAAACAAGGAATCTATGCCTTTGGGGTTGATAGTGATCAGTACTTTGTAGCAGAAGATGCAGTCGTTACATCGATGATGAAAAATGTAAATATTGCGTTATACGATATTATGAAAAGACTAGTTAATGACGAACAATTAACTGGAGAACATATTGAATTAGGTATTGAAGAAAACGGCGTTGGACTAGCGCCAATTCGCTTGATTGAACTGACTCAGTCACAGCAACAACGAATTGATCAGGAGGTGAACCAATGAGTATTAGCAAACGATTATATACGATGACTTTGATCCCTCTTTTACTAAGTCTTGTATTAATTTCTTATATTGTATTCCAGATGCTAAGTTTTGAAAGTTCTTCAAATGAAGATGTTGAGTATTTGCTAGAAGTAAAGGAACTTAACAGTCAATTAATTTCGGTTGAACAAACGCTTGATACATATAGTTACAACCCTTCTGAAGCGTCAAGACAAAAGGCTTTATCTCAAGTTGAAACAACCAAAGAATCTATCTCAAACATAAAGCCGATGATTCAAACAGATGAACAGAAATCATGGTTTAATCAAGCATTAAACAAATTTAACGACTGGGAACAGGTTACCGTTAATGCACTTGAATCCGAGGACTTAAATGAAGTTCAAAGACAGTCGTCTAGAACGGCCGGCATTTTAAATGATATTTATATGCTTCAGCGTGAAGCTCAAGCTTGGTACGATGCAAAAATTAGTGCTCAACAAAACGCGATTCAAAATCTTATTATTTTTGCTGTAATTGCAGCTGTTATTTTAATTGGTTTATCAGTTTTAGCTACTTACAGGTTAACATCACGCATTGCCAAACCAATTAGAAACTTATCAAATCAAGCAACTCAAGTTGCAGAAGGTGATCTCACTATAGAGATTGATGCACCTGATGAGGCAAAAGATGAAGTGGATCAGTTAAAACAAGCCTTTAAAGCGATGATTTATAACTTAACATCTACACTTCAATCCGTTCAAAAAATCGGTAATAATGTAAATGACTTTAGTAACAAGCTAAATCATGAGATGGAAGGATTGTCTGAATCTACTGGGCAAGTTTCGAGTTCAACAGATGAACTTGCCGAGGGAAGCCAGTCTATTTCAAATGATATCCAAGATGTTGCCGGATTAATTGAAAGAATGAACCATCAGTTTGAGCGAAATACGACTGAGAGCCAGCACGCATCTGATCAGTCAACGCAAGCTCTTTCGTCAGTTAAAAATGGACAAACTGCCATTCAAGATCAGCGCACTGTTATGGATCAACACAATCACTCTATTCAAAATGTTGAACAATCCGTTAGTAATTTTATTCAGTACACAGAAGAAATTGAAAGTACAATTAAAATTGTGAATGACATCTCAGAACAAACCAATTTACTAGCCTTAAATGCAGCCATTGAAGCCGCACGGGCTGGTGAGCACGGGAAAGGGTTCGCAGTTGTTGCAGATGAAGTTAGAAAACTAGCCGAACAATCGACTAGTGCAACAAGCGAAATATCCTCCATGGTCGATCAAATTAAGTCGGGCGTATCGATTATTGAGCAAGAAATGAACGAAACAGTACAATTAACACAAAAACAACATGAGTCTCTCAATGATTCAGAGGAGTCCTTTAAAGATATCAGGGAACATGTTGACTCTATCTATCAACGATTAACAGATCTAGCTCATGATATGAAAGAGTCCAAAGAACAAAGTTTGCAAGTAACCTCTTCTATTCAAAACATTAGTGCCATTACGGAACAAACTGCAGCTGGTACTGAGGAAATTTCAGCTTCTGCTGAAGAACAGCAACATGCCTTCGAGCAGTTAAAGCATGAAGCTAATCAGCTGAAGAGCATGATTAACGAGCTTAATCAGCAGTTAACTAAGTTTAAAATTGAATAGTATTTATATAAAGAAGGACCGAGCAGCTGCTCGGTCCTTTTATGCCTATTATAAATAACCTAATTTTGTTGCTTCATGGGTTAACTCTTCTCTAAACTTTGGATGAGCAATCTCAATTAAAGCTTTTGTTCGTTCGCGGATCGTTTTACCTCTAAGTCTTGCAATTCCATATTCCGTTACAATATAATCAACATCATTCTTATGCGTCGAAATTGGTGTATTTGGTTTTAACGTCGGAATTATTTTTGAGACTTCATCATTTTTAGCTGTCGAATGTAAACATATAATTGCTCTTCCGTTTTCATTTAGACGTGCTGCAGTCTGGAAATCAGACTGACCTCCGGTTGATGAAAAATAGAGGTCTCCTACTTTCTCAGAGTTAACTTGTCCCATAAAGTCAACCTCGACCCCAGCATTAACTGTTACTAAATCATTAATATCTTTTAGTAGACAAGCATTGTTCGTCTGACTGACCGGCATCATATAAATGTCTTCATTTTCGTGCATGAAATCATATAAGGCTTGTGAGCCAAAAGCAAACGTAGCTGTCATTTTACCCTTTTTAAACGGATTATTTTCATTGGTCACTGCACCACTTTTTATAAAGCTCAATAATTTTCTCTGGGATCATTTCCGTATGAACACTCAAATTACGATAATCTTTTAAGTTATCAATGATGGCATTCGGGATTGAACCATAACCAATCTGAAGCGTATCACCGTTTTTAATAAGACTCGCCACGTGATCTCCAATTATTTGATCTTTCTCAGAAAGTTTGGATTCTGGCGCCTCAGGTAATGGTTGATGATGTTCGATTAATGCCGTCACTTCTGAAATGTGAATTTGATTATCACCAAAAGTCCTTGGCATATACTTATTCACTTCTAATAGGATGGTATCTGCCTCTTTAACCATAGAGATAATATGATCTGCGTTTGTTCCCATTGAAAAATAGCCATTTTCGTCCATCGGGGATACAGTAGCCAGCACGACTGGTTTTCTAGCCTCTTGCTTTAGCAGGTTCGGAACATCCGAAAAGTGGTTGGGAAGTAAATCAATTCTTCCTTCTTTAAACGCTTGACGCTCTGATGCGCCCATAAACATACTAATGACTTTTAATCGATCTGGATCAACATCGATGACTTCACGTGGGGTGAACATCATGTAATAGCGGTTATTATTTAGGCCATCATAGTTTTCAAGTTGTTTGATTAAAGCATCTGGTTCCCCGCAAAGAATAGGTGTCATTAAATCCGTCTCAGGCTGAATATATTGAACCGCTTCTTCTGCAGTTTTAAGTTTTTCATTATATAACGCTTGATGATTCATTGTGCTTCCTCCTCTATGTTGTCTGGACTAGTATTATTGAAACACTTTTTTGGTGACAAATCTAGTTATGTTTATTGTTAATTTCGCCCCCTAATTTTAATTGACGTCCCTATTGACATTCAGGTACTCCCAATTTAGGTTGGACATGTTTCTATTGACGTTAGGAGCTCGCCTAACGACATTCAGAGTTTTCACACCCTCACGGCGAGTTGGATCCAAAAACCAATATAAAAAGAGGCTGAATCATCAGCCTCTTAACCTACTACTTTCATAATGCTTATTCCGAGTAATACCCATCCAACGAGAAATGCCACGCCACCAATTGGGGTGATCATAGCAAATGTTTTAATACCGCTTAATGAGTAAATGTAAAGACTACCTGAGAATAAAATGATTCCAAGTAAAAAATGTCCACCCTGCTGATGCTAACATCGAATGTCGAAGCGTAACATCATCATGCCTGCGATGAAAATGGCTAGTGTGTGGAACATTTGATATTGTACTGCTTTCTCCCAGGTACTCATCATTTTTCACTTAGCTTACTTTCTAAACCATGAGCGCCGAATGCTCCAAGCGCTACTGCGAGAAATCCGTTTATGACTCCGATGAGTAATAGTGCTTTCATGTTCTATCCCCTTTTGCTAGAAATCGAAAATCGATTCACCGTTCGCATCATCTTCATCCAACAAACTACGTTCTGGTTGTTTTGTATTCTTTTGAATCCCCATCATTTTCGCCTCAGCATCTGTCATGTCTGGCGCGTGTTTTGCCGTAATCACTTTAGATACTTCAGGTTTTTCCTCGATATCTTCATATGAATTAATCACGACATCAGCTAATGATTTCACTGCATGCATTTTTGCAATGACATGCTCATGAGGAGTCTCTTCATCAAGTTGATTGAGTTCTTTTTTTTAATTGACGGATAATCGCATGATAAGATACGGTCATCTCTGTTTCCTCCTAGATTATACTCACCATTAGTATAACACGGTCCTCTTAATTACGCAGTGTATCCGAATACATTGGCAATGACCAGCGCAATCATAACAATTGGAACGAGATATTTCACAATACCGTACCAAATATTAAACATGACTGGATTTTCAATTTCACTATTTCGTTTCGCTTGTTCACGGTCTAAGTACCATCCTACAAAATCGCCATTAACACGGCTCCAAATGGTAATACGAAGTTTGCCGTAAAGAAGTCAACCATACCTAAGATGTTTTGGTCGCCAATTGTTACGCCACTCCAAATTCCAAAACCTAATGAAGAAGCGATCCCTATCACGAAAATAATCGTCGTACACAGATAAGTAGCTGCTTTACGTGACATACCTACCGTACGTTTGAAGAATGATACTGGTAACTCTAATAACGAAATCGCTGACGATAATGCTGCTAACGATAATAAAACGAAAAATACAATCGCAACGATATTTCCTAATGGCATACTTGCAAAAATGCTTGGTAATGTAATAAATACTAACGGCGGACCAGAACTTACCTCTAAGCCAAAGCTAAATACAGCTGGGAAGATCATAATACCAGCAATCACGGCAAAAACGGTATCCATGACCCCAACCCCAATCGCCGCTCCAGGTAGTTTATCTTTTGATTTTAGATAACTCGCATACGTCAACATGCCTGATACACCTATACTAAGTGAGAAGAACGCTTGACCAAGCGCTGTTAAATATAGCTTAGGATTATTTAATTGTGACCAATCAGGTGTGAATAAGAACTGCAAGCCTTCTAATGCTCCATCTAGTGTTAGTACGTATCCTGCCATAAAAATCATTAAAATCGCTAGAATTGGCATGAGTAACGCATTAGCTTTTTCAATACCACCTTTGACGCCGCGCACAACGATAAATAATGTTAATCCTAAGAATAGTGCCTGCCAAAACAGCGGCATTAACGGATTCGTAATCCAATCATTAAACACTTGCCCAAATCCGCCGTCTGGTTCTGTCCAATATGAACCTGTTAAATATTTATATAAATAGAATAAAGACCATCCTGCAACCACACTATAGAAGCTTAATATTAAAATACCGCCAATGACTCCCATAAATCCAGTCCAGTGCCATTTCGTGTTTGGTGCTAGGTTCTTAAAGGAACCAACAGCGTCTTTCTGACCCGCTTTACCAATACTAAATTCATTTAATAATAAAGGTATACCTATTAAGAAAACGAAAGCTAGATAGACTATTAAAAATGTCGCTCCTCCTAGCTCACCTGTTATATATGGGAAACGCCAAATATTACCTAACCCCACAGCTGAACCCATTGCGGCTAGCATAAACCCTAGCCTGGTTTTCCATTGATCCTGATTTTGATTCAAGCTGACTCACCTGCCTACTTTTTATTTTTTAACTATAGCACATGTTAACGCTATCAACAAAGTAAAATTTTAACGTATTAACGCACAACTCTAATAAAAACATATTTGCATAATAAGAAACAAAAAACTCGCTAAAAAGCGAGTTTGAAACTAAGTCACACCGCAACATGCAGCGCACCTATTTTATTTCTTTACATGTACTTCACCTTTGTGTTTTTTCCATACCCAATTCACGAAATCTTTCTCTTTTGGGCAAAGACCTCTTCCAAGTCTAGTTTCAAACTTGTCAACAAATCCATTATACTTCAGCATTACTTGCTCCTCCCCATATCTATCAAAAATAGATCCCCACTAACTATTCTATGTCGTGATGACATATGTATACCCTGCTGAAGAATACAACCAATTTTATTATAACCATAAAGTAATTTATTTGTGAAGGGTATTTTTTGAAAATTTTAAATTTTTCATTGCGAAAAGGTTACTTTTTATCTATATTGTATTCCAAAATCGTCGGCGCTGTTCATCAGCTACCATTAATACTTCAGCCGCACGCTTATATTTTTTCATATTATAAAGCGTATAACCGAGTAATTGATAGTAATACCTTAAGTCAAATGCCTGTCCAGTTACTTTAAAAAAAGGAAGAGCACTTTTATTTAGAAAATCTACCAGATCTTCTGATTTCTTTTCAATCACGAGTTTAAGCGATTTAAATTTAATCAAATAGTAGTTTAATTGATGTGCTTGTGCTAACGTTCGTCCTGTCTCTATTAACTCTAATGCTTCATCAAATCGATCAGTAATATAATAGGTATGAGCTAGCAAGTATCTCGAATGCATTAATTCCGTTTCATTGACATCCGTTTCTAAATTTTCTTTTAGCAACTGAATTGCCTCACCGTAGTTGTTCTGCATAGCGTTGATTAAACTTAAATGAAAGTTAATTTTAACTTTAGAATGTTTCTCAAACTTATGGTCTATAAGTGATTCAATTCGCTCTAGTTGCTCTTTAGCTTGCTGATATTCATTTACAAACGTATAATTGGAAGCTAATATAATCTCACATTCTATTATTCTAGAATAGTATAACTTCTCCTGAAATATTCGAAGAGCTCGTCTCGCATACTGATTGGAAGTTAGCACATTTTCTAAATGACTATTAGCAACCGCAATTAAAACGTATAATTCGGGGTCTTCTTGATCCGGTAGTAAACGCTCAGCCTTATGAAGATGGCTTTTCGCATCAAAAAACAAACACTTATTAATTAAGTAGTCACCAATAAACTTATGAAAACTATACGGAGCCGTTTCTTCAAAAAATCTCATCATAATTCATAATTGTTTCATATAACTGATCCGCCTCAGATAGTCGCTTCATTAATAACATATAACCAAACCTTGCTAATAAACATAAGAAGTCCAAATCATAATGAAGAAGGTCATGCCTCTTATTAACAAGTTTAGCCTCCAGCTCTTGCGCTGTTGGAATGTCATACTCATGAATCGCTGTTATAAGCTGTTCAGCCATTTGGTAGTGCTCTTGATCAATTGGAGCGACTAATTTTTCTTCTGGTATGTTGAGTCTATTAGCGATTTCGACTAGTAGTTCTTCATTTACTTGAACTTGTCCATTTTCAATCTTGCTTAACTGGGTCATTGAGCAGATGCCTTCAGCCAGTTGCTCTTGCGTGATCTTTTGCTTGTTACGATGCCATTTAATTAATTTCCCGACTAACTTCATTACCATACCAGCTTTCTAATTCTATATAATATTGAG
>NZ_BBCD01000022.1 GCF_001311865.1 Piscibacillus salipiscarius JCM 13188
AGTTACACTCAATATTCGTTTATAGTAAAGCTATTTTTCTTTTGTCATACCCTCATTTTATAATTTATCTCTTTTTTCTGGAACAGGATCAAATCCACCAGGGTGAAAGGGGTGACACTTTAAGATTCGTTTTACTGTTAAATAAAACCCTTTTAAAAACCCAAATCTTTTAAAACGACTCAATGCCATACTGTGAACACGTTGGGTAAAACCTGCAAGATGGTCCTTTTAAAGGAGAGATGAATTTTTGATAAAAACGAATCATGTAAATAAATATATATTTCATTAACATCACTTTTCCTTACGTTTGTCGTACGTAATTGATGCAATGGCGTCATGTAGATGAATAGATTCTTCATTGACACATTTAACATGGAACTGCTTGATAAAATCATGTTCGTATAAATCACTTGATACAAGTCTTACCATATCTTCAACGAAGCGTGGGTTTTCGTAAGCTTGTTCTGTAACCATTTTTCATCAGGTCTTTTTTAAAACAGGGTGAATTCTTGCGCTAGCATTTGACTCAGCAGCTTCAAGTAACACTGTCTTCCAGTCTACATGTTGTTCATCAAACTCGGAATCTAATGTCACTTCAATAATTACATTTCCGCGTTGGTTATGCGCACTGTATTCACTAATTTCTTTAGAACAAGGACATAACGTAGTGATTTTACCTTTTAATCCTACTTTTATATCATAACCATTCTCACGGTGATACTTTACTCGAATCCACGCATCTGCGTGATTCATACCTGGTTTCCCAGTGTAAGGTGCTTCCCTTTCAAAAAACCAAGGAAACTCAACCGATAATTCAGCATCCTTTTGTTTCAACCGACCTTGCAGCTCTTTAGCGAACTGTTTCATTGTATGAATATCAACTTTAAAACCATTTTCGTAATAGTTATTAAGTTGTTCGGTAAAGCGGCTCATGTTTGTTCCTTTTGAGTCTTGAGAAATCGTTGATGCAAAATAAAAGTTCCCAATAGTTGTTTGTTCTTTTGGTTTGATTGAGCTAGGGACCGTAATAGGGTGTTTCACATTTTGGATACCAACTGCATCTAGTTCGAACAGAAAATCTTTTTTGGTATTTTGTAGGTCTGGCATTTTATTTTTTTCTTCTGGTTTGGTTCGTGGCCCAGGTTCTACAGATCCAAATAATTTATGACGTTCTACCTTAGTAGGTAATTGTTTCTTCGTCTTAATCTCGTTCATATCTAGGACTCCTTTCAATTAGAGCAAATCCATAGGCAATATAATTTAAGTATAATTAATGATAATTCGTATATCAATTTATTAAACTTATTCTAAATAAGGAACCACTTCAACTCGATTTGTAAATGTTTGTATAAGTTCTTTTTTATCTTCAAACCATTGCTTAGCATTGGATAAACTATACTGATTAGCTTCTACCAGTGGAACGACTTTATAGTTCTGGAAGTTTTCATATTGGTTGTAAGTCGGCATCATTTTAGCGTCTGAAACTTTATATTCGGTAGTCAAATTAGAGTTAATGGTTTTAGTTAATTTAATCTGCATGATAGCTCCAATTAAACGATCAGTCCCTTTTTGACCAGATAAGAAATTACCAAGTGAGTATGCGACAAATTTATCTTCACCTTCATCAGTCGAGATCCAATCAACCGGCTGTATGACATGTGGATGATGGCCTATAATTACATCTGCTCCGTTATTTGTCAGCAGTTCAGATAAGTGTACCTGCTCGTCATTTGGAAGTGGCTGATATTGGTTACCAAAATGCATACTTACAACAATAAAATCAGTTTTAGGTTTAAGATCTTGGATATCATTTAGTATTTTATCCTCATCAATATAATTTACTAAATGATTTTTACCATCAGGAATTGGAATGCCGTTTGTTCCGTATGTATAGGCCAAGAACCCTACTGCAATACCTTTTCTATGAATAATTCTTTGGGTTTGTTGATCTTTCTCGTTCTGATAAGCACCAACATATTTAATACCAAGTTGATCAAGGTAGTTAGTTGCGTTTAGAATTGCTTGTTCTCCTCGATCTAATGTATGGTTATTTGCCATTGATACGATATCAACCCCAACGTCTTTTAATGTATCACCCAATTCTTGTGGTGTATTAAATTGAGGATAGGTTGATAAGCCAATTTGACTGCCACCAAGTACAGTTTCTTGATTGGCAAAAGTGATGTCTGCATTCTGCAAGTAATATTTAATATCTTTAAACATTGGATTAAAGTCGTAACCAGAACTCGTACGTGCATCTTTATAAACAGTGCTATGTATAAGTAAGTCGCCAATTGCGTTTAAAGTTATAGATGATTCGAAATACTTTTGGTTTTGAAAGTGATTTTCTGCAATTACAGGATGACCGTTTGCTTGTTTTGTAGCTGAACTATTTTGGTAATCAGAATTAGTAAATATGACAATCATTAAAGTAATGAGAAAAAGAGCAGAGCCAATTATAATTTTATTTCTCATGAAAAGCACCTTTCTTCATTGATATTTAAAGTAAAAAAGCCCACCACTAATGGAGGGCTGATGTTTACATCCACGAAATTTTGGGTTCCGTTTTATTTTTAATTCGCTTGATATTTTCTCTATGTCTATAAATAACGAAAATTGCTAAAAGTAGTGTTACAATTATGAGTCCAATATCCTTCATAATAATGGATGTAATAAAAGCTATAACACCAGTTAACATGGATGCTAATGAGACATATTTAAATAACTTTAAGAAAGTAAAGAAAGACAATACAAGAATTAAAAACAATAACGGACTGACCCCTAATAGTACGCCCCCGGAAGTTGCAACAGCTTTTCCACCTTTAAAACGAGCAAACAATGGATATGTATGTCCAAGCACTGCAAATGCACCTATAATTAATGGTTCAGTTGAAGGTGCTAAGAAAATGGCTAAAACAGTTGCAACTGTTCCTTTTAGTATGTCCATAAGTGAAACAATAAGTCCAGCCTTAACGCCTAGAACACGGAAAGTGTTTGTACCGCCTAAATTTCCGCTTCCATGTTCACGAATATCTATTTGATAGAATAGTTTACCAATAATTAAAGCTGAAGGAATTGATCCTAATAAGTAAGCTGTAATAGCAAAAATAATGTAATCCATAATGGTTCCTCCACTTGAGCTTTAGCTTATTATATTCTATCAAATCTAACCTAAATAAAGAAGTGAATTTTAAATTTTATTAAGTTTATCTTACAATTATTATTTGAGAAAAGGTTAAAAAAAAGCTATGCTAATGACAAAGGAAGTTCTCGGAAGGGATGTCAAGTATGAAAAATCCATCGAATGAAGAATTAAAAAGCATTCTAGAAAACTCCAAGACAATCGCTGTTGTCGGTTTATCAGAAAAACCAAATCGCACTAGTTATCAAGTATCTAAAATTATGCAAAATCAAGGATATAATATTATTCCAGTTAACCCTAATGTTGATGAAGTGTTAGGGGAAAAAGCGTATAACTCTTTAGAAGAAATTGATCAGCCAATTGATATCATTAATGTGTTTAGACGTTCTGAACACTTGGTTGATGTAGCTGAAGAGGCCCTTAATACGAACTGTAAGGTTTTCTGGGCTCAGCTTGGTCTTTCCAATGAAAAAGCCTATAATCTATTGAAAGAACATGACTTTACCGTCATAATGGATTTATGTATTAAGGTCGTTCATTCTAGGTTAATCGGGCAATAAAGCGTTTAACTCGGGAAAAATCTCTGTTGACTAACAGGGATTTTCTTAACTTTTACCGAAAGATTAATAAAGAAATAATCTGATAGAATCAGAAAGGGGTCGTACGATTGTCTCAATCAAACCAAGCATATAATGATGATTCAATACAAGTACTAGAAGGATTAGATGCAGTAAGAACGACCTGGTATGTATATAGGAAGTACAGACCATCGTGGGTTGCATCATTTAGTTTATGAAATTGTCGATAACGCAGTCGATGAAGCGTTAGCTGGTTACGGAGAGAAAATTCATGTAACCATTCATAAGGATGAGTCAATAACTGTTAAGGATGAAGGGCGAGGTATGCCGACAGGATTACATAAGACAGGAAAGCCTACTCCTGAAGTTATTTTCACAGTGCTACATGCTGGCGGGAAATTTGGTCAAGGTGGTTATAAGACAAGCGGTGGCCTTCACGGTGTTGGGGCTTCAGTTGTAAATGCGTTATCAGAATGGTTAGAAGTGACAATCTGCCGAGATGGAACTAAGCATTCTCAGAGGTTTGAACAAGGTGGTAAGCCTGTAACTGGTCTTGAAGTGAAAGGTAACACGAATAAAAGCGGGACGACCATCCGATTCAAGCCAGATCCAGAGATTTTCTCTCAAGTTCACTATCAATTTGATATTCTTTCTGAACGATTACGTGAAGCGGCATTCTTATTAAAAGGTATTGAAATCATACTTAAAGACGAACGCAATGACGTTGAAGAGTCTTACAAGTATCCAGATGGTTTAGAATCGTTTGTTGCTTACCTAAATGAAGAAAAAGATGGATTACATCCTGTCATTTCATTTGAAGGTGAACAGAAAGATATCGAGATTGATTTCGCTTTTCAATACAATGATGGATACTCAGAGAATATTTTATCATTCGTAAATAATGTAAGAACTAGAGACGGGGGGGACACACGAATCAGGTGCACGAACAGCGATTACAAGAGCTTTTAACGATTACGCAAGGAAAATGCAGCTGTTAAAAGATAAAGATAAAAATCTAGATGGTAACGATATCCGCGAAGGCTTTACAGCGATTATTTCTTCAAGAATACCGGAGCAGCTTCTTCAATTTGAAGGCCAAACGAAAAGTAAACTCGGTACTCCGGAAGCTCGTAGCGTAACGGAAAGTATTGTATCGGAACAATTAGCTTATTTCTTAGAAGAAAACCCTGAAACTTCTAAAATGCTTATTAAAAAAGCAATCAAGGCAAGAGACGCTAGAGAAGCTGCAAGAAAAGCGAGAGAAGATGCACGTAATGGGAAAAAGCGTAAAAGAAAAGATTCTTTATTAAGCGGGAAGCTAACACCTGCCCAGTCAAAAAACCCGAAGAAAAACGAGTTATTTTTAGTAGAGGGTGATTCTGCAGGGGGATCTGCTAAGCAGGGGAGAGACCGTAGATTTCAAGCAGTATTACCGCTTCGTGGTAAGGTTATTAACACTGAAAAAGCTAAGATTGATGATATTTTTAAAAATGAAGAAATTGCAACCATTGTTCACACGATTAATGCGGGTGTAGGGGCAGATTTTAATATTGAAGATTCGCAGTACGATAAAGTTATTATCATGACAGATGCAGACACAGATGGAGCTCATATTCAAGTGTTGCTATTAACATTCTTTTATCGTTATATGAGACCACTAATTGAACAAGGAAAAGTGTATATTGCATTACCACCTCTTTTTAAGATTTCAAAAGGAAAAAGGAAAAATTATAAAGAGGATTACGCTTGGGATGAAGATGCCATGCAAAATTATTAAAAGAATATAAAAATGGCTACACGATTCAGCGTTATAAAGGTCTTGGTGAAATGAACGCTGATCAGCTATGGGAAACAACGATGGACCCTGAGACACGTACGTTAATTAGGGTTACGATTGAAGATATTGCTAGAGCAGAAAGACGCGTTGCAACATTAATGGGAGATAAAGTTGAACCACGACGTAAGTGGATTGAAACGAATGTTGCATTTGGAATGGAAGATGATGACACGATATTAGATAACGAGAGATTGCATAGCTAGGAGGAAGAACGTTGGCAGAACAAGCGAAGTATTTAGATTTACCATTAGAAGAAGTCATTGGCGACAGGTTTGGTCGCTATAGTAAATATATTATTCAAGATCGCGCCTTGCCTGATGCCCGTGATGGTTTAAAGCCAGTTCAAAGACGTATTTTATATGCCATGCATCAAGAGAGAAATACACATGATAAAGCTTTTCGTAAGTCAGCTAAAACAGTTGGTACCGTCATTGGTAATTATCACCCACATGGTGATACATCTGTGTATGATGCACTTGTTAGACTTAGTCAAACGTGGAAGGTGCGTCAAGAATTAGTTGAGATGCATGGTAATAACGGGAGTATTGATGGCGACCCTCCAGCTGCAATGCGTTATACAGAAGCAAGATTATCAGGAATAGCCTCAGAACTATTAAGAGATATTGAGAAAGATACAGTTGATTTCATACCAAACTTTGATGATACCGACTACGAACCAGTTGTGCTACCTGCTAAATTTCCAAACCTTTTAGTCAATGGTTCAACAGGTATTTCATCTGGTTATGCAACAGATATTCCACCCCATAACTTAGCTGAAGTAATTGATGCAGTCATTAAAACGTATCGAAAAACCTAACTCAACGGTTGATGATTTAATGGACGTTTTGCCAGGACCTGATTTTCCAACTGGTGGAATCATTCAGGGTGCAGATGGTATTAAAAAAGCCTACGAATCTGGCAGAGGTAAAATAGTTGTCCGAGGTTTAGCTGAGATTGAGCCTTTAAGAGGTGGTAAAGAACAAATCGTCATCACCGAATTACCATATGAAGTTAATAAAGCAAATATGGTTAAGAAGATGGACGAACTTAGAATTGAACGTAAAGTAGAAGGCATTTCTGAAGTACGTGATGAAACTGACCGAACTGGGCTAAGAGTGGTTATTGAGCTTAAAAAAGATGCTGACAGTCAAGGTGTTTTAAATTATCTATATAAGAATACAGATCTTCAAGTCTCTTATAATTTCAACATGGTAGCAATTGCCAATAAAACACCAAAATTATGAATCTCACTCAGCTTCTTGATGCCTATATTAACCACCAACGTGAAGTGGTTGAAAGACAAACAAGTATGATCTAAAAAAAGCTAAAGAAAGAGCTCATATTTTAGAAGGTCTTATGTACGCTATCTCAATTCTAGATGACGTTATCGCAACAATTCGCTCATCAGAAAACAAGAAAAATGCTAAAGAACGACTTAAAGAACAATATCAATTTAGTGAAGAGCAAGCAGAAGCCATTGTCATGCTTCAACTCTATCGTTTAACCAATACGGACATAACAGATCTAGAGAAAGAAGCAGACGAGCTTAAAAAGAAAATTTCTGAATTAACGGCTATCTTAGAAGATGAGAAAAAACTCTTCCAAGTTATTAAAAAGGATTTAAAAACTGTTAAAAAGAATTATAAGACGGAACGAAGAACGAAAATTGAATCAGAAATTGAAGATATTAAGATCAACCTTGAAGTCATGGTACCATCAGAAGAGGTTGTGGTATCAATTACTAAAGAAGGTTACATTAAACGAACAAGCATACGTTCTTATGCAGCTTCCAATATGGAAGATTTACAAATGAAGGATAATGATCAAATTATCCACGTTCTAGAGATTAATACAACAGATACACTTCTGTTATTTACAAATAAAGGTCACTATTTATATATTCCTGTTCATGAATTACCTGATATTAAGTGGAAAGATATGGGCCAACATATAGCTAATATTATCCCAATAGACCGTGAAGAGTCGATTATTAAAGCTATTCCAATAAGGGACTTTAATGAACAGCAATATATCTTGACGGTCTCTAAAAATGGCATGATTAAAAAATCTGATTTAGCTGCTCATAAAGTTCAACGTTATTCAAAGCCAATTACCGCAATGAAGTTAAAAGGTGATGATGAGTTAGTTAATGTTCATTTAACCAACGGACATCAAGATCTATTCTTAGCTTCTAATACTGGTTATGGTCTTTGGTACCATGAAAGTGAACTTAAATCTGTAGGGGTTAAAACAGCTGGTGTGAAATCTATGACATTAAAAGACGGTGAATATGTAGTGAACGGAGAAGTGTTTGATGACCTACAATTACCATCACTATTTGTTATCACACAAAGAGGTGCTTGCAAGCGAATGAGCATTTCGGAATTTGAAATGAGCTCTAGAGCAAAAACGCGGATTAATTATGCTAAGAGAATTAAAGCGGAATCCACACCGCATCACAGGGTTCTATCTAGTCAATGATGATACACACATCACCATTGAAACTGAAAAGGGGAAACGAAAGAAGTTAGGCCACTTGAGTTCAGAGAGAGCGATCGTTATAGTAATGGATCCTTTGTTTTAGATACTGACCAACATGGACCAGTCGTTTACACACAAATCAAACCCGAATACGAAAAGGTATTTGAAGATGATCATGAAGAATAAATGATAGTAAAAAGGCTAGCAGTTTTGTTAGCCTTTTTCTTTATTTAACTCAAAATAATACAATATTCCTATTATTTGAATTTTGATATTTATAAAAATTATGATAATATATACATTAAGTAAGGAGGGGGTTATGTCGGAATTACGCGAAAAAATAATTCAATCATCACTCCAGTTATTCTCTGAACAAGGTTTCCATGGTGTATCAGTTAAAGACATAGTCGAACATTGTCAAACTTCTAAAGGTGGCTTTTATCACCATTTCAAATCAAAAGATGAATTGCTTTATGTCATTCATGATACGTTTGTATCCTATGTGTTAAATGAAGCCAACCGAGCAAAAAGAAGGTACCAACACCCAGTTGAACAGCTACATGAAATGTTGAAATCTTTAGTTCGAGTCTATGATCTTTATAATGACCACATCATTGTTTTTAATCAGGAGTATAATTATCTTAAAGATGATTACTACCAGCTTATTAAAAGCAAAAGAGATGAATATGAGGAAATCTTAAAAGGGGTGATTAAAGAAGGGCAACGATTAGGATACATTAGGGAAGAACTACCTACGACTGTTACAACCATGTCTATACTTGGTATGGTCAACTGGACCTACCAGTGGTATAAAAAAGATGGACCTAAAACAATCGATCAAATTGCATCAACATACATAGACATCATTTTCACAGGATTATTAACAGAAGATGCATTCAATCAATATCAGACGTCTAAGCTTTCAAAGGAATTGGAATTTTAGACTTTTTAATAAGCGCTTATAGTAAGCGTTTTCATTAACATTAATACAGACCAACTAGTCGGTCTTATTCTATAAGGGGGGATGAAAGATGAATTTTGAACTGACAAAAGAGCAAGAGATGATTAGAAAGATGGTTCGTGACTTTGCACAGGAAAAGATTGCACCGAGAGCCATAGATATTGATGTCAATGCAGAATTTCCAGAAGATATTTTTAAAGAAATGGGAGAGTTAGGTTTACTCGGTATTCCATTTCCAGAAGAATACGGAGGTTCTGGTGGAGATACTGTATCATACGCATTAGCAGCTGAAGAAATTGCACGCGTATGCGGAAGCACAGGATTAAGCTATGCTGCTGCGATTTCACTTGGATCAAGTCCAGTCTATTATTTTGGAACTGAAGAACAAAAGAGAAGTTTTTGAAACCGCTTGCAAGTGGTAAAGCATTAGGTTCTTTTGGATTAACTGAACCAAATGCCGGATCTGATGCAGGAGGAACGAAAACAACGGCGAAGTTAGAAGGTAATGAGTATGTGATTAATGGTGAAAAATGTTTCATCACGAATGCATCTTACGCTCAACAAATCATCGTAACGGCTGTCACAGGAAAAGATGACCGTGGCAAAAATATCATATCGGCTATCATCGTACCGACTGATACAAAAGGTGTAACGATTACAGACAACTACGACAAATGGGAGTACGTGGGTCGAACACAGCAGAGATTGTTCTTGAAGATGTGCGTGTACCAAAAGAAAACTTACTTGGAGATCCAGATAAAGGGTTTAAACAATTCTTATACACGTTAGATGGTGGACGTATTTCAATAGCTGCCTTAGGTGTAGGTATTGCTCAAGCCTCATTAGATAAGGCCCTTGAGTATGCGAAAGAACGTAAACAGTTCGGTCAGTCCATTTCTAATTTCCAAGCTATTCAATTTAAATTAGCCGATATGGCGATGGAGGTTGAATTAGCACGCACGATGGTCTTAAAAGCTGCTTGGTTAAAAGATCAAGGCAAAAATTTACTAAAGAAGCTGCTTATGCCAAGTTATTTGCATCAGAAACAGCTACTCGATCAGCCAACCAAGCGATTCAAATTCATGGCGGTTACGGTTACATGAGAGAATATGAAGTTGAGCGTTATTTAAGAGATGCTAAACTACTCGAAATTGGTGAAGGAACATCTGAAGTACAGCGTTTAGTCATTGCTAGACAATTAGGTTGTTAATTTTTAAGGAGGTATGGTTGTATGTCATTACTCGAACTAACGATTGGTGAGCTATTAGATAGGAAAGTAAAGGAGCATCCAGACCATGAGGCAGTCGTATATCCTGAAAGAGATATTCGCTGGACGTATCAAGAATTTGATCAAAAGGTAAATGAAGCTGCTAAAGGGCTTATGGCTCTCGGTGTTGAAAAAGGCGAACATGTCGCCATTTGGGCGGATAATAAACCAGAGTGGGTCACAACACAGTTTGCCTCAGGAAAAAATAGGTGCAGTTCTTGTTACGGTTAACACAAGTTATCGTGCTCAAGAATTGGAATATCTCCTACAACAATCTGACACAACAACCTTGATTTTAACGGAAACGTTCAAAGGAACCTCGTATCTCGACATATTAAATGAAATATTACCAGAATTAAAAAATAGTGAAAAAGGAAACATTCAATCTAGTAAACTACCAAAATTAAAAAATGTCATCTTACTAAGTGATGAGGACTGTCCTGGCTGCTATAACTGGCAAGACTTAATTCAGTTAGGTGAGCGAGTGACAGATCGTGAACTTGAAAAGCGCCAAAGACAATTACACTACAGAGATGTTATTAATATGCAATATACATCTGGCACAACTGGTTTCCCGAAAGGTTATGCTTTCTCATTACAATATCGTTAATAATGGTAAACAAGTTGCTGAATGTATTGAATTATCAAAGGAAAGCCGCTTATGTATTCCTGTACCATTCTTCCATTGTTTTGGATGCGTTATGGGAACTTTAGCGACTGTGTCACAAGGTGCGACTATGGTTGTAATCGAACAATTCGAGCCTGAAGCGGTATTAAAAGCGCTGGATCAAGAGAAGTGTACAGCAGTCCATGGTGTGCCAACCATGTTTATTGCAGAATTAAATCATCCTGACTTTGAGAAATATAATCTGTCTTCATTACGCACAGGAATCATGGCGGGGTCTAACTGCCCAATGGAAGTGATGAAAGATGTTATGAACAAAATGGGCGTATCTGATATTACCATTGCTTATGGCCAAACGGAGTCATCACCAGTCATCACTCAAACTCGTACAAATGATTCGATCGAGCGTAAAGTAAGTACTGTAGGTCAAGCTCACCCTAATGTTGAAGTAAAAATCGTACACCCAGGTACAGATGATGAAGTGCCGCCAAACACACCAGGAGAATTATGTACTCGAGGCTATCTTGTCATGGAAGGTTATTATAAGAATGAAGAAGCTACTCAAGCAGCCATTGATTCTGAAGGCTGGCTTCACACTGGAGATATAGGTGTGATGGATGAAGAAGGTTATGTAGAGATTACAGGTCGCATAAAGACATGGTGATTCGCGGCGGTGAAAATATTTATCCTCGTGAAATTGAAGAATTTTTATACACTCATTCTGATATAGTCGATGTTCAAGTGATCGGCGTTCCGGACCCTAAATACGGGGAAGAATTAATGGCTTGGATTATTACGAAAGAGGGTAAAGAACTAACAGCTGATGAGGTTCGCGAATTCTGTGATGGTAAAATTTCGCGTTATAAAATTCCTAGATACATTGAATTTACGGATGAATACCCAATGACAGCAAGTGGTAAAATTCAAAAGTTTAAACTTAGAGAACAAGCAAAAGAACTGATTATGCAAAACAATAAATAGGAGAGATGTTATGTTTAAAACAGTTTTAATTGCAAATCGTGGTGAAATTGCAAGACGAATCATTAAAACTTGTAAACGACTAAACATTCGTACAATCGCTGTCTATTCTGAGGCAGATGAAGAATCATTACATGTTAGAGAAGCAGATGAAGCACATTTAATTGGTCCTGCTCGTGTTAACGAAAGCTATTTAAATGTAGATCGAATTATAGAGGTGGCTAAAGAGACAGGTACAGATGCCATTCATCCTGGTTACGGCTTACTCAGTGAGAATACAGACTTTGCAAAGCGAATTCAAGATGAAGGGATTGCCTTTGTCGGACCTGATGCTTTTGCAATCGAAAAGATGGGTAGTAAACTAACAGCAAGAGCTACTATGGAAGAAGCCGGTGTCCCTATTATCCCTGGTACAAACGACCCTATTGCCAATACAGACGAAGCTAAAACATTTGCAAACAAAACCGGATACCCAGTTATGTTAAAAGCATCTCACGGTGGTGGCGGAATCGGCATGCAAATTGTTCATGACGATGCTGAACTCGAAAAAGCATTTGAAAGTAATGCAAGAAGAGCTGAACAATTTTTCGGTAATGGAACGATGTTTATCGAAAAAGTGATTGAAGATGCGCACCATGTGGAAATTCAATTACTGGCTGATCATCATGGAAATGTACTGCATTTATTTGATCGTGAATGCTCCATTCAGCGTAGACACCAAAAGGTTATTGAAGAAGCTCCTTCACCACTATTAACTGAAGAAACGAGACAAAAAATGGCTGATGCAGCTATAAAAGCTGCTAAAGCGATTGATTACAAAAAATGCTGGTACGATTGAATTTCTAGTAGATGAAGATCAAAACTTTTATTTCTTAGAAATGAATACTCGTTTGCAAGTCGAACACCCTGTAACGGAATTAATTACAGGTGTTGATCTAGTCGAACAGCAATTAAAAGTTGCAAATGGAGAAGAATTAACGTTAAAACAAGAAGACTTAACCATTCAAGGGCATTCACTTGAAGCTAGGATTTATGCAGAAGACCCTAAAACATTCTTCCCGTCGCCAGGTAAAATTACAAAACTTACTTTACCTGAAGCATCTTATATTAGACATGATATAGCTGTTGACGATGGATACCAAGTAACCCCCTATTATGACCCTATGATTGCAAAGTTAATTGTTAGTGGTAATACCAGGGAAGAAGCCGTTGAGAATTTGAAAAAAGCGTTATCAGGTTATGAAGTAGATGGAATTAAAACTAACATTCCATTATTAAGGGATATTGTTGAACTGCAAGCATTTAAAGATGGCCAAACACGTACATCTTTTATTCAAGAACATATTTTAATTAATCAATAGGAGGAATCAATCATGAATCAAGTAACAGCAAACATGGCAGGTAACGTATGGAAAGTAGTGGTTAAAGCAGGAGATCAAGTTGAAAACGGTCAGGATATTGTCATCCTAGAATCTATGAAAATGGAAATTCCGATTGCTGCTGAAGCATCAGGTACAATTAAAGAGTTAAAGGTAAACGAAGGGGATTTCGTTAACGAAGGAGACGTTATTGCCGTTATTGAGTAATTACGATAACAAAGGAGAATCACTATGAGTCTTCCAAAAGAAGTCATCATTAAAGAAGTGGGCCCTCGTGATGGTCTACAAAACGAAAAAGAAGAGATTAAGACTGAAGATAAAATAGAATGGATAAACCAGTTATCAGAGACTGGTTTATCCTATATAGAAATGACGTCATTTGTCCATCCTAAGTGGATCCCGCAATTAAAAGATGCTTTAGAAGTTGCGAAAAGCGTTAAACGTAAAGAAGGTATTACCTATTCTGCTTTAGTACCTAATATGAAAGGTCTAGAAGGGGCTATTGAAGCTGACGTCGATGAAGTGTCGATCTTTATGTCTGCAAGTGAAGCGCATAATAAGAAAAATATTAATAAATCGATCGATGAAACATATCCAGTATTAGGCGAAGTGGTAGATGAAGCTAAAAAAGCTGGGAAGTCAGTTAGAGGTTATGTGTCAACTGTTTTTGGTTGCCCATATGAAGGTAAAGTTGATGAGCAGCAAGTAATCAATGTATGTAAAAATTTATTTGATATGGGAATTGATGAATTATCTTTAGGCGATACCATTGGAGTGGCAAATCCTATTCAAGTAAGACAGTTTTTAAACCTAATATCAACTGAGTTTCCTAAAGATCAAATTGCTTTGCACTTTCATGATACAAGGGGGGATGGCATTAGCTAATACTTTAGTTTCATTAGAACAAGGATTTTTTATATTTGACGGTGCGTTAGGCGGCTTAGGAGGATGCCCTTATGCAAAAGGAGCTTCAGGTAATGTTGCAACGGATGATTTAGTTCACATGTTACATGAAATGGGCATTCAAACGGGTATTGATCACGACCAATTACTTAAAGCAGGTCAATTTATTCAAAATAAGATTAATAAGCCTTTACCTAGTAAACAAATGAATATTTGCACACAAAAAGCATTGAGTTAGGAGGGGAGTTTCATGAGCACGGTCACATTCTCGATTACTGATGAACATGTCGGTGTTTTAAAACTAAACAGGCCAGAAGCGGCGAATGCGTTTTTCTAGGCAGCTTTTATCAGATTTAAATGACGTTTTGAAAGACGTAGAATCAAATAATAATCTGCGAGCAGTGATTATTACCTCGGAAGGTGAAAAAGCCTTCTGTGCAGGTGCTGATTTAAAAGAGCGCGCAACGATGACGCAAGATGAGGTCGTTGAGACTGTTGGTGAAATCGGTAAAGTAATCACTCGAGTGGAAGCACTTGAAGTACCAACGATTGCTGCCATTAATGGTGCTGCCTTTGGAGGTGGCCTTGAGTTAGCTTTAGCCTGTGACATTAGAATTGCGAGTGGTAATGCCAAAATGGGGCTTACTGAAACATCACTGGCGATTATACCAGGTGCTGGGGGTACGCAGCGCTTAGCTAGATTAATAGGACTAGCGAAAGCGAAGTATTACATATTAACGGCCAAACGCTTTGATAGCCTAGAAGGAAAAGAAATTGGCTTAATAGAAGAAGTTGCCCCATTAGACGGGCTCGAGGATAAAGCTTTAGAAGTTGCAAAACAAATCGCATCTAATGGACCAGTTGGAGTGAAAATGGCTAAAAAAGCAATTGATCAAGGCTTTGACCATGATTTAAAAACAGGTCTTAAGATTGAAAGAAATTGCTACATGAATACCATTCCAACTGAAGACCGTATTGAAGCTTTATCGGCATTTAGAGAAAAAAGAAAGCCGAGCTTTACCGGTAAATAACACAGGAAGGGTGAGTAACTTGATCAAAACCGACTTACATGAAGAACTAAAAGAACGTATTGAAAAAGGTGGAGCAGAAAAGTACCACGAAAAGAACGCCGAAAAAGGAAAAAAATGTTTGTTCGTGATCGTTTAAAAATGCTTTTTGATGAAGGAATCGACGTTGAAGATGCCTTTTTCGCAAATTGCATGGATGATAGCCTTCCGGCAGATGGTGTCGTAACAGGCTTAGGTAAAATCAATGGCCAAACGGTCTGTGTGATGGCGAATGATTCTACCGTTAAAGCTGGTTCTTGGGGTAAAAGAACAGTTGAGAAAATTATTAGAATACAAGAGACAGCTATGAAGTTAGAAGTCCCGATGCTTTATTTAGTAGATTCAGCTGGTGCACGTATTACAGACCAAATTGAGATGTTCCCTAATCGCCGCGGTGCAGGACGTATCTTTTATAATCAGGTCAAAATGTCAGGAAGAGTGCCACAAATTTGTCTATTATTCGGGCCGTCCGCAGCTGGTGGCGCTTATATCCCAGCCTTCTGTGATATTGTAGTCATGGTTGATGGAAATGCATCTATGTACCTTGGTTCACCTCGTATGGCTGAGAAGGTTATTGGTGAGAAGGTTACCCTAGAAGAAATGGGCGGAGCACGTATGCACTGTTCAGTATCTGGTGTAGGTGACGTTCTTGTATATAACGAACAGGAAGCTATTGAGTACGCTCAGAAATACCTTACTTACTTCCCAGAGAACTTTAGAAGTAAACCACCAGTAAAAGAAGCGATTAAACCAGAAAAATTTGAAAAGTCTATTAGAGAATTGATACCAGAAAACCAAAACGCTCCATTTGATATGTACGATTTAATTAAACGATTAATTGATGAAGATAGTTTTTGTGAGATTAAACGCGAATTTGCCAAGGAGTTAATTACTGGTTTAGGTCGTATTAATGGTCAAACCATAGGAATTATAGCGAACCAACCAAGAATGAAAGGCGGCGTATTATTCCACGACTCAGCAGATAAAGCAGCTAAGTTTATCCAATTATGCGACGCATTTAATATTCCGCTTGTGTTCCTTGCGGATATTCCAGGTTTCATGATTGGGACTAAAGTAGAACGTGCTGGTATTATCCGTCATGGTGCAAAAATGATCTCGGCAATGAGTGAAGCTTCGGTACCTAAAATCTCAGTTGTTGTCCGTAAAGCTTACGGTGCGGGATTATATGCTATGGCAGGCCCTGCCTTTGAACCAGATGTAACGATTGCACTACCTACAGCTCAAATCGCTGTCATGGGACCAGAAGCGGCCGTAAATGCCGTATATGCGAATAAAATTGCTGAATTACCTGAGGAAGAACGCCCTGCATTCATAAAAGAGAAGCAGGAAGAATATAAAGAAAATATCGATATTTATCGTTTAGCTTCAGAAATGGTCATTGATGATATTGTTCAGCCTAATGATTTGCGTGATCACTTAAGCAAACGATTAGAAGCTTATCAATCCAAAAAATTAACATTTACAGAGCGCAAACATGGAGTTTATCCAGTTTAATACAACAACGAGACCTCGCTGACTATGGCGGGGTCTTTTACCTTATAAGGGGGAATTATATTGGGATTCGATGTAATAGTTGTAGGTGCAGGTTTGGCTGGATTGACAGCAACAGCAGAAATTGCAGACGGCGGTAAAAAAGTGCTTTTATTAGATCAAGAGCCTGAAACGTCAATAGGTGGCCAAGCTTGGTGGTCATTTGGTGGGTTATTTTTAATAGATTCACCTGAACAACGAAAAATGGGTATTAAAGATTCTAAAGAGTTAGCCTATCAAGACTGGATGGGCTCTGCAGGGTTTGATCGATTGTACGATGAAGATTACTGGGCTAAACAATGGGCAGAAGCTTACCTTGATTTTGCGGCTGACGAAAAACGAGATTGGCTAAGATCGCTTGGGATTAAATTCTTTCCAGTCGTCGGTTGGGCTGAACGTGGAGGATATCTTGCTGATGGACATGGCAACTCAGTTCCGAGGTTTCATATCGTCTGGGGAACGGGACCTGCGATTGTTGAAGCATTTGAAAAACGAATCCGAACACAAATAGATCAAGGTCTTGTAACTTATCTCCCTCGTCACCGAGTTGATCAACTCTTAATTGAAAATGGAGCAGCTGTTGGCGTTAAGGGCTCGATTCTTGAACCAAGTAACGCTAAACGTGGTGAAAAAAGTTCAAGGACAGTGATTGATGATTTTACATACAAATCTCCTACAATAGTGATTTCAAGTGGTGGAATTGGTGCCAACTTTGATCTTATACGTAAAAATTGGCCTGAAAGACTCGGATCATCACCACAGAATATGATTTCGGGTGTTCCTGATCATGTGGACGGCAGGATGTTAGAGATTAGCGAAAAAACTGGAGCGAGAATCGTTAACCGAGATCGCATGTGGCATTATACAGAAGGGATTAAGAACCATTCTCCTGTATGGACAGAACATGGTATCCGAATTCTACCTGGGCCATCTTCTTTATGGTTTGATGCTGAAGGTAATAGATTTCAAGCACCAAACTTCCCGGGATTTGATACTTTAGGTACATTAGAGACCATTATGAAGACAGGTTATGACTACTCATGGTTTATCTTGACACAGAAAATAATAGAAAAAGAGTTTGCTCTGTCAGGTTCTGAACAAAATCCAGATCTAACCGGAAAAAGTTATAAAAGGTTATTAGAACGATTAAAAAAGTGGAGCGCCCGGTCCTGTTCAAGCATTTATGGATCAAGGTGAAGATTTTGTAGTGGCTAATAATCTTGATGATCTAGTCAATAAAATGAATGAATTAGTAGATAACTCTCTATTAAATAAAGATGAAATTAAAAAACAAATAGAAGCTAGAGACAGGGAGTTAGATAATCTCTTTACTAAAGATCTCCAAGTTACAGCTTTGAGAGGATCAAGATTTTACCGAGGTGACAGACTGATCCGTACCGCTAAACCACATAAAATATTAGATCCTAAAAATGGCCCCCTTATTGCTGTAAAGCTTAACATTATAAGTAGAAAGACTTTAGGCGGGCTTCAAACTAATTTGTCTGGCCAAGTGTTAAATTCTGATGGATGTGTTATTAAGGGGCTTTATGCAGCAGGTGAAACAGCAGGTTTTGGAGGCGGAGGAGTCCACGGTTATCGAGCACTTGAAGGGTCATTTTTAGGAGGATGTTTATTCACTGGAAAAATAGTTGGAGAGAATATTAGAACTAGTTGATTATAAAAATATTATGTAAACTCAATGTAAAATTTAGGTTCATAATATAAAAATGGAGAACGTTACACTCAGAATATATCTATCAAACTTTGGAAAATTGAGGGGAGATCGTTGCAAAATAAATGTTTATACAAATTGAAAGGAGGTAAAAAGTTGAAAGCTATACTTGCAACAATTATTTTTAGTTATGTATTTGTATATATTATTGGTATTAACCTTGGTTTTTATTCCCAGGGATTAACTCTATTACAGGTCATTTTGGTCCAGTATATACGGGGATTATTTTCTTAAGTGCATTAATTGTAGGCTGCACAATATTTATAATTGAACGTATTGAAAAACTAATTAAAGATAAAGGTTAGTAAAAGTTGATTCGTTATGTACTTTTAGATTAACACAATGAAAGAGCACTCTGAATACACAGAGTGCTCAGTTTCTATGTGGTTTAATTTTTTACACCTTTACCTAACTGTCTAATTTGTTCAACAACATCAGGATTTTCTAATGCCGATAGATCACCAGCGTCTTTATCTAGATAGGCGGATTTAATTGCACGACGCATCACCTTAGCATTACGCGTCTTTGGTAAATCTTCTACAATATGAACGGTTCTTGGAGCAATTGCTTTACCTAGTCTTTGGATAGCATGATCCACTAATACTTGAGTTAATTCTTCTTCATCCAATGGTTGATCTTTTACAACAACAAAAGCAATTGGCTTTTCACCTTTTACTTCGTCTGGTACACCTATGACACCAGCTTCTACAACATCATCGTGCTCTACAAAATCGATTCAAGTTCAGCAGGTCCTAAGCGTTTACCAGCAACATTTAATGTATCATCTGAACGTCCAGTGATTGTGTAAAAACCTTCGTCATCTAAAACTACCCAGTCACCGTGAACCCAAGTTTCTTTATATCGATTCCAATACGTATTTTCATAGCGCTCATTTTCTTTATAAAATCCGTTCGTCATACCTACCCAAGGCTGTTTTAAAACGAGTTCACCGACTTCATTTTTGACAGATTGTCCTTCGTCATCGTAAACATCAACGTCCATACCTGGTAGAGCTGCGTTAAATGAGACTGGAGCAATTGGCTTTACTAAAACATTACCAAAATTCCTCCAGATATTTCTGTTCCACCTGAATAGTTGAAAATCGGAACTTTTCTCTTACATACTTTATCAAACAACCATAACCAAGGTTCTTCATTCCAGGGTTCACCAGTAGAACCAATCATTTTTAATGAGGATAAATCGTTTTTGGTCACATAACTCTCATCTAAATTCATAATGGAACGAATTAAAGTAGGTGAAATACCTAAGTGAGTAACTTTATGACGATCTACAATCTCCCAAATGCGGCTAGGGGTCGGGTAATCGGGCGTACCTTCAAACATTAAAATGGAAGCACCATTTATTAGGCCACCGTAGACTAAGAATGGCCCCATCATCCAGCCCATGTCAGTGTACCAAAAAGGGTATCTCTCTTGCAAACATCCATACAAATCCCAGCATCAAAAGCTGATTTTAATGGAAATCCATTATGGGTGTGTAAAGCACCTTTAGGCTTGCCAGTAGTACCAGATGTATAAATAATCATGAATGGGTCGTTACCATTTGTTTGTTTCGTTTCAAAAGAAGTCTCTTTCGTTCTAATCTCATCCCAAGATACATCTTGATCCGTCCAATTAACCTCTTCATGACTACGTCTAACAACGATGACATTCTCAATAGAAGGAGAGGAGGCAACTGCTTGATCAGCTTCATTTTTAGATTAACAACTTTTCCTCGGCGATAAAACCGTCAGCCGTTAATAAAAATTTTGCTTCAGCAGCGTTAATTCTTTTTGCTACAGCTTCAGATTTATAACCAGAGAAAGCAGGAGAGAAGATGGCGCCGATTTTAGAAATAGCAAGCATACCAATAACTGTTTCAGGTAGCATTGGCATATAAATGGTTACAATATCATTTTCTTGCACGCCTAGATTAACTAAACCATTTGCAATGCGATTCACTTCATCCTGAAGCTCTTTTAAATGTATATTTAACGACAGATCCATCATCAGACTCCCAAATTAAAGCGTTTTCATTTTTTATAGAAGAATCAGATGCCCATTTATCTAACGCATTATGAGCCACATTCATTTTTCCATTTACAAACCATTCAGGGTACATAATACCTTTGTCTAAATTAACCACTTCGTCATAATCCTGATACCACTGAATATCTAAAGCTTTAACAGCTTGATCCCAGAAGGATGAAATATCTTTAATAGTGTGTTTGTAATAATCATCATAATTAGAATAACCGGATTGCTGCATAAGCTCGTATAGACGAGTATTTTTTAATGTAATCGTTACTTGGATTCCAAACTGCTTTAGTCAAAACACAAAACCTCCTGAAAAGAATATTCTTAATTTTATATTACTACAGATCTAGAGATGATTAAATAGTAAAAGGAATATTGTCGTAATCTAGAAGGTTTATATGGAACGATGTATTAATCTACATATAACTCAAATTAATAGCAAATATAGATTATGCTAAATGATCTTAATGTAGTTATAAACTAATAACTTCTTTATCTAACTTCCTATAATATATATTATGTCTACCTAAATATTTTTTAAATAAGTTGAGAAGCCTTTTATTGGCTTCTCAATAATTATTCTAGTATTAAAAGATTCTTTCGCAAGGATATCTCTTAATGAAGTCATAAATTCTTTAGATCCGCCTACAAAGCAAATTAAATAACCAGATTTGTAAATATGCCCATCACCATCAAAATATCCTCTTATAAAATGACTTAAATATCCTTTTGGCACATCTGGAAAAACGGCGTCAATTGATTTGTTATGAGTAACTTTATGATAAATCATTAGCTCATTTTTTAATAATTTACTATTAATAATTAAATTGTAAACTCCGGTTTTGTTATTTATTCTTATCGGGTGGTTAGAATCTAATTCTTTTCTAATGTCCTCCAATATTTTTACATCTTTCTGTGAAAAAGCTACTAAATGATTGTTTTTGCTATATAGCCATCTGCATAAAATCCGAGAATATAAGCCATTTCAGGTGTCCACGTTTAAAGAAATCTTCATTTAATATTTATTATACGAATGTTTGTTCTGTATGTTAAATGTTTTACTCTCCATACAAAAACACCTCAGTTATTAAACGCTTGTGCCGTCAAAAACTGAAGTGCTTTTTGTTTAGTTTGTTATTTTATTTTTTCTTCCTTTTGTTTCTTTTCCCATTAATATTTAAGAACTCACTGTCTTCAGCAAATTCAGTATCATCTGCACGATCTTTCTTGGGTTCTGTATTATACTTAAGTACATTTTTCTGTCTACCTTTGTCTTTGTTCCTATTTTTGTTCTCTTCTGACATGCATATACCTCCTTTTAGAAATAGTATATCCATGCGCACAAATCTTATTTTGAAGCCGTTAACTAGTTCAGGCATCCTTGATTATTTAGCTATTATCATTTTCCTTTTATTCATTGTGTCTGATGATTTAAGTAAAAATCTAATCAGCGAAATAACTAAAACAATAAAAAGTATAACTAAAGCTATACTAAATAATTGAAATAATGTATCAGCTAAATTCATTTTTGAAAAGTTGATCATACAATCACCCAACTTTCTAATTTTAAATAATATAGTAGCATATGGATGAAATACTGAGTCTCTATTGAGGATGTTTCTCCCCCCATATCACGCATTACAATTGTAGAAGAATAAATTTCAATTCTTTTTCTTATTGACTTGTTTTCACCATTTCATAAAGTTTAGGTACTTGTTCTATTAATACTTTCTGATCGGAACGCCACTCAAATGCCTGCCCTACCCCGCCGTATTCAAGAGCAACGACCCATGGTTCCGGCCACTCAATAGTTTTAATATTGTTAAGAGTCCAGTTGGCCAAATCCCAATCATTTTCGGTCATAGGCATGCTATCTCGAAGTCGACCATTTTTATCTTTTTGAATACCGGTTATATGTAATTCTTTTAAGTTTGTAATTGGCATCCTCGATATATAATCTTTAACGTTAAATCCAAGTGATAATGCAGATAGTTGAGCATGAGCAATATCAAGCAGGAAACTGCAGCCTGTTCTATTTACAATCTCAGTTAATACGTTCGGCTCAATTATTGCTTTAAACATGTTTTCTCCTGGTCCTCTACAGATCACATTCTCCATGATGACATTCTCAATTCCAACCGCTTCCCCAAGTTTATTTATATCATTTACAACAGCATCTATAATACGTTCAATATGAGAAGGTTCCTCAGTAAGAACATCCATACCAGGATACTGTTCACAAAATGCTACTGCGTGAACGTTAACATAGGGTGTTTGAGTCATTTGCTTTAACTTAAAAAGTTGATCCCAATCAATATGATTTAATTGCCTGCTTCCAGCATTTAACCCAAAATGAATGTAACATGGTTTAATTTCTTGAGCCTTTTGAATGAGTGATTCACTAAAATCCGGACATTTAAATAAGTCCACATCAATTAGTGAATTTTCAACTAAATACTCTGCTTCTCTAGAGTAATTCACCGCGAATTGCATTTTCACACCCCTCTTTACACAATATTCTTACAATTAAGTCAATAATTATGATATAGTAAAAATAGACTATATACATAAGGTGATGCTATGAAGGATTATGTAATTAAAGTTTTGATTAGGTTTATGATATTATATGCCATTATCTTGGCTATATCATTTTTGGAGGTATTAAAATCGAGTACACTGCGTTTGTTCTCGGTGTCATTGTAGCCTTTTTCACATTAAATAGTAACGGAATATCTAATTACTATGACGCCACTGCCTCTCTTAGTTACGGAAGTGATATGACACCCGTAAAAAAGAAAATCTTTGAAATCAGTCCCACGTTTATTGCAAGTATAATAGTGTTTCTATCTAGCTTTTTATTTTATATGTTTTAATAACACAATTAATCGTTAAATAAAAACCCCAGTTGTGAACACTTGTTTTTGTTCAAACTGGGGTGTGTTTTGTATTAGCTTGTTACCTTTTCAAAGTAATCTTTAAAGAAATCAGTGACTTCGTCAGGAGTTTTAGCATTTGCGCTGTGTAAGTGACCGATCTTCTCACCATTTTTAAATATTAATAAACTTGGAATTCCCATTACTTGTTGTTCTTCTGCAATTTCTGGGAATTGATCACGGTCAATTTCGTAAAATGGAAACTCATCAAATTGTTCTAAGACACTGCCGATGAAAAAGTCCATTCGTTTGCAATCTGGGCACCAGTCAGCTACGAATTTAATGACCACTGGTTCTTCACTTTGGATTAGATTTTTATATTGCTCTTGTGTTTCAATGGTTTTCATCTATTTCCTCTCCTTGTCGGTTGTATTTGGACTTTATGTACAAATTCCTTAGTCTACAACCTGATTTTACCCATTTATTTATATAATTTCAAATACCTGATCTGTTTATTATTGAGATTTATTCTGTGATTTTCTAACCATTTTAATAGCGACTTTTCTCAGCCAGAAACCAATCCACACTCCAATTCCTGCAAAAATAACCGGCAAAAAGACAGGTCCTAGCTTCAAACCAAAAAATCTAATGTTGAAGAAAAGATCAATCCAACTGTAATAAAGTAAGCAGCTACTACAAATGGATAGTAAGCTAAGAATCCGTTTTCACCTTTTGCATCTTTATAAGCATCCCATATCGCAAACATATAAAGACAAGGGTAAAACATTAGCCATTGATAATCCGTCACTTCTATACTTCTCTGTATATCTCCATTAAAAGAGGCAATCATGACAATATTTAATTTTGCTTTGTAATTGACTAAAATGATTAACGTTAATAATACTAACCCTTTTACAATCTGTCCATTTAATAATTGTCCAAATCCAGGTAACAAGATACTCCAAATAATGGCTTCAATCTTATTTGGTTTTTGGTCCATAACATATCCTACTTAGTTCCTTTAGTGTCTTTAGATAGTTTTTCTCGATCTGCGCATGTCGGAGGCTCCTCTAACCATCCATTTTCAATCATAATGTTGAGACCTTTATTTGAGTATTTTGCGATTCCTGCAGACAATGTGACAAATTGGGAGTGAATATCGTGTCGTAATACTTTAGATATGGCGAGGCCATAATTTTGTATTCCGATACCATTTGCTAAAACGTGTGATAAAGCATCAGTTTATCTGAGAATGGTGCTATGGTTGAATCTGAAATATGGGTATCCATTATTTTGGGCGTTGGTAAGTTTTCTTTCATTAACATCTGACCTAAATGGGAGATCTGTTTGTCTGCTAATTGAACTCCTTCATAAAAATATTGACGTAATGCTTCAGAAGAGGCTACTTGACTAAATGCAAGCATGAGTGACTTCCCTAAAGTGTTCGTATTAATATTAATTTGAAGTTGTTTAATTTCAAGTGCAGTTAAAGGCCTTCTCTTTCCTTTTATAAAAGAAGTAAAGCCTTCTTTTTCAATAAAATCAACTTTCTTAGGATATGGAATGGTTGGCGGCGAAGTATCAACGCCTTTTTTCTAGCAGCATATAAAGGGACTTTTCATAAAGCTGAACGTTTTCATCTAAACAGGCTTCAAAATATTCAATGATGTCTTCACGAGTAGATGTACCAATTGCATCAGAAAAAGTAGTCATATTAGCCCTGGTGAGTTGGTTAAAATAAAATAAGATGAAGATATCACTAAATAATCTTGGTGCATCGCTCCTTAAGTCTTGCTCTCCAAAGCCAACGGGAACCGGAATACTTCTTGGTTAAATAAATTTTCTAATTTGGTAATATGGTTTTGGGATATTTCCAAACCCTTGTTTAATAATTCCTTAATTTGCTTATCTTTAATAACCGTTAACTGATGATCAAACATACAGCAATAAAGGGTATCTCCGACGTAATTCGTAAATAAATCCCCTAATTCTGATGCAGATAATTTCCTATTTTGTTGGTGTTCCTTTAAGTTTTCTTTATGTTCATTCATAGTTGAGCCTCCTAGCTTGGAGTGGTTTTTAGATGTTTAATTAAGTAATGTTAAATATATACAATAGTTTTCATCAGTTTGTATAAGTTATTCATATAATATAAAAATCCCGCTGGCATTATTGCCAACGGGATTAATTAATTGATTTTCGTACGAAATAAGGTCGGGTGTGTTTGGGCAACTTGTTCTTCTCCACCCATTTCTCGGATGAGTCTTGTTAACTCTAATTTCATTTGTTCTTCTATCCAAGTGATGTCGTTAAGGTCATTAATTTTAGCATCAATATCCTCTGGTTGATCTACAAAGAACTCTAAACTGTATTCACGTCCACGTTTTAATTTAACAAAGCCAATGTGCTCCGCATCTTGATTTACGATATGAGTCGTTTTTGCTACCACCGTTTGTTTATCAATCGTTTCAGTCATTTGAGTAACACGATCATTATACTCATTTGTGTAGTGCTGAACATTTAATTTATTCATCTTTGCCTCCAACATTTTGACGTACCTTATAAAGGCCTCTTTCTATATTATAACTTACTTTACAGAAAAATGTTGGTATAAAGATTATCTATCTTTCTTCGCAGAATATTATAAGGTTTCCTTCACTATCAGAACGCTTAAGAAAGAATTTCTTCAGCTAATAGCTTGTAAGACTTTAGTTTGGCATTAAAATCATATATGTTGGTAATGATTAAAAAATTCGTCAGTATCATACAAATCTTGTAATGACTCAAGTTGTTTTTTGATTGATCGAGGAGTTCCAATTAATGTGCGTTTACGGTTTTGTTTTATTTCTTCCATCTCTTCTTGGTTATAGGTTCGTTTTTTAGCCAGGTCAATAGGTGGAACCACCGTGCTCTTCCCTCTTCCTACATTCAAAAGCCATAAATCTTGGCTAAGCGCTAATTCTTCAGCTTCTTCTTGTGTTTCAGCACAAACGACAAAATACAGACGTTCGCTTTAGGTTCACTTAAACTAAAAGAAGGTTTAAACCGCTTCTTATACAAATGAATGGCTTCTTTTCCATTATTCGGGTTTATAAAATGACCATATGTAAACCCTACCCCATTTACTGCAGCGTGTTTAGCACCTCGTTCCGATACACCTAACACCCAGATATCTGGTTTACTTTGCACTTTAGGACCAGCTTTAATCCCTCGGTATTCATGATCAATAGGAAATGAATGGTGAATAAACGATTGGAGCTCTTTAACTTGTCTTGAAAATGCGCTTAAGTTTTTGTTATGTCCGTCCGTTAACGCTTGCCTAACCTTCTGTGGTCCCCCAGGAGACCTGCCAACCCCTAAATCAATTCTGTCTGGGTGAAAAGCTGATAACATGTTAAAATTTTCGGCAACTTTTAAAGGACTATACTGAGGTAGTAAAACACCGCCTGAGCCGACTTTAATTTGATTGGTTTGAGCTGCTATTTGCCCTATCAATATTTCTGGGGACGTACAAGCAAGTCCGTTTGTACTATGATGTTCTGCTACCCAATAACGGTGGTAACCTAATTGATCAGTTTCTTTTGCTAGTTGTAAAGAATTTTGTAATGCCTCTTCTGCTGTCTGCCCTTTGGAAATGGGAGATTGATCTAATACGCTCAATTTCATGATGTTAACCCTTTCATATTTATGTTAATGATTCCTTTAAGAAGACATTGTAAACAGGCGTATGTTAATTCGGAATCAACAATTTTTCCTGTTTCGATATTCTTTAATAAATCATTCGTACTCATATTTAATACTTCTATATTCTCATGGCTTTCTAAAGCTTGTCCAATATACTCTATAACATCATCAGTATAGTAAACGTATGTAACCTCATTTGATATCCATGAAGCGGGTCTTAACTTTCCTAAGAAAGTTACTTGGCCACAACGATATCCAGTTTCTTCTATAAACTCTCTTCTTACTGCATCTTCAAGGGGTTCATCTTGATTGACCCCTCCTCCTGGCAACTGAATGGTGTAACCATCAATTGGTTTCCGATATTGGTTAATTAAAATAAAGTTATTATTCATTCTTGCTAGGACAACAACCGATTGATTAGTCATTTTAATCCCCCCCTTCCTTTATAGATTCCATAAATATTTCTAATTCCCTTTTTTCAAACAAACGTTTGTTTGAATTATTTTAAGTCATAATATCTTTAATTGTGACAAAGACTATAGTTACATTTCTAAAATTAATTGGAGGTATATAAGGTGACTGAAAATCGCGATCGGATTATGATTCGAGATGAACAAGGTGAGGAACGAGAATTAATTGTTGAGGCTCTATTTGATATGGAGGATGACTCCTATGCATTATTAAAAGATGATTATGATACTATACTTATGAAAATTGAGCAGGAAGGGTCCGAACAATATTTAGTTCCTATTGAAGATCCAAAAGTTAGAGATTCCATCATTGATGCTTATGAAATTGCTTTAGAAGCAACTCCTGGTGATAACGAAGATTTCTAAGAATTGAGGGATTTGCATGGGATTTATTCAAACACTTTTCTTATCTATTTCACTTTTTGTATCACCAGTAACAGCAACTAATGAAGAACTTCAAGTTGAAATATTTGATATTGAAACTGAAAAAGTTGTAAAAACGATTACTAAATCAGATTCAATACAAGAAGAATCTGAGAAAATTATTAGTAACATATATGATATTTTTAAGGGGATTAATCCAATTCCTGATCGTGGCTTCATGATTAAGATTCCCTTAGAACCTAAGGTAACAATTGATAATGAGTGGCTTACCGCAGAAGTTGATACTGTTATTATTATTCAACCTCTAGATGAAAAACCATACCTATTAACGTTTGATGAGGAAAACAGGCCAAGAGTTTTCTTATTTAATGCACCTATTGATGAACTGTTAAATCAGTTAGATTATCCGAGTAGCTCTGTCTCCCCTACTATTACCTTAATGAGATAAAACCGCTCAGTTATTATTGAGCGGTTAAATAAGTCCTGCTAAATAACCAAACATAATTCCAATAATCATACTTAATAATGTACCAATAAGATAATATTCAGCAAAACGTTTGTCCTCAAATTGCTTAAATCGTGTAATTGACTTAATAGCAAGGATTATGGTAATTCCCATAACTTGGTTTGAAAATACAAACATCATAATTAATGTTCGTTCGAGCATCCCAATATATCGGCCAATTTTATGATTACTGTCTGGATACGATGTCTTACTTCTTGTGATGACTGTATGCACTTGAGGATCTTCATCTTTCTCTTGTCGATCAACTTCTTCTTCTACAATTTGTTCCATCGTGTTTGGTGGTGTTATTTTTTCCAAAACAATTTGAAGGAAATGTGATGCGACTACGGTATTAAGATAGATCAGAATCAAAATAATAATCCAATAATCAAACCCATTATTGACTATATGAAATGACTGCATTAAATAGATAAATGGAATAGTGATGATGATTAAATGTAATAGTTGATCTAATAAAAATAGTAAAGCCTTCCATTTTTGCGATGTCAGCTGTTGATCTAAATGATATTTAGCTGCATCAATCGCATAATGAGTTACAGTCATTAGGGTAATGATAATTATTAACATTAAGAAAATTGATAGATTAATAGATTGAGTTATTAGAATACCAATTAAAGCCAAACTGACTGCTGTAACGAAATGAATCATCACATGTTTTAGTAGCGATCTATTCCTAACTTTAAAATTAGGGTCTTTTCGTCCTTTTATTAAATCGTCACTTTGGAAAGAAAAATCTGCTATAAAATGTGCTAATATTAATAAAGCTAAATAGACCATATTTTGACATCCTCACTTATCTTGTTCAAGCTGTTTTTGGTGAAAATCTAATAATTGAATAAGGCTTTTTTCTGATTCCGATACGAGTTCATGATTAGCAGCATATAGATGATTGCTGACACTCGTTTTAGGGGACTTATAACCAAATCTCTTCCCTATTGCTTCATAGGTATCATCAGGGTTGTTTTTAACTGCTTTAACGATCTCTCTTTGCTTTTCACTACGTTTGTAGATTAATTCGCTAATAAAATAAAACAAAGCATTGACAGAAGAATACGGGAAGTCTTCAGAATAGTAAAATACCTTATTATGAGGTGTTAAATCCCAAACTTTCGCTTCCCTTTCATTTGCTTTAACTATTTGGTCTCGGGCGTATAAAGCGTTGATGATTGCACTGCCGTTTGCGACATGTATACTACTTTTATTCTTCGTATCAATCTTACCAAACCACATCCGATATAAAATGTGATTTTTTGACCATTTTCTTCAATATAATCTTCAATGTCTCTAATTGCTCTGTATAAATCACTAAAAGAATCGAAAACCCCAATTAATTCATCGCCTTTACGGATATCAAATTTAATTGTTAATTGATTTTTGAATTGATCATTCAGATGGTTTTTTAGTTTGACCAATTGAGACTCCACTAGCTGTAAATTATGTGATTGCGATTTTACGACATCTAATGAGAGACAAGCATAATGCTTCAATTATTTATACACCTCCAATTAGTGTACAGCGGAAAGTACATATAATAATCATGTACAAATAGAAATACACTACTTATGCATGTACTAATTATATACTTTTACTTTATAAAAGTCCAATCTACGTATAGAATGAAAAAATTTTACAACAATATATAAAGAAAGGAGGTCTAATGAATGAACCATATGAAATTATTAGCGATTAAATTGGCATCTTGTTTTGTACTATTATATCTAATTTTAGGGTTTGGATATGATGTTTCTTTTGGAAATGTATTGATGATTAGTGTTGTATTAACTCTTGTCTCTTACCTAGGTGATGCATTTATTTTGCCTAGAACCAACAATACTGTTGCAACTATAACTGACTTTATCTTAGCTTACGTCGTGATTTATTTCATGTTAGACATGTTGACAATCGGTGGTGATCTTTTACGGCTTCTCTTATTTCAGCAGCTGGATTAACTATTTTTGAGTACTTCTTTCATAAGTATGTACAAAATGAATACGATGAAGCGGATCGTGAGGAACATCATGGAGCTGATCAATACCAGTTACAAACGGAATTTTCAGAAGAACTTGAACCTGATGAATTAGATATGGATGAAGACCTAGATGAGGATTTAGATGTTAATTCAAAAATATAATCTAGGTCCACGAAGAGACCTATAAAAGTAAGGCGGCTGATTTATAGCCGTCTTATTTAGTTTTTAAATAATCAACTAATTTCACTCCGACACCTACAAATGTTTCTAATATAGCCTGAGCTCCTGCAATAGATAAGATAAAGATAATCGGTAAAGCTATGTTCGGAATAAACATAAACCCTAAGGCTAAGAATATCGCACTCCAAACTCCAGCACACCAGTAACAATTTAATAAATAACCGAACTTAGACTTTGGAACGTCTTTCCTTTCAAGATGTCCTTCTTGATCTTTTATTGTTTGTTTTTTTAAAAACGGTTTTCGTATAAATTCCGTAATTTTATCAAATACAATTAAGTGTGTGAAGCGATAACTTGCTAATATAATCATCAAATATGTAAGCCAGTTTAACTCTTCAAACATGAAAACGCCCCTTATTAAATCCATATTATTATTTAACTTTTGTTTTAAAATGTGGTTCATACATGTTTTTAAGTTATTTATGAAAATTTCTTTAAAAATGAAAAAAATGGAACCTTATTAAAAGGTCCCATTAATAGAACATACGGTTTTTTCGGCGTTTACGGACTATCTTGACAATTAGTAACCCAGCTATAATGACAATGGTACTTGAAACAATTCCCCATGAACTAAATTGATTCAATTCTGTCTTAGTGTGATCAATAGCTTCTGGAGTATTGTTATTTGTAGAAGCTGGCAATACCTCTTGAAGATCATACGCATCTATGGTCATGCCTTGATCATTTTTTATAATGAGTTGACCTTGCTGATTAACTTCGTGTGTCCATACTAAATTTCGATCAGCTGTAAAAACAAAATCATCTTCAAAAATATATTCTCGGTTCCCAATCTGATAATTTTGAGATGTAGCTTCTACAGTGAAAGTTTTAAAATTTTCAAAACCATAATCGAGCAGTTCATTAGTATCTTGATAGGCTGCATCAGCGGTCGTTGAATTTAATGTGACAACAATTAAATCAAGATGCTCTTGGCTTGCGGAGGAGACCAAAGTAAATCCAGATTGACTCACAAAACCATTTTTAACACCTGTTACATCATCACGCTGTCGAACTAATCTATGGTGGTTATAAAGGGTGGTATCCCATCCTTCACCGTCCCACTCCATTTGTTTGGTTCCGACAATTTCTCTGAACGTTTCATTTTGCATCGCATATTGAGTAATCTTAGCCATATCACTAGCAGTCGTCACATGTTTGGGATCATAAAGACCATGTGGGTTTTCAAAATTTGAATTAGTGACACCTATTTCTTCCTTAACAAAACGGTTCATTCGATCGGAAAAATCTTCAACACTTCCATCCATATGCTCTGCAATAGCGACACCTGCATCGTTACCCGAATTAAGAAGTAGCCCCTTTACTAGCTTTTCCATTTTTACTTGTTCACCGGGCTCTAAATAAACTCTAGTACCGATAACATTCCTGGCATTTTCACTAACCGTAACTGTATCACCTAGGTTACCTTGCTCTATTGCAATAATAGCCGTTACAATCTTGGTAATGCTAGCAGGGTACATTGACTTTTCAGCAGATTGGCTATATAAAACTTCCCCAGAATTTGCATCTACTAATATAGCAGCTTCGCTGTTTATATTAATATTTTATGTTCCTCTCCAAATATCTGAAAAGGTGTTAAGAGTATGATGATTAGTATGGGAATAAGTACTCTAGTTAGAAACATGAAATTACCCCTCAGCTATTTTATAAGGTTCAGTATAATCTAATATATGTACAAGGTGCAATAAATCATGAAAGTTGTAACAAAATTTTAAACAGGGTAATTTAACCAAATAAAAAGAGCCCTTTCCGAATGGGCTCTTAGTCATTTGTTCTTGTGACGGATTCAAATCCAATTTCCTTGTGTGACCCATCGCAAAAAGGCTTGTTTTTGGAAGCCCCACAACGGCATAATGAAAAAAGTGGGCTTTGTCTCGTACTTATTTCCTTCTGCATCTAATAATTCAACATCACCTTTAACTAGGATTGAACCATTATCACGCACTTGAATAATTGGTCGATCGCTCATATTTAACTCCCCCTCTATTCTTTTTTATGTTTATCTTACCATGATGTGAGATGGAATTCTAGAAGCGATTATAAGTTCAAGCTAATCAGGTTTTGTTCTATATGAGGTGTTCACTATGCTAGGTTAGATGTATAATTGTTCTATAAATACCATAAAGGATGTTGTAGATGTTTTTCGCACTTATAAAGAAACGTATCCAAAAGATTGATAATAAACTTTTATATGTCATACTGTTAATTGCTTTTATCTTTGTATCTTCCTATATTATTCACTATTTAGAACCAGAAACATTTACATCTTATTTCACCGCATTGTGGTGGATTATGACGACGGTCACAACGGTTGGTTATGGGGATTTATCTCCAGTCACATTGGCTGGTCAATTATATGCCATGACAGTTGTGTACATAGTTGGAATTGGATTAATGGGTGTTGTGATTGGATACATTGTTGATGGGATACAGGAGTATCGTCGTAAAAAGGAGGAAGGTAAGTTGGATTATAAAGAAAAAGGTCATTATATTATTATTAATTATACAAAACGATCAAAAGAAACCATTAATGAATTATTAAATATGCAAGAAAAACGTGATGTTGTATTGATTGATGAAAGCTTAGAGAAAACCCCGTTTAGACATGATAGAGTTCATTTTATTTCGGGTAATCCGGCGTATGTCAATACATTACACCAAGCCAACATTAAAGAAAGTCATGCTGTTTTGATTTTTGCATCAGATGATGTGAAAAATTATTCATTAGCTGACGGACAGACGCTATTAATTACAACAACTATTGAGGGTCTTGGGAATCATGAAGAATTTGAAGTTTATACTATTGCTGAAATCTTGTACGATCATCATATTTCAGCATTTAAACATTCAAAAGTAGATGAATTTATTACTCCTAATCAAACGAGTGCTCACCTCATTGCTAAAAGTGCCACGTTTAAAGGTGCTAGTGAGATGTTTAGGCAACTAACGTCAACTAATTACGGTCATGACCTATATACAATTAAAAAGGATCCTAAATGGAAAACCTATCGTGATGCATACAACGCTTTATTAGATTACGGAGCCACGTTATTAGCTGAAGGTGAACGGTTAGGAATTGCTAAAAAGCAGATGAAAGAATTCCTGACAATACTGAACTAATGATTATATGCGATCAGGAAACCTATGAGGAAATTTCTAATAATATACCAGGATAAAGACAAGGGTTCACTCTTGTCTTTTTTCATTTTATTTCCTTGTATAGTCTCGCCTTTATTTTAAAACCTATTATTGTAGTCAAAAATATGAAACGGAGTGAAGTCAATGATGCAAGAACATAGTGAGACACCTAACAATTTCTTTGATCAATCCATTTTAGATTACAAAGAAGGGTTAAATCATTTAAAGGATCAATTACCTAGGATGACTCAAGGTTATTTTGATTTTACTGAATCTTGTTTTGAAGCTGGTGCAATAGATGAAAAGACGAAGCAGTTAATAGCATTAGCCATCAGCATTTATGCTCAGGATGAGTACTGCATTATTTATCATACAAAAGGTGCAACTGAACACAATGCGTCCGAAAAGGAAATAATGGAAACGGTTGCTGTTAGTGCTGCTTTAGGTGGTGGTGCTGCAATGGCTCAAGGCGTGACATTAACTATGGATTCTTATCACCACTATTCAAATACTGAGCATTAATCCCACTTTCCTGTGACATTCATACAATAATGATGACGAATGTTACAGGAGGTTTTTTATGGCAACTTCTTTAGGTACTTTTCTTAATGAGATGCATTGGTGGCTGATGAATTATAAAGAACAGTTGCATCGTTCAGTTAATTCTGTAAATAACCGAACTGATGTTACTGAAATTGAAAGTAAGCTCAATCTACTAATTAAACGTGTATCCTTCTATTTAGGTCATCAAGATGAATTCACATCTGATAAGGCGCTTGAAATTAAGCAGGATGCTGAAACTTTAGCTCATGAATGGAACCAAATACAGAAATATGACAAGCGTCAATCAAAAATGAAGCAATTGGAATCGGTCAACATCAACTTCCTCCACTCCCCTATTCATACGATGCACTCGAACCATTATTGATGAAAAATCATGAGGCTTCATCACGACAAACACCATTTAAGCTATGTAAATGGACTCAATACGGCAGAACGTGAGTTAGAAAGAGCTCGTAAGACTAATAACTTTGATTTAATAAAACACTGGGAAAGAGAGCTAGCATTTAATGGAGCTGGACATTATTTGCATACTATCTTTTGGAATATTATGAGCCCAGATGGTGGTGGGAAGCCCAAGAGCAATTTACTTAAAGCGATTAATCAATCATTCGGAAATTATGAACAGTTTAAAAAGCAGTTTTCTGAAGCTGCCAAAAGTGTCGAAGGTGTCGGGTGGTCTATTCTCGTTTATTCTCCTAGATCTCATAGATTAGAGATTCTGCAAGCAGAAAAACATCAAAATTTAAGTCAATGGGATGCCATCCCGCTATTAGTATTAGACGTATGGGAACACGCTTATTATTTGCAGTATGAGAATAATCGAGCAAAATATGTTGATGAGTGGTGGAACATCGTAAACTGGGATGAAGTTACAAAACGTTATCAAGCAGCTAAAAAACTTAAATGGGAAGCTTATTAGTTAACATAACAAAATTATGGTTAATTATTTTGTTTTACTCCCTCTTTATCTTTCATTTGATATAATAATAGATAGAAAAACTAGGGGGATTATATTTTGTTTAAAAGAGAGAGATCAAAGCTGACAAAAGATCAATTAATTAAACGAGCTTCTATGACACTAGGTATACTTGGTGGTTTATATGTTATTTTAAACCTAATACCTCTTCATACCATTGACGTTAAACCGTTTTATAAACAAGACAAACCTCTTGTTATAGCCCACCAAGGCGGCGAACACTTAGCACCATCAAGCACGATGCCTGCTTTTAAGAAAGCAAATAAATTTGGTGCGGATGTGCTTGAGACTGACATTCATATTTCAAAAGATGGTTATTTAATTGCGATTCACGATCCAACAGTTGACCGAACTACTAATGGAACAGGATATGTGAAAGACCTTCAATTAAATGAACTTAAAAAGTTAGATGCAGGCTATTATTGGAGTGATCAAGATGGCAATTTTCCTTACAGAGGTCAGGGTGTATCATTAATAACTGTTGAAGAATTATTTAATGCCTTTCCGAATCAGCGATTTTTAATAGAAATTAAAGATACAAATCCTTATAATCGTATAGAAGAAATTTCAAAAAGGCTCAATCACTTAATTACAGAAAATGGCTTAGAGGATCAAGTGACGATAGCTTCTTTTGACCACGATATCGTTGAAACATTTCAAGACGTTGCAGATGATGATATAGCATTATCTGCTGGAGAACAAGAAGTTAGAGAATTTGTCTTGACTCATAAATTCTTTGCAAAAAACCTATACTTCCCTTCTGTTGATTCTATGCAATTACCTGTGCAAGCAAGCGGTTATGATCTAACGACACCCGATATTTTAGAAAGCGCGGAGTCAATGGGTTTACAGATTCACTACTGGACAATTAATGAACCAGAAGTGATGAAAACATTAATAAAGCGCGGTGCAGATGGGATTGTAACAGACAGACCTGATTTATTAATTAAAGTGTTAAAAGAATTAGGATATTAATTCATTGAACTACTCCTACCTAAACTCAAATGCTACTTAAGGAAGGAGTCTTCTACCACCAAAGATAAAAACAGCGCTGTTCACATACAGCGCTGTTTTTAATATGGTTATCTTTTTTATAAAATTGTTTAGCTAAATCGACTACATAACCACTACCGCCATGGTTATGAACACCTTCAACCATAATGGCTAATACCATTTCAGGGTTTGATTGATCATAAGATACGAAGAATCCGTTCTCGGCCCCTTCTTCATCTCGGCTTGTTTTTAATTCAGCTGTCCCCGTCTTACCAGCGATTTTATTGCCTGAAATGTTTATGCTCTTTGCTGTACCTTCTGTAACGACTTTTCTTAAAAGGTTTTGTAATAATTTAGCATTCTCTTGACTGACCATTTGATCTATCCATGCTTCTTGTTCTTCATTAGCTCTAAGTAATGGCTTCATCACAGTTCCATCATTGACAATTCCGCCATATAAAGAAGCTAGATGCACAATATTCATAAGTACTTCGCCTTGGCCATATGCGCTGTCAGCTAATAGAACCTCACGATTTAGGTCACCACTATTTGAAATTTGTGAATCTGCTACAGGATATTCAAATGGAAACTCTTGACCAAAGCCAAGTCGAGTTAGACCTTCTGTGAACGTCTCTGCACCCATCTCAGTTGCCATCATCGCAAAATAAATGTTATCAGAATGAACCATGGCTGTTTCTAAATCAACTTTTTCATATTGTTCATAAACACGTGTAACAGAATAGTTCCCCCAAGAGTCATCTTTACGCCAACTCTTCCCGGTAATCGTTTTTGTTTCATTTGGGTTAAGTTTTCCATGTTCTAACCCAACAGCTGCACTTATTGGCTTCATAACTGAACCCGGAGAAAATGATGCAGCAAAACGATTTAACGTTGGATTCAACTTATTATTAGATAAAGCTTCATAATCGGATTGTTTAAAACCAAGGACATAGTCATTTGGGTCAAACGCTGGGAAACTGACAAGACTTGTCACTTCACCCGTTTTAGGGTTAATCGTCGCGGCGGTACCTGCTTCATCTTTTAAAGTATTATAAAGTTGTTTCTGGAGTTTAACATCAATTGTCAGCTTGACCGTTTCACCGTTTACCGGATCTTTTTAGCGATAGTTTGTGTTGATGAATTCGGTTTAAGGATCTTTAATTCTACCCCGTCTTTCCCCCTAAGTTTCTCTTCATACAGTTGTTCTAAACCACGTTTTCCGATCACATCTTGAGCTGTGTAACCTTGGTCTTTAAACTCTTCTAATTCTTCAGCTGTAATAGAACCGATATATCCTGTTAAATGAGATACTGCTTTACCATAATTATAAACACGATCCATAGTGTAATCAGAACCTACTCCGTCTATGGCAATAGCACGAGTCATTAAATCTTCATCATCAAGGCTCAGTTTCTTAATCGGAACCAACAAGTGAGGCTGCACCCAACTTTGATTGAGTTTCTCTTCGATGGATTCTTTTGATATATCTAAAATTTGGGCTAGTTTAGGTATATTAGAATCGTTAAAATTCTCAGGTACAATTCCAATTTCATAGACCTCACCTTGAGTTGCTAAAAATTTCCGTTACGGTCGACAATGTCACCTCTTTTAGCTGGTGTAGTCGATAGGCGTACCTCATCCCCTTTTTCAAGGTTAGGAAGTATGAAAGAAGGGTCCCATTCAACATGCCAAGGGCTTTCTGGATCAAGTTTTTGATTACTTTCACCTGCATATTCTTCAGATACCACTTTTTCAACATGAAGGTCTTTCTGGTAATCAATCGTTCCCGCTATTGTTTCGAAGGAAATTTTTATAGGTATGTCAAAGCTTTGTAAAGATTTTAGATCTTCTTGAGCTAGTTCTTGTTGTTCTATAATTTCTAAAGAAAGGTTTTTAACCTCTAGTGTCTCATATAAATGTTGGTAACGTTCAACATAGTCTTCCTCACTAAACTCAGCAGTTGTACGTTGTAATAGTAACTCATCGTACATCTTTTGAAAGTTATTTTCTTGCCATAAATTTAGATAATCACTGGCTGCATCATACGGATTGGTGTATTCTGGTTCTTTCTCAGAACAGGCTGATATAACTAATAAAAGCCCCAGTAAAAATATGAATTTTTTCAAACCTTCACACCCCTTTTATGTATTACTCATTTATTCACTGATAGTTCGTTAAAATCTTCTGTAGTTTTAAAGCTTTAGATAAATCCCCTTCAGCTTTGATTTTCCCCATCATGAAGGCAGTCGTCGCATTCAAGTTTCCTTCTAACAATTTGTTAAAATGATTTGAGTCCATTTTCAATATACATGTAGGTGACTCCAGCTTGTGATTAAACAACTCTACATGATTCCCATTAAAATCTACACTCCATATTTCTTCTAAATCAGTAATCTTAAATACAAATGATGATGTCATGCCATCGTAATACTTTGGCTCATCATTCATTTTGTTTTTCAATTGAGTTAATTTAGCTTCTAAAGACACGCACTCTCCCCCTTTTTCTTTAATTATACCAAAATTTGAAGGTTTAGTTTACTAAATATGTCTTTGGGGAATAATTAAAATTAAGAATACTTAAGGAGTGAGGACATGCTCTGGACTATTATTTGGATTATTTTAGGGATTTGGTTAATTGGCTTATTATTAGATTTCGCTGGAGGATTAATTCATATTCTCCTCATTATTGCTGGAATCATTTTTATTTATCAATTAGTAACTGGCAAACGAAAATTGTGAAGAGCTTTGGAGTGTTTAGCACTCTAAAGCTCTTTTACTTTTTCATTCAATATCAGATTGATATAATGTATGTCATAGAGAGGTGAAACTAATGAGTAATCACGTTGAAAAAAGCGACGTTTGCAGGTGGTTGTTTTTGGTGCATGGTTAAACCATTTGATCAGTGGGATGGTGTTATTTCAGTTGTATCCGGCTATACAGGTGGTAATGTTAAAACCCAAGTTATGAACAAGTTAAACTTGGAGATACTGGCCATTATGAAGCGGTTCAAATTACATATAACCCAGATAAAATTGATTATCAAACAATATTAGATCTGTATTGGCCACAAATTGATCCAACTGACGCTGGCGGACAGTTTCATGACCGCGGTTCTCAGTATCGTACTGCAATATTTTACCACTCACCTGAACAAAACGCTTAGCTGAACAGTCTAAACAAGAGTTAGAACAAAGCGGTAAATTCTCTAAACCAATTGTCACTGAGATACTTGAAGCTAGTATTTTTTACCCTGCTGAGGGTGAACATCAAGATTTTTATAAAAAGAATCCTGAAGAATATCAGGAAGACCGTAAAAAATCAGGACGAGATCAATTTATAGAACAATATTGGAAATAAGAAAATGCCAATCTTCCCTTGCGAATTCATCGCGTGAGAAGTTGGCATTTTTAAATTTAAAAGCAAGGAACAGGACGTTCTAGTGCCGACGTGTTCGCAAATGCTTCTTGCATTACTTCTGCTTAAGTTTTGCGCTGAGCAATCGCAGGAGGATGATGTGGCCCGTTTAGTCGGCTCACTGAGTGGTTAAACGGGCGCCCCGCGTCCTTTATTTTAAGTAATAATCAAACCAACCTGCAATATGCTCTAAACGTTCAATTCTGAGGTTCGGTTTACCTGTACGAGATAAATTATGATCTGAATCCGGGAAGCGAACAAATTCAGTTTCGTTTCCTTGATGCTTAAGAGCTATAAATAATTGTTCAGCTTGCTCCATTGGACAACGGAAATCTAGTTCATTATGGATGATTTTAAGAGGTGTTCTCACCTTTTCTACATAAGCAATTGGCGAATGCTTCCAAAGCTTTTCGACTTCCCCTAAATCAGCTTTAATTTGCCACTCATTAAAGTAATACCCTATATCACTTACACCTCTGAAGCTAATCCAGTTTGAAATACTTCTTTGAGTCACCGCCGCTTTAAAGCGATCAGTGTGTCCAACAATCCAGTTCGTCATAAATCCACCATAGCTTCCGCCAGTAACCCCTAAACGGCTCTCATCAATCCAATTATATTTAGATAAAATATAGTCTACTCCATTCATAATGTCTTGGTAATCCCCGTTACCATAGTCTCCGCGAACCGCATCCACAAATTCTTGACTGTAACTATGACTTCCTCTAGGGTTCACGTACAGAACAGCATAACCTTTAGCCGCTAAGTACTGCATTTCATGGAAGAACGTATTTGCGTAAAAAGCATGTGGTCCTCCGTGAATATTAACGACCATCGGATAGGATTTATCCTCTTTAAACTGTGATGGTTTCATAAACCAACCATGAACAGTCCAGTCATCCTTACTCGTATAAGAAATAGCTTCAGGTTCGACAACTTCTACTTCGTCTAGGAAGTCTTGATTAATAGACGTTAATTTTTTAATTCTCCTGAAGTTATATCTAGTTCATACAATTCACTAGGATTTATTGGAGTGCTTATCGTGAGTAAGGCTTTCTGTTCGTCTTTATATAAGTCAAATCCAAATACGTGTAAATTATCTTTTAGTGCTGGATAGAGCTCACCATCAATGTTTCCATAATAGAGATTTACATTACCTTGATCTGATACAGGAAAGTAGAAATCACGATCCGATGCCCATTCAACACCATGTAAATAAGTTGTTGCTGAGTATCTGCCACAACAAAATCACCAATTGGCGCATCTAGTTCAGTTGTTAATGGTGTGACGACTCCAGAGTCTAGTTCATAATGATAGATTTCAGTGTGTGTAGCATTATAATATTTACGGCCCATATGTATAAATAAAAGTTGTTGACCGTTTGGAGAGACGGTAAAGCTTGAGACATAGCCATCTTCTGTTGGAATTTCCTGATCTTCGTTTCGATCTAAATGATGAATATAAACGTTATGATTGAAGTTAAAATCTTGGTTCACATCTTCATCAGTTGAATATACAAATGTTGAGTTGTTAATCCAGGATTGAAAAATAAAATTTTGTTTTCCTTTTTTAACAGTTTTGACATCCTCTGAAGACAAATCTAGTAATTTTAGTTGTTGGTACTTCTCTTTGAGCAAACCTGCCCCATCAGCTTTATACTTCATACGATGAATCACTTTAGGCTTAGGGAGCTCTTGTTCGTCTTTATCCTTATCATCTGAACTGTCATCTCCTTCTAAGCTATAACCTGTCTGATAGATAATTCGCTTAGAATCTGGGGAGAACTCAGCACTTGTTACGCCTTCTTTTTCATCTGTAACTTTTTTAGCTTCTCCACCTTTTGTGGAAAGAATGTAGACTTGATTCTTATCGTCACGATTGGATAGAAATAGAATATTTTGTCCATCATTTGACCATCTAGGGTGTGACACGCTTTGTTTGCCATATGTCCACTGAGTAGCGTCATTGGTTTTTAAATCTAAATGATATAAATTTGATACATATTTATTCTCATCTTGATCTAATGTTGTTTTGACAAATACAGCTTCTTTTTGTAGGTGAGACTCTCGGGTCTGCAACTGAATCAATTCGGAATAAATCTTCTGCTTTTAATACTCTTTTAGTTGTCATCAAATCCCCCTCATTGTTTAATGCAATTAAACAAATTATAGCGAAAGAAACTGTATTTGTCGAATTTTCTTACTATTGAATCTCCTGATAAAGTTGACGGAATGTTTGTAGATAATCTGCATTTTGATAAATTGCTTGCTTTTGACTAATTAATTCTTGTTGCTGTTTCTTTATAATTTTGAATTACTTGATCTTTTGATTTCTTAAATTGAGATTCAAAGTGTGATTTTAGCTCAGAATTAAGAGTTTCTACATTGGATTTCACTGCATTATCCAGTTTGGTATTGAGCTGTTCGAATAATTCTTGGACCTCTTGTTGTTCAAAGAACTCTTTTTTATTTTTATAAATAGCAGATAAATCATCAGCGTTTTGTTCTGTTAAAAGCTCTGTCATTTGGAGTAAATTAGGTTCAGAAAAAGATTTTTCTTTAAATAGTAACTTAGTAAGCTCGGTGTTGTTCTCAATATATTGGTTCACTTGTTTTACCCATTCATCTAACGTTAACGACATCTTTCTTTCAAGTATGATTAGTGTAGTATTAAACTCTTTTGACCATTGTTCAGCAAGATAGCTTTGTAATCTCTTTAGTGCAATCTTGATCTGCTGTCTGCCTTGTTTTCCATTTGCATCAATAGTGACTGGATTGATTGAATCTTTCATTAAGTCCGTTAATTGAATCATAAGTCGTTGGTGTAAATAGTGAGTCAATTCATTAATTTCTTGTTCCAAATGGTTAATGTACAATGCATCAGATTCTTCTTCTGTCCATTTTAAGACTTCTTTCAGTTGTTTTTGTAATTCAATTAGCTTTTGTTCTTGTTCTTCCTTATTTGATTCAGCTTCCTTAATGGTTGATGAAAGATATTCGTTTAATCGCTTAAGTTCTAAATCTAACTGATTAGCCATTATTTCTTTAGCATCTTGCTCGATAAATTGATCAAAACGATGGAAAAACGGTTGATCATCTACCTTTTCTTCCCCGTCCATTAATGCTTTACTTGAAAGTGAATAGACAGAAGGTTGATTAATTCCATATTGTTGTAGTTGATCAACTAAATAATTCTCTACAAGTTTCAGTTCTTGTTGGTCTTTAGCTAAATCGGCCGCATTTAAAATAAAGAACATTTTATCTAATGCAAACGTATCCTTAACTCGGCCTAATTGAATTAAAAATTCTCTATCAGCCCTTGAAAATGCATGATTATAATAGTTAACGTAAATAATCGCATCTGAATGCTTCACATAATGTAATGATGTGTTTGTATGCCTTGAGTGAATGGAATCAGCACCTGGAGTATCCACTAATGTGATGCCTTTTCTGGTTAAATCACAATCATAAAAATGGTCATTTCTTCAATGAAACATGAAATCGATTCAATGGTGACATATTTAGGAAACTCACTAATCGTGATGGCACGCTCTTTTCCTAATTCTGTACGTTTTGTTGATAACCTTCAAGAAATGCTTGGATAAAAGATGCTTCGGTTTGATGCAAATGTTTCAATAACGTTTTGATGTTTTTGATAAATACTTTACTAAATCAGATAAAGCATTAAAGGTCTCGCTCGTATATGGCTCAATAATTTTATATAATTGATTTAATAATTGGTCATCAGTTTTATATTGAACTAACACATCACCATGTTCATGTTTCTCAGAAACAGGAGCGATTTTATTAATAGCCGCTGTTGTAGGATTTGGAGAGGCGGGTAAAACTGCTTCACCTAACCAAGCATTTGCAAATGACGATTTCCCAGCACTAAAGGCTCCAAATAAAGCAATGGTCATTTGTGTGTTCTCTAACTGATTAAATTGTTCTGTAATTGATTTATTAAAAGGCTCTAATGGTGATAAGTCTTTTATATAACTAAGTGCAACTTGACTTCTTTTCTTAATAGCTTCAGCATTTAAACGTTCATCCTTATTCACTGCTTTAGTTTCATGCTCAGTTTCTTCTTCAGTTATGTCACGTCTTAATAGCTCATTAATATCGACACTTTGAGTGTAGAAGAATTCCTTCGCAGCGAGTTCGATTTTATCATTAGATGTATCTTCATTAAAAACTTGGTCTTTGAGCTGAGTAACTAATTGCCCTTTTTGTTCTTCTAATGCGTCAAGATCTTGAAAATCTTCTAGTTCTGATTCAATTTGCTTTATATTTTCATTAATTTTTTCAATTTTTCTATCTTGATGTTGTTTCATAATCCCTTCAAGATCTGTTGTGATTGATGCCGCTTCTTGTTTAACTTTCTTAGATAAATCTTTATGAAGCTGATCAGTATAAATTAAAACAGAATTAGCATTGATTTCTGCTGAAGGATTGACTGACTTATTTAAATCTTCTTCAGTAATCTTTAAACTAAAGTTTTGAATGTTTTCTGTTAGTGCTTGGTCTTCTAATTGTTCTTCGCTCATTATGTCCAATAGCAGTCTGCGAATATGCCAAATCATTTCAGTTTTGACTCGCTCTTGAATAGCTTTCAAAAATTCACTTTGTCTTCTCTGTTTTTCTTCTTCTGTTTTTTTCCTAGAAAATATTCTTCCAACTTTAAACTTTGGCTGAAGGGACTCTAAATACAATTTTGCTGATTCACGAGTTTCAAAAGTCATAATATAAGCGTTTTTGAAACAAATCGTTCATTTTTTGGTTCAGCTTCGAACGAAACTGATCCTTTTCTTCAATGATTAATTTCTTTTCTTCAAACAAACGTTTTGATTGAATTTCGTTTTTCATTTACAGAATCGTATTCATTTTGGTTTAAATCAAGTTTATGATTAGCCCATTCTTCCATTAAGTTTTCTAACTCAAACGATAATTTATCAACGATTAATCGCTCTTGATCTTCAATTAATTGTTGTAAAAATTGTTGAAGGTTTTCGAATTGATTAAGCTCATGTCCCTCATTAATTAAAGACGTATAGAATATGTGTTTTGGCTTAAGTCCCCAAGAACGACAACTCTCCTTTAATGACTGTTTAAATGAGTCGAATTGTAGCTCTTCATCATTGTGCTTATCGACCTGATTAACGACCATTACGTATGGTACTCTGTTATCTTCAAGTTCTCTAAGAAATTTAAAATTCACTTCTGATTGAACGTGATTATAATCCATTACATAAACAAAAAATCAATTAGATACGTGTTAGATAACGTTCTCTTGAACTCTTCATCATCAGAGGAATCGATACCAGGTGTATCCATTAAGTAATGTCATTTTCAACACATTGATAGGTTTTTGGATGGTGATCGATTCAACCGTCTCACCGTTACGTGCAAGTTGTTTAACATGATCTAAATTAATCGTTTCCTCTTTTGCCTGGAGATTGTTAGGAAGATGATAGGTGGTTGATTCCGCATTTCCGTATTGTATTTCGACAATGTTCGCACTAGTTGGAATTGGACTAGATGGGAGAATATCATCTTCTAACAATGCATTAATTAACGTTGATTTTCCTGCAGAAAAATGCCCTGTAAACCCAATCGTTAATTGCCTCTTTTGCCATTTCTTATACAGTTTTAATAACTTTTGATTAATATTTTGATACGGCTCTCTTTCGAATATGTTCCATAAGACATCAAAATTATATGAAGTTTTTATTTTGTCAGTTGTGATCATCATGATTCTCCTATACGTTCATATGATTCCTGAAACATCACTTGGTTTTTCCCATTTGATTTAGCTAAATACATATAGTCATCAGCTCGTTTTAATAATGCATCCTTTTCGTCATCTTCTGCGGAAAAAGCGACTCCATAACTAATGGTAATGTTTTCACCTTTTAATTCCGGAATGAGCTGAATCCCGTGCTGAAATAATTTATTCCATTCATTAATTTGTTGTTCTATAGATCTTTTATGTCGATCAAATAAAATAATCGCAAACTCTTCTCCACCATAGCGAAAAGAGTAGCTCTCCATAGGATCTAACTCATGGATTAAAGTATTTCCAAACGCTGATAATACTTGATCGCCAATAGTATGTCCATATCGGTCATTAATTTGTTTAAAATTATCAATGTCTGCCATAATTAATGTAATTGGTTTTTCACTTTGAGTTAGTTTTGACAACGTGTTTTGGAATGAGCGGTGATTATATAGGCCTGTTACATAATCTTTAATTGATTGGTCGTGAAAAGAAACCTTTTCTTTTAAATGTTTTCGTTCCCTTAATGCTAATATTCCAGCAAATAAGCCAATAATAATAAAGAATGATACATTAAAAAGGTAAGTCCAAATAACATCAGTCGTTATATTACTAGCTTGATAGAATCCAATCATTGTGTAGGCTAAAACAGAAAAATTAAAGACCATAACAACCCTTTTGTTCTCCAGTAGATTGTGGCATGCATAAGAAATAGATAAATGACAGGGATAAACCAACTATTCATACCACCTGATAATGCGATCAGCCAAAAAATAACAATAAAGTCCATCACAATTCCAAGTTTTAAGACAAATTGTTGCAATCGTTCTCTTTTAGAAGTAAAAAATAAGGCAATTTGAGTAATTAACATATATGAAAATGCTGTGATAAATAAATAGTCAAATGTCTCGAAAGTCAGCTGAAGCTGTTGTCTAATTGGTTCATAGTAAAATAAGCCAGAACAAACGATTAAAAACAGCCATCTTAATAATGAGAAGAATTGCTCCGTTTGTGTATCAGTTAGATATAATCGTTTCATATTGTAGACCCCTTAGAAATTATTTCATTAATAAAACCCGCCTTTTGGCGAGTCACGTTAAATTAGGAACATTTTTAAAAACACGTGTTCAAAGAGAAAAAAGGCTGAATAACTATATCCAGCCTTTTTAATACCTTATGTTATTCTTGGAAGAATTTACGGTTAATTTCGATATATTCGCGTTCTTCCTCAGGAAGCTCATCTTCATGATAAATAGCTTCTACTGGACATACCGCTTCACATGCACCACAATCAATGCAAATATCTGGATCTATATAGAACATGTCCTTGCCTTCCTCGATACAATCTACCGGGCAGACTTCAACACATTCTGCAGCTTTTTCATCCTTACAAGGTGATGTAATAATAAATGCCAAAGTAACCACTCCTTTATTTTTCTCTAAAACTATCTTAACACATTGTATATAAGAAACCACGTCTGTGCAATGTATTCTAATAAAATTATAAGCACTTTTTTTGTGAATGTGCAAATATACTTATAATAGTGTTCCATCTTAAATACTTAAGGAGGATTTCAAATGGATTTAGTCATTCAACCTGGAATGACCTACTATAGAATATCAAGCATATTCAATGTTCCTCTTCAGCAATTATTGAACGCTAATCCATACACAAACCCAAGTATGCTAAGGATTGGTCAGGTGATCAAAGTTCCTTATTATCAAACCCACAGTTACAAAATCCAAAGTGGAGATACGCTCTGGAGTGTTAGCCAAAATAATCAAATACCTTTAGATCAGATTCTGGCAACAAACCCTATTGACCCTTATCAACTAAGGGTTGGGGATACCATCACTTTACCAGTCAGAATTAACAATGACATTCTTAACTTTGATCAACTTTATACTTCCGAACGTCTAGAAGATGATTTATTTACGTTGGTAAATCAGTACCCATTTATATCGCTTAGAGAAATCGGTCGATCTGTTCAAAATAAACCTATATATGAAGTTTCAATTGGTGAAGGCGACAAACATGTTCATATTAATGGATCTTTCCATGCTAATGAATCCATTACAACATCAGTTATCATGCGTTTTCTACATGATTACTTATTATCTCTTTCATCAGGTGAACCTATTCGCGATGTAAATATGAATGCTTTTTATGATCAAATCACATTATCACTTGTTCCAATGGTCAATCCAGATGGTGTTGATTTAATTAACCAAGGATTACCAGATGATGAAGCGATCCGCGATTTAGTACTATCCATTAATAATCAAAGTACAAATTTTAATAATTGGAAAGCTAATATCAGAGGAGTAGACTTAAATAATCAATATCCTGCTAATTGGGAAATTGAAAGCAATCGAAAACGGCAGCAGCCTTCACCAAGAAATTATCCTGGTCCTTATCCGTTATCAGAACCTGAGGCTAAAACAATGGCTAACTTAGTTGAAGAAAAAGGATTTGATCGCGTTCTTGCCTTACACACTCAAGGTGAGGTCATTTATTGGGGTTATGAGGGTTTAGAACCACGTGAGGCTCAAACAATTGTAAATGAATATGGAAGGGTTAGTGGCTATATCCCTATTCGTTATGTAGATAGTCATGCTGGATTTAAAGACTGGTACATTCAAGAATATAGACGGCCAGGATATACAGTTGAACTTGGACGTGGGACCAACCCTTTACCGTTTAGCCAGTTCGATGAAATATATGAAGAAACACTTGGAATTTTTCTTGTAAATTTATTTTTTGAAAAAAGAGGCTGGGACAGAATAAAATAGTTAAATAAAACCGAATATTGAGTGTATTTGCC